>NZ_JBFAJW010000003.1:0-433925 GCF_040655395.1 Nocardia sp. NPDC050435
CGCTTGGCTACACACCTACAATCACCACCGCGGCCACACCGCACTGGGCGGTCACCCACCAGCCAGCCGCGTTCCTAACCTCTCGGGTCAGTACATCTAGGCCAGTGCGGCGAGCCGTTCCTTGACGGCGGCCAGCGACGGGTTGGTCGCCGTGGAGCCGTCGGCGAATTTCACCGTCGGCACCACGTGGTTGCCGTTGTTGACGCTGCCGACGAACTCGGCCGAGGCCGGATCCTGCTCGATATCGATCTCGGCATAGGTGATGCCCGACTCTTCCAGCTGCTTCTTGAGCCGGCGGCAGTAGCCGCACCAGGTGGTCGAGTACATCGTCAGGTCAACCTTCGCGTCAGTCACGGACGGTTCAACGCTTTCCCCGCCCATCCTGTTCCACGGTGGCCGACCTCAGGCCGCCGCCGCGCGCAGCCCCCGGTCGAGGCGGTACTCCCACACCAGGGGCGCCAGAATCAGCGCGGCCACCGCGCAGACCAGGCCCAGCGCGCCCAGGTGCGGCGCGAGTACGCCCAGGACCACCGCGCCCAGTGCGCACGGAACGGGCCAGGTCACGCTCCAGCGCCAGCCCGTCGGCGAACGCAGGCCGACTAGCGCGTTGATCAGGAAGTAGGCCGCGGCGCCGCCGCACAGGGTCCAGCCGATGCCGGTGGTCAGATGCCCCGAGGCGTGACCGATGGTCAGGCCGAGCCCGGCCGCGACGGTCGCGATCGCGCCGGTGAGGAAGCAGTGCATGACCATCACGTGCCGCCGTGCGAACACCGATTCCGGTACCGCGCCGCCCAGCAGGCGGGCCACCGTGCCGCCGTAGAGCAGGGTCAGCGCCCACAGCGCGGCCAGGATCACGAACGCGGCGAAACCCAGCGCCAGGATCTGGAAGGTCCAGGCGCTCTTGCCGACCGCGTCGATGACCACGATCACGCCCTCGCCCAGCACGATGATCACCAGCAGGCCCAGTCGCTCCCCGAGGTGGGCCGGATCGGCGTGTACCGCTTCGAGTTTCGGAACCAGCGCCTCGTCGAAGTCGCGAACCCGGCGCAGGCGTCGCAGGCGCCGATCGAACTGCTCCTGCAGCCCGGCCAGCAGCCGGTCACCGCTCATGAAGAACATGATCAGCAGATCGATGGCCAGGCCCGTGGCCCAGCACCAGTACTTCCACGGCTCGGGCACCCACAGCGACACCACCCAGGGCAGCACCCCCGCGCCGAGTTCGATGGTCGGCCAATCCACCACGACCTTGCCGCGCCCCCACAGCCGGCCGGAGGCGACGCGCAGGACCACGTACACCGCGGCGAACGCGGTCGCGTGCCGCTCCGGCAGCCCGGCCACGGCCGCCGCCAGCACGCCGAGCCCGAGCATGGCCGCCAGCATCAACGGCACCCGCGTGTGGTCGCGAGCGATGTTGCCGTAGAGCATGATCACCGCCCACACCATCCAGAACGCCAGGTAGAGCACCACGTAGAGGCCGAAGTCGGCCAGGGTGGGCCCGTGGTGCAGCAGGTGGGTGAGCTGTCCGACACCGGCGACGGCGACCAGGTCGAAGAACAGCTCCATCCAGGAGGCGTGCCGGTCGTGCGCGTGTGTGGGTTCCGCGGGTGCGTCTGTGGCCACGTCGAGCACCCTAATCGTCCTGGCCGGTCGGTTCGGCGCACGCGCGCCGTGCCGGTCGCCCTGTCGGACCCGGCTGCCATGATGGAGCGCGTGCCCCTCGACCTCGCTGCCCTGGATCCCGAGCAGGCTGCCGCCGTGAAGGCTCCGCGGGGCCCGGTGTGCGTGCTGGCGGGCGCCGGAACGGGCAAGACCAGAACCATCACCCACCGCATCGCCCACCTGGTCTCGGCCGGGCACGTCAAGGCCGATCAGGTGCTGGCGGTGACGTTCACCGCGCGCGCCGCGGGTGAGATGCGCAGCCGGTTGCGTGAATTGGGCCTCGGTGGCGAGGCCGCGCAGGTGCAGGCCAGAACGTTCCACGCCGCGGCGTTGCGCCAGCTCAAATACTTCTGGCCGCAGATCGTGGGCGATGTGCCGTGGCGGTTGATCGACGCCAAGTTCCCGATCGTGGCCCAGGCCGCGCAGCGGGCCGGGCTGTCCGCGGCCACGGAGAGCGTGCGCGACCTGCTCGGCGAGATCGAGTGGGCCAAGGGCACGCTGATCGCGCCGGAGGATTATCCGGCGGCGGTGGCCAAGCAGCGGCGCGAGACGCCCCACGATCCGGCCCGGATCGCCGAGGCGTACGCCGCCTACGAGAGCTTGAAGACCTCGCCGGAGGGCCTGCTGCTCGACTTCGACGATCTGCTGCTGCACACGGCCGCCGCCCTGGAGGATTATCCAGCGGTCGCCGACGAATTCCGCAGCCGCTACCGCAGTTTCGTGGTCGACGAGTACCAGGACGTCACCCCGTTGCAACAGCGGGTGCTCGACGCCTGGCTGGGCGAGCGCGACGATCTGACGGTCGTCGGCGACGCGAACCAGACCATCTACTCCTTCACCGGCGCGACGCCGAGCTTCCTGCTGGATTTCTCCCGGCGCTTCCCCGAGGCGACGGTGGTGCGGCTGGAGCGCGACTACCGCTCGACACCGCAGGTGGTCTCGCTGGCCAACCGGGTGATCGGCGCGGCCCGCGGGCGGATCGCCGGCACCCGGCTGCAATTGATCGGGCAGCGCGCGGACGGCCCGCAGCCGCTGTTCGCCGAACACGACGACGGGCCCGCCGAGGCCGCCGCTGTCGCCCGGCAGATCAAGAAACTGATCGAGACGGGCGTCCCGGCCGCCGAGATCGCCGTCCTGTACCGCATCAACGCCCAGTCCGAGGCCTACGAGCAGGCGCTCACCGAGCAGGGCATTCCGTATCAGGTGCGCGGCGGCGAGGGGTTCTTCCAGCGGGCCGAGGTCCGGCAGGCCGTGGTCGTGCTGCGCCAGGCCGCCGCCCGCGACGATCTGCCCGAGGAGTCCCGCAGCGGCGACGAGCTGGTCACCCTGGTGAAGGCGGTGCTGGCCCCGGTCGGACTCACCGCCACCGAGCCCGCCGGCGCGCAGGCCCGGGAGAAATGGGAGTCGCTGGTCGCGCTGGTGCGGCTCACCGAGGAGTTGCTGGCCGCCGACGACGAACTCGATCTCGACGCCCTGCTGCGTGAGCTGGCCGCCCGCGCCGAAGCCCGGCACCCACCCACGGTGCAGGGCGTCACCCTGGCGTCGCTGCACGCGGCCAAGGGCCTGGAGTGGGACGCGGTGTTCCTGGTCGGCCTGGCCGACGGCACCATGCCGATCCAGCACGTCCTCGCCGACGACGGCTCGGTCGCCGACATGGCCGCCCTCGAGGAGGAGCGGCGGCTGTTCTACGTGGGCGTCACCCGGGCCCGCGAGCACCTGCGCCTGTCGTGGGCGCTGGCGCGTAACCAGGGCAGCCGCCGCACTCGCCGCCGCTCCCGGTTCCTCAACGGCCTGGTGCCCGATGATTCCCCCGCCTCGCGCATCGCCGCGCCCGCGGTCGAGCGGAAGGGCGGCGGCATCCGCCCGTCCTGCCGGGTGTGCGCGAAACCGCTGATCGGCACCTACGCCACCATGCTGGGCCGGTGCCGGCGCTGCCCGGGTGAGGTGGACGCCGCACTGCTGGAGGCGCTGCGGGAATGGCGGGCGGAGAAGGCCGAGGCGCTGCGCGTACGGGAGTTCGTGATCTTCACCGACACCACGCTCACCGCGATCGCCGAACAATTGCCCGCCGACGATCGGGCCCTGGGCGCGATCGCCGGCATCGGCGCCAAGAAGATCACCAATTACGGCGCGGACGTGCTCGCGATCGTCGCCTCGCGGGTGCGCTCGCGCGCACAGTGATCCAGCCCACGAACCACCGAAAACGCCCGAGCGCGAAGATCGCTCGGAGAAAAGTACAAAACCGCAGGTAGAAAATAGGTTGTCGGTTTGTTCGCCATTGCATATGGTGGGAACACGCACCGGGAGGTAATCCCAGCGCGCACAACTGACGGATCGACGAGAGACAAGGAGGGAGGCAGACCAATGAACGGCACAGGCAGCACCAGAAGCTTCAGCGCTCTCAGCGTTGCGGGTGGCGTACCCATGTCCGCCTCCCGGGGGATCCTCGCTTTGCAGGGGATCGGTCTGTCCGGCGTCAGCGCATTCGGGGCCACCGTCGTCACGGCTAAAGCCGTGACGTCGTTCGCGCACCCGATTTGCGCTCAGCGTCCGGCAGGCAAGCCCAGCGGTGCCTGGCATCTCGCTGCCGCCTCGGCAGTCGCCGGTGGTTTCGCCATCGATATCGATCACGGCTATGAGCCGGCGGGTCTGAACCCCGCGGGAGCAGCCGGGATCGATATGACGAACCGCCTCCGCACCGCAGAAGACCCAGCGACCGTGATCAGAGATCGACACAGATGTCGAACTAGGTAGGGGACACCTCCCAGACCTTCTGGCCACGGATCGCGAATCGCGAAACCGTGGCCATTGTTTTTAAGCGGCTCTTCAGCCGTTTGGAACCGGTTTCGTGGAAAAAGTAACGAACCGCTGCAAACGAGCTGAAGGAGAAGACGTGTTCACCGTAGACAGCTGGCCACAAGCCGCTACTACCGACGTGACATGCCGCACCGTGCCGTCCCGTACCCGGGAGGTCACCAACGCCGTGCCGTGCCGAGCCGGAGATCCCGATCTCTGGTTCGCCGAGAGCCCGGCCCAGTTGGAAGAGGCCAAGGCCCTGTGCGCGTCCTGCCCGATCCGGAAGGGCTGCCTGAGTGCGGCCATCGATCGGGCCGAGCCCTGGGGTGTGTGGGGCGGTGAGATCTTCGACCAAGGCGTCGTGATCGCCCGCAAGCGCCCCCGTGGCCGGCCCCGCAAGGTCGCGGTCGCGGTCCCGGCATGAGCGGCGACAGCCTCCTCATGCCGCGACCGACGGCATACCTCCCTCCGGTCCTCGAGGCCCGGCGGGCCCTCGCGGCACGCTGGCGCGCCCAGGAACGAGAAAGCATACGAACCGCTCACCGCGTGATCTGGTGGGCGGTTCGTTTGCGTTGTGAGACAAGCCAAGAGCGCGCTACGTGTGCCGGCCGTCGGGGTGTCGGCCGGCACACGGAGTACCCGGGGACGGGCCGCCGCTCAGCTGGTGAGCTCGCCGCGCTCCTCGCGCAGACCGGGCAGCCACTGATTGGCCAGGCCCATGAACGGCAGCTCCGCGTCCAGCTGGGCGAGAATGCCGACCGAGCCGCCGAGCACCCGGAAGATCATCACGTGCTCGGCCGGAAGTTGCATCGCCCGTGAGGTTTTCATCTCGGCACTGGTGATGTCGGTGGCCTTGCCCGCCACCCGCTGCATCCAGCGGCGGGTGAAGTGGAACGAATCGGTGCGGATCGGATCGGTGAACGGGCGCAGGAAATCGGCGATCTCCTGATGGGTGATCGTGCGGCCGGGGATGATCCAGCCGTCGTCGTAGAGCACCTGGGTGAGCTCGTCGAAGCGCTCCTCGACGGCCAGGCCGAGAATCTGCCCGAGAATCTTGGGGAAACCGTCGGGCAGCGGGGCGCAGGCGCCGAAATCGATGACGGCGAGCCGGCCGTCGGGCAGCATCATGAAGTTGCCCGGGTGCGGATCGGCGTGCAGCAGCCCGGCCGTCTCCGGGGAGCTGAAGTGGAATTCACCCATCAGGGCGGCGACCTGGTTGCGCAGTTCGTGCGTGCCCTCCGGATCCGCCGCGCCCGCGGCGATGATCTTGGAAACCGGGGTGCCGTCCAGCCATTCGGTGACGATCACCTTCGGCGCGCCGGCCACCACCCGCGGGACCACGATGCGCGGGTGCCCGGCGAAGGCCTGGGCGAAGGTGCGCTGGTTCCGCGCCTCGTTGCGGTAATCGAGCTCTTCCTCGGTGCGCTCGGTGATCTCGGCCAGGATCGGTTTGACGTCGGCGCCCGGGATCACCGAGGCGATCAGGCCGGTCATCCGCGACAGTGTCTTGAGATCGGCGCGCAGCGCCTCGTCGGCGCCCGGGTACTGCACCTTGACCGCGACGACGCGGCCGTCCGACCACACCGCCTTGTGCACCTGGCCGATGCTGGCCGACGCGGCCGGGGTGTCGTCGAAGGACTGGAACCGCTCCCGCCACTGGGTGCCCAGCTGCACGTCGAGCACGCGGTGCACGGTGGCCGCGGGCATCGGCGGCGCGGCCGCCTGCAGCTTGGTCAGCGCCTCGCGATAGTGCTCGCCGAACTCCTCCGGGATCGCGGCCTCCATCACGCTCAGCGCCTGGCCGAATTTCATTGCGCCGCCCTTGAGTTCGCCGAGCACGGTGAACAGCTGCTCCGCGGCCTTCTGATTGAGCTGGGCGTTGATCTCGGACTTGTCGCCGCCGGCCAGTTTCTTGCCGAAGCCGACGGCGGCGCGGCCGGCGATCCCCAGCGGAATCTTGGCTAACTTGGCATTTCGGGATGAGCGACGGCGCACAATCTCAGACACGTACCCATCATGGCCGACAGACCCCCGGCTGTGCCATGGCAATCTCGAGACTCGTGCGTCACTCATCTTGCCCACCTGCGCAAATACCGTGGCAACCGCAGGCCGGATGGGGCGCCCACCCGCGTCGCTCGATCCGGTGCGAGGCCAGATCCAGCTCGAGGGTGGCGTCCAGGGTGCCCAGGGCGCGGGCGGGGGAGCAGGTCAAGATCGACTCGAGCTCGCTCAGCGCTAGCGCGGCGGTTGCCGCCACCGCGGCGGTGGACGCCTGCCCGACCCGGCCCAGCAATTGCGCCGCCAGGTGCGGCCACGCCGGATCGATCTCGGTGCGTGTCAGATCGGCGCAGCGCAGGCAGCTGGTGCGACCGGGGAGCACGAGCGGCCCGATCAGCCCCTTACCGTCGCGGATGCGCACCGGCAGATGGGGAACCCGGTGCAGCACAAGCTCGTTGGTGAGCCGGGGATCGGCGACCACCGCGTCGGTGAGCAGCACCAGCCCGCCACGCCAGGTGCCGACCGGGGTATCCGGGGTGTAGCCCCGCGAGCGCACGGGCCGGACCCCCAGGCGCCGCACACCGAGCGCGAGCGCGTCCGAGAGCGGGCCGACCCCGTGCACGCGGATCGTGCCCAGCCGCCCGCCGGGCGGATCCGGCGGGGCCAGCAGGCCCGCGGTCTCGATCTCGGTGAGCAGCGCCAGCGCCTGCGCCGGGGTGATCCCGGATTCCTCGGCGAGCCAGAGGATCTGGGGGCGGGTGCGCGTGCCGTCGAGCAGCCGCAGGAAGCTGAGCAGCGTCGCGGTGTCGAGATCGTCCGGGGCCAGGACGACGGCGGTATCGGGATCCCAGCCCAGTTGCACCGCGCCGGACGGGCGCACCAGGACCATGACCCGCGGCTGGAGCATCGGGCCGCTGCGGGCGGCGCCGGCGAGAGGTGTCGATGTCATGGCCCGAGTATGGGCCGCGGCTGACACCCCGAAAGCGACGAAAACCCCTGTTACACACAGGGGTTTCCGGTTTTCACATGGTGCCGGCTAGGTCGTGCCCTGGCCTTTGTCGTCCTCGCCGGACGGCTTGTCGCCCGGCTTGTCCTCCTGCTTGGCCGCATCGCCCGAGTCACGTTCCCGCGCCTCGGTTTCGGCCAGTTGCGCCAGCGGGTCGTCGAAGGCGCCGGTGCCACCGCCGATCACCGAATCGATGAAACCGGCCGGATGATCGAGATCGTCGGAATCCGGGAGCAGATCGGGGTGCGCCCACACGCCGTCGCGCTTCTCCATACCCGCGTCGTCGGTCAGCCGCTGCCACAGCGCCGCCGCTTCGCGCAGCTTGCGCGGGCGCAACTCCAGCCCGACCAGGGTGGCGAAGGTCTGTTCGGCGGGACCGCCGGTCGCGCGCCGGCGGCGCAGCGTCTCGGCCAGGGCGCCCGCGCCGGGCAGCCGCTCGCCCACCGCCTCGGCGACCACGACCTGCACCCAACCCTCGATCAGCGCGAGCAGCGTCTCCAGGCGTTCCAGCGCCTGCTTCTGCTCGGGGCTGGTCTGCGGCTCGAAAGCGCCCTGCGACAACAACTCCTGCAGCTTCTCCGGATCGCCGAGCGACATCGGATCGATGCCCTGCGCGGCCTCCTCGATGGAGGAGAAATCCATCTTGATGCCGCGCGCGTAGCTCTCCACCGCGCCCAGCACCTGCTGGCGCAGCCACGGCACATGGCCGAACAGGCGCTGATGGGCGGCCTCGCGCGCGGCGAGGAAGACCATGATCTCGCTCTCGGGCTGTTCCAGGCCGGCGCTGAACTCCGAGATGGCGGCGGGCAGCAGTGCCGCCGTGCCGTCCGGGCCCAGCGGGAGGCCGATGTCGGTGGAGGTGAGCACCTCCTTGGCGAGCTGGCCCAGCGCCTGCCCGAGCTGCGAGCCGAACGCGAGGCCGCCCATCTGGCTGAGCATGCCCATCATCGGCGCGGCCATCTCCCGGGCCTCTTCCGGCAGCTGCTGGGTCCACATGCCGTTGACCTGCTGCGCCACCGGGTCGCAGAGCCGCTTCCAGGTGGGGACCGTCTCCTCGATCCAGTCGTTGGCCGTCCAGGCGGTGGTCTTGGTCGCGCCCGCGGGCAGTGTGGTGGCGCCGTCGAGCCACAGCTCGGCCAGGTGCGCGGCGTCGGCGACGGCCTTGGCGGTGCTTTCCCCGACCGGCGTGACATCGGCGCCGAGCTGCTGGCGGGCCAGGCGCTTGGCGACGTCGTAGTTCACCGGCCCGGACTGCGCGCTGCCCGGCTGGCCCATACCGCTCAGCATCTGACCGAGCTGCGTCAGCATCTGGCCCAGCTGGGTGGGATCGAAACCGCCGCCCGCGCCGCCCATGGCGAAGTCGAACGGGTTGCCGGAACCGGAGCCTTGCGATTCGCCGCGTTTGCGGGCATCGTCATCGTCACGGTCCGAGAAGCCGAACGGCATGTCACTCATATCTCTCACGCTACTCGTTCGGCCCAGGTGGGTAGTGTTCGCGCGTCGTGGTGATCGCTTGCGGGTCACTCGAAAGGGTCAGCGAAACGAAGTCGACGCGCGGGCCTCCAAATGCTGCCTCTCCCGCCGCCGAGCGGGGTCTATCACTATGGTGGGCCTGGTGAATCGTCGGATCTGGACTCTGCTGGCCGCCCTTGTCCCGGTGCTCGTCCTCGGGGTGCTCGGCACTGTCGTCACTGTGCCCTATGTCGCACTCGGCCCCGGCCCCACCTTCAACACCCTCGGTGAGGTAGAAGGCAAGCAGGTCGTGGACGTGCAGGGCACCGAGGTCGATCCGACCACCGGGCACCTCAACATGACCACGGTGTCGGTGCGCGACGGGCTGAACCTGTTCGAGGCATTCGGGTTCTGGGCCAGTGGTCAGCACGGCTTGGTGCCGCGCGCCGAGGTCTACCCGCCCGGAGTGCCGCGCGAGGAGATCGACAAGTCCAACCAGCAGGACTTCAAGGATTCCGAGGGCAACGCCGAGGTGGCGGCGCTGCATCATCTGAAGCTGCCGACAGTGGTGCTGGTGCGCAAGGTCGGCGACGACGGCCCCGCCAAGGACGTGCTGCGGCCCGGTGACGAGATCGTCAGCATCAACGGCGCCCCGGTCGCCGCGCCCAAGGACGTGGTGACGGCGGTGTCCTCGCAGGCGCCCGGCAGCAAGCTCTCCATCGCGCTGCGCCGCGACAACACCGAGCAGACCGTCGAGATCACCCTGGCGGCCCGCCCCGACGATCCGGCCAAGGGCTACCTCGGCGTGACGCCGGCCGAGGGCGCGCGCCCGCCGATGCAGGTCACCTTCAACCTCGCCGATATCGGCGGCCCGTCGGCCGGCCTGATGTTCAGCCTGGCGCTCATCGACAAGCTGTCCCCGGGCGAGCTCGACGGCGGCAAGTTCGTCGCGGGCACCGGCACCATCGACGAGGACGGCAAGGTCGGCCCGATCGGCGGCATCCAGTACAAGATGATGGCCGCCCGGGACGCGGGCGCGGAGACCTTCCTGGTGCCCGCCGCCAACTGCAACGAGGCCCGCGCCCGCACGCCGGAGGGCCTGCGCCTGGTCAAGGTCGAGACGCTGGACGGCGCGGTGCGCTCGCTCGAGGACATCAACGCCGGCCGCGAACCGGTGAGCTGCGCGGCGAACTGACCGGGCCGGTCTACTCGTCGGGGTCCTGCTCGAAGGTGTGGTGCAGCGCCTCGAGCACGTTCGGGGCCAGGTTCGGGTAGGTGCGCAGATCCAGGTCCGGGAAGCTCTCGTCCTCCTCCGGCTTGATCTGCAGCAGCGCCAACGACATTCCGTCGCGCAGCACGCCCGCGAACAACCGGGCGGCGCGGCGTTCCGGGTGGGCCTGGGCCGCGGCGCGCCCGGCCGCGTCGGCGGCCTCGTGGTCGGCCAGCAGCGGCGCCAGCGCGTCGTCGAGGGTGCTTTCGGCGTCCGGCGGCAGCACCACGATCTCCTGCACCAGCACGCATCCGCGCACGGCGGGCGGCCAGGTGGTGGTGGCGAGGAATTCGTCCAGCGCCATGGACCCGCCGGTGATGTCGTCCGGGAAGGACTCCTGCGCGATCGGCGTCAGCTCGTTGCCCTGGTCCAGCTGATCGAGCAGGCCGGGTTCGGCGGCGACCAGATCGGCGGTCGGTACCAGCGCGAACATCTGCGGCGGCCGCCCCCAGCCCTCGGCGTCGGCGAATTCGGCGACTTCGCGAACGGCGCGGGACAGGACGAGTTCGGCGTGCAGGTCTGCGGTCACCGAAACATCCTCGCATCACATCTCGAGGCGCGGACACAGACACCGCATGAGACCAGTGGGCACCTTTGGATGTCCGTTTCCGTAGAGTGGGCGCGAGACGGTCGACACGTGTGGACCGCTGGAACATTCGGACTGCGGCGCCCACCGGAGACGGTGCGGGCGCCGCCGGATCTTGGAGCGTGGCATCGTGGGCATGCGGCCCCCCACCGGCTTGTCGTTGTCCCGCCGCAGCCGAGTGCTGCTGGTGGCGGCCATAGTTCTGGCGGCGTTGCTGCTGCTCGGACCGCGGCTGACCGATACCTACACCAATTGGCTGTGGTTCGGCGAGGTCGGTTTCCGGAACGTCTATCTGACCGTATTGCGCTCGCGCGTCATTCTTTTCGTGGCGGTCGGGTTGTTCGTCGGTCTCGTCGTCTGGCTGGCGTTGCTGCTGGCCTACCGGACCCGGCCGGTCTTCGTGCCGGTGGCCGGGCCCAACGACCCGATCGCGCGCTACCGCACCACGGTGATGAGCAAGCTGCGCCTGTTCGGCATCGGCATCCCGGTGCTGCTCGGCCTGCTCTCGGGTCTGGTGGCGCAGTCGAATTGGGTGACGCTGCAGCTGTTCCTCAACGGCGGCGATTTCGGCCAGCAGGATCCCCAGTTCCACCTGGACGTCGGCTTCTACGCCTTCGATCTGCCGTTCTACCGCATGGTGCTGAACTGGCTGTTCGTCGCGATCGTGATCGCCTTCTTCGCCAGCCTGGTCACCCACTACGTCTTCGGCGGCCTGCGCCTGAGCGGCCGCGAAGGCGTGCTGACCAAGCCCGCGCGCGTCCAGCTCGCGGTGATCGCCGGACTGTTCGTGCTGCTCAAGGCCGTCGCCTACTGGTTCGACCGCTATGAGCTGCTCTCCAGCAGCCGCAAGGCGCCGACCTTCGAGGGCGGTTCGTTCACCGACATCAACGCGGTGCTGCCCGGCAAGCTGATCCTGCTCGCGATCGCGGTGATCTGCGCGATCGCCTTCTTCGCCGGCATCGTGCTGCGTGATCTGCGGGTGCCCGCGATGGCCGCGGCGCTGCTGGTGCTCTCCTCGATCCTGGTCGGCGCGGTGTATCCGCTGATCGTCGAGCAGTTCTCGGTGCGCCCGAACGCCGCGGACAAGGAAGCCGAGTACATCGAGCGCAATATCGCGGCCACCCGCGAGGCGTACGGCATCACCAAGGACCGGATCGAATACAAGGACTACAAGGGCGTCAGCAAGAAGAGCCCGCTGGAGGTCCCGGTCGACGCGGCCACCATCGGCAACGCCCGCCTGCTCGATCCGAACATCCTCTCGCCCACCTTCACCCAGTTGCAGCAGCTGAAGAACTTCTACGGCTTCCCCGAGTCGCTGGACATCGACCGCTACAACATCAACGGCGAGGTGCAGGATTACATCGTCGCCGCGCGCGAGCTGCATCCGCAGGCACTGTCCGGCGGGCAGACCAACTGGATCAACGAGCACACCGTCTACACGCACGGCAACGGCTTCGTCGCCGCGCCGGCCAACCGGGTGAACAAGCCGCAGGCGGACGCGAACCAGACCTCGAGCGGGTCCAGCGACAGCGGCTACCCGATCTTCATGGTCTCGGACCTGTTCACCGCGCCGGACAAGCAGCGCTTCAAGGTGGACCAGCCGCGCATCTACTTCGGTGAGCTGATCTCCCAGACCAATACCGACTACGCCATCGTCGGCGGCACCGAGGGCCAGGCCCCACGGGAATACGACTCCGACACCGCCTCCTACACCTACACCGGTGCCGGCGGCGTGCCGATCGGGAACTGGTTCAACCGCTTGGCCTTCGCGGCCAAGTACGCCGAGCGCAACCTGCTGTTCTCCTCGGCCATCGGCGAGAACTCGAAGATCATCTTCAACCGCAGCCCGCGCGATCGGGTGCAGAAGGTGGCGCCGTGGCTGACCACCGACGGCAACGCGTACCCGGCGGTGGTGGACGGCCGCATCAAGTGGATCGTCGACGCCTACACCACGTTGGACAAGTACCCCTACGCCCAGACCACCTCGCTGGAGGGCGCGGTCGAGGACAGCATCGACCAGAAGACCGGTCGCCTGCTGCCGCGCAAGGAGGTCAGTTACATCCGCAACTCGGTGAAGGCGACCGTCGACGCCTACGACGGCACGGTCACCCTCTACGAGACGGATTCCACCGATCCGGTGCTCAAGGCCTGGCGCGGCGTGTTCCCGGGCGCGGTCAAGCCGGAGAGTGAGATCTCGCCCGAACTGCGCGCGCACTTCCGCTATCCCGAGGATCTGTTCAAGGTGCAGCGCGAGATGCTCACCAAGTACCACGTGGACAATCCGCGAGAGTTCTTCACCAACAACGCCTTCTGGTCGGTGCCGACCGATCCGACCATCGAGAGCCAGGGCGGCAGCTTCAACCAGCCGCCGTACTACGTGCTGCTCGGTGACGCGGGGTCGAAGCAGCCGGTGTTCAACCTGACCAGCGCGATGGTGGGCTTCAACCGGCAGTTCCTCTCGGCCTACATCTCGGTGAACTCGGATCCGGAGAACTACGGCAAGTTCACGATCCTGCGCCTGCCGACGGATTCGCAGACCCAGGGTCCACAGCAGACGCAGAACAGCATGACGACCGCGGACGAGGTGTCGCGGGAGAAGACGCTGCTCTCCAACTCCAACAAGATCAAGTACGGCAATCTGCTGACGCTGCCGATCGCCGACGGCGGCATCCTCTACGTGGAGCCGTTCTACAACGAGCGCAACACCGGCCCGAACACCTCCACGTTCCCGCAGTTGCTGCGCGTGCTGGTCAGCTACCGCGACGACGCGGGCAGTGTGAAGGTCGGCTATGCCCCGACGCTGGCCGAGGCGCTGAACGAGGTGTTGCCGGGCGCCGGCGCGCTGGCCACCGCACCCGGCGGTGATCCGGCGAACCGGCCCGACCCGGGCGTCCTGCCGCCCGCGCCGGACAGCACTCAGCCGCAGCCCGGGACGACACCCCCGGTGCCGGGTACGGTCACGCCGCCCACCGGCTCCTCGGCCGCCAAGGACGCCGCGGCCGCCGAGCTGAACCGCAAGATCGAGGCGGTGCGCAGTGCCATGAAGACCGGCAACTTCACCGATTTCGGCCGGGCACTGGAGGAATTGGAGGCCGCGGTCAAGGCCTACCAGGACGCCAAGTAGCAGCAGAACACAGAAACGGCCTCGCTGGTCCCAGTGCCAGCGAGGCCGTTCCTGTAGCTACCGGGCGGGACGGGTTCGGCGTCCCGCCCGGCAAGTCTTCTAGTTGCCGCCGATCGAATCGAGCAGCGGAGCGTGCTGGTCGAGCAGCTGCAGGTACAGGTCCTTGACGCCGTACTGCTCGGCGACGCCGGCACCGGCGTCCTTGGCCTGATCGACCGCGGCCTGGGCGGAGTTCGGGACAGCGGCCTGGATGGCGGGCGCGGGCTCCGGCTCGGGGGCGGGCTCGGGCTCCAGCCCGGAGGAGACGCCCTGGGTCAGCCGCTGGCCGCAGACGGGCCAGGCGCCGACGCCCTGGGTGGCGAGCACGTTCTCCGCGACGCGGATCTGCTCGGCCTTGCTCGCGTTGTGGGCGTAGCCGGTGCCGCCGTTGGCCAGCCAGGTGGAGTGGCTGAACTGCAGGCCGCCGTAGTAGCCGTTGCCGGTGTTGATGCCCCAGTTACCACCGCTCTCGCACTGGGCGACGCCGTCCCAGTTGTGGGTGGCGGCCGCGGAGTTGCCGGTGGCGAGTGTGAACGGGACGGCCACCAGGGCGCCGGTGACGGCCGCGAGGCCGAGGGCGCGAGCGTTGAACTTCCGGTTCTCAGACATATGTTTTCCCTCCCTGTGCCCACCTCCGCGACGTGGTGCGTGTCGTGGCCCTGCCCCCAGGAGTCGGGGATCCTCGAACCGCGGGGCAGGGTCGCCGGCGTGCGGCGGCTCGAGTTCTAGCCCATCCGCGGATCGCCTCCGGGCCGAGCACGACGGTAACGAACAAATCTCGGTAGATCACGTCTTGATAACATGCGAATTGCATGAAGCGAATAACCGGAATATCCTCGTTCGTGCAGGTCGGTTACGCCATAAGAATGGATTCCGGACGGTCGGTTATAGCATCGTAATGTGTCTGGCGTCACAGGTAATTTGTGATGCGGAGCACGTTTGAAACCTGCTATCTAGATCGAATACGCGGGCGCGCGCGATTGAATACGCGCAAATCGGGGAATTCGGAACGAAATTCCATGGCCGCTGTTTCCGTGCGACACGCCGAGGCTGGACTCGCCGAGCGTCCGGTTTGTCCGCTACACCTTCGGACGGGCTCGTGGGCAGTCCCTGACCTGCGTGAACCCGCCTCCGGGTAGGCGATTTGCCATCCGGGCGTAGACGTGTGTAATGTTGTGTTTACCGACGCGGGGTGGAGCAGCTCGGTAGCTCGCTGGGCTCATAACCCAGAGGTCGCAGGTTCAAATCCTGTCCCCGCTACTAGGGAAATGACCCGGAACCACTGGTTCCGGGTCATTTTTTATATCACCGCGAGACGGTCCGATCCATGACCAGTTCCACGGTGGCGACGATGTGCTTGCCCAGCGCCCCGGTTCCGGTCACCGCCACCGATACTCGCTGCCCGGAAACCGTTTGTACCGTGCCGGTCAAAGTCAGCGTGTCGTAGGCGTACCAGGGCACGCCCAGGCGCAACTTGATGGCGGTGATCTGGGCACGTTGCCCGGCCCAGTCGGTGACCAGCCGCTGCACCAGGCCGGTGTCGGTGATGATGTTGGCGAAGGTGTCGCGGGAACCGCGGGCGCGGGCATAGTCGCGGTCGTGATGGACCGGCTGGAAGTCCCGGGTCGCCAGCGCCGCCGCCACGATGAACGTGGGGGTCGCCTCGATCACCAACTCCGGCAGCTGGTCGCCGGGGCGCACCGCCGGCGGTTCGGCGGGCACGGTCCGCCTCGGGGCTCCGCCGTAGCGGGCATTGTGCGCCGTGCGGGGGGCGTCCGGGGCACTCGTGCCCGCGGTGTCGTCCGGGGCGGAATCCGGCCGTGGTTCGGGCCGGAACTTGAGCATGCGGAAGTCCATCTCGGCCACCACTTCCGCGCCGACGGTCCAGGTGCTGCGGACGGTGCAGAACCAGCCTTCGCCCAGGGCGGTGCGTTTGGGGCCGGCGACGTCGGCCAGCGTGGCCTGCAACGAAACCTGCTCGCCGACAAGGGTGTAGCGGTGGTAGACGGTGTCGCAGTCGGTGGCGAGCAGGCCGGTGTAGCCCGCCGCGTCCAGCAGTTCGAACAGTTTCACCGTCGGGTGATCGACGCTGCGCTCGGCGCCCAGCGCGGGCATGGTCCACGCCTGGGTCATCGCCGGTGGGGCGGCGACCGTGGCGAATCCGAGCTGCCGGGCGATGGATTCGTCGGCGTAGATCGGATTGGCGTCGCCCAGCGCCTCGATCCAGTTGTTGATCATCGGCTGGTTGATCGGGTCGCGCGCTGGTCGCGGCAGAGCCGGCGCCGCCGCGAGGAGACGCTCGGCCTCGGTGCGTAGCTGCTCGGCGGTGAACACGGGGTCGGTCATGTGTCCGATTGCAGCACGAACAGGACCGTGACAGGCCCGGAACCCTCGGGTTCCGGGCCGTCACCGGGCCGCCGCTAGGCGCTCAGGCGGGCCGGGGCCTCGTCCGACCGCGGCGTGGTGTCGTAGGCCGCCACGTCGAAATTCCGCAGCAAGCGCCGGAATTTGAAGCTGAAGTCCGGCCACAGGGTGGAGTTCTTGCCGTTCCTGTCCAGGAACCAGCTGTTGCAGCCGCCGGTGAGCCACACGCTGTTCGCGGTGGTCCGCTGCAACTGCTCGTGGTACTCGGCTTGGACGTCCTTGCGCACCTCGACGGTGCGCAGGCCCTGCTTCTTCATCGTCGCGATCGCGTCCAGGACGTAGTTGATCTGCGATTCGATGACGTAGATGAGCGAGGTGTAGTTCAGCCCGGAATTGGGGCCGAGCATGACGAACACATTCGGGAAATTGGCGACGACCGTGCCCTTGTACGCCGAAATGCCCTCGGACTCGTACATTTCCGCCAGCGACCGGCCGTCCCGGCCGTGGAAGGTGTCCCAGGTCGGCGAATCGGTCACCCGGAAACCGGTGCACAGCACGATGGCGTCCACCTCGCGCTCGGTGCCGTCTTCGGCGACGATCGAGTTCGCCCGGATCTCGCGGATCCCGTCGCTGACGACCTCGACGTCCTCGCGCATGAGCGCCGGATAGTAGGTGTTGGAGATCAGCATGCGCTTGCAGCCCAGCCGGAAGTCGGGGGTCAGCTTGCGCCGCAGCTCCGGATCGCGCACCTCCCAGCGCATCTTCGCGCGGGCGACCAGTTCCAGCAGCACCGCCGCCCGCGGGAACTTGGTCTGCAGCACCACGAATCCCTCGCGGTTGGCGTAGATGGCGCCGCGGATCAAACGTTGCAGTCCCGGAACGTATTTGAAGGCCAGCCGCTCCAGCGCCAGGTAGCGGCGCCCCAGATACGGCAGCACCCATTGCGCGCTGCGCTGATACACGTCCAGGTGCGCGACCTGCGGCGCGATCGCCGGGACGATCTGGGTGGCCGAGGCGCCGGTGCCGATGACGGCGACGCGCCGGCCGGTCAGATCCGAGTCGTGATCCCAGCGCGCGGAGTGGAAGATCTTGCCCTCGAAGGTGTTGATCCCCTTGATGTCGGGCAGGCTCGGTTCGCACAGCACACCGACCGCGGAGACGAAGATGTCGGCGGTGTACACGCCCTGGTTGGTCTGCACCACCCAGTGTGATTCCTCGGTGTTCCAGTGCGCCGCGGTCATCTCGCAGCCGAAGACGTGCTTGTCGCGCACCTGATAGCGGTCGGCGATCGAGCGGATGTACTGGTGGATCTCGGCCTGCGGCGAAAATGACCGCGACCATTCGGGATTCAGCGCGAACGAGTACGAGTACAGGTGCGAGGGCACGTCACAGGCCGCGCCCGGATAGGTGTTGTCCCGCCAGGTGCCGCCCACATCGTGGCCGCGCTCGAGGACCAGGAAATCGGTGTGGCCCTCCTGGCTCAGCCGGATGGCCGTGCCGAGCCCCGCCAACCCGCTGCCGACGATCAGAACATGGGTATGTGTCATGGTGCCCCTCACCGGGATTCGTAAATGCGCTTGTGCCCGGAGATCGCGGACAGCCGGAACGGCCGGCCGGTCTCCTCCAGGACGGCGTGGTACATGCCGTCGCTCGGTGACTCCGCTTCGTGCAGTTCGCGGTAGCGGTCGTAGTCCAGGGGCGCGCGGCTGCTGATGGCCTGCTGATTGGCCTCGGTCCGCAGGTGCGCGCGGTAGCCGGATCGCACGGTGCCGCTGAAGAATTCGGCGACGCTGCCGGAGCCGTAGCTGATGAAGGCGAGCGGCCGGTCGGTCAGGTCGCCGGCGTGGTCGAGCAGGGACGCCAGGCCGAGGTAGAGCGAGGCGGTGTAGCTGTTGCCGACCGTGCGGTTGTAGATGGTCGTCTGCGCGATGGCCGCGTCGATGGCGGCGGCATCGGCGGTGTGGCCCTGGCTTTCGAGCAGGTGGCGGTGTGCCTTGTAGGCCATCTTGGTGAAGGGCTGGTGGTAGCAGAACGCGGCGAACTCGGTGAGTTCCCGGCCGCCGAGGCGGCGGTAATCGGTCCAGGCTTCCTCGGCGGCCTTCTGGTAGGCGTTGACCGAGGCCTTGCCGTCGACCACGGCGGCGGTCCGGTAGTTGGGCCGCCAGAAATCCATGATGTCGGCGCTGTAGAGACCCGACCACGGATCCAGTTGCAGGATGTCCGGATTCGCGCTGACGAGCATGGCGACGGCCGCGGCGCCCTGGGTCGGCTCACCGGGCGCGTCGAGTTCGTACTTGGCGATATCGGTCGAGATGACCAGGACCTGCTGCGCCGGATCGCGGGCGATCAGCCCGGCCGCGAACTGCAGACCGGCCGTGCCGCCGTAGCAGGCCTGTTTGAGCTCGACGACGCGGGCGTTGGTGGGCAGGCCGATCAGCGAATGCAGATACAGCCCTGCGGCTTTGGACTGATCGACGCCGCTCTCGGTGGCCAGCAGCACGGTCCGGATCCGGTCGGCGCCGTGCCGCTCCAGGATCGGTGCGGCGGCGGCCGCGGCGATGGTGACGATGTCCTCGTCGGCCGCGGCGACGCTCATCTTCTCCTGGCCGATACCGATATAGAACTTGTCGCGGTCGACGCCGAGCCGCTCGGCGAGGACGGCGTGATCGAGGGCGTAGTGGGTGGTGGCGAAGGAGAGGTCGTGGATACCGACCGGCAATGTGGTCATCGTTTGATTCCGTTGCTCGAGGTGGGCCGCTCGAATTGGGTGTGCGCACGCATCAATTCACCGCGATTGGTCTGGGCCGCCATCAGGGAGAGTTCGCCGCACAGCACGGTGGCGGCGGCGATCACCGCGAGCCGGCGGGCGTTGGCGCCGGGCTCCCGGTCCTCGCGACAACCCAGGCGCGCCAGGTTCTCGTCGACGAAGCTCGCATGCTTGCCATTGCCGACGGTGCCGACAATGAGGTTGGGCAGGGTGCAGGAGAAGTAGAGGTCGCCGTCGCGGTCCTCGGCATGGGTGATGCCCTGCGACCCTTCGACGATGTTCGCGGCGTCCTGCCCGGTGGCCAGGTAGAACGCGAGCAGCATGTTGGCGTAATGCGCGTTGGCGGAACGGATTCCGCCGGCCAGCAGGGTGCCGATCAGATTCTTGCGGATGTTCAGTTCGACCACGGCGCGCGCGGTGGTGTGCAGTTTGGCCTCGACCACGGCGCGGGGGATGAGCAACTCGGTGACGACGTTCTTGCCGCGCCCGAGAATGCCGTTGACGGCGGTGGCCTTCTTGTCCGTGCAGTAGTTCCCGGAGATCGAGCCGTAGCGCAGACCCGGCAGGGATTCCAGGATGTGATCCATCAGATGGTCACCGGCCAGGGTCGCCATATTGTGGCCGGAGGCGTCACCGGTGCTGAATTCGAAGCGCAGGAACAGCAGGTTTCCGGCGATCTGGTGGTGCATGTCGATCAGCCGGGCGTACCGGCTGGTGTTCGCGACGACCTCCTGTAAGCGGGCGAACTCGCTCGTGAGCCGGGTGACGCTGGTGTGGGCGGTGTAGGCGTCGTCGGCCTCGAGCAGGATCGAGCGGGTCATGCGCTCGTCGACGAGCGTGGCGACCACGCCCTTCTCGGCCAGCGTGGAGATCCGCGCGCCGCGCCCGACCGAGGGCCACAGCGGGGTTTCGTAGGTCGCCAGCGGGACGTCCACGGTGTCGTCCACGGTGTTGCCGGTTATCCGCAATGGGCCCACCCATTGCAGCGGTACGGCCGCATATGGCATGTCATTCACGGGTGGCTCCTTCTCGAGGTATGCGATTCGCTCCACCAGGAACTCCGGTGGGCATAGGAACTCGCGTCGATCCCGCGCAGGCCGCAAAAGGTCGCCACCGCACCGGAGATCAACAGGTCGCACCCGGTCAGATCCGCGGTCGTGCGGGCGCCGAGCACGGTCAGCAGCTGCCGCAGCTGTGCGAGCCAGGTGTCGATCGTCTCGACCAGCGCCGCCGCGTCGCGGTCGACGATGATCTCGAGGAAAGCGCCCGCGACACCGGTGGCGCCGGCACCCAGGGCCAGGGCGCGGGCGATGTCGAGCGGGGACCGGATGCCGCCGGTGGCGGCGATGTCGATGCCGTCGATCCCGGCGCAGTCCAGCAGGCAGTTCGGCGTGGATTGGCCCCAGCTCTCCAGGAAGTCGAAATCCCCGGTGTCGCGCCGGTCGTTCTCGATGCGGGCGAAGTTGGTGCCGCCGCGACCGCCGACATCGGCGACCGCGACCCCGGCGTCGCGCAACCAGACGACGGTCTGGCGGCTCAGGCCGAACCCGACCTCCTTGACGA
Source organism: Nocardia sp. NPDC050435 (assembly GCF_040655395.1). NCBI lineage: Bacteria > Bacillati > Actinomycetota > Actinomycetes > Mycobacteriales > Nocardiaceae > Nocardia > Nocardia sp. NPDC050435. Next base: position 20,625 of record NZ_JBFAJW010000003.1, read on the forward strand.
CCACCGGCACCGGTGTGGCGGCGACGATGCGCTCGATCTGGCCGGGCCAGGAGCCGAAGGAGCGATCGCCCTCGGGCATCACCACCTCCTGCACCGCGTTGAGGTGGATCTGCAGGGCGTCGGCCTCGAGCAGGTCGATCGCCCGCCGAGCCTGCTCCGGTGTCGCGGTGGCGTTCACGTTGGCCATCACGAAGCCGTGCGGATTCTCCTGTCGCAGTACGCGAAAGGTGTCGCCCACCGAGGGATCGCGGAAGTAGGCGCTCATCGAGCCGGAGGCGATCGGGATCCCGGTCTCCCGGGCCGCGATCGCCAGCTGCCGGTTGATTTCCCCGGTGCGCGCGCTGCCTCCGGTCATAGCATTGACGAAAAGCGGTGTATCCCAGCTTTTTCCGGCGAACTCGACGGCCAGCGACACGTCCTCGCTGTCGATGCCCGCGAGCGCGTGGTGGACGAAGGTGACCGCGTCGAAGTCGCTCGGGCCGCCGGGATCGCGGCGGTGACTGACGGCGTGGCGGACGTGGTCGTCTTTGCGATCGGCGATCATCGGCAACTCCCCTCGTGGACGGGCGTGCGCAGCGGCAGCGGCCGGATGCCGGCGGCGAGCCACCGGTCGCCCAGCTCGGCGAGCGCGGCGGTGTCGGTGTGCTCGACGAAGGCGATGCCGCAGTCGCCGCCGCCCGCGCCCGAGGGCTTCGCCGCGGCGCCCACCGCGGCGGCGGCCGCGCACAGCGCGCGCAGCCGGGGTGTCATGATGCCCAGCCCTTCGGCTTCGTCGAGTTCGATGAGTAGCTCACGAGCGCAGTGGATTTCGTCGCTGATCGCCGCTGTGTCGCCGCTGTCGAAGGCCGTGGTCAGGCGTTCGACACACGCGTCGCTGCCGGTGTGGAAGCGGGCGCGGTCGGCGGGGGCGCGGTTCTTGCTCAGTCCCGCGACGAGGTGCGGTGTCGACGCGGGCGTCCCGGTCCAGCCGACCCGGAGCGCCAGCCCGGCCGGCTCGGGCAGGGCGCGCACCGACAGTCCCGGCCACGGCGTGCGCAGGGCGGCGTCGATCCCGTGCTCGGCGGCGGTGGCCGCCGCCCGGTCGCGATCGGGGGAACTGTAGGCGATCCAGCCGCCCCAGGTGGCGGCTGCCACGTCGCCGCCGGAGGCGCGGCGGTTGACCGCGATGGTGGCCAGCATCGCCAAGCGGTAGCGAGCCATCTCGTCCAGGTCCAGCGCGTGGAACTGGCCCACGGCCGCGACGGTCGCCGCCGTCACCGCCGCGCTGGCGCCGAGCCCGAACTTGCGGCCGTCGGCGTCGCCGAGGTCGGTGCCGAGCTCCAGCCGATAGGGGCGTGCTGCGAGACCGCGCTCGCCGAGCAGCCGATCGATGATCTCGACCGCGGCGAAGACGTAGGAGAAAGCGGCGGGCACGCCGAAGTCATTGGTAGCGGGAACGATTCGGTCACCGCGGCGATGACAGGTCAGTGTCACGCCGCCGTCCAGATCCGACCGCAGTGTCGTCTCCGAGCCGGTCGTCGCGCGCACCGTGGCCGTCGCGTACCGGTCCACCGCCGTGAGCACGGCTCGGCGGCCCGGCTCGACGACGGCGTATTCGCCCGCGATGAACAGCTTGCCCGGGGCGCGGCAGGTGATCATCGCTCGCCGCCGGGGACCAGGGAGGCGCCGGGGCCCAGATGCGCGGTCCGGGTGTCGACGAAGGTCCCGACGGCGCGCAATGCGGCGGCCACCCGCTCGGCTTCGGCGCGGGCGCACAGCACGGTGACATTCGGGCCCGCGTCGATGGTGGCGTAGGCGAGGACGCCGTCGGCGCGCAACGCCAGCACCGCGTCCAGGACGGCCACCGACTGCGGCGACAGATACCGGACCGACGGCCGGGCCAGCAGCATGCTGGCGTGCATGCCCAGGGCATTGCGCTCGGCGATCTCGCCGACGGCCGCGAGGTCGCGGCGGGCGATGGCGGCGCGCATCTCGTCGAGATCGACGCGCGAGGCCGCGGCCCACGGCTGGTAGAACGGCGAGGTCGCGCAGGTGCGGCGCATCGCCTCCCGGCTCGACACCGCCTTCTCCTGATGGTCGACCACGGCCACGACCAGCGCCGGGTCCAGCTCTTCGCCGCCGATCGGCTGGGCGTAAGAACTCAGGTCGCCCTCCTCGCCCAGACCCCGCCCCTCGTGCCACACCACGAAACCGCCGAAGATGGACCGGGACGCCGAGCCGGAGCCGCGGCGGGCCAGGCGCGAGAGCGCGCGGGCGTCGTCCTCGAGTGCGTACGCGGCGGCGGCCGCGGTGGCCAGTGCGGCGAAACCGCTGGCCGAGGAGGCCAGCCCCGCACCGGTCGGCCCGGTGTTGGCGGAGACGACCAGCGCCTTCTCCGTGCGGCCCGCTCGCGCGCGCACCAGGTCCAGGAAGCGCTCGACGCGAGCGCGCGCCTCGCCCACGGCGGCGGCGCCGTTGAGCACCACCACGTCGGCGGGTTCGTCGATCAGGCGCACGGTGGTCGTGGTCGGATAGATGTCCAGCGTCATCGACAGACTCCCCGTGACGGGGAGGAACATCGACTCGTCACGTTTGCCCCAGTACTTCACCAGGGCGATGTTCGGATGGGCGACCGCGACCGCCTCGCCGCCGATATCGGCGAAGCGGTCGACGTCCAGATCTGCTGCGTGTGTGAATGTCATTGACGTGTACCGCGTTCCGGTGTCGGGTGGGAATAGGGGATGGCTTCCGGCGGCACGCTGTGCACGGGCACGATCCAGGTCCGCACCGCGCCCGCCCGCTGCAGCGCCGCGCTCACAGTCGCAGCGTCGCCGCCCTTCTCGGTGAGCGCCAGGACGCAACCGCCCAGGCCGGCGCCGGTGAGCTTCGCGCCGAAGGCCCCCGCCGCGCGGGCCGCGGCGACGAGCGTGTCGATCTCCGGCGTGCTGACGCCGAGTTCGGTAAGCAGGTCCTGGAAGTCGAGCAGCGCGCGGCCCAGCGGTTCGATGCGGCCGGCGGCCAGGTCGGCCGCCGCGGTGCCGGTCAGCTCCCGCGCGCGGTCGAGAATGCGCCCGGCGGCGTGCGGATCACGGTCGAGCCGGCGGCGCACCGCGGCCACGGCATGCTGGGTGGCCCCGGGCATTCCGGTGTCGGCGAGCACCAGGGCGGCGTCCGCGCCGACGCTCAGCGGCCGGGCTCTGCCCTCGTGGAACCAGATCGGGCCGGTGGCCAGGACCGCGCTCGCGTCAACGCCGCTGGCCCGGCCGTGCGCGACCTGTTCCCCGCACTGCACCAGGTCGTAGAGCGTGCCGGGGTCCAGGCTCCGCCCGTAGAGATCGGCGACCGCGCGGACCGCGGCGCCCCCGCACGCGGCGCTGGAGCCCAGGCCGCTGGCGCGCGGAATATCGCACTCGAGAACGACTTCGACCACCTCGCCGCCGAGTCCCCACTGCCGCAACGCCGTTTCGACGGCGACCTGCGGACCCGACGGGGCCTCGGCGGTAGTGGTGTTTCCGGCACTGAAGCGGAACTCCGGGCCCGCGGCCGGCGGCGGCTCGGCGGGCGCTCCGGTCCGGGCGAGCGCGCGCACCGACAGCGCGGGCAAGGGGAACGCGATGGCAGGCGTGCCGTGCACGACGGTGTGCTCGCCCAGCAGGATCGCCTTGCTGTGCGCCCGTCCGGCGCCGCGAACCGCGCCCGTCTCGGCGACCGCGGATTCACCACGCTCGCGCACACGATGACTGTTCACCTCGATTCCTCTCCAAACTCGGGCAGCGGTGGCCGCCCGCGCGTTCCGGCACCGGAACGCGCGGGCGGTCGCCTTACTGGCTGCGGCGCAGCCCGCGGACGCGGGCTCGGGCGGCAGGACTGAGCACCGCCGGGAAGAACGGCGGAACCTCGGCGGCGTAGGCGCGGTAGGCCGCACCGAAGCGAGCGATGAGGTCACGCTCCTCCAGGTAGGTGCCGAGCAGGATGTAGCCGGTCAGGCCGAGCGCCCAGACCAGATGCCCGACCGTGAACGTGCTGGCGAACCAGAACGAGATCAGCAGGCCGGTCATCAGCGGATGGCGCACCAGCCGGTAGGCCCCCTGCACCTGCAACCGGTCGACGGTGGCGTCCGGCACCCGGATCACGTACTGGCGGTAGGCCTGACTGATACCGAGCAGGTGGAAATGGTTGAGCACCAGGGTGGCCACGTAGACCAGGACGAAGCCCAGCCAGAACCCGGCGTCGAGCGCGGTCCCGAGGACGCCCTCGGCGGACCAGATCTCCTGCGGCACCGGCTGCCACGCCAGCATGATCAGCCACATGACCGAGCAGACCATGGCGATGTAGACGGTGCGTTCGAGGGCCTCGGGCACCCAGCGGGTGAGGAACGCCTTGAACGCGGGCCGGGCCATGCCCGAATGCTGGAGACCGAACAGCCCCAGCAGCAGCACGTCGATGAGGATCGCGGGGACGGCCGGCAGGTGCGGTCCTCTGTCGATCGTCTTCGGCAGCCACCAGCCTCCGGCGAACAACAGCATGATCGGCACGGTCAGGCCGGCCCAGCCGTAGACGACGAAGGCGAACAGGAACGGGACGAGCCGCGAGCGGCTCGTCAGCACGTCCCGTGCCTGGTCCGGGGTGATCAGATCCATGCGAACCACGGCATGAACCGGTTGCGGACGGTGCCCGCCTCGATCCGCTGCTCCAGCCGGGCCTTCCACTTGTTCCCGTAGCGCTCGTTCAGGAAGCCGCCGGGAACCACCAGGCGCCAACCGGATTGGGCCACCATCCAGTAGGGCACGATGACGCCGGGATCGACCTTGCGCATGTACTCGAGCTTGTCCGGGATCTGGCTCCAGTGGATGCCGGGGTAGCGGTGGTGCACGCTGTGGTAGCCCTGGTTGAAGATCAGGAAGTTGAGGATGTTGCCCGCGTTGTTCAGCGAGGTGCTCGGGTCGTCCTCGAATTCCCGTGCGGGGGCGTGGCTCAGCCAGGCGAAGTAGCCGGCGTTGACCTGGGTGATCAGGAACGGGACCCAGTAGAAGAGCACGAAGCGGTCGAAATCGACCAGGTACCAGGTGGTTCCGATGATCGCGACGTAGGCGGCCAGGTCGAAGATGAACTGGTGCCGGGTCTTGCGCCGGCGCGGTGTGGGATCGGCGGCGAACACGGTCTTGATCGTGTGGTACTTGACGATCGTGCCGTAGCGCACCCAGTACCAGACCGCGGCGAGGCCCTTCTCGTAGCCGACGGTGGTGGTGACGTCACCGGGGCCGTCGTTGAAGCGGTGGTGGTTGAGGACGTGCACCTCGCGCATCTCGGCCGCGGTCAGGTTGCCCGGCAGGCAGCACAGGATGTCGGCCACGCGGTTCGGCCACTGCGACACGAACAGCGGGCGGTGGGTGTGCATGTGCATCACGCCGATGGTGAGCGAGAGGTTCAGCAGCGAGAGCACGATGATCAGCGGCACCGCCAGGTACCAGTTGGTGGCGGCGGGAACGAACAGGCCGATAGCCAGCATGCCGATCCACAGGGCGATGTGCATCAGCGGGCCGACATTGGCGGGGTGCTCGAGCTTGAGCGCCCGCTTGCTGAACGGGTCGGCGGGTAGGGATTTTCCGGTGCTGGAGGGAGTTGTGGTGCTCATGACAGAGCTCCTCGGGTAGTCGTGTCAGGGTCGAGTGTCGTGACGGCGCCGGCGGACGGATTTCCGTCGGCAGAGGTATCCAGGGCCGCGACCTGAAGTCGCGCGGCGAGCGCCCGCATGGCGTCGGGCTGGTGCGAGGGCAGACGCTCCAGCGCGCCGAAGGCCAGGTGATCGGCGATCATCATGGCGCGCACGTCGGGGTCGGGCAGGGTGCCGGTGAGCGGCTCCTCCGGCAGGGTGCGCACCAGGTCGAAGGTGGTGTCCACGATCAGCGGCACCAGCGACGCCGCCGCGCGGTCATTGGCGCCGAGCACGCCGGTGATGGCGACCGAGGCCGCGGCTCCCGGCTCCGGGTCGAGCACGCGGTGGATCGCCTCGTCCACCGAAAGCCGAAGCCGCTCCAGCATTTTCGACCAATAGGGGCCGGACCAGGAGGCCAGCGCCGCCGCGGCCACCGGCCGGCGATAGGGCGCGGGGGCCTTGACCGCGCGGCAGAGGAAGGCGGCCGTCGTGATGGTCATGTACGCCATGGCCGCCCGCGCGCCGCGGCTGGCGGTGTGCGGGCCCATCCGGGCCAGCAGGGCGACGCCGCCCAGCGCGGGAACCAGCAGGCGCAGCATCACCATCCGGGTCAGCTCGTCGTTGTCGGCGACGCCGTAGAGCGCCAGCTCGCCGTCGCGGAGATCGTTGGCGGACTGGGCGATGACGCCGACGCAGCCGGTCAGTTCGCGCAGGTCCGCCTCGCTGAAGGCGTCCGGGGCGACCAGCGTGCACGCGTAGTGCGTGACCCGGCCGAGCACGCCCTCGCTGTAGGCGACGCGGGTCAGCGGGCTGTCGATATTGCGGGCCATGACCGCGGCCATATCGGTCAGCATCTGGCCGACGCGCTCCCGGGCGGGGGCGGGCAGCGCTGCGAGCAGCGCGCGGACGTCGTCGATGCGTTCGGCCAGCACCAGATCGACCGCTTCGCTGTCGCGAACGGTGATGGCGGGCAGTGGCGGCGGCGCGGAGTCGGTGGCGCCGATCAGGTACTCGGCGGCGGTGCGCACGGCCGCGCTCGCGACCGCGCGATCGATCAGGTCCTCGTAGGCGTCGAGCACCCGGGAAGCCAGGAGCGCGGCGGTGGCCTCGGCCCGCAGGGCGGGGGAGAGGAAGCCCACCGCGATGCCCAGGTTCCGGCCCGCCGGGACCAGGGCCAGGCGGGCCAGCCGGTCCGGCGTCGGCGCGGCGCGCAGCGCCGCGATATCGGGTGCGCGGCGCAGGTTCCGCAGGCCGTAGGCCAGGGCGCCGAGTCTGGTTCCGCTCATCGGGAGATCACCTGCTGTAGTAGCGCGCGCAGGTCGTCGCGCGCGAGGGAGGCGGGGAACACGTCCAGTGCGGCGGCGGCCGTCTCGGTGGCGCGCACGGCGACCGCCCGCGCCGCCTTGGTGGCGCCGCTGGACACCAGGTCTTCTTGCAGGGACGCGCTGGAAGTCGCTGGAGAGAGCCACATTTCGTGCGCACCCGGTCGCATCGCCAGCCACTCGATCACCGGCCAGGTCGGCACCCGGCGCTCCAGGTCGCCGCCCGCGTCCTTGCCCAGTGCGGGACCGCCCTCGATGTCGCGCACGTCGTCCATGATCTGGAAGGCCATCGCGAGCTGATCGGCGTATTCCATCAGGGCGTGCAGCCGCTCGATGTCGACGCCGCCCGCGGTGCCGCCGTAGGAGCAGGACAACCGGAACAGCGTGCCCGTCTTGGCGCCGGCCACGAGCTCGTAGTGGCGGCGCAGCGCGGTCGCGTCGACCGAGGGCGGCAAGGTCTCGATGAGCTGGCCGTAGGACAGGTCCGAGAGCCGGTCGGCGTAGGTCACCCCGGGCGCGGAACCGAGGCTCGCGAAGACCTCCGGGTTGTCCGAGAGAACGCGGGCGATGGTCTGTAAAGCTATGCCCGCCATGTGGAATCCGGCGCGCGCCGCGGTGCGGACGCCGAAGGCGGCCGGCACCGACGGGGCGTCGCGGCGCAGCAGCGAGCCGTCGCAGATGTCGTCGTGCACCAGCGACGACTCGTGGAACATCTCCATGGCACAGGCCAGATCGATGGCGTCGCGCGGCGGGGCGGCCAGGGCGGCGGGCAACAGACCCGCGCAGGCCAGCACCAGGCGTGCCCGGACCCGTTTCCCGGGGGCTGCCAGGATGTGGCGGTAGATGTCGTCGAAATCCCCACCGGTGTAGAGGATTTCGCGCAATCGCTCGTTCACCACGGGAATCCGCTCGACCGGCGCGAGAGTTGCCTGAGAATTGCTATCGGTGACCGAAGCGGCGGTGCCGGAGCGTAGCTGCGCGCCGTTCGCCTCGTCGTAGGAGCTCTCCGGGCGCACGGCGAGACCGATATTCGGGTGGCGTGCGGACGGTAGCGCGGTGTTGTCCATAGCAGTGAACTCCTTTGGCGTGGTCACGGTGGACAGGTCGGACAGGCCGCGGGCAAGAAGCCTTGCGCGGCAATGAGAACGGCTGTGCGACAGGCCGACGTCGATGTCGGCGACACGAGGATGGTCCGGATCGGTCGAGGGGGCGACACTTCGACCGCGGCCGGGGTTCCGGTCGGTGGGCGCGCGGCTGCGCGGCGACGGCACGGACAGTGTGTGCGGTCGAAAAGCTCACTCCACCAACGAATATCGTCGCCATCAGCGAGTGTCAACTGTGACATCTCACTGGCCGATCGCCGGTGGATCAACGGAACGGTGGGTGCGATTCCAAAGCCCCTGCGAGGGCTCGCGGGAATCCTCGGCGCCTCGGAACGAGAGCGCCATCGGCGCGGATGAACCGACATCGGCACGACGGAGGACCGAGTGTTCATGCAGCGCCAGCTAGACCAAAGCCGTTGCCTCCCTGTGGGTAACCCCCATTTGCTACTGATGGGTAAGGCTACCTAGGAATCGAGCTTTTGCAACTCCTAATTGTTCGACGGCGAGTTGGACAAGTGACTCGAGAGTAGTTGTTAGCCAACATGATGCGGAGAGCGCGCAGCCGCTATCCTGTCAGTGTGCGGCGGCGGTTCGGGGTGTCGAGGCAGGGTGAAATCGCTGATGTACATGGGTTTTTCGCAGCTTCCGCCGGTGTGCCGAGTGGCTCGCCGGGGCGGTCGGAGGCCCGGGCGAAGCGAAGCCGCCGTAGTCGCCCGTATGTCCAATTTGTCCGTAAACCGCAGTCGCGCTTGATCATCGGCGTATGCAATGCTCGGAAGATAGAAGGTTCTGGATGCGAGCCAACCGAATCGACCAGCTCGGCTCGCTGGTGCGGAGATACCGCTACCTGGTGGCAGCCGTCTGGCTGCTGGTTACCGGCGCACTCAATCTCGCTGTGCCGCAACTGGAGTCGACGGTCTTCGACAACTCCACCACCATGGTCCCGCAGGACACGCCCGCCACCCGGGTGCTGCGCGAGATGGGCGTCCAGTTCGGCGAGTCCACCAGTTCGGGCACCGCCTATCTGGTGCTCACGCGTGCCGATCCGCTGGGCGCGGAGGACCGCGCCTACTCCGACCGCGTCGTCGCCGCCCTGAGCGCCGACCGCGAGCACGTCGAGGCGGTGATGGATCTGTGGGCCACCGAGGCCACCGCCGGCACGGTCGTCAGCGCCGACAAGAAGGCCGTGTACGTCCCGATCCGTTTGGTCGGCGACACCGGGACCACCCAGGCGTCGCGCTCGATCGACGCGGTGCGCGCCAAGGTGGCGGAGGTGCCCACCCCGCCCGGCCTGACGGCCGACATCACCGGCCCCAGTCCGACTTTCGCCGACGAACTCGAGGGCATCCACCAGGCGCTGGCCGTCATCACGCTGCTGACCGTCGCGCTGATCTCGGTGCTGCTCATGGTGACCTACCGGTCGCTGTCCACCGTCATGGTGGCCCTGCTCACGATCGGACTCTCACTGGGCGCCGCGCGGCCGGTGGTATCGATGTTCGGGGGCTTCGGCCTGCCGACCTCGATCTTCACGGTGGCGCTGCTGGCGGCGATGATCCTGGGTGCGAGCACTGACTACGCGATCTTCCTGATCAGCCGCTATCACGAGGGGCGCCGCGGCGGGCTGCCGCCGGAGCAGGCGTATCGGATCGCCTATCGCCGGATCATCCCGGTCATCCTCGCGTCCGGTCTCATCGTCGTCCTCACCTGCGCGGTCATGGTGTTCACCCGGATCGGCGTGTTCCGCACCATCGGAATCCCCTGTGCGATCGGCGTTCTGGTCACCGTGCTCGCGGCGATGACGCTGGCGCCCGCGTTGCTGATGATCGCCGCCGACCGGGGGCTGGCCGAGCCGGTCGGTCAACCGGCACTCGGCTATTGGAAGCGCTTGGCCGCCGCCATCGCCGGGCATCCGGTTCGCATGCTGGCTGCCGCACTGGCGGCGACCGCGGTCCTGGCCGCGGTGCTGCCCTCGCTGGTCATCAGTTACGACGAACGCGCCACCCAGCCCGCCGACACACCCAGCAATCGTGGATATGCCGCTGCCGCGGCACATTTCCCCGCCAACGAACTCCTGCCGATCTACCTGCTGATCCGCTCCGATCACGACATGCGCACCGCCCGCGACTACGCCGCGCTGGAGACGCTCGGCACCGAGATCGCGCGGCTGCCGGGCGTGGAGTCCGTCCGGTCCATCACCCGGCCGATGGGCACGCCGATCGCGGAGGCCTCGGTCAACCGCCAGATCGGCATGGTGAGCGATCAGCTCGGCGGTGCCGCCGCCCAGCTCTCCGCCGCGCGGCCGCAGGTGGCGCAGCTCGCCGGCGGCATGAATCAGCTGACCGACGGCGCGCAGGCGCTGTCGGCCGGAATGGGTGATCTCGCCGACGGTTCCGCGCAGGCCCGCCAGGGCTCCACCCAGCTCGTCGACGGTTCGCGCACCCTGGTCGGCGGTCTGGACCAGCTGCTCGCCGGCGCCACCCAGCTCGACGCGGGAGCCGAGCGGCTGCGCACGGGCAGCGCCGAACTCGCCGCCCGGGTCGACACCGAACTGGCTCCGGTCCAGGCGCCCGCGGCCGCCATCGACGGGCTGCGCGCGCTCGTGGCCGCCGACCCGAATTGCGCGGCGACGCCGCTGTGCGCCGCCGCTATGACCGCGCTGTCGGCCTTCGACAGCAGCTCGGCCGGCGCGGCGGTCGGTTCGCTGAGCCGCCTGCGCGAGGGCGTGCACGCGCTCGCCGACGGCAACGCGCAGCTCGCCTCGGGGATCGGTCAGCTGACGGCGGGCCTGCGGACGGCGCAGACGGGCTCGACCGCGTTGCTCGACGGGCAGACCCGGTTGCAGCAGGGCCTCACCGCGCTCGGCTCCGGCATCGGGCAGGCGCGCACCGGCGCGGACGCCTTGGCCGTCGGCGCCGGGCAGGCCCGCGACGGCGTCGGGCAGATGACCAAGGTCTACGACGATCTGCCCGCCGGCCTCGGTCAGGCCGTCTACTACCTGGACGGGCTGCGGCAGAACGAGACGATCGCGCCGGCCGCGGGCGGATTCAACCTCCCCGAGGTCGCGATGACGAACCAGGATCTGGTCACCGCGGCCCGGTACTACCTCTCGCCGGACGGGCGCACCGCCCGGCTCATGGTCTTCGGCACCGCGAACGCGTTCAGCAGCGAGGGCATGGCCCTGGTGGGTCAGGTGACCGACGCCGCCCGCGCGGCGGCCGGGCGAACGGCCCTGGCGGGGGCGCGGATCGACGCCAGCGGCCTGTCGGCCGCCTACGTCGATCTGCGGGCGCTGGCGTTCCGCGATCTGGCGACCATCGTCGCCGCGGCGTCGGTGCTGATCCTGCTGGTACTGGCGGTCACGCTGCGCAGCCTGGTCGCGCCGCTGTACGTCTTCGGCTCGGTGCTGCTGTCGTATCTGGCGGCGCTCGGACTCGGTGCGCTGCTGTGGCAGCACCTGCTGGACAAACCGCTGCACTGGGCCGTGCCGTCGATGTCGTTCATCGCCCTGACCGCCGTGGGCGCCGACTACAACCTGCTGCTGATGTCGCGGGTGCGGGACGAATTGCGCGCCGATCCCGGGGCGGGGCTGCGCGCGGCCGTCAGCCGGGCGGTGACCCGGACCGGCGGCGTGATCACCACGGCCGGAATCGTTTTCGCGATCACCATGTTCGCGCTGATGTTCTCCGACATCACCAATATCGCCCAGATCGGTTTCACCATCGCGGTCGGGCTGCTGCTGGACACCCTGGTCGTGCGCACCGTCATGATCCCGGCGCTGGCACTGCTGGTCGGGCGCTGGAACTGGTGGCCGAGCCGGTTGGGCAGGGATTCGGCGGGGTCCGCGCCAATCGGCGCGGGACATGGCACCATGGCAGTTGCCAAAGAGTAGCTACATGTTCCCCAGCGATTCGGCGACAGGTGGTGGCAATGGGTTCTGTGGAGCCTCGGCGATCGACCGCGGCCGAGATGTGGGGGAAGTTCACCGCACTGGGCGGGCCGCAGCACCTGGTCGACGGTGCCGCCCCCGCAGTCGGGTTCCTCATCGGCTACTCGGCGTGGAACGCCAAGATCGGCGTCCTGATCGCGCTGGCGGTCGCCGTCGGCATCGGCGCCTATCGTTTGCTGCATGGTGATTCGGTCAAGGTCGTCGCGGTCTCGGTCGCCCTGGTGGTGGTCTTCTCGCTCTTCGTCGGGATCACCGGCGAAGGTCGCGGGTTCTATCTGCCCGACCTGCTGATCTGCGCCGTGTGCGCGGCCGCGTTCGGGCTCACCCTGCTCACCGGGCGACCCCTGAGTCACTGGATCTGCCGGCGTATCGGCCTCGAACCCGCCGAATCGGCCGACCCCGCCGCGCGGCGGCGACTGCACCGCCGCGTGACGCTGGCCTGGTTCGTCTTCTGGGCGGTGCACCTGGTGCTGATGGTGCCGCTGTACGCCGCGGACGAGGTGGTGCTGCTCGGGTCGGTCGCGCTGGTCCTGGGCAAGCCGGCCCTGGTCGTCATGCTGGCCGTGACCTGGCTGTGGGTCCGGCGTTCCCTGCACACGCGAAGTCCGTCAACCGAACCGGAAGGTGCACGATGACCGCGAGCGAAGCCAGTAGCTACATTTTCGACCAGCAGCAGCGGGTCGCCGCCGAGTTGCCCTTCGCCGATACCGGCGATCAGGCCGATGCCGATCGCGGTTTCGTCGCGGCGCTGGAACCCGGCGTTGTACACGATGCCGATGGAAATGTCGTGTGGGACAACGATTCCTATGGATTTCTGCACGGAACCTGCCCGGCCACCGTCAATCCCAGCCTGTGGCGGCAGTGCGGGCTCAATATCCGCCAGGGGCTCTTCGAGGTCCGCCCCGGCGTCTACCAGATCCGCGGCCTGGATCTGTCCAACATGACGTTGATCGAGGGCGACTCCGGCGTGATCGTCATCGATCCGCTGATCTCGGCCGAAACCGCCCGCGCCGGACTGGAACTCTACCGAGCGCAGCGCGGCGACCGGCCGGTGACCGGCCTGATCTACACCCACTCCCATGTCGACCACTTCGGCGGAGCGATGGGCGTCACCAGCGTGGCGGAGGTCGAGGCGGGGCGCTGCCCGGTGCTGGCTCCGGCGGGTCTGCTCGAGCACGCCGTCGCCGAGAACGTCTACGCCGGAACCGCGATGGCCCGCCGCGCGGCCTATATGTACGGCGCGGTGCTGCCACGTGGACCGCAGGGACAGGTCGGGTCGGGGCTCGGGCAGACCGCGTCGATCGGCACCGTCACGCTCATCGCGCCGACGCTCGACATCACCCATACCGGGCAGGAGGAAACCGTCGACGGTGTGCGCATCGTCTTCCAGATCACGCCCGGCACCGAAGCTCCCGCGGAGATGAACTTCTACTTCCCCGACCTGCGTGCGCTGTGCATGGCCGAGAACGCGACGCATACGCTGCACAATCTGCTCACCTTGCGCGGTGCGCTGGTGCGAGATCCGCACGTGTGGGCGAAGTACCTCACCGAGTCGATCAACCTGTTCGCCTACGACGCCGAGGTCGTCTTCGCCTCGCACCACTGGCCGACCTGGGGGACCGAACGGCTGGTCGAATACCTGTCCATTCAGCGCGATCTGTACGCGTACCTGAACGATCAGACGCTGCGACGGCTCAACCAGGGCTACGTCGGCGCGGAGATCGCCGAGATGATCGAATTGCCGCCCGCGATCGACAAGGCATGGAGCGGCCGCGGCTACTACGGCTCGGTCTCGCACAATGTCAAGGCCATCTACCAGCGCTATATGGGCTGGTTCGATGGCAATCCCGCGCACCTGTGGGAACATCCGCCGGTCGAATCCGCCCGGCGGCACGTCGAATTCATGGGCGGTGCCGAGGAGGTGCTGCGCAAGGCCCGCGTCGCCTACGACAACGGCGATTACCGGTGGGTCGTGCAGGTCGTCAACTACGTGATCTTCGCCGACCCGGACAACGAGGCCGCGAAGACGTTGCAGGCCAGCACATTGGAGCAACTCGGCTACGGTGCGGAGAACGCGACCTGGCGCAATTTCTATCTGATGGGCGCCTACGAGTTGCGCAACGGCAACATCGGCACGCCCACCCAGACGAGCTCACCCTCGATGCTGGCGGCCCTCACCGTCGAGCAGGTCTTCGACGCGCTCGCCCTGCGGGTCGACGGCGCCAAGGCCTGGCACGAGAAAGCCATCAGTGACTGGCATTTCACCGATGAGAATCGTTTGCACCGCCTCGAACTCCGCAACGGGGTGCTGGTCCACTACGACCGTCGCGACGGTGATCGGCTGCCGCCCGCGGACGCGACCTTCACCCTTACCCGGCCCACTCTGATCGGTGTGCTGCTCGCGGGACAGGATCTGGAGGCCGCGGTGAAGTCCGGTGACATCAGCATCGACGGCGACGCCCAGAGCTTCGCCCGCCTGGCCGCGGTCTTCGACGAACCGGACCCGGGCTTCGCCATCGTCACCCCCTGACCGGATCCGGGCGGCGGCTGACCTGGAGGTCAGCCGCCGCGCAGCCCGAGCCCGCGCAACTCCAGCGCGGCCAGGGCGCGCACGGTCGCGTCGTCACCGCGCCGCCAGGCGTCCACGACCTCCGGGTCGACCCGGTTCAACGCGCGCAGCGGCTGGTTGGCCAAGGCCCGCAACGCGAGCAGGTCGCGGCCGGCGGGATCGGCGCGCAGCCGCGCGGCCGCGCGCGCCCGGCGCATCCAGCGCACCCGGCGGGGCAGCCAGACGAACAGCACCAGCCCCAGCGGGAAGATCAGGAAGCCGATGGCCATGGCCAGGGCCAGGTCGTCGACGAGGCCCTGTTGATCCTGCCCGGCCTCGGCGATCGACCGGGCGGCCGCGGCGGCTTTGTCGAACGGGGTGGTCAGATCGTCGCCGACTACGGGCACCCGGTCCACCTTGTCGCCCACGGTGCCGAGGTTGTCGGCCATGCCGTTGCCGGCGCTCTCCAGCTTCTGCCCGGGCACCGCCAGCTTCTGCACCAGATCGTGAATCCACATCGCCACCCGGACACTGGCATACACCCAGCCCACGACCAGCAGATCCGTGACGATCTGGCGCACGGCGACCCACGAGCGGTCGGCGTAGATCTTCATCACTTCAGCATCGCCCCTGCGCGCCGCCCGGGCAGCGGAATCGCGGTAGTCGCGGCCGCCGGGTCCGTCGTCAGTTGCCGTCGTCGAGGTAGATCGTCACCCCGGTGATCCGGCGCGTGTCCGCGGCGAACTCGACGAACGCGACGCCCTGGGCCGCGCCGAGGCGGACCGAGGCCGTGACGGTGCGGCCTGCGGCGATCAGTTTGTCCCAGTGCATGTTCCGGGCCCGGTTGGTGAATTCCTCGACCGAGACCGGGACGTCCGCGGGGAGCCGCAGGACGGTGTTGTCGGCGAGCAGGGCGCGGACGCGTTCGATGTCGGTCTCGGCGGCAGCCGAAAACAGCTGGTGCACTGCCTTTTTGCCGCCGCGGCCGACGCCCCGCAGTGCGCGCAGCAGGCCGAGCATCCCGCCGAAGCCCTGGTTCGCGATAAGTTGCGGGCCGAGTTTGATCGCGGCGGCGAGCCCGGCCAGGCCGGTGCGCAGCATCAGCTGGGTGACCATGGCGGCGAACTCCCAATGTGCCGCCAGCCGAACGATTTTCCAGGCTCCGTCGATCTCGGCGAGCTGGTAGCGCAGGTGCATCGGCACCCGGACCCGGGCCCCGGTGGACATGGTGGTCTCGATGTGCAGGTCGCGCACCACGGTGCGCTCGGCGACCAGGTCGCGGGCGACGTCGAAGGCGATCCCGTTGGGCCCGATGAACGTGTCGTAGAAGCGGTCGATGGCCGCAGGCCCGATATGCGGCCGCGAGCCGACCGGATCGTTGACTTCGGCGTCCGCCGCGAACAACCCCACCCAGGCGGACTTGTCGTGCGCGGCAACGGCTCGCGGTGAGGCGAGCACCGCCGTGAGCAGTGCCTCGGCGGTCGGGTTCAGCGGCATGGCGGTTCCTCCGCGGTCGTGGTCCAGGGCTGCGCACCATGGTAGAACATGTTCTAATTCAGCGGCCCAGGGTTTCACTTTTCAAGGATTTCGATGGACTGGTACACCGGCAACACCACCTATGACACCGTCTTGACGGTGGCCTTCGCCTTCGCGGCCTTCGTGCTGGTGGGAGGCATGTTCGCGCAGAGTCCGTACGGCCGGTTCGCCTCCACGAAGGTCGGGTTCAACCTGAACCCGAAGCTGGGCTGGTGGCTGATGGAGATTCCCGCGACGGTGGTGTTCGCGGTGTTCTACCTGAGCGGCCCGGACCGGTTCGAGCCGGTGCCGCTGGTGCTGGCGGCGATCTGGTTGCTGCACTACGGAAATCGCGGCTGGTTCTTCCCGCTCTCGATCCGGCAGGTACCCGGCAAGCGCAGCAGCTTCAACGTCTCCGTGATGGCGGCGGGCATGTTCGTCACCACCCTGCACGGCTACCTGAACGGCTCGTTCTTCAGCCACGACTACCTGAATCAGTACGGCACCGAGTGGCTGACCGATCCGCGCTTCCTCGGCGGTCTGGTGATCTACCTGGCCGGCTTCGCCCTGCTGGTGCGCTCGGAGTGGATCGTGCGCAACCTGCGGGACAAGGCCGACCCCGGCGCCACCGAGTACAAGATCCCCTTCGGCGGCGGCTTCCGCTTCGTGACCAGTCCCGCCTACCTGGGTGAGCTGCTCGCCTGGGCCGGTTTCGCCCTGCTCACCTGGAATCTGGCCGGCGTCGTGATCTTCTTGATCACCGCGGGCAACCTGGTACCGCGCGCCTTCGCGACGCACAGGTGGTACCGGGAGAAGTTCGCCGACTACCCGGCCGATCGCAAAGCGCTGATCCCCTACGTCATCTGACCCCAGACGGCGCGCGAGCCGGAATCGCCCACGCGGAAGGTCTGCACGGTGGCCGCGGCGCTCGCCGCGATGGTGAGCACCGCGATCACCCAGACCAGCGCGCGGGCCAGCGGCCGATCGCGCTGCTCGCGGCGGTGCAGCACGAGCAGCGCGGCGGCCACGAGCAGCAGCGGCACCGCGAAGTAGTTCATGGTCTCGCCCAGTTCGGTGTGGGTCCGCAGCGCCTCGCTCGGGCCGAACCGCCGCGCGAAGCTCTGCCCGGCCGAGATCGTCACCGGTGTGAGCGCGGTGGTGAGGGCGGCCAGCGCCACCGCCGGCCAGATCAGTCGCCGCCGGGCGGCCGGCCAGACCGCGCACAGCACCAGCGTGAGCGCGGTCAGCGGCACGAACACGACTACGACGTGCACCAGCAGCACGTGGGCGGGCAGACCGTTGATCGTCGACATGGGCACTCCCGGCTCGGTTCGGCCCCAGTATCGCCGATCCGGCCGCCACCGGGAGCGATTCCGCCCGTCGCCGTTTCAGTTCATCGCGGGATCGGGTAGCGCGCCTTCGGCGGCGCGCATGCGCTCGCTGACCTTGGTGAGCAGGTCGATGGATTCTTCGGAGAGCCCGACGGAGGCGCCGATGAGGCGGCGCAGTGTCGGATCGGAGAGTTGCCGAACGAGGACGAGGTCGTGATCGCGGTCGTGCCCGCGATGGTCGAGATCCACAGAGGTACTCACAATCTGATTACTCAGGTGAAGAAAGACGCTCAGGTAATAGGCGCGTAGGGGTAGCGAGCTACTCCGCTAGGGGAATCCGGTCGCGGGCATGGCATAGCCACAGCGACACATACTGTCTCTCGCGGCCACGGTGGCCGCGAGCTGGAGCCGGTCGAGACCGAATCACGGCTCCTTGGTTTCGGATTGATCCGGTTGACCGGCTTCTTCTGAGCTGGACGCGGGTTCGCTGACCCGATGCGCCCGTTTGGAGCCCCAGCCGACGGCGGATTCGGCACGGTTGCGCTCGATCATATGCGGGTAGTGCAATTCGAACGCGGGGCGCTCCGATCTGATGCGCGGCAGCTCGTAGAAGTTGTGCCGCGGCGGCGGGCAGGTGGTCGCCCATTCCAGCGAGTTCCCGTACCCCCACGGATCGTCCACGGTCGCGACCTCGCCGTAGCGGAAGCTCTTGAAGACGTTCCAGATGAACGGGAGCATCGACGCGCCCAGCAGGAACGCGCCGATGGTGGAGATCGTGTTCAGCGTGGTGAAGCCGTCGCCGGGGAGGTAGTCGGCGTAGCGGCGCGGCATGCCCTCGTTGCCGAGCCAGTGCTGCACCAGGAAGGTGGTGTGAAAGCCCAGGAAAGTGGCCCAGAAGTGCAGTTTGCCGAGCCGTTCGTCGAGCATCCGGCCGGTCATCTTCGGGAACCAGAAGTAGATCCCGGCGAAGGTGGCGAACACGATGGTGCCGAAGAGGACGTAGTGGAAGTGCGCGACCACGAAGTACGAGTCGGTGACGTGGAAGTCCAGCGGCGGCGAGGCCAGGATGACGCCCGACAGCCCGCCGAACAGGAACGTGACCAGGAACCCGAGCGCGAACAACATGGGTGATTCGAAGGTGAGCTGCCCGCGCCACATGGTGCAGATCCAGTTGAAGAATTTCACGCCGGTGGGCACCGCGATCAAGAAGGTCATCATCGAGAAGAACGGCAGCAGAACGGCTCCCGTCGCGTACATGTGATGCGCCCATACCGCCACCGAGAGCCCGCCGATGGCCAGTGTGGCGTAAACCAGTGTGCTGTAACCGAACAGCGGTTTGCGGCTGAACACCGGGAAGATCTCGGTGACGATGCCGAAGAACGGCAACGCCACGATATAGACCTCCGGGTGGCCGAAGAACCAGAACAGGTGCTGCCACAGCAGGATTCCACCGGTCGCCGGATCGTAGATGTGCGCGCCCAGGTGCCGGTCGGCGAACAACCCCATCAGCGCCGCGGTGAGGATCGGAAAAGCGAGCAGCACAAGCACACTCGTCACCAGGATGTTCCAGGTGAAGATCGGCATCCGGAACATGGTCATGCCGGGCGCGCGCAGGCAGATCACCGTGGTGATCATGTTGACGCCGCCGAGGATGGTGCCGACGCCGGAGACCACCAGGCCCATGATCCACAGGTCTCCGCCGACGCCGGGCGCGTGCTGGATGTCGCTGAGCGGGGTGTACCCGGTCCAGCCGAAGTCGGCCGGGCCGCCGGGGGTGAGGAAGCCGGCGGTGGCCATGGTCGCGCCGAAGAGATACAGCCAGTAGCTGAAGGCGTTCAGGCGCGGGAAGGCGACATCGGGCGCGCCGATCTGCAGCGGCAGCACCGCGTTCGCGAAGCCGAACAGGATCGGGGTCGCATAGAACAGCAGCATGATCGTGCCGTGCATGGTGAACAGCTGGTTGAACTGCTCGGTGGACAGGAATTGCATACCGGGACGGGCTAATTCGGCACGCATCAGCAGCGCCATCAAGCCGCCGAGGAAGAAGAAGCTCATCGCGGTGGTCAGGTACATGACCCCGAGCACCTTGGGATCGGTGGTGGTGATCATCTTCCACAGGTACGAGCCCTTCGGCCCGATCCGTCGCGGGTACGGCCGGACGGCTCGCAGTTGCGTCAGTGTCATGGCTACGCTTCGCTCGTTCACGGTGGTCGCCACCTTCCCTGCCGCCGACCAGCCTTGACGGGGATTATGCGCCTTATCGATCACCGACATGCCGTATTGCTCCGAACACAGGGGATTACCGGGCGACCAGCGCTGGCCGGGCGCGGCAGATCTCCGACCGTGGTGTGATGTGGCGAATCGGCCCGGCTCGTAGCGTGGGATTCGCGTCGAGCGAACGGCGCGCCGCGGCGACAGGTGGGGACCGAGAGTGAAGACATGGATCCGGTGGGTGGTGATCAACGGCGTGCCCGCCCTCGCGCTACGACGGCAGGCCCGGCGCGGAAATCCGCTGGCCCAGTTCCTGACCGACCCGGCCGCGCGGGAGAATCCGTACCCGTTCGGGGCGCGGATCCGGGCCCGCGGCCGGTTGCTCTCGGTGCCCAAGGCCTACGTCTCGGCCGATCACGAGATCTGCCGGACCATCCTGCGACACAAAGATTTCGGGGTCACCACCCCGGACGGCATCGACGTGCCCGCGCCGTTCCAGCGGCTGATCCGGGCGACCGATCTGAAGGTGGCCAGCCCGGTGGAACCGCCGGCCATGCTGATGGTCGACCCGCCCGAGCACACCCGCTACCGCAAGCTCGTCGCCCAGGCGTTCACCCCGCGCGCGGTCGCGCGCTTGCGCGAGCGCATCGGCGAGGTCACCGGAGAACTGCTCGACGAGCTGGCAACACGGGAAAAGCCGGATCTGATCAATGATTTCGCGCTGCTGCTGCCGATCGCGATCATCTCCGAGATTCTCGGCATCCCGGCCGAGAAACGCGACGACCTGCTCGCGGCCGGCCACGCCGGGTCGCCGCTGCTCGATATCGGCATCTCCTGGCCGGCATTCCGCGACGCGACCGCGGCGCTGCGGGAGGCGCAGGACTACCTGATCGAGCACATCGCGGCACTGCGCGCCGACCCGGGCGACAACATCCTCAGCGAGCTGGCCACCGGCGGACAGCTCACCGACACCGAATTGCTGTACAGCGCGGCGCTTATCGCGGGCGCGGGCTTCGAGACGACGGTGAATCTGATCGGCAACGGGGTGATGGCACTGGACCGGCACCCCGAGCAACTGGCGCTGCTGCGCGCCGAGCCCGCCCGCTGGCCCGCGGCGGTCGAGGAGATTCTGCGCTACGACAGCCCCGTGCAGATGACGGCGCGAACGGCCTTGCGCGACATCGAGATCAACGGCGTGCGGATCGCCAAGG
Organism: Nocardia sp. NPDC050435; assembly: GCF_040655395.1. Lineage (NCBI taxonomy): Bacteria > Bacillati > Actinomycetota > Actinomycetes > Mycobacteriales > Nocardiaceae > Nocardia > Nocardia sp. NPDC050435. The sequence continues at coordinate 41,447 of NZ_JBFAJW010000003.1, forward strand.
GGGAGATGGTGGCGCTGCTGCTGGGCGCGGCCAACCGCGATCCCCGCGTGTTCGACCGTCCCGACGCCTTCGATGTCACCCGGGCGAACGCCCGCGAGCACCTGTCGTTCAGCAGCGGCGTGCACGCCTGTCTCGGGGCCAGCCTGGCCCGGATGGAAGGGGTGATCGCGCTGCAGGCGCTCTACGAGCGGTTCCCGGATCTGCGCGTCGACGGCACGCCGCGACACCGCGGTTTATTGAATCTTCGCGGATACCAGGCGATTCCGGTCACCACGGGCGCGGTGGCCCGGGCCGCGGCGAGCTAGGCCGAGGCGACCCGCGACCGTTCGATCAGCGCCGCGCCCAGCTTTCGGGCGCGGCGCGCGGCCTGCCGATCACCCTCGGCGGCCGAGACGATCGAGCCCTTCATGAGCAGATGCCAGGAGCGGGCGAAATCGTCCGGATCGGCGAAACCGGCTTCCTCGGCGCGGCCGCGCACCAGGTCACGGATGGTGGCCAGGTGGCCGATGCTGGCCCGGCCGGTGCTGTGCTCGGCGCCCATTTCCAGCAGCACGTTGATGAACGTGCAGGTCTCGAACCCGTCGGTGGTGAACCACTCGTCGAAGACGTCGAAGATGGCCAGCAACCGCTGTTCGGCGTTGCCGCCGCGCAGCTGGGACTGGCGCTGCAGGAAGCCGAAGGTCCACAACTTCTCGCGGCGCTCCAGCACGGCCAGCACCAAGTCGTCCTTGGTCCGGAAGTGCCGGTAGAGCGTGGCTTTGGCGATCCCGGCGCGAGCGATGACCTCGTCGACGCCGACATCACGAATGCCGCGCCGCGTGAACAGTTCGTAGGCCGAGGACAGGATCCGTTCGCGGGCACCGACGACGTGGTCTTCGCTCGCAGCCATGAGACCAGCCTAAACCGCGGCGAACCGCCGCGGTTCGGGCCGTCCGATCAATGCCGCCGCGCTTCGGCGCGCTCGCGGGCCGCTTCGGCCTTCTCCCGGGCGGCTTCGGCGAGGTGCGCACCGCGTTCGCGCGCGGTCGCGGCGAGCTCGGGGCCGCGTTCGCGCGCGGTGTCGGCGAGCTCCGCGCTGTGTTTCTGTGCGGCCTCGGCCAATTCGGCGCTGCGCTGCCGGGCCAGCTCGGCCAGCTCCGCCGCGCGCTCGCGGGCGATCTCGGCGAAGACGGCGCCGCGCTTCTTGGCGATCTCCGCCCATTCGCCGCCGTGCTCCTTGGCGTACTCGGCCCAGTCGGCGCCGTGCTCCTTGGCGGTCGCGGCCAGCTCGGGCGCGCGGTGCCGGGCCACGTCGGCGAGTTCGGCGCCGCGATGCTGCGCCGTCTCGGCGAGCTCGGACCCCTTCGCCGCGGCGACACCGCCGAGCTTCTGCGCCCGCACCGCGGCGTCGTGCGCCCGCTCCCGCAGCACCTCGCCGGTCTGCGAATCGGAGGAACCGCTGAACGGCAGCGCCGCCGCGGCCGCGGCCGCGGCCTTACGGCCACGCCAGCCCAGTGACGGCTTGCCCGCAGTGTCGGCGGCGGCGATCATCAGGCCGCCCAGCAGGCTGACGTCCTTGAGGAAGGCGGCGCGCTTGGCGGCCTTGCGGTCCGGATCTTCCTCGTCCCAGAAGTTCTGCTCGGTGACCGTGGCCGGGACCACGGTGGCGGCAAGCACCAGCGACGCCAGGCGCGGCGCCTTGCCCAGGGCCAGCAGGACACCCGCCGAGACCTGGGCGAACGCGTTGGCACGCACGAGCGTGCCCGGGTCGGCCGGAAGTTTCGCCGAGTATTTGTCCGGCAGCGAACGTTCACCGCGCTGTACGAGCGTGGCGGCCGTCTTCGCCCGGGGCTCCGGATGGATCAGCGTGTCTACTCCGTCGACGATGAACGTAGTCGCGAGTAGTGGTCGGGCAAGTCGGCGCAGCAACATAACGGGCAACCCTTTCCTCGGTGGCTTAGTGGTCGGGTTCCCGCGCATTCTCCCGCCAAACACCAAGATCAACTAGCGTCGACACGGCTTCTACCTGGGCCGACTCCGAAGCCGCCGGTAACCGGGCGAGAAAATCGTTGATTGTGGTGGTCACCGCGACCGGATCTTCCAGCATCGGCAGGTGCCCGCAGTCCTCGAGCACCACGCTGGTGTGCGGGTGCAGGGTGGCCGCGTCCAGGGCCGCTCCGGCGGCCGCGGACAGGATCCGGTTCTGCGCGCCCCAGATGGTGCAGATCGGCGCGAAGCCCGGGCCGGGGGTGAAGGCGTCGAGCGCGCGGAACGCCGGGAAATCCTGGACCAGCCGGTCCAGCGCGCCCAGCCGGCCGGTGTCGCCCCACGGGCCCTTCAGCACGGTCGAGTCCTGCAACTTCGCGGCACGGCCGCGCGCGCCGAGCTGATTGGCCACGATCAGCCCGGCGACCGCGTCGGGCAGCGCCAGCCGCTGTGCCAGCGGCGCCAGCGGCAACTTGGCCGACAGCCAGGCCAGCGGTGCCTGTTTGCCCCGGTAGACGGTGTTCCAGGTGAGCGGGTTGACCAGCACCAGGGCCCGCGGCATGCGGGTGGGATGGGTGATGGCGTAGCTCAGCGAGATCGCGCTGCCGAGGCAGTTGCCGACCAGCACCGCGTCGGTGAGGCGGTGCGCGGTGAGAAAGGCGTCCAGCATCCGCACGTAGTCGACCAGCCGATACCCGGTGGCGGGCCGCTGGGATTCACCGTATCCGGGCAGGTCGAGCGCGAAAACCTCGTGCGCGCGCCGCAGTTCGGCGAACTGGCCGTCCCAGATGCGGCGCGAGGCCCCGGCATTGTGCAGCAGCACGATCGGTGGACCGTCCCCGGCGTGGTCGTAGACCACGGTGCGTCCGTGGTGCGCGAAAGTGGCCACATCGCCTCCTTGCGATCGGGAGGCCAGTGCGCCCCGCCCTGTAGTCCACGGTAAACCGATCCGGGGTCCGGCGACCCGGGTATCGCGACGCCCGGTCAGGCGCCTGCCCGCAGGAAGCGCCCGGTGCGCTCCCGGCCGAGCACGTTCGCCGCGGCGCCGCCGCCGAAGACGTACCGGCCGTTGATCAGCACCGCGCTGACGAGGGCGTCGTTGCGGTTGACCATGCGGGACAGATTGTCGTACTCGGGGATGGGCGCTTCCGCGTATCCTTCCACCGCGTCCTCGAGCCGGGCGGGATCCAGCACCACCAGATCGGCGCGGTCACCGAGCCGCAGGTGCCCGGCGTCCAGGCCGTACCAGTCGGCGAGCTCGCCGGTGAGGCGGTGCACGGCGCGCTCCATGCTCAGGAACGGGGCCCCCGCCCGCTCGGCCCGGTGCACCCGGCCCAGCAGCCGCAGGCCGAAGTTGTAGAAGGCCATATTGCGCAGATGGGCCCCGGCGTCGGAGAAGCCCAGTTGCACACCGGGATCGGCCGCGAAGCGGTCCAGCACCGCCGGACGGTGATTCGAGATGGTGGTGTGCCAGCGCACTTTCGCGCCGTGCTCGACCACGAGATCCAGGAAGGCGTCCACCGGGTGCAGGCCGCCGCGGTCCAGCCCGACCTGGCCGAAGGTCTTGCCCAGCACCTCCGGGTCCGGGCACTCGACGATCTCGGCGTCGAAGAAGTCGCGATGCCAGACCCGCGGGCCGAACTTCTTGTCGTAGTCCTTGCGGAATCGGCGGCGATAAGCCTCGTCCCGCAGCAGTTCCCGGCGCGCGTCGAGCTGGTCGGCCAGGTGCAGCGCGGCCGCGCCGGAACCGAATTCCTCGAATACCGGCAGGTCGATGCCGTCGGAGTAGACCTCGAACGGCACCGGCAGGTGCTGCCAGCGGAAGTCGCCGCCCAGGCCGTTGATCACCTTCGCGATCAGCGGAAAGATCTGCGCCACCGCCGGAATGGCCTTGATGTCGGCGGCCGAGAGCAAGCTCACCTTGAGCGGGCGACGGAACCAGCCGAGGCTGCTCGCGGCCATCGCGACCAGACTCTGCGGCTTGGCCACGTCGGGCCCGCCCTGCAGGGCGCGGCCGCGCCGCCGCAGGATCGCGTTGAGCCGGCGCCGTTCCCGGGTGGTCGCGAACGTGGACGGCAGTGTGCGGGAGCGGCACAGCTCGCCGTCCACCTTGTCGAACATCAGCTGCTGGGAGGACATGCCGAGGAACCCGGCGTCCAGCGCCTCGGTGAGCTTGTCCGCCATGGCCGCCAATTCCGTTGCGGTGGGCCGGACATCGGCGCGGGTGGCGCGATCCAGACCCAGCTGCGCGGCCCGGATATCGGAGTGGCCGATGAACGCCGCCAGATTCGGCCCCAGCGGCAGCGCCTCCAGCGCGCGGACGTAATCGGCCGCGCTGGACCAGGTCTTGGCCGCGCCGACCGCCTCGATCACGTGCTTGCGCGGGATCGCCTCCACCCGCCCGAACAGGTCGCCGGCCGCGGTGGCGTCGACGTGCACCGTGGACAGCGAGCAGGAGCCGAGGAACACGGTGGTGATGCCGTGGCGCACCGACTCGGCCAGGGCCGGGCTGGTCAGCACCTCCACGTCGTAGTGGGTGTGGATGTCGATCATGCCGGGCAGCACCCACTTACCGGCGGCGTCGAGGACCTCGGGGCAGTCCCGCTCGTCGAGCGGCTCGGGCGAGACCGCGGCGATCCGGCCGTCCCGGATGCCCAGGTGGCGTACGGCGGCGGGCGCGCCGGTTCCGTCGAACCAGCGGCCGCCCTTGACGATGGTGTCGTACATGGCTTCTCACACTTCGAGACCGCTGCGCACGACCTTGCCGGTGGCGTTGCGGGGCAGCGGGGTGGTGGTGAACCGCCAGCGGGCGGGCACCTTGTAGTACGCGAGCCGTTCGCCGACGAACGCGCTCAGTTCCTGTTCGGTTGCGGCGTCGAGGTTTTCGACGACCACCAGCGCCGCGACCTGCTGTCCGAGGTCGTCGTCGGGCACACCGAGCACGGCGCTCTCGCGCACCGCGGGATGCTCGTCCAGGGCCTGTTCGACCTCGGTCGGGTAGACGTTCTCCCCGCCGCGCAGGATGAGATCCGAACGGCGGCCCGACAATCGGAGCCGGCCCTGTTCGAGCACGCCGATGTCGCCGGTGCGCAGCCAGCGGTCCGGGGTGATGGCGGCCGCGGTGGCCCGCTCGTCGTTCCAGTAGCCGAGCATCACGTACTGGCTGCGCACGCAGATCTCGCCCTCGACGCCCTCGGCGACGGGTTCGCCCGCGGCATCCCGGATCTCCAGGCTCACCCCGATGACGGGCCGGCCCACGGTGTCCGGGAAGGCGGCCAGTTCCTGCGGCGCGGCGATCGTCGCGGCGGTCGAGCATTCGGTCATGCCGTAGCTGGTGACCAGGGCGGTCCGGGCCACCGGCAGCTCCCGGCGCAGCTTGTGCTGTAACGCCGCCGAGGACGGCGCGGAGTTCAGCGAGAACGCGGCCAGGGTGGACAGGTCGTAGTTCGCGAGATCGACTTCCAGCAGGCGGGTGGCCATGGTCGGCATGGCGCCCCAGTTGGTGACGCGCTCGGCCTCGATCAGGCGCAGCACCCGGTCGGCGTCGAAGGCGCCCTCGTAGATCACGCAGGTGTCGCCGGTGACCAGGCGCGGCAGCACCAGGTTGTGCAGGCTCGCGATGTGGAACAGCGGCGAGGTGATCAGGAACCGGCGGCCCTTGGGGGAGCCGTCGTCCACGCCACCGGCGAAACCCGCCGCCATGGCGTCGTTGAAGCGGTGATAGTCGATGACCGACAACAGGTTTCGCTGCGAGTGCACCGCGCCCTTGGGGCGCCCGCTGGTGCCGCTGGTGTAGAGGATGACCGCCGGGTCGTCCTCGTCCACCGGCACCTGCGGCGCGGCCGCGTTCCCGGCGAACTCGGCGATCAGGCCGGGCAGGTCCGCGGACATGGTCAGCACCGGGACGCCGTGGTCCAGCCCGGCCAGCCGTTCGGCCCGCTTGGCGTCGACGATCAGCACCGCGGGCGTGGTGTGCTCGAGCCCGTAGGCGATCTCCCGGGGGGTCCACCAGGCGTTGTAGCCGACGGCGATGGCGCCGAGCAGCTGGGTCGCCCAGAAGGACACCACCCACTCGATGGTGTTCGCGGCCAGGATGCCGACCCGGTCGCCCTGGCCGACGCCGTAGCGTTCGCGCAGCGCCCAGGCCAGCGCGACGGCTTCGGCATGGTGCTCGGCATAACTCATCCGGCGCTGGGCGGTGACCAGGTACTCGCGATCACCCAGGGCCGCGGACGCGGCGAGCACCTCGGCCAGCGACTTCCCGCGGTGCTTGAGCACCGGGATCTTCGCGCCGAGCACGTCCTCGACGGTGATTTCGAACGGGCCCCCGGGGCCGGTCAGGCGTCCGGCGACCTGCGCCGCCAGCGCTTGCAGGTCAACAGATTCGGTCATGAAACTTTCCTCGTAACTAGGGGACCAGCACGGCGCGGCCGCGAATCCGGCCCTGGTCCAGCAGATCCAGTGCCGCGCGGCCGTCGGCCAGGTCGAAACGCTCGACTTCGACGCGGATCCGGCCGGACCGCGCCAGCGCGACGGAGTTGATCAGATCGGATTTGGTGCCGCCGTAGGACTTTCGGACCGAGGCGCCCCACGGCCAGCCGGGTCCGCCGGCCGGTCCGGCGGTGAGTTCCGGTGCGCCGCCGCCGAGCCCGATCATCCGGTAGGCGCCGTTGGGCGCCACCGCTTCGACGGCCAGCGTGGCGGTCCGGTCGATACCGACGAAATCGAATACGGCATCGGCGCCTCGACCGTCGGTACGGTCCAGAATCGCCTTCGCCGTGCCGGTTTCGCACAGCAGCCCCTCGGCAGCGCCGCAGCGCGCGGCCAGCTCCAGCTTCTCCGCGGTGACGTCGACGGCGATCACCCGGGTGGCCGTGGTCGCCGCGAGGATCTGCACGGCCACGTGCCCCAGGCCGCCCACGCCGATCACGACGGCCGTCGACCCTGGCCGCAGCCGGTCGCGTGCGCCCTCGATCGCGTGATAGCTGGACAGCGCGGCGTCGGCCAGCGGCGCGGCCTGCAGGAAATCCAGGTCGCCGATCGGCACGAACGAACTCGCCGGAATCCGGATGTATTCGGCCATCCCGCCGTCCGGGCCCAGCCCCGGGCACGGCGGCATCGCCACCCGGCCCGCGGCCAGGCAGACGTTCTCGTTGCCGCTCACGCATTCCCGGCAGCTGCCGCAGGACCAGCACAGGTAGACCAGCCCGCGCTCGCCGACCGTGCGCCCCTCGACCTCGGCCCCGACCGCCTCGATGCTGCCGGCGATCTCGTGGCCGAGGGTGAGCGGGTCCGCGCGCAACTGGAAGGGCAGATGCAGCACGTGCAGGTCGGAATGGCAGATACCGGCCGCGCCGACCTTCAGCAGCAGATCCGTGCGCCCGATCTCGGGGACCGGTACTTCGCGCAGCTCCAGCGTGCCCGGCCCGGTCAGTTGCAGGGCTCTCATCCGCGCACCGCCGCGTACGCCGCGCGCAGATACGCGTCCGCGCGCGCCGAGCCGATGATGCCCGGCTCCATCTTGTTCATGGTGTAGGCGAAGGTCATGCGCCGGTCCAGGTCGTTGACGACGATCGAGCCGCCGTAGCCCGACCACCAGCAGACCCGGCCCTCCGGCACCTCGGGCGCGGTCTGCCGCTGCGGCAGCCCGTAGCCGATGCCGAAGCGCAGCGGCACCAGCAGTGCCTGGTCGACGCCGTCGGACTGCTGCTCGAAGATCAGATCGATGGTCTTGCCGGACAGGAACTCCCGGCCCGCCAGGCTGCCGCCGGCGGAGATCAGCGATTGCAGCCGCGCGACCGAGCGCGCGTTGCCGTGCCCGTTCACCGCGCCGATCTCGGCCTCCTGCCAGCCCGGGGTAGCGGTCATCGCGACATCCAGCAGGGGGCTGGCCAGCGTTTTGAACAGGATGCTGTCCTGATCCAGCAGCGACATGTCGAAATCCGGTGCGGGCGGCGGGATCAGCGGCGCGATCCGGTCGCGGTGCGCCGGGCCGGTTCCGATGTGGAAGTCCGCGCCGAGCGGCCCGGCCAGTTCCTCGGCGAAGAAGGCGCCGAGCGTGCGACCGGTGATGCGCCGCACCACGGCGCCGATGAGGTGCCCGTAGTTCAGGCAGTGGTAGGCCGAGGCGGTGCCCGGTTCCCACCACGGCGGCTGCGCGGCCAAGCGCGCGGCCGCGGCCTCGGCGTCGTAGAGGTCGGGCACCTCGATCGGCGGCTGCCACCCCGAGACCCCCGAGGTGTGCCCGAGCAGGTGCCGAATCTCGATGTCGCCCTTGCCGTTCGCGCCGAACTCGGGCCAGTAGTGTGCCACCTTCTGGTAGACGTCCAGTTCGCCGCGTTCGACCAGCAGCAGCGCGGACAGCGCCGTCATCGTCTTGGTGATCGAGAAGACGTTGACGAGGGTGCCGGACTCCCAGGGCCGGGTGCGTTCCTGGTCGAGGTGCCCGCCCCACAGGTCGACGACGGGCTCGCCGTCGAGCACCACGGCGACGGACGCGCCCAGCTCCGCGCCGGAGGCCAGCTGATTCGCCAATTCCGCGCGCAGGCCGCCGAATTGCTCGGTGCAACTGCCCGCGACGGTGGCGGTGGTCGATGTCATGGGCTACTCCGTCGTTTCCAGGACGCGGGCGGGGACCGGCAGGGTGTTGCCCGCCGCGGCGGCGCGCTTGGCGCCTCGCTTCATCTCCTTGACCATGTCCCGCACGTAGGGCTCGAACTCGATCTGGATGGTGTGCCGCGGCGAGTTGTAGTAGCGCTCACGCTTCGTGCGCTCGTCGGCCGCGACGGCGGCGCGCATCTCCGCCGGGTCGGGCGGCAGGTACCGGCCGGTGAGATAGGCCGCGACCAGCTTGCTCTGCTGTTCGGCGAAGTTCACCAGCGTCGGAAGTGGTTGTGCCAGGCCGAGATAGAACAGGTTGTCCACGCCGGGCTTCATCATCTGCTTGAACAGCGGCAGGCGATTGTCGCCGTCGGGCACCAGCTCCGGGTCGGTGAAGAACGGGAAGCTGATGTGATAGCCGGTGGCACAGACGATCACGTCCACCTCCTCGGTGCTGCCGTCGGCGAAGCGCACACGCGGACCCTCCAGCGCGGTGATCGCCGGTTTGAACGAGATGTCGCCGCAGCCGGCGCGGTGCAGGAATTCCTCGCTGGCCGAGGGGTGCGCCTCGAACGGCTTGTGGTCGGGCTTGGGCAGACCGTAGAACTCCATGTCGCCGCGGAACTTTCGCACGAACCGCTGCTTTAGTTTCAGGCCGACCTTCCGGGGGATCCAGGCGGGCACGCTCGCCTTGTCGCCGACCGCGCCGTGCACGTACTTGGGCAGCACCCAGACCCCGCGCCGCGCCGAGACGGTGAGCTTCGCGGCGAGGAAGCGCTGCGAGAGCTCCGAGGCGATGTCGAGGCCGGAGTTGCCCATCCCGACCACGACGATCCTCTTGCCGCGCATGTCGACCGGGTCGAAGGGGTCGTTGTAGGCGTGGCTGTGCAGCAGCACGCCGTCGAATTCGCCGGGGTAGTCCGGGATCCGGGGGTCCCAGTGATGTCCGTTGCAGACGATCAGGGCGTCGTAGCCGCGGGTGCGCCCGTCGCTGGTGGTGATCAGCCACGCGCCGTCGTCCTGCCGCTCGGCGGCGGTCACCTTGGTGTCGAAGTGGATCTTCGGACGCAGGCCGAAGTGGTCGACGTAGTTCTTGAAGTACTCGAACAGTTGCGAGTGGTGCGGGAAATCCGGCCAGTCCGCGGGCACTGGATAGTCCTCGAAAGCCAAGCGCCACTTGGAGGTATCGATGTGCAGGCTCTGGTAGCAGGCCGACATCCCGTTCGGGTTCTTGAAATACCAGTTGCCGCCGACCTCGTCGGAGGCCTCGAAGCAGTCGAACGGAATGCCGTGCTCCTGCAGGCGTTTCGCCGCGGTGATCCCGGAGGGGCCGGCGCCGATGACGCACACCCGGGGGAGGTTCTGTGAAGTCAAAACGTGATCCTCATCTGAAAGCCGCCGTCACCGGTAGCCCTGGGCTCCGGAGTGACGTAGGCAACAACGTAACACTGGGTAGACGCACTGTCTAGTGAATGACATGATGTCCAGTGTGGTGAAGCCGAGCCTGCGCGACGAGCAGAAATCCCTGACCAGAGCCAAATTGATCGAGGGCGCGAAAGTCCTGTTCAGCACCCAGGGTTACGCGTCGGTCCGGGTCGACGACATCGCCGCCGCGGTCGGCTGCAGCCGCGCCACGTTCTATCTGCACTTCGCGAGCAAGCTGGAGGTCTTGCGCGCCGTCGCCGAGCAGAGCACCGCGCCCAGCGCGCTGCACTTCTACGAGGATCTGGACCGGGTGCTCGACACCGGCTCGCGCGCGGAGTTCACCGGCTGGATGACGCGCGCCATCGAGTGGTTCCAGGAGTACAAGGACCTGCTGCCCGCCTGGGACGAGGCGACCGCGCTGGAGCCGGAATTCCGGGAGATCGCCAAGCAGGGGATTCTGGCGCTGCCCAACGCCATGACCTCGTATCTGGCGCGCTGGCCCGCCGATCGCAAGGACGAGGCCCGGCTGCGGGTGGAACTGCTTGTGGCCCAATTGGAACGGTTCTTCACCCGCTGGGCCATGCAGGGCACCATCGATGTCACCGCGGCGCAGGCGGCGGAGGTGCTCAGTGATATCTGGTTCCCTGCGTTACAGGCACCGCGTTAGCGGGGAATTGGCAGGACCTCCGGAACACCGCCGTCCGGCGTCTTGGTGAGGGTGGTGAAGAGGCCGTCGATCGGGTTCGAGAGTTCGACGGCAACCGGAAACGACAGCCGTGGCGCCGTGCCGCAATCCGGGTGGCAACTGCTGCGCGATTCCATGCCGCGACCGAACGCGGTCGCTTCGGTCCAGCCGTCCCAGGTGATCCGGTCGATGATCATGTTGCGATCGGCGCAGGTGAGCACGATGTCGGCGGGCCGGATCTGCGGTCGGCTCAGGCAGTTCACCACCCGGACGGCCGGCGGTGGCACCGGCGTGGGCGCCTGTGAGGCCGGGTGGTGGCTCTCGCCGCCCTCGGGCCGCCCGGCCAGCTCGGCCGACCGGCCGACGTCGAGCCGGTCGCGCTGACAGGCGGTCAGCGCCGGGATCGCGAGGGCGGTGCAGAGTGTGACGACGACGAGTCTGCGCATGGGCTCCTCCTGCGGTCTGCGGGTCGAGCTGAATGTAACTCAGAGTTTGCTAAACCTGGGGACGTGCGCGTCGGCAAACCTTCGGGCACCGCTGCGATTGCTCGATTTGGCAACGCGGTGCAAATCTGTCGGTACGGTGCGGCATCATCTGTGCACGCAGCCTTTAATGACGAACCGCCCTCAGATACGAAACCGCTCGGAGTGCACCATGCCGTCCCCCAAGACCAAGCCCAAGCCATTGTCGGACACGGAGATTGAGCAGATCGCCACGGACATCGCGGGCGGTCGGCCACCGATGGTGTGGTTCACCGCTGCCGCGGTGGGCGTGCCGGAGGGCCGGTCCGGGAAAGTCGTGGCGCTAGGCGACCCGGCCGACGGAGATTTCCTGCAGGTCCGGCCGACCGGGTCGAAAGATGTACTGTCCTTCTCTCCCACCGAAGTGACGTTGACCAAGCCGCCGCGCAATCCCGAGAAGGCGGCGGCCAGCTCGAGAACTGCTCAGCCGAAGTCGACAACCAGGAAGGAATCCCCAGTGACCCAGCCGTCGACCATGACGAGCGTCGCGAACCAGCCCGCCCCCGTCCCCGCCCCCGCGGCGGAGCCGGTGAAACCGATTGCCGCGCAGCCCGAGCCGAGCGAGGCGGGCGGCGAGGCCAAGGGCGCGGCGAAGCCGGCGGCCAAGCCGGTGAAGTCGACCGCGGTGCGCAAGGCCAAGGCTCCCGAGGTCACCGTGACGCTGAACGGCACCTCCGACGGCGAATGGACCGTCGAGGTGATCAACGGCAAGAAGCGCACGGTGCGCGGCCTGCCGGTGCAGAGTTCCGCGGTGGCCCAGGCCGCCAAGATCCTGCACCCCGAGGTCGCCGAGGTGGTCGCGGGCATTCTGGACGCGGCCCGGCAGGTGCAGGAGCAGAAGGTGGCCGTGCTGCAGGCCGAACTCGAGCAGGCCCGGCGGCTGCTCGACGAACTCGCCGACTGAGCCGGTGGTCTAGACGGCGGTACTCGTTGTCCGGTCGGCCGGGCGCCAACTGCGGCGTCCGGCCTCGGCCGGCGGCGGTGTCGCGGGCGCGGCGGCACTGCGGCGGGTGTGCGGCTGCGTCTTCCAGGTGCTGGCCGGTGGGTTGCCGTGGCGCACATCGTCGTGGAAGGCGTACCCGAGCGAGTACTCCTTGGCGTGGTACATCGCCGAGTCGGCTTCCCGGATCAGGTCGTAGATGCTGGCGTCGGAGGTGCGTGGCCCGGTGCAGGCCAATCCGACGCTGGTGGTGATCGGCACCTCGCCCGCGCTCAGCTCGAAGGGGCGCACGAACGCGCCCAGCAGGCGCTCGGCCAGCATGGCGGCCTCCTGCCGGCCCAGCGGCGCGAGCACCACGAACTCGTCGCCGCCGTAGCGGGCGACCACGTCGTCGCGGCGCACCACGCGCCGGATCCGGGAGGCGGCGTTGGCGATCAACTCGTCGCCGACCGCGTGGCCGTAACTGTCGTTGACGCCCTTGAACCCGTCCAGGTCGATGAACAACAGGCACAGCGGTTGCCCGGCCCAGTGCTCGCTGTTGCGATTGAGGGCGCGCAGCAGGGCCGAGCGGTTCAGCAGTCCGGTGAGCAGGTCGTGATCGGCCTGGTACTGCGCGCGCCGTTCGCTGCGCTGGCTGCGCTGGATCGCGCGTTCGCTGCGCACCAGGACGCCGATCAGCAGCAGCGCGAACAGGGACGAGACGACGATCCGATCGAAGGCTCCCAGGCTGGAACCGACCACCGGCACCAGCGAGGCCACGATCAACGCGACCGCGATGAAACTGGCGCGCTGCCGGGAATGGTGGGGATGGATGCGGCGCTGCCCGCCGATGGCCGTCATGGTCGGATGCAGGGCGGCGAATCCGACGGTCGCGTACCCCACCAGCAACGGCGTGACCAGCACCTCGTGCCCGATGGCGGCGGTGCCGACGGTATCCAGGCTGTAGCCCAGATCGCCGAGCAGCACGGCGAACAACGCCAGGTGCAGTAACCGCAGGGACGTTTCCGAGCGGGTGGAGGTCGCCACCGAGTGCGCGACCAGGGTGAGCAGCAGCGCGTCCAGCACCGGATAGACCGCGGCGGCGACGGTATTCAGGGTGGTCGCGCCCACCTGGAGAATCGGCGAGATCAGGAACGTCCAGGAGGCCAGTAGAGCGCCGAGGCCGATCAGGGTGGAATCGAGCAGCAGATCGTAGTTGCCGCGGACCTGACGGGGACGCAGCCACAGCGTCGCGGCCACACCGATCCCGAAATAGCCCGCCAGGGTGAAGATGTCGTCGAAGGGGCTGGCGCCGTTCGCGGTGAACTCGCGCAGCGCGGTGCCCAGGGCCGACAGCAGGGCCGAGACCGAGATCAGATACCAGGGCAGCGGTTGCGCGGGCCGGTGCCGGCGCAGGCCGACGGCGATCATGAACTGCGCGCCGCCCACCACGACCAGCATGCTCACCAGTGCCAGCGCCGCGGACTCGACGAACAGCGGGACCGCGATCAGCGCGGCCGTGCCCAGTGCGCACAGCGCGCACCACGGCATGGCGAAGGGGAACGGTACGCTCGTCGGCTGCTCTTCGCTGACTGTCATCAGCCCCCCTTGGTCGCTCCATCCTCGGTGAACAGCGCGGTGTAGTAAGTTTGTGAATCCTCCACCGCGACTTCGACGTTCGCCTCCTGATCGAGCATCGCCCGCATGCGGTCGATGAGCGATCGCTGAGTGTTGTTGTACGAGCAGATGTCCCAACCGACCGCTGCGCGCTCGGTCACCAAAACCTGGACAGCTGATTTGATCATGGCATGAAAAGCGGCCCCTTGTCGCGCACTTGGGGTCACGAGAGTGAAACCCACATAGTAAATCGCGTTTCGGGCCGCGTGTTCAGGAAATCGTGCGGCGAAATAGTCCGGACTGATCCACGGCACTGTCACCAGATGGTTGGTCAGCGTCGTGATACCTATCGGTTCACCGGTATCGGTGCGCGCCACATGTTTCTGGATCCGGGGGTCGAGCATCTCGGCCCGGAATTCCTCGGGATGCAGTACATGGCGGGCAATGGCCCGGGTGCGCATCGGTCCGAAGGAGTCCTCGTAGAGTTTGTGGAACTGCTGGATCCGATCCTCGGTCATCGAGGTTTCTATGGTGACGTGCGGTAATTGCGCTCCACCCATCTCAGTTCCAGGGGGTGGTGTGGTATGCGGCCAGGACCAGTGCGCAGGCCGGATCGCCGGTGCTCTCGGTCTGGGTGATCGTCAACTGGACGGGCCCGAAACTCTCGGGACGATTGGCCGTCATATCGTGCAGACTGGTCCGGATCAAATGCTCGACCTCCTCGGCGGTCTCCGCCTCGTGTTCCACGAAAAGCCCTGCGCCGGAATCGTCATCGCGCAGTACCCAGCCGATGCCTGCGGCCGCGGACTCCCCGGCCTCGGACGCATGTTGCACCGCATACACACAATAGAGCCGATCACCCCAGGCGATCGGCTTTCGGACCCGGTCACCGCGCTCCAGTACGGCGCGTGGCGGAATCACCGAGGACAACCGGATCAAATTCGCATCACCGACTCCCAGTTCCCGCAGTGCCGCATCGAAGGCAGACATGGCCGTCGGCCCGACCCCGGTCGCGGCGCCGATCTCGATCGTCAGTGGGGCCCCGTGTTCGGTCGGCGCGCCGGCGTGCATCGCGCGAATCCGGCCGAGGGGCGGGCGTAGTCGTCGATCGATCCACTGCAGCCCGAGTAAGCCGCTGCGTGGGGTTGTGTGAATCATAGTGCCCTCCCGCGGAACCAGCCGACCTATTTTGCAGGTCGTTTTTGCGTCAAAATGACTCTGCGGTACGCGCCGCGATCGCGCACGGGGAGTCGGAGAATCCAATGGTTACCCGGCGTGTCGCTTGGATAGACCCCGATGTCGTTGCTGCCGTGGGGTTTTCGTGTGGGATAGATCACTCTCTGGATCAGGTGTTCGAACGGCCGGGCCGGATTAAGCAACTGACCAGGTTTATCTGCGAATGTGGTCTTGCGGCGCGGCGCGGGCGCGCACAGTAGAGGGCAGCCGACAATGTCCGGCGAACCGCCAGTCGCAGGACCTGCTCGACGCCGGGTTTCACCGCCAGGAGGGACGACGCTGTGCCGCTTGCCGATTCATCCGTGTCCGTGGCCGCCGCGAACGGGCAGCTGCTAGCCGCGGATCAGCTGCGCTTGGACGCGGCACCCATCGACTACGTCGTGGTCGCCCTGTACTTCGTCTTCGTCCTGGGGATCGGCCTGCTGGCCCGCTCCCGGGTCTCGTCGAGCATCGACTTCTTCCTGTCCGGGCGATCGCTGCCCGCCTGGGTGACCGGCCTGGCCTTCATCTCCGCCAACCTGGGCGCCGTGGAGATCATGGGCATGTCGGCCAACGGCGCCCAGTACGGGTTCCCGACGTTCCACTACTTCTGGATCGGCGCGGTACCGGCCATGCTGTTCCTCGGCGTGGTGATGATGCCGTTCTACTACGGCTCCAAGGTGCGCAGCGTGCCCGAGTTCATGCGGCGGCGCTTCGGTACCGGCGCGCACCTGGTGAACGCGCTGAGCTTCGCGATCGCGCAGGTGCTGATCGCGGGCGTGAACCTGTACCTGCTCGGCTCCATCGTCAACGTGCTGCTCGGCTGGCCGCTGTGGGTCTCGGTGATCGTGGCCGCGGTGATCGTGCTGTCCTACATCACCCTCGGCGGGCTCTCGGCCGCGATCTACAACGAGGTGTTGCAGTTCTTCGTGATCGTCGCGGCGCTGCTGCCGCTCACGCTGGTCGGCCTGCACCGGGTCGGCGGCTGGGACGGGCTGAAGGACAAGGTGACCGACTCGCCCGGCGGCGCCGCCCAGCTGAGCTCGTGGCCGGGCAACGAGCTCAGCGGATTCACCGACAACTTCCTGTCGGTGCTGGGCATCGTGTTCGGCCTCGGCTTCGTGCTGTCGTTCGGCTACTGGACCACCAACTTCGTCGAGGTGCAGCGCGCGCTGGCCACGCACTCGATCTCCGCGGCGCGCCGCACGCCCATCATCGGCGCCTACCCGAAGATGTTCATCCCGCTGATCGTGGTGATCCCCGGCATGATCAGCGCGGTGCTGGTGCCGCAGATGGCGGAGTTCAAGGCCGCCAAGGCTGCGGACCCGGACTACAGCGGGGACGTCAAATACAACGACGCGCTGCTGTATCTGATGAAAGAGGTGCTGCCCAACGGGCTCCTGGGCGTCGGCCTGGCGGGGTTGCTGGCCGCGTTCATGGCGGGCATGGCCGCCAATATCTCCGCGTTCAACACCGTGTTCAGCTTCGACCTGTGGCAGCAGTACGTGGTCAAGGAGAAGCCCGACGGCTACTACCTGACCGTCGGCCGCCTCGCCACCGTCGGCGCCACCGTCGCCGCGATCTTCACCGCGATGATCGCCGGCAACTTCAGCAACATCATGGACTACCTGCAGACGCTGTTCAGCTTCTTCAATGCCCCGCTGTTCGCGACGTTCATCCTCGGCATGTTCTGGAAGCGGATGACGCCCACCGCCGGCTGGATGGGCCTGGTTTTCGGAACCCTGTCCGCGGTCGCGGTGTTCCTGATGCACGAGAACGGGGTGTTCACGCTGTCCGGGCAGGGCGCCAGCTTCGTCGCCGCGGGCGTCGCCTTCGTCGTCGACATCGTGGTCAGCGTGGTCGTCACCATGGTGACCCAGCCGAAGCCCGCCAGTGAGCTGGTCGGGCTGGTCTACTCCGAGACGCCGGAGGAGATGCGCACCGATCCCGAGCAGGACACGCTGCCCTGGTACCAGCGCCCCGTCCTGCTCGCGGGCATCGCGCTGGTGCTGGTCATCCTCCTCAACGTGCTCGCCGGATAAAGGAGCCTCGCAATGCTTTTCGACATCCGCACCATCGTCGGCGCGCTGCTGGCCATCTACGGCGTCATCCTGGTCGTCACCGGTTTGGTCGCCGACACGGCCGCCGAGAAGGCCAAGACCGGTGACTGGAACATCAACCTCTGGGCGGGGATCGGCATGCTCGTCGTCGGGGTGCTGTTCATCGCCTGGGCCGTGCTGCGTCCGGTCGTTCCCGACCAGGTGCAGGCGGCAGCCGACGACGATCCTCTCGACAAGCAGTAGTCCGCAGACGAAAGCCCCGCTCGGAGCGGGGCTTTCGCGTATACGGATCAGGTAGTGCCGCGCACGCGCCGGGTCAGGCCGACCACCACGTCGACGACCAGGAACGCCACCAGGCTCCAGCCGAGCAGCGGCGCGAACCAGCCCACGGCGATCGCGCCGAGCAGCAGCGGAGCCGCGAGCCAGGGCGAGGTCTTGCGCAGCACGCCGCGGCGCGGCGGCCGCCCGACGGCGAACCGCCCGGCACCGCGGGTGGGCCGGCGCTGCCACCACATGCGGTAGCCGTAGCCGATCACGAAGATCAGGCCGAGCATCGCGGCGAGCAGCAGCAATTGGTTCGGCAGGCCGAAGAGCAGACCCATGTGGAAGGCGATGCCCCAGTTGGTCAGCTTGGCCATCAGCGGCCAGTCGGCGTAGGGCAGCCGGTCGGTGATCTGACCGGTGCCGCCGTCCACGGCGACCGCGTCGACCGTGTAGGTGCCGGGCAGACGCCGCTCCTTCACGGTGAACGCCTGGCCGGGCTTGGCCGGGATGCCGATCTCCGCGCCCTGGGTGATGCCCGCGGCGCGGGCCACGGCATACGCGCGATCGAGCTGAGCGATCCGCTCCTGCGGGTTCTCCGGCTTCGGGGCCTCGTGACCGGCGTGCTGGTGGTCACCGCCGGAAGCCGGTGCGGGCGCGGCGGATCCGGGCAACGCCGTGCTCACCGCCGGGGTCACCCAGCTCAGCTGCTCGCGCAGGGCGGTGACGTTCGCGCCGGCGTAGGTGGACCAGGTCATGCCGGTCGCCGACAGCAGCAGCAACAGCGGCAGCACCCACAGGCCGACCGCGCCGTGCCAGTTCATCGTGGCGGCGCGACCGGTCTTGGAACGATCCGGCGCCAGCAGCCAGCCCGCCGAGTTGCGCCCGCGTCGGGCGCGCACCCGCCGCCACCACAGCACCAGGCCCGCGAGCGCGATCACCCACAGCCAGGACGCCGCGAGTTCGGCGTAGAGCCGCCCGGGTTCACCCAGGTGCAGGCTGCGGTGCAACTGGTCGATCCAGGTGCGGAGCGGCAGCGCGCCCGAACTGCCGTAGACGACGGATTCCCCGACCGGCTGCGCGGTGTACGGATCGACGAACACCGCGCGCCGCTCGGACTCGCCCAGAGTCGGGTCGTTGAAGAGCACCCGGGTGGTGTCGCGGGCGCCGGGCGCGGGGGAGACCGCGACGAGGGACAGATCCGGCAGGGTCCGCACGGCTGCGCCGACCTGTTCGGACAGCGGCTTGACCGGGCCGCTCGGCTCGACCTGCAACAGGTCGCGGGCGGTGAGGTTCTCCAGGGTCGGGGAGATCGCGTAGAGCGCGCCGGTGACGGCGGCGATCAGGATGAAGGGCGCGACGAACACGCCCGCGTAGAAATGCAGTCGCATCGCCAAGGCTTGCAAGCCATTGCGGGACGTGGGTCTGGGCGGGGCGGTGGGGGCAGGCTCGGGCGGGTTCGCCGATGGGTCGGCGGGGAGGGTTTCCGTTGTGCTCATTGTCTTTTCGCTTCGTCAGGTGGGGACACCCGGGCGCCCCCGTGGCAGGGGGCGCCTGTGTACGGCCGCGCGTTGTCGGCGCGGGGGCTGCCCAGGCGGTGTGCGTCTCCGGTCGCGGTTGGTGGTGCGGTCCGCTGGTGTGGCGGTGCGCATCGGTCGCGGTTGGTGGTGCGGTCCGCCTGTGTCGCGGTGCGTCACCGGTTGCCGTCGGCCGCACCGCACCGCCTTTGTCGCGGTGCTCACCGGTTGCGGTCGACGGTCCGAGACCGCATGCGCACTTGGCGGTGCGTGTCGCCGGTCGCGGCCGGCGAGTACGGACCGCTGGAATGCTTTGCGGTGCGTGTCGCTGGTCGTGACTGGTGGTGTGGAACCGCTGGTGTGCCACCACTGGTCGCGGTTGGCGGGTGCGTTACCGCTGTGCTTTGCGGTGTGCGTCGCTGGCCGTGACTAGCGGTGTGGACCGCTGGTGCGCCACCACTGGTCGCGGTTGGCGGGTGCGTTACCGCTGTGCTCTGCGGTGTGCGCCGCTGGCCGTGACTAGCGGTGTGGACCGCTGGTGCGCCACCACTGGTCGCGGCTGGCGAGTGCGATACCGCTGTGCTTTGCGGTGTGCGTCGCCGGTCGCACCTGGTGGTGTGGAACCGCTGGCGTACTGCCACTGGTCGCGGCAGGCGGGCACGCCTCCGACGTTGTGCATCGCAGATTGCAGCTGGTGATGCGCTGGCGCCGGTGTGCATTGCCGCTTGCGGCCGGCGGGTGCGTTGTCACGGGTGTGTGGCGTGCATCGCTGGCTGCGACTGCGGTGCGGAACCGCTGGTGTGCCACCACTGGTCGTGACCGTTGGTGCACCCACCACGGAACGTGGCTGGCTGTGCCGGACCTCGATGTGCTTGGTGGTGCGCATCATTGGTCGTCACTGGCGGTGCGAATCACCGGCCGTGATCTCGTGATGCGTAGTCACCAGGCGGACGGTGGCGCGGACGGAGAGGAATCGCCGGGCAGGGCTCGGGTGTGGGGGAAGTCAGAGGCGGGCGGTGAGCGGCGGGCCCCGGGTTCGCAGGGTTTCGGCCGCGAGGACGCGCAGGATGACGCGGTCGCGATGGGTGGTGCGGAGCGGGGCGGGTTCCGGGATCGCGGGTGCGCGGACGAGCGCCGGCAGCACCCGGGACAGCACCGCGGTGCCGATCCGGTAGGTCGCTTCCGCACCGCGGATGACGAACGCGGCCAGGACGGCGGCGGCGACGTGCGCGGTGAGCATGGCCGGAGTCAGCTGGGCATCTCCGTGCTGCATGTGCCCCGAGCTGACGCCCATCGTGCAGTGCCCGAGCAGCTGACCCGCGACCAGCGCGGCGATCAATCCGCCGGAGGTGTCACGCAGGGGAGCGATGCCCGCTACGAGCGCGCCGATCACGGCCGACGCGGCGGCGAGCAGCATCAGCGTGCTGCCCTCCGGAGCCATACCGCCCGAAGCCCAGCCGTGCGCGGCGATCGAGACGGTCCCCGAAATCGATCCGGCCGCCGCGCCGCGCACCCGCGCGACGGCGTCGCGGGACCCCGCGACGGTACGGCCGAACTCGATTTTCACCCGCTGATGATAACGGACCACGCCTGGCCGAAATCCCGTCCGGACGAAACCGCGAAACCTGCATAACCCACGAGTTTCCGGCCGGAAATAGTTCGGCCGGCCTTGCCCCGCGCGCTGCCCGTCCGATCGGACTCGAAGCTGCGGAATCGAGCGCGAACCCCAGTTCTCCGCACCGTCACCGTCGGAATGTTTCAGGTCGCAGTGTGACTCGGCCTATCTGGCGCAGCGCTGCCGCAGCCGGTGCCTGCTGTCGTCCCACTCTGAGCGACAACCCTGAACCAACGTCGAGGGTTGTCGCTCAGAGTGGGACGCACTAAGTGCCGGGCCCCGCAGACGCGACAGCGCCCGCGCTCGAACGAGCACGGGCGCTGTGGCAGCGGAAGATCAGGCTTCGACTTCCATTTCGATCAGCGGCTTGCGCAGCAGCTTGCCGGTCGCGTTGCGCGGCAGCTCGTCGAGGAAGATCACCTCGCGCGGCACCTTGTACCGGGCCAGGTTGGCCTTGACGTAATCCTTGATCTCCTGCGGGTCCCGCTTGGACTCGGGGCTGGGCACCACGACCGCGCGCAGGCGCTTGCCGTATTCGCGGTCGTCCACGCCGACCACCGCGGCCTCGAAGATGTCCTCGCGGCCCGCGATCAGGTTCTCCACCTCGAGCGGGAAGACGTTCTCACCGCCGGAGACGATCATGTCGTCGTCGCGGCCGTCGATGTAGAGCAGGCCGTCGGCGTCGAAGTGGCCCACATCCCCACTCGACATCAGGGTGCCGACCATCTCCTTGTTGCGGCCGTCGGTGTAGCCGGAGAAGGCGAAACCGTTGTCCACGAAGATGGTGCCGGTGACGTTCGGCGCGGTGATCGGCTTGCGGTTCTCGTCCAGCAGCGCGATGCGGATGCCGACCGGCGGCTTGCCCGCCGTGGTCGGGGACTTGCGCAGCTCGGCCGGGTTGGCGACGGTCATGACCGCGCACTCGGTGGAGCCGTAGAGGTTGTAGAGGGAGTCGCCGAAGTAGTCCAGGCTGCGGGTGACCACGTCGGGCGCGATGGCGGACCCGGCCGCGAAGATCACCTTGATGCTGCTCGGGTCGTACTTGGCCAGCACGTCCTCGGGCAGATCGAGGATGCGCTGCAGCATCGTCGGCACCACGATCAGCGAATCCGCCCGGTGCTTCTGGATATTGGCCAGCGTGCCCTCGGGATCGAAGCGGCGCTGCTGGAAGACGACCCGGTTGCCCAGGGCCAGCCCGAGGGTGAACTGGGACAGGCCGGTGCCGTGGAAGATCGGCGCGGCCATCAGCATGGTGCCGCCGCGCGGCAGCGGTACCCGGTCCAGGAATTGCGCGGAGGCGATCGGGCTGACGCGGTCCCGCGGCGCGCCCTTGGGGGTGCCGGTGGTGCCGCTGGTCAGGATGATCATGCCGCCCGGCTTCTCCGGCGCGGGGTAGGTCGCCGTGGACTGGCCCGCAGACACCGACTCGAGGGTGGGAATCGAGGGGTCGGCGTTGTCCTTGGCGTCCACCCAGGTGAGCACCCGCGGGATCTCGGCGGGGATGGCGCTCATCAGGTCGAAGAACTCGCTGTCGTGCAGCACCGCCTTGACCTTTTCGCGGGTGGCGACGTCGGCGAACTGCGGCTTGGCGAAACCGGTGTTCATCAGGACCGCGCGCACCCCGAGTTTGCCGGCGGCGAGCAGGCTCAGCACCATGCCGCGGTGGTCGCGCGCCAGCAGGGCGATCACGTCACCGGGCTGCAGGCCCTGCGCGGCCAGGCCGCGGGCCAGCGCGCTGGACTGCTCGTCGAGCTGGCCGTAGGTGAGCTCACCGCGCTCGTCGACGATGGCGGCGGCCTGCGGCGTGCTCTGCGCGGCGTGCATCACGACACCGGCGAACGGGCCGAACTTCAGGACGTTGATCGCGGACTTGGCGGCGTGATCGAGGCGGAGGGGATTGAAGAGCCCCCGCTTGCGCATGACGTTGACGCCGGAGGCTAGGTCGCCCACCTTGCGGGCGGTGCCGGACAGTGACATCGAGAAACAACCTTCCGCGATCCCACTCAGCGAGCCGACTCGGGGCAGACCAGTGCGGAGTGGTGTAGACCGCAACATCGAGATCCAGTGCTGGTGCTAACAATAGCAAGCAACTGTGACGGGGTGTGTCACGTATCTCAGGCAGCACGAAGGCCCCGCACACCGTGCGGGGCCTTCGCCGGGTTTCTACCCCTTGACCTCGTATTCCACCAGGACGCGGCGCAGCAGCTTGCCGGTCGGGTTGCGCGGCAGGTCGTCCAGGAAGATCACATCGCGCGGCACCTTGTAACGCGCCAGATTGTCGCGGACGTGGTTCTTGATGTCGTCGGCCTCGGGGCTGTGCCCCGGTTCCGGAACGACGAAGGCGCGCAGGCGCTTGCCGAACTCCACGTCGTCCACGCCGATCACCGCGACGTCGAACACGTCCGGCCGCTCCAGCAGCAGGTTCTCCACCTCCTGCGGGAAGACGTTCTCGCCGCCGGAGACGATCATGTCGTCGTCGCGGCCGTCCACCATGAGCAGGCCGTGCTCGTTGAAGTGGCCGACGTCGCCGCTGGACATGTAGCCGTCGATGATCTGCTTGTGCCGGCCGTCGGTGTAGCCCTCGAAGGGCGCGCCGGAGCGGATGAAGATGCGCCCGGTGGTGCCGGCGCCGTGCACCCGCTGATCGTTGTCGTCGTAGAGCCGCACCTCGCAGGTGACCGGCGCGCGGCCGACCGTGCCGGGGGCCAGTGCCAGTTCCTCCGGGTTGGCGACCGTGGCGACGGCGCATTCGGTGGAGCCGTACAGGTTGTAGAGCACCGGACCGAACGTCTCGGTGGCCTTGACACACAGTTCGGGCGCGAGCGCGGAGCCGGCCAGCACGATGGCGTTCAGCGCGGACAGGTCGTACTTGGCGCGCACCTCCGCGGGCAGCTCGACCATGCGGTGCAGCATGGTCGGCACCGCGACCAGCATCTCGGCCTTGTGGTCGGACAGCATCTTCAGGGTGGCCTCGGCGTCGAAGCGGCGGCGCACCACCACCTTGTTGCCGATGGACCCGGCCAGCATCCAGGTGGCCAGGCCGGTGCTGTGGAAGATCGGCGAGACGATCACCATGGTGCCCCGGTTGGGGAACGGGATCCGGTCGGCCAGCTGGGCGGGCGCCACCGGGGTGATCTTGCTGCGCGGCGCGCCCTTGGGCAGGCCGGTGGTGCCGCTGGTGAGGATGATGAAGCCGCCGGGCGCCTTCGGCGCGGGCAGCGCTTCGCTGGAGTTGGCGGCCACCAGATCATCGAGAGTCTGTGCGCCGCTGGGCAATTCGGTGCCCTCGTCGACCCAGGTCAGGTAGCGCGGCAGATCGGCGGGCAGCGCGTCGAGCAGGCCCAGGAACTCGCTGTCGTGCAGCACGGCCGTGACCTTCTCGCGGGCACAGACCTCGGCGAACTGCGGCTTGGCGAAACCGGTGTTCATCAGCGCGATGCGCACGCCGAGCTTGCCCGCCGCGCCCATGGCCAGGATCAGGCCCCGGTGATCGCGCGCGAGCAGCGCCACCACCTGGCCCGCGGTGATCCCCGCGGCCTGCAAACCCCGCGCGATGGCGTTGGATTGGTCGTCGAGCTGCTTCCAGGTCAGCTCGCCGCGCTCGTCCACCAGGCCCGGGTTGTCCGGCACGACGCGGGCCGAATGCCGGATCGCGGTGGCCTGCGGGCCGAACACCTGGGAATCCTTGACGGTGCGCAGCGACTCCAGTGGCTTACGTGGATCGGTGACACCCCTTTTGCGAAGAACCCCCAGCGCTTTCACGACTTCCAGTGCGTGCGCCACTTTCATGCGTACACCCTCCACGGTGAAATCTCGCGAGGCTTGCGCCCCGGTCTCGACGCCCACACCGTAGCAGTGAGTTGCCCAGGTCACAGCAAACTGAGGTCGGTTGGCTTCACTCTGTTCCGTCCGGGGGGACCGGCGGCAGCCCCTCGCTGGCCCGCAGCTTCTCGGCCATGCTGGTGAGCAGGTGCTGGGACTCGGGCGACAGGTCGAAGGCCCGGCTGGACAGGCGGCGCAGCCCGTAGCCCTGCAACTGCGCCAGCAGCGCGAAATCGTGGTCGACCTTCGCGGCGTAGGTGTCGTTGAAGAAGTAATCCGGCTTGACCTTGAAGAAGCGCGCCAGCGCGGCCACCGTCTCGTCCGACGGGTTGCGACGGCGCCCCGAACGCAGCTGGGACAGATAGGGTTTGGAGATCGGATGACCGGCCGCGGTGAGCGCCGCCGCGACCTCGGCGTTGGTGTGTGCGTTGCGCCCGGGCGGGCGTACCGTTTCGAACAGCTTGTTCAACCGGGCGCTGAACGGCGGCAGCGCGCTGTTCGCCGCGGGCAGGTCGTCCAGGAAGGCGATCGCATTGCCGGCGGCGTGTACCTCCTCCAAGGCGGCCGCCATGCGGCGTACCCGCGACACCCGCGCGTTCGGAACGGCCGATTGCCTTGGATGCGTGGCGGATTCGCAGACCGAGGAGCGTTCGAGCAGGGCTCGCGCCCGCTCGGCGTTGTCGTCGAGAGTCATCACTGCTCCTTTCCGGCGAGGCGGTTGATCCAGGTGTGCTCGAGCCGCAGCCGCGCCCAGCGGCGTTCGACCGCCTTCGCCGAGGCCCAGTCGAACAGTGTCGCGATCTCGGCCGCGGTGTAGCCGGAGGCCTTGCCCCAGACCAGATTCCGATCGCGTTCGGACAGCTCGGCCAGGTGGTGGTAGACCACCCGGCGGTTCACCACGGTCTCGGCGACGTCGGGGCCGCTGCGCGAGTCGGGAAACTCCTCGAGCGAGTCGACGCAGGTCTCGGAGAGTTCGCCGGAGCGGCGGTATCTTCGGAAGGCGTCGACGAAGGCGTAGAGGCAGGACCGGATGAAATAGGCCGACAGACTCGCCCCGCCGTCCCGGCGCCAGCCGGTGCCCGCCAGGGCTTTGCGCCGGAAACTGACCAGCGCCGCCGCGACCGTGTCGTTCACCAGGTCCTCGCTCAGTCGCGCCGAGACCAGCTGGCGTTCCCGGACGGAGGGATGCAGATCGCGGCCCATCCCTTCGGTCTGGGCGAAGATGTGGCCCGACCGTAGCCAGGCGGTCAGCACCACCAGCCCGTAGCGGACCAGCCGGTCCGCCAGGACATCCCAGGCGGGACCCCGGAAACCCGTCGCGTCGACCAGGTCGAAGAGCTCCTGTTCGGCAGCCTCGATCATGGGATCGAACTGCACGGGCCCGCCATCGCTCGGTTGTTGCGCGTCGTTGGCCACCCCACCACCTCCCTGCACGGCTTTTTCCAAGTTATAGGCCGGGCGTGGTGCGGTAACCCCCTGTGTCGCAACGGATGAGCAAACCTGACCTGTCAGCTACTCCGGTCAGCGCCGTGAACTGGCCAAAGCCACGAGAAGTGGGACGACGCGGGAAGCGGGCACTTCGAAACGGCCGCGCCCCGCGGTGTGCAGCCAACCGACAGCAGCCAGTTGACGCAGGTGATGGTAGATCTGGCCGGAGGTGCCGACCTCGGGCAGGCCGGCCAGCTCGGCGGCGGTGCGCCGACCCGCGAGAATGGCGCGCAGCAGCCGCAGCCGCACCGGACTGCCGAGCGCGGCAAGGCATTCGGCGGCCTCGTCGGCGTCGTCGAGGAGCAGATCGTCGGTGCTGAATCCGCTCTGCCAGCCGTACTGCTCACCCGGAGGTAGTCGCACCGATCCGGTGAGCAGCACGCCGCCGTTCAGCTCGTCCGCCGCGGCGTACTCCTGCTTCAGCCGGTGCAGCGCCCACAGTTCCTCGTCCACCGGTATCGCGATCTGTACCGGCATCTCCTGTGCGGCTTCGAGTTTCGCAAGCCGCCGCTCCAACTCCGCGACGCGTTCTTCCAGGCCCACGGGTACGAGATTACGAAACTACGTATCTTCGGGCAATGGTTTGTTTCCGTCCCTATCCCCGCTGGTAGGTGAGGGTGTAGGTGGTGTTCCCGGCGCTGGATTCGTAGCCGCCACCGCCGGAGATCCCGGCCAGCTCGCCGGTGCCCGAGCCCGGCACGATCGACCATTCGGCGCGCGAATCGCCGGTCGGGGTGAAGGTCCCGGACATGCGCAGCACGAAGCTTCCGGTGCGCCCGTGCAAGGTGCCCCGGGTGCGCTGGAGGCTGTCGAAGGTGCCGCTGCCGTCCGGGGCGCTGTACATCAGGCCCCGCCAGTCGGCCTCGCCCGCCAGATCGCCGCGATAGAGGTCGAAGCCCTGCGCGGTGGCCAGGGCCGGGCCCGGTGTGTCCAGGCCCGCGTACTCGGCCTGCTCCCAGGACTTCGATTCGATGGTGCCGGTGGCGGTCAGTGTTTCGCTCATGCCCCGACCGTATTTCCGGCGACGGGAGTGGTCTTGAACAAACGCGAACGCGGGGACAATGGGGTGATGGACCCGATCGCCGAGGCCCCGCCGCGCGGCCTGCTCGATCCGCACGCCGGTGCGGGGCTGTATCGCGAGTCGTTTATCCCGGTGGCGGCCGACCTGGCCGCCGTCCTCGCGCACCACTGGACGGTGCGCTGGGACCTGGGCGACCGGGAGCCCTATATGGTCGAAGTGCTGCCGCATCCCGCGGTGATTCTCGTGGTCGACAGCGGGGTGTGCCGCGTGCACGGCGTATTGCGCGGCCGGTTCGAGCAGGCGCTCGCGGGCAGCGGCGATATCTTCGGCACCACATTCCGGCCCGGCGGATTCCACGCGGTCCTCGGACGGCCGGTGGCCGCGCTGACCGACCGGGTCGTGCCGGGAACGGAGATCTTCGGCGGCGCCGCCGACGTGTTCGCCGCCCGCGTCGCGGACGCCGTTACCCCGGACGAGCGCAGGGAATTTTCGGAACAATTTGTCCGCCAACATATTTCCGTGCCCGCTCCGGGGGTAGCGCTGGTCAACGAGATCGTCGACGCGGTACTGGCCGATCGGGAAATTCTGCGGGTCGACGACATCGCCGCCCGCTTCGGATTGGGAAAACGCACTCTGCAGAAGCTGTTTCGCGAATATGTCGGCGTCTCGCCGAAATGGGTGATACAGCGTTATCGCCTGCACGAGGCCGCGCAACGCCTCGATTCCGCCGAGGCGGACCTGGCCACCGTGGCCGCCGAACTCGGCTACGCCGACCAGGCCCATTTCGCTCGCGACTTCAAATCCGCGACTGGCCGCGCCCCCGCTGCCTATCGTTGCTAAACGAGAGATCGTCTGTAGGGTGTGGGCGTGGAATTGATCAAGTCGTTCACGACCGAACAATTCGAATCCGCGCTGGCCTCCTGGGAATGGATCGGCCTGGCGGATAAGACGCCGCTGTGTGCCTCGATTTTCGGCGATGTCTTCTTCGACTCGGCCGACGGTCTATGGTGGCTGGACACCCTGAACGGGGAATTGACCCGCCCGTGGGACAATGCCGACGACCTGGCGAAAGATCTGGACACCGCCGACGGCATGGAGCAGTACCTGCTGGCCAGCCTGGCCGCCGCGACCGCCGAGACCGGCCTGGTCCCGGCCGAGAACGAGGTCTACGATTTCGCGCACCCGCCGATCCTGGGCGGCGAGCTCGAGGTCGCGAACGTGCAGGTCACCGATTTCGTCGCGAGCGTCAACATCGCGGGCCAGATCCATCAGCAGATCGCCGACCTGCCGCCCGGCGCGACGGTCGATCTGGACATCCTCGCGCCCAAATAGGGTCCTTTCCCCCTTGTGCGGGCGCGCTGCGCTCGGTTCAATCCTGGGGTGGACGACGCCCAACGTCAGGCGGACGCGTCAGTGCGGGTCTCGGCGCTGACGGCGCTGTACGCCGCCGCCATGCAACGCGACAGCGCGGTCCAGGCCGGGGTGGTCGCGGTGTACACGATCGTCTTCGCGTTCAGCGGCGTGCTGATCACCTCGATCACCAACCATCCCGAGACCTTCCGCGGGTCGCTGGTGGCGCTGGTTCCGCTGCCGGTGTGGGTGCTCGTCACCTTGGCGGTGATCATGAGCAAGGCGGCCGCGGTGAACCAGCGCAGGCTGGAGTACTTCCAGTACCAGCTGGACGCGATCGCGCGGATCGACGGCCGGGCCCTCGGCGCCTTCGACACCCGCTGGCGCTGGGGCCTGGGCGGCGCGGTGGGCTTGGTGCTGCTGATCCCGGCGGTCCTGCTCCCGGCGATGACGATCTACTGCCTCATCCGTGCGAGCTCGGCCGGGTGGGGCTGGCTGGGCTGGGCGGTGCTGTACGCGATCTTCAGCGTCGTCCTGTTCGCCGCGGCGATGGCCGGGCGCGCCCTGCCGCCGGACAGTCCACAACAGTTCCCGGCTGCGCCCGGCGCCAAGCCGGCGCAGAAAAGACGCCGGTGAGTCACGATCCACCTCCGGGCTGAGTGCGGGTGAGCATGTGCGCGCGCCGCATACGCCCGTCCGGCGTGAACTCGCCGAAGAAGTACACCTCGATGGCCAGCTCCTGGTTCCGCTGCCGCACCTCGAGGGTGTAGCGCGCCGCGATGCGGCCGTTGTCGCCGAACGCTTCGTGCACCTCGACGCGGCCGCTCGGCCGGTTCTTGCGCACCGGGCGGGTGTGCGCGATCAGCTTGTCGCGGTCGATCCGATGCCCGTCCGCGATCTGCACGATGTCGGGCGTGTGGAAGCGGTCCACCACGGCCGCCGGGTCCGCGTCGTCGGCGAGCAGCTGTTCGTTGAAACTGGTGAAGAAGTCGGCGAGGAAGCGCGCGGGGGCGGTGGTAGGGGAGAGGGGCATGGGTCTCCTGACCGAGCAGTTAACTCTTACAATGTGTAAGATATAGATCCATGGAAACTCTGACAAGGTGTAAGAAATAAATGCCGCCGTCCCAGCGCAAGCCGCGCGCCGACGCCCAGCGCAGCCGCACCGCGATCCTCGACGCGGCCGCCCGCATCCTGAACGACCACCCCGACGCCGCCGTCGAAACGATCGCCGCCGCCGCGAACGTAACCCGCCAAACCGTCTACGCCCACTTCCCCTCGCGCGAACTCCTGCTGCGCGCGGTGGTAACCCGCCTCACCGACCTGACCGTCGCCGCCATGGACGACGCCGACCCCGACACCGGCCCGGCGGCCGACGCCCTGCTCCGTGTGCTCGCCGCGGCCGCCCGCCGCGCGGCCCCCTATCCCGTACTGCTGCAACAGTTCGCCGCCCTACCGGCCGCGCCTGGTCAGGATCACGACCAGCACGCCGAGGTCGCGGACCGCATCACCCGCGTCCTGCGCCGCGGCCAGCGCTCCGGCGAGTTCACCGACGACCTCCCCGCACCCTGGCTCGCCACTGTCGCCATCCAGCTCGCCCACGCGGCCGCCGACGAAAACACCGGCGGCCGCATGACTTCCGCTGCCGCCGACCACGCCTTCACCACCACCCTGCTGCGCGTCCTGGCACCGAAACAAAAGAACCCGGCACGCTGAGCGCACCGGGTTCCGTTGTCTAACAGATCACTTCAGTTCGGCACTGGTCTTCCCGAGCACCCGGCGCGCCACGATCAGCTGCTGGATCTGCTGGGTGCCCTCGAAGATGTCGAGGATCTTGGAGTCGCGGCCCCACTTCTCCAGCAGGGTGTGCTGCGAGTAGCCGATCGTGCCGGCCAGCTCGACGGCCTTGAGGGTGACGTCGGTGCCGGTGCGGCCCGCCTTGGCCTTGGACATCGAAGCCTCGAGCGAGTTCGGCTTCTTGTTGTCGGCCATCCACGCCGCGCGCAGCGACAGCAGGTAGGCCGACTCGTAATCGGCTTCCATGCGCAGGAATTCGGCCGCGGCGGCGTGCTGGTTGTTGGCCGGGATGTCGTAGGAGATCTCGACACCGGCGGCGGTCAGGATCGCCCGCAGCTCCTCGAGAGCGGCACGGGCGACACCGACGGCCATCGCGGCCACCAGTGGACGGGTGTTGTCGAAGGTCTGCATGACCCCGGCAAAACCCTTCTCCACGTTGACTTCCGGGCTGCCGAGAATGTTGTCGGCGGGGATCCGGCAGTCCTGCAGCAGCAGCACCGCGGTGTCGGAGGCCTTGATGCCGAGCTTGTGCTCGAGCCGCGCCACCGACAGACCCGGAGCGTCCCGCGGCACGACGAACGACTTGATCGCCGCGCGGCCCAGGCTCTTGTCCACCGTCGCCCACACCACGATGTGGGTGGAGCGCTGACCGGCGGTGACGAAGATCTTCTCGCCGTTGAGCACCCACTCGTCGCCGTCGCGCACCGCGGTGGTGGTGACCGCGGCCGAGTCCGAGCCGAAGGACGGCTCGGTGATGGCCATGGCCGCCCACACCTTGCCGAACCGCTCCAGCTGCTCGTCGGTCGCGACCGCGGCGATGGCGGCGTTGCCCAGGCCCTGGTAGGGGATCGACAGCATCAGGCCGACGTCGCCCCAGGAGGTCTCCAGGGCGTTCAGCAGCGCGGACATGTTGCCGCCGTTGCTGTTTCCGAGCAGCTCGGTGGCGTGCTCGTCGTCGTCGGAACGACCGCCGGCCGCGCCGCCGATCTTCTGCGTGCCCGAATCGGCGAGGCCCTCCACCATGGCCGCCATGGTGTCCAGCTCGACCGGGTAGTCGTGCTCACCGAGGTCGTACTTGCGCGAGATCGGGCGGAAGATCTCCTGCGCGACCTGATGCGCCTGATTGGCACTGGCCCGCAGCTTCTTGGGGAGTTCGAGGTTGATCATGAGGAAGTCTCCTGGAAGTAAGGAACGAGCCGGTTAGATGAGCACGACACCTTCGGCGACGCCGACGGCCCGCAGATCGCGGTACCAGCGCTCGACCGGGTGTTCCTTGGTGAAGCCGTGGCCGCCGAGCAGCTGCACGCCGTCCAGGCCGATCTGCATGCCCTTGTCGGTGGCGAGCTTGCGGGCCAGCGCGGCCTCGCGACCGAAGGACAGCCCCTGCTCCGCGCGTGACGCACCCCGCAGAGTCACGAGACGGAGGCCGTCGAGCTCGATGGCCATGTTGGCGACCATGAACGCGACCGCCTGCCGGTGCGAGATCGGCTCGCCGAAGGCTTCCCGCTCGTTCACGTAGGGGATCACGTAGTCGAGCACGGCCTGACCGGTGCCCGCGGCGAGCGAGGCCCAGCCCAGGCGCGCCAGGCGCACCGCGTCGGCGTAGTCCTCGGCGCGGGACTTCGCGTCACCGTCGCCCAGGATGGCCTCGGTGCCGACGGCGACGTCGTTCAGGATCAACCGGCCGATGCCGGCGGCGCGCAGACCCATGCTCGGGTCGGCCTCCACCACCAGGCCGGCGGCGTCCGACTCGACGATGAAGATCGCCGGGCGGCCGTCGAGTTCGGCGGCGACGAGGAATAGTTCGGCGTCGGCGGCGGCCGGCACCAGCGACTTCACGCCGTTGAGGCGGTAGCCGCTGGGCGAGCGGGTGGCCTTGGTCTGCAGCGCGAACGGGTCGAACAGGGCGCGCGGTTCGCTGATCACGACCGAGGCCTGCGGCACGCTCTCGCCGGTGAAGGCGGGCAGGTAGGTCTGCTGCTGGGCGTCGGTGCCCCACTGCGCCAGCGCGACCGCGACGCCCGAGGGCGCCAGGATCGGCAGCGCCAGGCCCATATCGCCGTGGGCGAGCGCCTCGGCGACCATCGAGTTGGTGACCGCGCCGCGCTCGGAGGCAGCGCCCTCCAGCTCCTCGGGCACGTTGATCAGGGTGATGCCGAGTTCGGCGGCGCGCTCGAGCAGGTCACGCGGGGCCTTGGCGGCGGCGTCGGCCTCGTAGGCGGCCGGGCGCAGGATCTCGCCGGCGAACTCGCGCACCGTCTCGACGATCATCTGCTGCTCGTCGGACGGGGTGATGTCGAACAGGTCCTTCTTCTTGGACTCGTTCTCCGGCAGGCGCTTGGGCGCGCCGCCGCCGGCGACCTTGTTGAACACGCGGGTCGCGGCGCCCAGCGTGCGGAAACCGGTCTTCGTGCCTTCGTAGGTGACTCGCTCGATCGGCTTGCGCAGGTTGTACTTCTCGGCGAGCTCCGACCCGGTAATGGTCGTCATCACCCGCATCGCCGCCCCCATCCAGTCCCGCTTGGGGTGGCCGAGGCCGACTGCGGACGTGTCTTGACGTCGCGTCGTTGCGCTGTCTCGAGTACTCATCATCACCTGTTTTCTCGGGTGGGTGGGGTGAGGTCTGGTCCCAGCTATCTTACTGCGGAGTAAGTCTATCTTACTCCTCGGTAAGAACTGCGTCGAGGCGCAGCATACGCGGTTGTTTCCGATCATGGGACCGCAGTGGGGAAACCTGTAGCTGCGGACAGGGCGCGAGCCGGGCCGGATGCGGGCGCGCGAGCGGCAAACGGGGGTGGACGCGAGCCGGGGACGCGGATCGGGCGGCGGCGCGCGGGCGGGTGTGGGACAGTGTCGGAATGTACTGGGTGGCAGGTATTTTCGCCGCCGTCCTGGCCGCGTTCGCGGACCGGTACGGATATCACCGGGACGAGATGTACTTCCTCGCGGCCGGGCGGCGGCTGGCCTGGGGGTACCCGGATCAGCCGCCGTTCACGCCCCTGGTGGCCCGGGCCATGTCGGAGCTCGACGCGGAATCGCTGGTGCTGCTGCGGGTACCGGCGATCCTCGCCGCCACCCTGGTGGTCCTGTGCACCGGGTGGCTGGCGCGGGAATTCGGCGGCGGGCGCGCGGCCCAGGCGCTGGCCGCGAGCGCGGTGGCGGGCGCGGCACTGGTGCTCGGCGTCGGGCACATGTTGAGCACCGCGGTGTTCGATCTCGCGGCGTGGTCGGTGCTCGCGCTGCTGGTGGTGAAGCTGGTCAACGGGGCGGACCGGCGCTGGTGGCTGGTGCTCGGCGTGGTGGCGGGCCTCGGTCTGCAGAACAAGGCGCTGCTGGTCTTCCCGCTGATCGTGCTGGCGGGCGCGCTGGCGAGCATCGGTCCGCGCGAGATCTTCGCCAGTAGATATTTCCCGATCGCCGTCGGGATCGCGGGTGTGATCTGGCTGCCGTATCTGGTGTGGCAGGCCGACAACGACTGGCCGCAGTGGGAGTTGAGCCGGGCGATCGCGGGCGGGTCGTCGGGGACGTCGGGATCGCCGCTCGAATTCGTGCTGCTGCAATTCGGGCTGATGGGTCCTCTGCTGGTGCCGTTGTGGCTGTTCGGCTGGTGGCGATTGTGGCGGGAGCGGCGGTATCGCGCGTTCGCGGTCGGCTACGTGGCGCTGTTCGTGCTCTATCTGGTGACCGGCGGGAAGGCCTACTACCTGGGCGGGATGTATCCGATCTTGCTGGCCGCCGCGGCGGTGCCGGTCGCCGCGTGGTTCGGCGACAGTCGAATGCGCCGGGCGGGCGCGATTTTCGTCGTCACGCTGAACGCGACGCTCTCGGCGGTGCTGTTCCTGCCGGTGCTCCCGGTCTCCGAACTCCGCGACGCGCCGGTCCTCGCGGTCAACTACGACGCGGGGGAGACGATCGGCTGGCCGCGGTTCGCCGCCCAGATCGGCCGGGTCCGAAGCGGTCTCGGCCCGTCGGTCGCCATTCTCACCTCGAACTACGGCGAGGCGGGTGCGGTCGAACGGTACGGAGCCGAATACGACCTGCCGACACCGCATTCGGGTCACAACGCCTACTGGTGGTGGGGGCCGCCGAGCGACGCGGCCGCCGAGGTGATCACGATCGGTATCGAAACCGATCGCCTGAGTGCCCTGTTCGCCGAGTGCCGCCCTGCGGGCCGGATCGACAACGGGCTCGATATCGACAATGACGAACAGGGCGAACCGATCTCGGTGTGCACGCGGCCACGTCGCCCCTGGTCGGAGCTGTGGCCGGAGCTTCGCCGCCTCGGTTGACCGGCGGCTGTTAGGTTGGCGCGTATGGCAAAAGGGCTGGGGAGTAGGCGGTTTCGTGCGATCGGGACGTCCTGCGCCGTGGCGCTCGGCGTACTCGCCGGTGCGCCGGGGGCGGGAGCGATGGGTCCCGGGACCTGTTCGGACGGTTGGGAAGTCGGCACCGTGGCCAGCGGCCTCGGGAATCTGGAGAATCTCGACTCCGACGGCGCGGGCGGGTTCTATGTCACCGGTATCGTCGACGGATATCTCGCGCACGTCGACGCGCAAGGGCAGTTCGAGAAACTGGTCACCGGGCTGGAGAATCCGGCGGGTGTGCGGGTGGCCGGAAACTACGTCTACTACCTCACCGGTGACGGGCTCACCGCGGCGCCGGGCACCTTGCAGCGCTTCGATCGCGAAACCCGCGCCGTCACCACGCTGCTCACCGGATTGAACGGCCCCAACGGCCTGCTGCTCCTCCCCGACGGGGACCTGCTCTTCACCACGATCGGCGTCAGCGGCGTGCCGACGGGCATCGCCCGGTATCGGCCCGGCACCGGCGAATACACCAGGACCTGGGCCGATCTCCCGCTCTCCAACGGCATCGCGCTCGCACCCGGCGGCACGTCGATCTTCGCCGACAACCTGAGCCTGCGGATCTTCCGGATCCCGCTCGACCGCCCCGCCGAGCAGACCGTCGTCACCGGCATCCCGCAGCTGACGGGCCTGCTCGACGACATGGAGGCCACCCGATCGGGAACCCTCTTCGTCGCCGACCACATACAGGGCGCGATCTACCAGGTCGACACCGTCACCGGCGCGGCCTGCTCCCTCGTCACCGGCCTGATCAAACCCGGTGCCGTGCGCGTTCCGCCGGACGGCGCCACCTCGGTGCGCATCGCCCGCGACGGCGCCGAGTGGGCGCTGTTCGCGACCAGCATGGACGGCGCCCTCTACCGTCTCCGTCCGCCCGCCGGCTTCGATCTCACACCGGCGACTCCGCAGCCCTGACGTCGCAACCGCTCGCGCGCGGTGGTTTCGCGGCGTGCGGCGTGATCGAAGTGCGCGGTACTGTCGATCGGACTGCGGTGAGAGGAGCGATGGTGGTCGAAGCGGCACTGATGACAGCGGCCGGCCCCGAGGACGCGGCGGACATCGCCGGGCTGCGGGATCGATTGGCGCAGTGGATGGTCGACAACGGCATCGCGCAGTGGCTGCCGGGCGAATACTCCGCCGATCTCGTCGCCGGTGAGGTGGAGCGCGGCGAGTGGTACGTCTGGCGCGAAGGCGGCGAGCTGATCGCGGCGGTCCGCCTGATCTGGCGCGACCCGGACTTCTGGGGCGCCGACGACGCCGAGGCCGGCTACATCCACGGCCTGATGGTCGCCCCTGAACAGCGGGGCCGCGAGCTCGGCGCCCGCATCATCCAATTCTGCGCCGAGCGCACCCTCGCCCAGGGCATCCATCGGCAGCGGCTGGACACCGCCGCCGACAACCAGGTGCTCCGGAAGTATTACGCCGCACAGGGTTTCACCGAGTTGCGGGAAGCCCCGCTGCCGCCCCGGTTCCAGGGGACCGCGACGGTGGTCCTGTACGAAAAGGCGCTCACGCCCTAGCCACGCAGCCGGCCCAGCACCTCGTCCTGGAGCAGGCCGTTGCTGGCCACGGCGTCACCGCCGTGCGGACCGGGCTTGCCGTCCAGCGCGGTGAACGTGCCACCGGCCTCGCGGACCAGGATGTCGAGCGCGGCCAGATCCCACAGCGACACTTCGGGTTCGGTGGCGATATCGACCGCGCCCTCGGCGAGCAGGCAGTACGACAGGAAATCGCCGTAGCCGCGCACCCGCCAGACCGCGTCGGTGAGATCGAGGAACTGCTCGCGCAACCCGCGGTCCCGCCAGCCGGACAGACTGGAGAACGCCAGGCTCGCCGACGCGAGATCGGCGACGGCCGACACCGTGATCGGCTTGGGCGCGCCGGGATGGAACTGCGTCCAGGCGCCGGCCCCGGTGCTCGCCCACCACCGGCGGGCCAGCGCGGGCGCACTGACGACGCCGAGCACCGGCACGCCGTCCTCCAGCAGTGCGATCAGAGTCGCCCAGATCGGGACGCCGCGAACGAAGTTCTTGGTCCCGTCGATCGGGTCGATCACCCACTGACGGCCGCTGAACTCGACGTCCCCGCCGAATTCCTCGCCCAGCACCGCGTCCTCGGGCCGGGCGTGTTCGAGCAGCCCGCGGATCGCCTTCTCCACCGCGAGATCGGCGTCCGAGACCGGCGTCAGATCCGGCTTCGAATCGACCTTCAGGTCCAGCGCGCCGAAGCGCGCCTCGGTGATCGAATCGGCCTCATCGGCCAATCGCAGGGCAAGTTCGAGGTCGGAGGAGTGCGCAGCCACGCAGGAACCCTATCCGCCCGGCGGCGCCGACCTCACCACCGCACCGGCGTGCCCGGCTCACCAGCCGCGCGCGAAACGCACCGCCTCCTCGACGGCCGCCATGTCGATGTCGTCCAGGCGCGGGTCGCGCTGCTTGGCCAGCGAGAACTCGGCCAGTGCGTCCTCGACGGTGGTGCGGCGGGCCGAGGCGGTGAGTTCCTGGCGGACGAAGGCGTCGACGGTGAGCTTGGAGGCGAACGCGCGGCGGCACCACACGGCGACCACCTCCGCCGGCAGGTTGTAGCTCTGCAGCAGGTGCAGCGCGCCCGTATCGATCGTGGGGTCGGCCGGCCAGCCCTCCTCATCGAGGAACTCCACGACCGTGTCGATCGAGTTCCGTCGCCGCGCCAGATCGACGAGTTCGTGCCGGAGGTACTCGGTCAGCCCGAGCCCGGCCCGAGCCGCGCGGCGGTTCAGTACTTCGATGGTGTTCGCGGCGAGATCGTGGGAGTAGGTGTCTGCCATGCAGCCACGCTAACCCGGAATCGGTTCCGCCGCTTCCGGTTCACCCGCCCCGCCCGCGCGCCGCCGTGTGTCGTCCGCACGTCCGCCGCGACGCGCCAGCAGGTCACACGGCCGCCGGCACATTCCGGGCGGCCAGCAGGGCGGCCGACCACCAGTGCAATTGGTCGAGCATCGCCGCCGCCGCGGCATTCGGCTCCGCCGGGTCGAGCAGCGCGCCCTGCTCGTCGAACAGCAGGTAGTAGCGCGGGAAGGAGACGTAGTTCCGCACCGTGTGCGCGTCGAGTTCGTTGAAGACCTGACGCAGGTGCTCGATGGCGAGCAACCCGCCGGTGAGGCCGCTGTAGCCGACGAACCCGATCGCCTTCTGCTGCCACTGGGTGAAGTGCCAGTCGATGGCGGTTTTGAGCGAGGCCGGGTAGCTGCGGTTCAGGTCCGGGGTGACGATGACGAACGCGTCGGCGGCGTCGAGCCGCTCGGTCAGGTTCAGCATGCCGGCGGGGCGCGGCGGGTTCGGCTCGAACATCGGTGAGGTGGCGGGCAATTCGAGCGGCAGATCCATCTCGGCCAGATCGATGACGTCGACCTCGAATCCGCCGTGCGCGGCCGCCTGTTCGGCGAACCAAGCGGCCACGGTGGGGCCGAAGCGCCCGGCCCGGACGCTGCCGATGATCACTGCGAGCTTCATGACGTGCTCCTTCGACGGTGGGGGGCCGGGAACCCGGCCGCTCCACCACTCTGCGAGCGCGTGCCCGCACCGGGAAGACCGCCGCGAGAGTGGTAGCGGCAGGGCCACCTTCGATTCGCCCGATCTTGCTAGGTTCGAAAGGTGCGGGAGCGGCCCGCGCGGAAGGTGCGGGAATGAGCGACAACGAACTGGGCCTGTTCCTGCGCAGCCGCCGCGAATCGGTGACACCCGCCCACGTCGGCCTGCCCGCCGGGCCCCGCCGCCGCACCCCTGGGCTGCGCCGCGCCGAACTGGCCACGCTCGCCGGCGTCAGCGTCGAGTACGTCATCCGGCTCGAACAGGGCCGGGACCGCCGCCCGTCGCCGTCGGTGCTCTCGGCGATCGCCAACGCGCTGCACCTGGCGCCGAGCGAGCGAATTCACCTGTACCGCTTGACCAAAACCGCGGACGCGGGCTTCAGCTGCATGGGGGCCGCGGGTCCGGCGCGCGCGGTCCGGCCCACGGTCCGCGCGATCCTCGACCATCTGGAACCAGCCGCGGCGGTGGTGGTGAACCGGCTCAGCGATGTGCTGGCCTGCACCGAGGGCTACCGCCGGCTGATGGCGCCGACCGGTCTGCTCGATGATCCGGCCACGGCCAATCTGGCGCTGCTCGTCTTCGGCGAAGCCCGGGCCCGTACCTTCTACCCGGATTGGGCGCATCTGGCCGACGAGCAGGTCGCCGCCCTCAAACAGGGCCCCTTCCGCAATGATCCGGCCACCGCCGCGTTCGCGGATCAGTTGGAGATCATCGCGGGGGAGGAGTTCACGCACCGCGTCGCCACGGTGCCCAACCTGCCCGCCGCCACCGGCACCACCCGCGTCGACCATCCCGAGGCGGGCCCGCTGCGCCTGGCCTACGAAACCCTCGACCTGCCCGCCGACGACGACCAGCAGCTGTTCATCTACCTCCCGGCCGACCAGGCCACCGCCACGGCCCTGGACAAACTCGCGGGCCGCCACCCCGGCGCCCTGCGCGCGGTCTCGGGCTGAGCCTCACCCCGGGGTGCAGGCCGCCGCGATGGCGACACTGTTCTCGTAGAGGTGGTGGCGGGTGATGCGACCGTTCTCGACGGTCAGGCGCAGGGCGAACGGGCCCTCGAACGACTTGCCGGTTGCCCGCACCGTTCCGGCGACATGGCCGAACAGGACGGCGTCGGCGCCGTCGACCAGGTAGGCGTCGACACCGGCTCGGGCGTCTTCGGGAACGGTGTAGGCCAGCAACTCCTCGAGCTGGGCCGCGCATTCGGCGGCCGTGCGGCGCGGCCGGATCCACGGCACCCCGGGGTTCTCGGCCAGCAGCCAGTCGACCTCGTCGGCGAACAGCGCGGTCAGCGCCGCGGTGTCGGATGCGGCGCGAGCCCGCAGGAAGGCGTCGACGGTGGCGCGGGTGGCCTCTGCCGTGGTGGTGCCGATCATGGGTGCCTCTGCTTCCGTGGTGCCGGTCGGTCCGACCGGACGACGGTCGCACGGCACGGAAGCCCGTGTCGATTACCCCGGAGGTAACCGCCGGGGCTACCGCCGCCAGAAGAAGTGGTGCACCACTCCGCTCGGGCTGGGGATCTGCTCCAGATGGAAGCGGTCGAGGAGTTCGTCGGGGCCGGCCCACAGGCGCTCACCGCGCTCCAGCTCGATCGGGGCGACGGCGACGTGCATCGTGTCGATCAGATCGGCCTCCAGGAACTGCCGCACGGTGGCGACGCCGCCGCCGATGCGCACGTCCTTGCCCTCTGCGGCCTCGAACGCCTGCGCCAGCGCGTCCTTGGGCGCCGCGTCGAGGAAGTGGAACGTGGTGTCCGACAGGGTGAACGAGGGCCGCGGGTGGTGGGTGAGCACGAAAACCGGGGTGTGGAACGGCGGTTCGTCACCCCACCAGCCCTGCCAGTCGTAGTCCGTCCAGGGCCCGCGCACCGGGCCGAACTTGTTGCGGCCCATGATCTCGGCGCCGATGTTGTTGGTGAAGTCTCGGGTGATGTAGTCGTCGAGGCCGTAGGTGCCGCCCGGGGCGGTCCGGTTGGGCCAGTGCGCTGTGGCCACGGCCCACGACATGAGCTGCATCGGATCGGCGTGACCGAACGGGTGCTCCCGGGTCTGCCCCTCGCCGGCGCCGTATCCGTCGCGGGACACACCGAAATTCTGCACGCGGACCATCTGTGTCATCGCAGGCCTTCCTGGTTGCACTCGGCGATCGATCACCAACCTACCGAGCGCGAGGCGTCCCGGCGCGGCATCCACTCATCCGGCCTGAAGAGCCGCGGGGCCACAGCGCCCGCTAGTCTTGAACATCGTGCATCCTGACGTTTCCGCTGATCTCGCCGAACTCGACGCCACCCTCAAGACGGTCGAGTCGGTCCTCGACATCGAGGAACTGCGCCGCCGCATCGACGAGCTCGAGCACCAGGCCGCCGACCCGGAGCTGTGGAACGACCAGGACCACGCCCAGCAGGTGACCAGCGAGCTGTCGCACGCCCAGGGTGAGCTGCGTCGCGTCGAGGATCTGCGCCAGCGGCTCGAAGATCTGCCGGTGCTCTACGAGCTGGCCGAGGGTGAAGAGGGCGATGCCCAGACCCAGGCGCTCGCCGACGCCGACGCCGAGCGTTCCGCGCTGCACGTCGACGTGGAGGCGATGGAGGTCCGCACGCTGCTGTCGGGCGAGTACGACAAGCGCGACGCGCTGGTCAACATCCGCTCCGGCGCCGGTGGCGTGGACGCCGCCGACTGGGCGCAGATGCTGATGCGCATGTACATCCGCTGGGCGGAGCGGCACAAGTACACCGTCGAGGTCTACGACACCTCCTACGCCGAAGAAGCCGGCATCAAGAGCGCCACCTTCGCGGTGAAGGCCCCTTACGCCTACGGCACCCTGTCGGTCGAGATGGGCACGCACCGCCTGGTGCGGATCAGCCCCTTCGACAACCAGGGACGCCGCCAGACCTCCTTCGCCGAGGTCGAGGTGCTGCCGGTGGTGGAGACGACCGACCACATCGAGATCCCGGAGAACGAGATCCGCGTGGACGTCTACCGCTCCTCGGGCCCGGGTGGTCAGAGCGTCAACACCACCGACTCCGCGGTGCGCCTGACCCACATCCCGACCGGCATCGTCGTCACCTGCCAGAACGAGAAGTCCCAGCTCCAGAACAAGATCTCGGCCATGCGCGTGCTGCAGGCCAAGCTGCTCGAGCGCAAGCGGCAGGAAGAGCGCGCCGAGATGGACGCGCTCAAGACCAACGAGGGCGCGTCCTGGGGCAACCAGATGCGCTCCTACGTGCTGCACCCGTACCAGATGGTCAAGGACCTGCGCACCAACTACGAGGTGAACAACCCGTCAGCGGTCCTGGACGGCGAAATCGACGCCTTCGTCGAGAGCGGCATCCGCTGGCGGATGCGCGAAACCAGCCAGTAACGGCTGCGCACAAGCTCACACTGCCGATGGTGTTCGCGGAGTACGGGCCAATTGGCTTGCGGCTCGCTGGAATTCGGCCCGGCGCGGGATTCGCCGGGAGGTGGCGGCGCTCGTGTCGCGGGCCGCTGTTCGGTAGCCTGTCTGGCGTGCGTGTTACGGATGGTTCGAATCTGCGGCTGGGAGGTGCCAGGTGATGGCTCTCGCCAACGCCTCGGACACCACGGTCTGGCTCCGTTCCAGCGGCCTGGAGATCGTGCTCCTGCTGCTCGGTGCGATCCTGTTCAGCCGGCTGGCGACCTTCATCAGAGACCGGGTCACCAGCAAGATCGACGCCGGTTTCCGCAGTAGTGACGCGCTGGTCCGCACCGAGGCCGCCAAGCACCGCCACGCCTTGGCGCAGGTGCTGACCTGGGTGGTGCTGACGATTGTCTACGTCTTGGTCGGCATGGAGGTGCTGCGGCGGCTCGGGTTCCAGGTCACCGGCCTGGTCGCCCCCGCCGCGGTGCTCGGCGCCGCCCTCGGTTTCGGTGCGCAGCGCATCGTCCAGGACATTCTCGCCGGGTTCTTCCTGATCACCGAGCGCCAGTACGGCTTCGGCGATGTGGTGCGGATCTCGGTCACGGGCTCCACGGAGATGGCCGAGGGGACCGTCGAGGACGTCACGCTGCGGATCACGACGCTGCGCAACGCCGACGGCGAAGTGATCACCGTGCCGAACGGTCAGATCGTGAAGGTGACCAATCTGTCCAAGGATTGGGCCCGCGCCGCGATCGACGTGCCGGTGGCGGCTACCGCCGACATCACGCGCATCAACGAGATCTTGCACCAGGTGGGCGCCGAGGCCTACCGCGACCGCAGGCTCGAGCCGTTGCTGCTCGACGAGCCCAGCGTCATGGGTGTCGACGATCTCACCATGGATCAGATGAATATCCGAATGGTTGCCCGGACATTGCCGGGTAAGCAATTCGAGGTCAGTCGCGAGCTGCGGGTGCGTGTTGCCGCCGCGCTGCGCCGAGAGGGCATCAGTGAAACTTCAACTTCGTAAGCCGACATCGATCAAGCCGCTGGACACCACCGAGATCAAGCCGCGCAAGTCCACGGCCATCCTGATGGCGGCCTGGGTCGGAACGTTCGTCCTATGGCTGTTCGTCAAGCCGGACGGAGCGCCGCAGCCGGGCGCGAGTTTGTTCGTCAACACCGCGCCCACCTCGCAGACCGCGGAGCCCGCTGGTCGATAGCTGTTGCGCTCAGGTGCTTGCGCGGGCGTTGCTGGTTACACTGGCTCCCCGTGATCACCATGCGGAACGTCACCAAGCTGTACAAGACGTCGACGCGGCCCGCGCTCCAGGACATTTCACTGCAGGTGGACAAGGGCGAGTTCGTCTTCGTGATCGGTCCGTCCGGTTCCGGCAAGTCGACATTCATGCGTCTGCTCCTGAAAGAGGAGGCGCCGACGGCCGGGCAGATCAAGGTCGCCGATTTCCAGGTCGACCGGCTGCCCGGG
Organism: Nocardia sp. NPDC050435; assembly: GCF_040655395.1. Taxonomy (NCBI): domain Bacteria; kingdom Bacillati; phylum Actinomycetota; class Actinomycetes; order Mycobacteriales; family Nocardiaceae; genus Nocardia; species Nocardia sp. NPDC050435. Next base: position 84,122 of record NZ_JBFAJW010000003.1, read on the forward strand.
CGCAAGGTCCCGAAACTGCGCCAGCGGATGGGCTGTGTCTTCCAGGATTTCCGGCTGTTGCAGCAGAAGACCGTCTACGAGAACGTGGCGTTCGCGCTGGAGGTGATCGGCAAGCGACGCCAGTTCATCGAGCGCACGGTCCCGGAGACGCTGGACATGGTCGGGCTCGGCGGCAAGGCCGATCGCCTGCCAAGCGAGCTCTCCGGCGGTGAGCAGCAGCGCGTGGCGATCGCCCGCGCGTTCGTGAACCGGCCGCTGGTCCTGCTGGCCGACGAGCCCACCGGCAACCTCGATCCCGACACCAGCGCCGACATCATGATGCTGCTGGAGCGGATCAACCGGATCGGCACCACCGTGGTGATGGCCACGCACGACAACAACATCGTCGACGCGATGCGCAGGCGGGTCATCGAACTCGACCGCGGTCGCATGGTGCGCGACGATGCCTACGGCGTTTACGGAGTGGATCGGTAATGCGGCTGAGCTTCCTGTTCAACGAGGTCTTCACCGGGCTGCGCCGCAACGTCACCATGACGATCGCGATGGTGCTGACCACCGCGGTGTCGCTGGCGATGCTCGGCGGCGGCCTGCTGTCGGTGCGCATGGCGGACAAGACCGAGCAGTACTTCACCGGCCGGCTGGAGGTGCGCTTCTATCTCGACGAGGCCATCTCCGACAGCGATCCGGATTGTGCGGCCGAGCCGTGCAAATCGCTGCTGGCCGATATGAAGAAGACCGACGGCGTGGTCAGCGTCCAGTTCCTCAATCGCGCGGCGGCGCTGGAGGAGGCGAAGAAGCTCTTCGCCGACCAGCCGGAGATGGTGCAGTACATCTCGGAGACGCCGCTGCCCGCCTCGATGCGGGTGAAGATGACCGACGGCAGCCAGTACGAGCACATCTACGAGTCCTTCCACGGCAGGCAGGGCGTGCGCACGGTCGCCAACGACCGGGAATTCGTGGACCGGCTGCTGCGCCTGTTCGACGGGCTGCGCAACGCCGCCTTCGGTCTGGCGGTCGTGATGGCGCTGGCGGCCCTGCTGCTGATCGCGAACATGATGCAGATCGCGGCGTTCACCCGGCGGACCGAGGTCAGCATCATGCGCCTGGTCGGCGCGACGCGCTGGTACACCCAGCTGCCGTTCCTGATGGAGGCGGTGGTCGCGGCCCTGGCCGGGTCGCTGCTGGCGATCCTCGGATTGCTCGTCGCCCGGCCGCTGGTGATCGATCGGGCGCTCGGCCCGCTGTTCGACAGCAATGTGTTCCCGCGGATCACCGGTGACGACATCGCCGTCGTGGCGTTGACCATCGCGCCGGTGGGCGTGCTGGTCGCGGCCGTGACGGCGTACGCGACGCTGCGCTACTACGTGCGCGAATGACGAGGTCGCGCCGATGAATTGGTTTATCCCCATGTGGACAACTTCGGCTCCGACCCCGGTCGGGCTGCGCAACGGCGGCGCGGTCGTCGGGGACCGCTCGTAGGATGGGCCGGGTGACCCTCTCCGATGCATTCCAGGTGACCGATGGCGCCGCCCGTGCGGGCGCGGAATCCAGTGCGGCGCAAGAGGTTTTACGTCGCGTCTTCGGCTACGACAGCTTCCGTGGCGAGCAGGAGCAGATCGTCGAGCAGGTGATCGCCGGCGGCGATGCCCTGGTGCTCATGCCCACCGGCGGCGGAAAGTCGCTGTGCTATCAGGTTCCCGCGCTGGTGCGGCCGGGCGTGGGCGTGGTGGTCTCACCGCTGATCGCGCTGATGCAGGATCAGGTCGATGCGCTCAGCGCGCTCGGCGTGCGCGCCGGCTTCCTCAACTCCACGCAGTACCCGGACGAACGCCGCATGGTCGAGGCGCAGTTCGTCTCCGGCGAACTGGATCTGCTCTATCTGGCCCCGGAGCGGCTGCGCCTGGAGTCGACGGCGCAGCTGCTCGATCGCGGCAAGATCGCGTTGTTCGCCATCGACGAGGCGCACTGTGTGTCGCAGTGGGGCCACGATTTCCGGCCCGATTACCTGGCCCTGTCCATGCTGCACGAGCGCTGGCCCGACGTGCCGCGCATCGCGCTCACCGCGACGGCCACGGCGAAAACACGCGACGAGATCGTGCAGCGCCTCGATCTCGCCGGCGCGCGGCAGTTCGTGGCCAGCTTCGATCGGCCGAATATCCAGTACCGGATCGAGCCGAAGAACCGTCCGGATCGTCAGCTGCTGGAATTCCTGAAGTCCGAGCATCCGGGCGATGCGGGCATCGTCTACTGCCTGTCCCGCAATTCGGTGGAGAAGACGGCTGCCTTCCTCACCGAGAACGGCATCACCGCCGTCCCGTATCACGCGGGGCTGGACAATCGCACCCGCGCCGAGAACCAGTCCCGGTTCCTGCGGGAGGAGGGGCTGGTGGTGGTCGCCACCATCGCCTTCGGCATGGGCATCGACAAGCCGGACGTGCGGTTCGTCGCGCATCTGGATCTGCCGAAATCGGTGGAGGGGTACTACCAGGAGACCGGTCGTGCCGGTCGCGACGGGCAGGCGTCCACCGCGTGGATGGTCTACGGCCTCAACGATGTCGTGCAGCAGCGCAAAATGATCGATTCCTCGGAGGGCGATGCCGCGCATCGCCGCCAGCTGCAACTACACCTGGACGCGATGCTGGCGCTCTGCGAGACGGTCAGCTGCCGGCGCACCCAGCTGCTGGCCTACTTCGGTCAGCAGGGTGAGCCGTGCGGCAACTGCGACACCTGCCTCACCCCGCCGGAATCCTGGGACGGCACGGTGCCCGCCCAGAAGCTGCTCTCCGCGGTGCTGCGCCTGAAACGTGAACGCGGGCAGAGCTTCGGCGCCGGGCACGTCATCGACATCCTGCTCGGAAAATCGAATCCCAAGGTCCTGCAATACGATCACCACGAGCTCAAGGTCTTCGGCGTCGGCGCCGATCTGCGCGATATCGAGTGGCGCGGCGTCGTGCGGCAGCTGCTGGCGCAGGGCCTGCTCGCGGTGCACGGTGATTACGGCGTGCTCACGCTGACCGAGGCGGGCAACGAGGTCCTCTTCGAGGGGCGCCAGGTGCGCTTGCGCCGCGAACCCGAACGAGCCGCCAAACCCGCCCGCTCGGCGAAGTCCAAGGGCGGCAAGGCGCCCGCCGCCGACCTCGCCCCGGCCGACGTCCCGCTCTTCGAGCGCCTGCGCGCTTGGCGCGCGGCGACGGCCAAGGAGGCCGGCGTGCCCGCCTATGTCGTCTTCCACGACGCCACCCTGCGCGATATCGCCGCGCGCAAGCCCGCGAGTATGTCCGAGCTCGGGGGAGTGGGCGGCGTCGGCGAGGCCAAGCTCGCCAAGTACGGCGAGGGCGTCCTCGAGGTGCTCGCGGCGGAGTAGGGCCCCCTTTCCGCCGGGCATGCCCCGGTGCGATGAATTTCGGCACGTGCGGGCGTCCTATCGGTAGCGGGGCCCGGCACGTACGCCGCCCGCCGACTCGTCCACGAGGAGACGCGTACATGAGTGAGTACCTGACAACATCCCGCGGCGACCGCGTCGCCTACGACCTGCGGGGTTCGGGCCCCGCACTGCTCTTCATCGCCGGCGCGGGCCCGTACCGCGCCATCGATCCGGTGACCACCGAGACGGCGGAACTCGCTGCCCAGCAAGGCATTACGACCATCGTCTACGACCGTTTGGGCCGCGGTGAGAGCCGGGTCGAGGGTCGAATCGACCTGGATCGCGAGCTGGAAGCGGTCGCCGTGCTCCTCGAGCGGGCGGGCGGTAGCGCGCTGCTGTGCGGGCACTCCTCGGGCTGCTCGATCGCGCTCGCGGCCGCCGTGCGCGGCCTCGCCGTGGACGGTCTCGCGCTGTTCGAGGCCCCGCTCGGCGAGCAGGACAGCGGTGGCCGGGAGTGGGCCGCCGAGGTCGATCGGCGCATCGACGCCGGGGATCTGGAGGGCGCGATGCGCTACTACATGAAGGACATGCCGCCGGAGTTCTTCGAGGCCTGGCGGCAGTCCCCGGAGTTCCCGGACCTGGTCGCCCAGGCCGGCAGCCTGCGGGCCGATGGCGAATCCCTGGTCTGGGCCGAATCCGCGCCGCACACCGAGCTGTTCGGGAAGATCGAGGTACCGGTCCTGGCGATGGTTGGTGCGGAGACCTTCCCGGAGATGTACACCGCCGCCGATTCGATCGTCGCCGCCATCGCGGGCGCCAGGCAGCAGCGGGTGCCGGGCGCGCAGCACACCTGGGTGGCCGAGCCGATGGCCGAGTTGCTCGTCGAATTCGTGTTCGCCAGTCGCTGATTTCCCCCGCGCGCGCCGATCGTTGCGGCACGATGCCGTGTACACATCGTGAATGATCGGTGCGGCGCTGGACACCTCTTGGTCAATCGACCAGTATTTTCGGGGTGGGCAGAGCCCGGACGAGCGAGAGGCAATGGAATGAGTGGCGCGCAGGGCATCGGACGCCGGGAACTGCTGACCGGCGCGGCCGCCGTCGCGGCCTCCGCGTCGCTGGTCGGCTTGTCGCCGGCGCAGGCGGTGCCGGTCGCGCAGGGCGTCGAGAAGTTCGGCTTTCCCACCGGTCAGGGTGCTGTGCGCGTCCTGGTCACCGGTGACGCCGGCACCGGTACCCGCACCCAGTGGGCCGTCGCCGACGCGGCCCGCGAATTCCATCGCCGCGAGCCGTTCGCTTTCGCGCTCGGACTCGGCGACAACATCTACGAATCCGGCCCGACCGGCGTCGAGGACGTCCAGTTCGCGGACAAGTTCGAATACCCCAACACCGGGCTGGATTTCCCGTGGGCCATGGTGCTCGGCAATCACGACACCAGCTCGGTCCTGCCCGGTGACGGCGGCTGGCTGCTGCGCGGCAACACCGAGGTCGAGTATCACGCGCATTCGCCGCGCTGGTGGATGCCGAGCCGGTACTACTCGGTGCGTCCCAGCTCGGTGGTCGAGTTCTTCGTCCTCGATCTGAATCCGCTCGCCGCCTACGTCCCGCCGCTGCTGTCGGACTACTGGGCCGTCGACGGCGTCTTCATGAACGAACAGCGGGCCTGGCTCGACGGCGCGCTCGCCGCGTCCACCGCGCGGTGGAAGATCGTCTGCACCCACCATCCGTATCTGAGCAACGGCAGTCACGGCAACGCCGGTCAGTACGAGGGGCTGCCCATCGAACCGATCAACGGCGTGCACGTGAAGCGCTTCTTCGAGGAGCACGTCGCGGGCAAGGCGCACTTCATCCTCTCCGGCCACGATCACGACCTGCAGGTGCTGGAACCGACCCCGGAATCCAAGGGCACCCGCCAGCTCGTCTCCGGCGCGGCCGCCAAGACCTCGGGCGGCGCACCGCGGACCGGGCCCAACGCGGCGCTGTTCGAGAACCATCATCAACTCGGTTTCATGGTGCTGGATCTCACGCCGAACGCGGTCGACCTGCGCGTTGTCACCGTCGACCCGGCCACCGGCGCGGGCGCCGAAGCCTTCCGCCGTCGCCTGGCGTGACCGCAACGGCCCTGCGCCGCAAGATCACCGAATAGCAACACCGCTGCCGACAGCGAACCAAACCGGGCAGGATGGTGGGAACGCCCGCTACCGTGCTGGCATGGCATCCGGTGATGGCGCGTCCGACGACGGGGCCGAGGTGGCCGGCGGCTCCCCCGCCGAAGGTGGAGACGCCGACACCCTCGCCCGCAGGAGAGGAGACTCCATAGTGGAATCGGTCTGGCTCGGCAACCGGCACACCAAGCATCTCGGCCGCCCCCGCTACTCCACCCTGCTCATGATGGTGGCCTTCGTCGGCCTGTTCGTGCTCTATCTCAACGTGCACTGAGCCCGCGCTCGGCCGCGGCCTCGAGCCGCGGGAAAATCCGCTTGCCGCGTCACATAAAGTGGACCGAATGAAGGAGAAGGGGCGCAAGGTCATCGCGACCAACCGCCGGGCGCGGCACAACTACACGATCCTGGAGACCTTCGAGGCCGGGATCGCGCTGGTGGGCACCGAGGTGAAGAGCCTGCGTGAGGGCAAGGCCTCGCTGGTCGACGCCTTCGCGACGGTCGACAATCGCGAGGTGTGGCTGCGCGGCCTGCACATTCCCGAGTTCAGCCACGGCACCTGGACGAACCATTCGCCCCGCCGGGTTCGCAAGCTGCTGCTGCACAAGCGGGAGATCGAACGCCTCGTCGGCAAGTCCCGCGAGGGCAACCAGACGCTGGTACCCCTGTCGATGTACTTCTCCGACGGCAAGGTCAAGGTCGAGCTCGCCCTCGCCAAGGGCAAGCAGGATTACGACAAGCGCCAGGACATCGCCAAGCGCACCGCCGAACGCGAGGTCACCCGTGAGATCGGCCGCCGTGTGAAGGGCATGAGCCGGTAACCGCGACCGCTGCCCCTCAGACGCGGCGGAACCGGGCCAACCAGGCGGCGACGCTCACCCGGCCGTCGATCTGTTCCAGCTCGGCGGCCTGTTCGGCGACCGTGTCCGTGACGCGTCCGAGGTAGCGCGCGGGCTGGAGATCCTCCAACTCCCAACCGCTGTCGAACGATGCACGGAGGAGCGTGTCGCTGATCCGGGGACCGATGCCCGGCTCGCGGTCCGACAGGGCGAGGATGTGCAGCCGCCCACCGGGCTTGCAGACCGCGTGCAAGCTGCGAACATAGGCGGCGCGCGCCTCGGCGGCCTCGCCGAAGACATGGAAAAGGGCGCTGTCGACGATGGTGTCGAAGGCCGGGGCCGCGCCGTCCTCGCTCAGCGCCTCGGCCGCCGCGAGATCCAGGGCGTCGGCGACGTCGAACCGGGCCGCGACGCCCTGTGCGGCCGCGTTGCGGCGCGCGTAGTCCACCGCGCTGGGTGAGAGGTCGATGCCGCGCACGTCGTAGCCCAGTCGAGTCAGCAGAATCGTGTGCTCACCGGCGCCGCTGCCAGGGTCCAGGACGCGGCCGCGGATCCATCCGGCCTGTTCCAGCGCGACGATCGCCGGCTGCGGTTCGCCGATCACCCACGGCGCGGAGTCGTTGTCGTAGACGGCATTCCAGGTTTCCACAGGTGTGCTCATGACTCCACTGTGCGTCCTGAACCATGGTTGAGGTCAAGCGCGCTCGAGACTGCGCCCGCCGTCGACGAGGAGACGTTGCCCGGTGACGAACCCGGCCCCGGCGGAGGCGAAGTAGCTCACGGCATGCGCGATATCCTCCGGTAGCCCGATCCGCCCGATCGGGGTGCGGGCCGCGTAGGCCGCCCGCTCCGCCTCGGAGACCTCGGCATGCCGCTCCACCGGGATGAAGCACGGCGCGATGGTGTTGACCGTGATCCCGTCCGGCGCGAGCTCGCGCGCCCAAGTCCGCGCCAGACCGATCTGCGCGCTCTTGGCGGTGGCGTAGGCGGACCGCCCGGGCCCCGACCGGTCCGCGAGATCGGAATCGATGTGCACGATGCGCCCGAACCGCCGTGCCCGCATCTCCGGAATCACGGCCCGCCCCAGCAGAATCGGACTCTTGACGAAGAAATCCAGCTGCGCCAGATGATCACCCCACCCGACCTCCGCGATCGGCCCCTCGGGCTGCGGCCCGGTCGCGTTCAGCACCAGCACCTCGATCGCCCCGAGGCGCTCGGCCACCCCCGCCGCCAACCGCCCCGTCTGCTCCACATCGGTGACATCGGCCGTAAACGCCTCCGCCACCCCACCTTCGGCGCGAATCCCCTCGACCACCCGCCGCAGCTCCGGACTCTCCCGCCGCCCGTTCACCGCGACCGCCATCCCATCCCGGGCCAGCCGCCGCGCGATCACGGCCCCCAACCCCCTGGAACTACCCGTCACGAGCGCAACCCGTCGCGTCATATTCCGATCATGACACGGCGTCCGGAAGTCCCGTCGTCCGAACAGTCTGTGTGAAAAGGCTTTCCGTGACAGCCGTGGCAGACTGCGATCATGTCCGAAGCCACGGTCCCCACGATCACCTGCGGTGCCCGGGTGCGGCGCCAGCCCGAGGCGCACGCCCGCGCCGGCCGGCTCGCGGCGGCCCTGGTGGCCGTCGGAGTCGGCCGTGGCCGGCGCGTCGCGGTGGTGCTGCGCAACGACATCGAGTTCCTGGAGATCGGGCTCGGCGTCGCCGCGTGCGGAGCCAACCCGGTTCCGATCAATACCCGGTGGAAGGCCGGTGAGATGGCCCATGTCCTCGCCGACGCCGAGATCCGGGTCGTGTTCGCGCACACCGAGTTCCTGCCGACGGTCGAAGCCGCCTGCGCGCAGGCGAATCGGGCGCCGCGGATCATCGAGGTCGAGATGCCGGGGGAACTGCTGCGCGAGCTCGGCCGCCCGAAGACGCCGTTGTCCGGCCGCTACCCGACACTCGAGCAGTGGATCGCCGAGCACCCCGAGCCACTGGGCTACGTCGAGGGCGCGATCAGCGATTCGATGGGGCTGATCTACACCTCCGGCACCACGGGCAAGCCGAAAGGCGTGGCGCGCGAACGCATGACACCGGAGCAGCTGCTGGCCATCGCGGGCGGCACGGCGCAGCGAATGGGCCTGGCGCCCGGCGGTCGCATGCTGGTGGCCGGGCCGCTGTATCACACCAGCCCGAACGCGGTCGCCGTCCTGGCGCTGCGAATGGGCACCGATATCACGATTCTCCCGCGCTGGGATGCCGAAGCCTTCCTGAAGGCCGTGCACCAGCACCGCATCCAGCACGCCAAGATCGTGCCCACCATGCTCAGCCGCCTGCTGAGCCTGCCCGCCGAAGTCCGGGCGCGCTACGACGTTTCCAGTCTCACCCACCTGATCCACTCGGCGGCGCCGTGCCCGCCCGCCGTCAAGCGCGCCGCCATCGAGTGGTTCGGTGCGGCCCTCTGGGAGTTCTACGGGTGCAGCGAGGCGGGCGCGATCACCTGGATCAGCGCGGCCGAGTGGCTCGAAAAGTCCGGTAGCGTCGGGCGTCCGGTGGACGGCTCGGCCGTCCGCATCCTCGACGACGACGGCGCCGAACTCCCGCCCGGGGTGATCGGCCACGTCCACCTCCGCGGCGCCGACTACTGGCCTGCCTTCCGCTACCTCAATCACCCTGCGACACAGAGCAGCCCGATTCCCGGCATGATCACCGTCGGCGACACCGGATATCTGGACGCCGACGGCTGGCTCTACCTGACCGGCCGTTCCGCGGAGATCATCATCTCCGGCGGCGTCAACATCTACCCCGCCGAGATCGAGAACGCCCTGATGGCGCTCGACGGCATCGAGGACGCCGCCGTCTACGGTGTCCCGAGCTCCGGGGATCTCGGCGAGGCCGTGCACGCCCAGGTCGTTGCGCGCCCGGGAATCACGCTGCATCCCAGCCATATTCGAAATCGGCTGGCCGAACAGCTGGCGAACTACAAGCTCCCGGAGGTGCGCATCGTCGATCGACTTCCGCGCGACGATTCCGGCAAGCTCTACAAGCGTCAGCTACTCGAATAGCGCGGCGCCAGTTTCAGGAGTACCGCCGCCCCCGCGAGCAGCGCCACACAGCGCAGCGGCGTCACCTCGAACATGAGCAGGGGAGCGGTCCGGCCGGTCAGTGCCCCGCCGAAGCCCGCCGCGGAGATCCCGAGGACACCGAACAGGGCCAACGTCATTCCGAGGGCGGCGCGGCTCGTGCGCATCGGCGCGGGCACGAGCGTGCGCGGGCGGTCGGCGCGCCGGAAGAGCACGAGCAGCACCGCCGTCACCGCTGCGTAGAGGCTCAGTTCGAGTGGCCGGGTCAGCCACCAGCCGGCCGAGCCCACCGTCGGGCGAGGCCCGCCCAGCGCCAGTTGCACACCGCTGACCAGGAACAGCGCCGTCAGATGCCAGAGGAACACGGTCATCGCGATGCCGTTGGCGGTGACGACGGCCAACCACACCCGCGGCCGCTCGAGCAGTCGCCCGATCGGCTTGCGCAGCAGCAGTGCGGCGCCGATCAACCAGAGCGCGTGCGCCATCAGGGCCGCCGTCGGCGGGGACATGTTGGACACGCTCGCCCCGGGCATGCCCACCATGGACACCGGGTAGGGCCCGAACGTCACCAGCGTCAGCAGGGCGATCAGTCCACCTGCGGTCAGCGCGAGCGCGGCTCCGCGCCCCAGCCGCTGGTCGGCGGAGAGGAATCCCAGCTGGTGCACCGCCAGCCACACCAGCGCGACATTCACCAGTCCGAACCCGTTGTGGCCCAAGCCGAATCGGATCAGGTCCACGCCGAGCACTCCACTCACCAGCACCGCGGGCACGGCCGCGCCGAAACGCCGGTGCAGCGTCCACAGCACCGGCGCCAGCGCGACGACACCCAGGTACACACCGACGAACCACAGCGGCTGTCCGATCAGCCGCGTCGCGGTCCGCAGCAGCCCGGAATCGTAGCCGGTCACCTCGATGACCAATCCGATCGCCAGCCAGACCCCCACGAACACCGCGGTGGGGATCAGCAGTCGCGCGGCCCGGGCGCGGACGAACCCGGCGTACCCGGGATCGCGGCGCAGCGCCCCGGCATGGGCGAACCCGCCGACGAAGAAGAACAGCGGCATCACCTGAAAAATCCAGGTCACCGGCTGCAGCGCGGGCATGATGCCGAGCGCGTTGTCCACACCGACGCCGCCGTCCGCGCCCGGCACCAGCACCACCATCAACCAGTGCCCGAGCACCACGGTCGCCAGCGAGAACACTCGCAGGAGATCCAGATAGCGATCCCGGCTCGCGGGCGTCGCGGCCACGAGGTCCCGGGCCGAAAGAGTCTGAACTGCCATACCGGAAGCCTGCGGGACCGCGCGCCCGAACGGCTGAGCACAACTACTCGAGCAACCGGACCAAACCTACTCAGTGCAGGGCGAATGGATTGGTTGTCGGCGCCACCGCTCACTTCGGTCGTCAGGCGGTGGACGCGCTGCTCGCGGCGGGCGAATCGGTGCGGGCTCTGACTTGCCGCCCGGAGTCCGCGGGCGTGGACGTCGCCGCGGTGGTCGACGGCACCGACGAGCAGCCCGAATTCATCGCGCGGTACCACCGCGAGGTCGAAGCTTCCGGCCTCGAGTGGACGCCGCCGACTTCTGAAAGCGGTTGGGGGCGGGGCGTGTTGCTCGAGTTCAGCGAATGCGCACCCGGCCGCCGGTGAAATGACCGGCGGCCTGGTCTATGGCGGGCAGCGGCTGGTCCAGAATGTTCGCGGCGGTGCGCAGCCCGGTGGTTCCGCTGACTCGCTTGCGTAGAACACGCTGGGCCTCCGGGTTTTCCAGCCCGTGAACACCCGGGGTGTGCGGCCCCACGCCCGGGAGCAGGTCCAGGACCAGGAGATGGTGCCCGAGGATCCGGTGCACGCGCAGGCCGTGCACGGTGCCCCAGGGGAGGAAGATCGAGTCGGGCGCGCCGTCGATGCTCATGCGCAGCCCGGCGGCGGACAGGCGCATCGCGGTCGGGGGAATGCCCTCGGCGGCCCACTTCTCGCGGACCTTCCGGAATCGTCGCCGGGTCTGCACTCCGCTCAGCACGAAGAGTGCGGCGACGACGAACTGCAGGTAGCCGACCACGCCTACGAGCCGCACCAGCACCACCGCGAGACCGGCGATCACCGCGGCGGTGATGAAGCTGATCGCGGCGGAAATGCGGGCGGCACGCAGCGTTCGATCGCGGGCGCGCTGCACCGCCGCTCTGTTCACGCCGACGACGAATTCCCCCGCGATCTCCATGAAAAGCACGCTACCAGCGGCATTTCGGCTATCTGCGGTTCGTGACACCCGGCAGCCCCGGCGCTTAGCGCATCTCTCTATTTCACCGCAAAAGGTGGGCTGCCGTCAATAGTCTTGCTGCAACCAAATGTAGTAACTATGCTACGTAGTATCACGACCTCAACGGGGAGGCCTTATGGCGATATCGCTGGTTGTATTCATCGGCGCCGGACTGGCGCTGGGCTGGGGAAACGCAAGATTCACCGAACTGTCCGCGACCCGGGTCCCGGGCGTGCGCGCGTTGACGCTGCTGTCGGCCGCGCGGCTGCTCGTCCTGACCGGCGTCACGGTGGGGGCGGCCTTCTTCTTCCAGCCGGCCGGTGTCGGAATCCTGTTGGGGCTGGCGGCTTTCCAGGCCGTCACACTGCTGCGCGTCGCGCGGCCGATACTTCGAGGGCGGACATGACAACGGTCAAGGTCGGCGAGCATCAGACCGTGCACTGGCTCGGGCTGGAGTTCAACGTCGACACGATTCTGTCGACGGTGGTCGCCGCGGCCATCGTGCTCGGCTTGGCGTTCTACCTGCGCGCGACAGTGACTTCCGGTGTGCCGAACGGGGTTCAGCTCTTCTTCGAGACCGTGACGGTGCAGATGCGCGGTCAGGTGGAGGCCGCCATCGGCATGCGGGTCGCGCCGTTCGTGCTGCCGCTGGCTGTCACGCTGTTCACCTTCATTCTGCTGTCGAATTGGCTGGCGGTGCTGCCGATGCGCTACGGCGAGGGCGAATTGATCCATCCGCCGACCGCGGACATCAATTTCGTCTACGCGCTCGCGGTCTTCGTCTTTCTCGGCTACCAGGTGGCGGGCGCGGCGCGGCGTGGCCCGCTCACACACGTGAAAATGGTGCTCAAGGGACATACCGGGTGGGGGCCGATGGTGTTCATCAACATCATCGAGGAGATCGCGAAACCGCTGTCGCTGTCGCTGCGGCTGTTCGGGAACATGTTCGCCGGCGGTGTGATGCTCTCGGTCATCACGCTGCTGCCGGCCTGGATCAGCTGGGGCCCCAACGCGATCTGGAAGCTGCTCGACCTGTTCGTCGGCTTCATCCAAGCCTTCATCTTCACGCTGCTGACCATCCTCTACTTCGGGCAGTCGATGGCGCGCGAAGACGAAAGCCACTGAGCGGCAGCCCAAGACTTTCCAGTTTCACCCAAGAAGGGAAACGAAAATGACGGACATCACCAACACCGGCGCCATCCAGATGGCGGCGCTGATCGCCAGCGGATTCATCCTGCTCGGCGGTGCGGTCGGCGCCGGCGTCGGCAACGGCATGGTCGGTTCGGCGCTGATCAACGGTGTCGCGCGGCAGCCCGAATCGGAATCGCGGCTGCGCGGCAACTATCTGATGGCGGTCGGCCTGATCGACGCCGTGTACTTCATCAACCTGGCGTTCATGGCGCTGTTCGTGTTCGCGACACCGGGGAAGTAGCGGGCCATGTCGACGAAAAACACTGCCGGAGAGAACTTCCTGCTCCCCAACGGCACGTTCTTCGCCGAACTGCTGATCTTCCTGACGGTCCTCGGCGTCATCTGGCGCTTCGTCGTTCCGCCGATCCATCGCGTGCTGGCCGAACGGGAAGCCCGGACCGCGCAGACCGCGGTCGACCAGCGGGCGGCGGCGCAGGCGCGCGCCGACGCCGAGGCCGCCTACCAGGCGGCCTTGGCCGAAGCCCGGGTGGCCGCGACCGGCATCCGGAAACAGGCTCGCGAGCAAGGCCGTTCGCTGCTCGCGCAGCGGCAGCACGCCGCGCAGGCGGAATCCGACGCCCAGGTGGCACGGTCTACGGCCGAACTCCAGGCCGAGGCCGACCGGGTCGCTGCCGACCTGCGCGCGAGCGTCGACCCGCTGGCCCAGGCCCTGGCCGCCCGGGTCCTGGGCGGCGAAACCGACACGGCGCGAAGGGGATAGCCGCATGCACGACATCGTCTGGGATTGGCCGATCTTCGTCAGCCAGCTCTTCGGCTTCGCCCTGGTCGTCTACGCCCTGACCCGCTGGGGCGCCCCCCGCGTCCGCGCCGCGATGACCAAGGCGCAGCACACCATCCGCACCCAACTGGAAGACAGCGAACGCGCCGCCACCCAGGTCCTCGCCGCCGCCGAAGCCCACGAATCAGCCCTGGCCCAAGCCGAAATCGCCCGCGCCCAATTCGAAGCCGACGCCCACGCGGCGGCCCACCGAATCCTCGCCGACATGCGAGCCGAAGCCGAGGAACAAGCCGCCCGCACCCACCGCCGAGCCCACGCCCACCTCCTCCGAATCCGCCGCGAACTAACCGACCAACTCCGCGCAGACCTCCACACCGCCGTCCTCGACCGCACCGAACACACCGTCCGCCACCACCTCCACACCCCCACCGCCCGCTCCACCAGCATCGACCAGTTCCTCACCGACCTCGAGGAGGTAACCGACCTCTCCCGCCCCCTCCCCGCCTGACCGATCCGCGGCCCACGTTCCCCGAGAGCGTGGGCCGCGTTCCAGTGGAGCCGGATCCGCAGGATTGACCGGGGCGAATCGGGCAACTCGGCCACGCGGTCAGTCATGGCTGGAATCGCGTGCAAGGCAGCGTGACCACCCGAAGGTGGCGGTCGTCGGCGGCTTCTGGCCGCGCGTCGCTCATCGAACCAAACTCGCGACATGTGCGAACGCCGCGGCGATGTCCTCCCGGTTGCGACGGCGGGTGTCCTTATCGGGTTGGTTGATCGACCGCGGACCAGGGTGCGCGGTGAACAGAACTTCGGCACCGCGAAATCGCCGATGGTTCTTGCCGACAGAAGCGTGCCAGGCCGGCCAGGTCTGCGACTTGCCCATGACGATGACCGCGGCCAGGTCTCCCGGGAGCAGATCGATCACTTCGTCCAGGTAGCGCCGCGCGCGCCGGGCTTCGCCCGCCAAGGTGCGGCGACCTTTGGCCGGATTGGCTACCCACCAAGGGATTACGTTCCACGGAACGTAGTCCGTGTAGCGAAGCGAGGTCTCCTCGCAGAGTTGATACACGTTGTGGGCGGTCTGGTCATTGTTGTGCAGGCTGATGAAACCGGACTCGCCGTCCGCCGCGCCCGAAGGGTCCTGAAGCAGCATCAGTACTTTCGCGCCGGTAGACGCGGCGCGAGGATCGAAGTACGGGATGCTCTCACGGGTGGTCGCTCGTAGCTGATCCACCCAATGGTTGAGCTGGCCGATCGCTCCGTCGTATCGCTCGGACAGCCGATTCTCGACGTTGCCCGGCGTCAGCGTTTTGCTCAGCAGTTCACCGCGGTCGTATGCGATGTGGTTCTTCACACCGCGACGTGAGGGGTTGGCCATACCGATGGTGTCGATGACCGGCTGCGCGGCGTTAGCGTGCCCGGGCATGAAAAAGCCCCTCACCTGCGTGCCGGGTGAGGGGCCTAGAGTGGACATGGCGGGAAGTTACTCGAACCGGACCGATCTGCTGGAGCAGTTCGCTGATATGCGGCGACGGGTCGTAAGAAGCGGACTGCGCAGGTCACGATTCACACGACCGCGGACATCCGGTGGGTCGAGAAAGCAGCTGACTACTGAGGAGGCGGCAGTGATCGTGGCCGAGTACGAAGACGACGCATCGATGACTCACCTGAAAGTAGAGCACCATATGGCGAAGCGAACGATCGCAAAACTGCTTCGCGACAACGGTGCTGCTATCCGGCCTGCCGGAGGACAACTACGGACCGCCCGCTGAGACGCCGCACTTGACTCTCAGCCGCAAATTTAGAAGAGCCAGCGAAGGGCTGAACTCCGTTCTGGTGCCGAGTTCAGCCCCATACCGAGCCTAAGAACGGCGTGACGACGGGCCTACTCGTCGGCCTCGCCGTGCGCGACCGAGTTTCGCTGCTGATGCCGTGCCAAGTGCACCAACAGCCGCCGCTCCGATCGACGGGCCTATTACAACGACCAATCCCAGCAGGAGCGCCCCTATGAGGGCAATCAGCACCGCAGCCCGGCGGAACCTAAATGGGTCGACCAACACGTTGTCGAGTAACCCGAGCCATGACCTCGGCTCACAATTGCCGCGACGAACGTCGACCGAAGTCGCCTTGGTTTTGTCCGGATGGTGCCGGCCACTAGCACGAGAGCGGTTGTTCGACAGGCGCTTTTGACGGCTCATCGGCGACCGCCTTGCTTCGCCTCGTAATCGGCGGCCAAGTTGCACTCCAAGACCAATCTCGCGTGTCCGAGGCGCACCACTGACCGGTTCGGTCCATCGTGGACCGCCCGAGCACCCTCCAGACCGACATGGTCATGAGTGAGCGCTCGCGCTACATCCGCAGTCGGCACCGAACCCCAGCCACTCCAGCGAAGCAGCCACTCGGTTCCGGAGCCCCACAAGTACCGGAAGTGGAAATCTGGCTGAGTCTCAAAGGGTTCGAACGAGCGCCCTAGTGCGTCCCACGTCAACCCTGAAACCGCCCAGCCTTCACGCTTACTTGAGAGCCAAACTCTGGAGACCAAGCCTGCGAGCAGCCGTTCGCTGTCGGGGTGCATCTCAGGCACCGCTTCGAGCGCGGCCCGTTCTTCGTCCACCAGTGCCGTGTCCGCCGGGACGTCATTGAAGTGCAGTGGGTAGACCCTTAGATCTCGCCTGTGGGACGGATGAGATGTCTCCCAACGGCAGAAACGAACTCGCGCTCCCGTCGGTACATGGGACAGCAGCAGCGAGTCTTGTTTGTCACCAATGCAATGTCGCCGCAAACCCGGCATCCGAACCGACTGAATGATGTGATCGGGCATGTCCGACAAGATCATGAACTCGTCGTACTGCGGCGAGAAGGTCATCGTGTAGCAGAGCAGCCGGGAGATGCTCTTGTGCCTGATCAGCTTGTGGGCAGGGCTCTCATCCACATCCAGCGGAGGCTCATCGGTATTGAGCAGAAACAGTGACATGATCGCCCGAAAGCGCTGTTGAGCAGCGAGGCATCTATCGAAGCCAAGGTCATACGCCTTTGACGACCCCCCTCGATCAACCTTCCGAATCGCCCTCTCCGCGAACCATTTTGGCTCTTCGGTGTACTTGGCACGGAGTTGGGCAGGCTTGCGAAGCGCAGAGCTATTCGACATGGCGCGTCTCCCAGCTGTCCAGGCCCAGCCATACCGACGCGTCAGCCATGCTGACGGCAGGGTTCATCACAAGGTGCAAATTGCATGTCCCGCATGCTCATGCCCCACGAACTTGCCTGGAAGGTTCGCAGCGACCTCGGATATTGCTTGCCGAGGGCCGGAAGGCCAACAGTGATGATACCGAACCTCACCGACAAACACACGACTACGCGATACCAAAGACTGCGAGCCGATGCGAGTCCTCGGTTCTAGTCGGGCCCGCCATCTGGGCTCCCGGCGGACGTAGCGGGAACTTACTCGAACCGTACCGACTTGCTCGATGCCCTCGCTAAGCTGCGGGAACGGATCGGTAGAAACGGACAGCGCAAGTCATGGCCACCACGGCAGCGCGCGTTCTGGTGGGCCGAAGAAGCAGCTGACGCCTGAATCCGCTGAGATCGTGGCCAAGTACGAAGCCGGTGCGTCAATGGCCCAGCTGAAGGTGGAGCACCACATGGCCAGCGGACGGTGGCGAAGGTCCTTCGAGAGGTCGGCGTGGCTATTCGACCGAGGGGCGGGCGGTCAAGCGGCCAACGATAGCGACCAGTTTCGAACTCCACAGGGCCGGTACGCCACCTGTTGCCAAACTTGAGCCACTCCGCCTCTGGACCCTGTTAGCAGTGCAAGAACCCAGACGCCGAAGCCCTCCCGTACTCTCGCGGTCTGCGAAAATCCGTCAGCGCATAGATGCTGTCACGGCAGTGGGGTCAGTCCACGACGCTTCGACAGCAGCATCGCATCCTTCTTGCTAACGTTCCGCTGCAGACTATGGAGAACCGCGTGCTCGGTCTCTGGCGTCCAGAAGATCTGGAGCTGCTCTCGGGCTCTCGTAATAGCTGTGTAGAAGACATTGTGTGAGATGTCGTCCTCATTCGCGTCCGTTATCACCACCTTCACGGAGTCGTACTCAAGCCCCTGGGCCTTGTGGATCGAGACCGCATAGGCAACCTGGAAAGGCACGGAGCCGAAGGACGAGTCGTCGTCCTCGTCGCCGCTGCTGCGCTCGTTGACGTCGAACTGAACGGTTGAATCTTCGATATAGCGCAGGTTGGAGCCATCGGCGTCGAGTTCTGTCACAGGCCGGTCCAGCGACACGTCGAACTGCACCCGGCCGGGGAAGGTCTCGATGCCGACGATCTTTCCCTTAAGGTTGTTGTAGATGAGTGGCCGGAAGCGGTCGGTCTCGTTGAAAAGCACTGGGTCGCCAACCTTGTAGGTAGAGGGTCCCCAGTTTGTTGCGGCGCCCGGGTTGCTGCTCTGGAGAAAGCGGTTGACGTTGTTGATCCCATACAGGCCGTCGTAGTTCAGGCAGAGGATGATCTCGTCGTGCCGCTGAACTTGAAAGAGGCTCTCGTCCAGCACCTTTGAGTATCCGTTGCAAGCGAGCGTCTCCGCAATGTCGTCCTTCAAGTCTCGCACGGTCGACCATAGGTCCAGGAGACCAGCATTCTTGGTCCTGAACGGAGTCGTGAGCTCGAACACCGCAGTGTTCGGAATGAACGAGCGAGCCAGCCCGAACCAGTTGCCGAACTGAATCGATTCAATCTGGAAGACATCCCCGACTAGGACAAGAAGCTTGAAAGAGGTGCGCTTGAGCACCTTGAGGAGGTCGGAGTTGCTGACCGTACTGCACTCGTCGATGACGAGAACATCGTAGTCAGTCGCGTCGGAGCTGCCGATCTGCCTGCTGATCGTGCGGAACGTCGAGTTCTGCGCGTTGATACGCCGCTTTAGGTTGTCGACCGCCGGGTTGGTGTGGGCAAGGAACAGCTTTTCCTTATCGTTGAAGTAGTTGGCTATGAGGCTGACCATCGTTGACTTCCCGGTCCCAGCCGCTCCGTAAATCAAGACGACTTCCGAGTCAACGAACAACTCTTCGAGCGCCTGAACCTTGAGCGGGTCGTCCGGAGCTGGCGTCGTTTGGGCGAGCCACTGCGTCACCGCAGCACGGTAGCCAGCGACACCGCTTGCTGCATGCTGCTGGAGCTCATCGATGATCTCAACAGTGCCGTCCTCGTACTCCTTGATGAAGACATGGCCCTTGTCCTTCAACATCTTTCGGCCGGTGTGCTTGTAGTACAACTGCCCGTTGTATTGCGCCATCAGCGAATCGACGGCTCCAAGCGGCTCGACATCACCAAGCGGCGTATAGAGCATGCCGCGGCCCTCGACGTTCGCCTGCACTCGGCGGGCGAGGAGCTCATGGGCCCGCCCGCTCAGGTCGATGCTCTCGGCGAGGTCCACAAATCGCGGGTTGTGCCCGCATAGAGAGGTACAGAACGGCATTCGTTCGAACGGCATGCATCCGTACCTCAGGTGCAGGCCCGATAACCCATCACATGTTTCTGACTCGGACTGGAGCTTGATGATGTGGTTGTTCATTCGCAACATCAGATAGCGCAGAACGTTGTGACCTGGGCTTGCGGTCTGGATCTTCTGACGTGCCAGGTCGAGAACTGGGAAGATCCGCGGATGCTGCGACTTCTTCGTGGCCCACGCCTTCAGCGAGTCGTACTGCGCATTTTCCATGTCGACGATGTCCAGCAGGTTCGACGATGTTGTCGTCAGGTACTTCATCAGGTTCCGGTACTCGCTGCTGCCGGTCGAGGTCTTGAAGTGCTGATCGAAAATCCGGGCGAAGTTATCGAACTCGCACGGACGGATCGACACCTCCCACTCGCAAATGATCGTGATTGGCATCGTCTGGCCCAGCACGTCGATCGAGTCGCTCTTGAGGACCAGGTTCGCCGCGTACTTGTCAGTGATGTCGATGTCAGTGAAGCCGATTATGCGATCGAACTTGCTGACCCGATTGACGGCGTTGTAGAAGGTCACCTCGTAGTACACCCGTCCTCCCGCGTAGAACGGGCGAACCGCATGGATGTAATAGCGATCCTTCCGGGGCTCCACCGGCGGCACAGCCTGCGCAGTAACTATCCGCTCGGCGATCTTCTGGTGGTACTCCTCCAGGGACGGATCGAGATCGACTGGAAAGTCCTCGACGTTGTCCAGGATGTTCAAGTTGAGGTGGCTGGACGTTACATCCCGGATGCGATGTAGGTAGTCGTAGTACTTGAGCATCAACCGCTCGGAAGGGTCCCCGCCCATCGTGTAGTGCGAGGCACTGATCTGCAACAGTTTGTGGAACCGCTTAAGGAAATTGAGCTTCCCATTTCCTGCGATGTACGCCATTGCCGGACCCACCGCCGTGTACTCAAAATCGACGTCGCCCCGACCGGCGTGAAGGCCCACCGCGACACCCTCCACCAGGTTGCGGAGTTGACTCAGGATGTTCTGCGCGAGAAGGGCTCGATCGTGTTTCAGCGCGACAATATTGGACGAGATGGCACTCGCGGCACTCTGGATCTGCTGGTCAACGGTACTCATTCTGTACACATACTCTTTTCGTAGCGCACCCGAGTCAATGACTCATGCACATCTTTCAAGATGCTTGGGTCCGCGAGCTCCGCTTCGACGAGTCGGCCGGCGCCAACCCGCTTCCCTGGCAAATAAACCGTACGCCCGATCGACGCAGGCCTTGCGGCTTCAGGGTTGCAGATCGCCGCCGCACCGCAACTGTGACCAGTCAAATCGTGCGATGCGTGCTGACCAGACTGTTCGGTAGGCGACTCTTCGTGTCTGGATGACCCCAGTGATAACACCACTGGAACTGGTTCAAGTAAGGATTGCCAGATGACAAAGCCGCAGGTCACTGACCTGCGGCTTTGTTGTGGTGGAGCTGCCGGGAATCGAACCCGGGTCCTCCGCCGTGTCTTCAGGGCTTCTCCGTGTGCAGTTCGCTAGGCCTCTGCTCGGACCTCCGAGTCTCGCGAACAAGCTCGGATGACGATCCCAGTCACTGTTGGATGTCCCGCCCAGATCCGTGACCGACCTGGACGGTAATTCCCTCTAGCTGATGCCAGGACCCGGGTCGAGGGACGAACCCGAACTGACAGACACGCTTCGCTACTTAGGCAGCGAGAGCGTAGTCGCGCTGATTGGAATCGGCGCTTAATTGGTTGCAGCGACGCTTACGGTGGTCTCTTGCCTGCACCGACACGCTTCCCCTGAATCGACGTACGCAGTCGAAACCGTTCAGCCCCGTACGTGCCCGCACCTTGCGGGCTAGTCATGTTAACACTGCCCGCCCCAGGCTTCATTCCCATTATTCCGCCCGCTCCGGACCCACTTTGAGACGGCTCCGCCTCAGATCTAGCAAAACGGACATATCGCCGTTTCGTGGCAGGTACTGTGCCGCTCAACCGCATAGCAGAATGTGGCGCAGCGCACATCTAGGAGTGCCGGCGTGCTGGAAGTCCGGGACCTGCAGGTCGTCTACGAAGACGTGATTCTGGTGTGCCGGGGGATCAGCCTCGACGTCCCTGAGCAGGGGATCGTCGCCCTGCTCGGCGCGAACGGCGCGGGCAAGACCTCCACGGTGCGCGCGGTGACCGGGTTGCTGGGCGTGCACCGCGGCCGGATCACGGCGGGCACGGTCGCGGTCGACGGCGTAGAGGTGACGACGGCGAACCCCGCGCGCATCGTCGCGGCCGGGGTCGGCCAGGTGCTGGAGGGGCGGCGGGTGTTCGCCGGGTTCACCGTCGAGGAGAATCTGCGCGCCGGTGCGCACACCCGCGCCCGCGCGACCGTCGGCACCGCGCTCGAGCGGGTGTTCGAGATGTTCCCGCTCCTGGCCGAGCGCCGCACGCAGCGCGCCGGGCTGCTCTCGGGCGGCGAGCAGCAGATGCTCGCGATCGGACGCGCCCTGATGGCCGAGCCGAAGTATCTGCTGCTCGACGAGCCGAGCCTGGGACTGGCGCCGCGGGTGGTGGAACAGATCCGCGACCTCATCGTGCGCATCAACGCCGAGGGCACGGGGGTGCTGCTGATCGAGCAGAACGCGGCGATGGCGCTGTCCATCTCGAGCTACGGCTATGTGCTGGAGCAGGGCCGGGTGGTGCTGCGGGGACCCGCCGCCGAGCTGTCCGCCGACTCCGACATCCAGGAGTTCTATCTGGGACTCGGTGCGGAGGGCCACGTGTCGCTGCGCGACCTCAAGCACTACAAGCGACGCAAGGGGTGGGTGGCATGACGGCGCTGCTCGAGGTGCGCGACCTCAGCCTGAATTTCGGTGGTACCAAGGCATTGTCGGAGGTCTCCTTCGAGGTGCGGCCGGGCGAGCTGCTCGCGCTGATCGGCCCGAACGGGGCGGGCAAGACCTCGATCTTCAACTGCCTCAACGGGGTCTATCGCCCGCAGCGCGGCAGCATCGTGCTGGCGGGCCGGGAACTCATCGGGCGGACGCCGGACGCGATCGCCCGATCGGGCGTCGCGCGGATGTTCCAGAACATCGAGCTCTTCGACAACTTGACGGTGCTGGACAACGTCAAACTCGGCCGCCATCTGCAACTGGGCTACGGACCGGTGGCGGCGGCGCTGCGCCTGTCCAAGGCGCGGCGGGGCGAACGCGCGGCCAGGCTGCACGCCGAGGGCTTGATCGAGTTCCTGGAACTGCAGCAGGTGCGCAACCAACCGGTGGGCCTACTCCCGTACGGGGTGAAGAAGCGGGTCGAACTGGCCCGCGCGCTGGCCATGGAGCCGCGGCTGCTGTTGCTGGACGAACCGGTGGCGGGCATGAACGTCGAGGAGACCGCGGACATGGCGCGGTGCGTTCTCGACATCCGGGCCGAACTGAAACTGGCCATGATCATGGTGGAGCACGACATGCGCCTGGTCATGGATCTCGCGGATCGAATCATGGTGCTGGACTTCGGAGTTCGGATCGCGCTCGGTACACCCGCGGAGGTCCGGCACGATCCGGCCGTCCTCGCCGCCTATCTCGGCGGGGCCGGCGCGACACCCTCGGAGGGGGAGGCTGCCCGGTGACAGCGGTATCGACGACGACGGCTTCGGATTCGGGGTTGCCCGCCCTGGTGGCGGCGCGGGCCGCGCGCACGCCGGACACGGTGGCGTTGCGCGTGAAGCAGCTGGGCATCTGGCAGCAGACTTCCTGGGCCGGCGTGGATCTGGAGCGTCGCCTGATCGCGCACGGGCTGGCCGCGCTCGGCGTCGGCGCCGGGGACCGGGTCGCGCTGCTGGCGGGCAACCGGGCGGAATGGCTGTACGCGGAGCTGGGCGCGCTGTCGGTGGGCGCGATCTTCGTCGGGCTGCGACCGGACGTCGCGGGGCCCGCGCTGGAGCGGATGCTGAACGACGCCGCCGTGCGGGTGCTGATCGCCGAGGACCAGGAGCAGGTCGACAAGGCGCTGGCCACCGGCTGCCCGCGACTGCGCTGGATCGTCTGCCTGGACGAGCTGGGGGTACAGAATTACGCGGACCCCCGGCTACTGAGCTACGCCGGGCTGCGCGAACGCGGCGACGCGCATCGGGGCGAGCACCCGCTCCCGGACGTCACCCGATCACCGGATGACGTTGCCGCACTGATTTTTCCGCCGTCCGGGGAGCCGAGCCCCGCGCAGGTGCGGGGCAGCGATATCACCGCGATCCTGGCGGCGCTGTGCGCGGCGGTACCGGGGCTCGGCGGCAACGACGTCGTCCTGCCCGGCTTGTCGCTGGCCGAGCCCGCCGAACGCGCGGTCACGGTGTGGACGAGCGTTGGCACCGGCGCCGTCCTGCATTTCGCCGAGTCCTACGAGACCTTGGCCGCCGATCTGGCCGAGGCGCAACCCAGCCTGCGCTTGGCCCCGTCGGCGGGCTGGCAGCGGATCTACGACGGCGTCGAGAGCCGCATGGCCACTGCTTCCCGGTTCAAGCGCGCCTGCTACCGGCTGACCACCTATTCCGCCGAACGCAGTGCCGCACAGCGTGATAACGGCTTGTTCGGAAGAGCCGTCTCGATCCTCGCGTATCCGGCCGCGGGCCGTGCGTTGCGCGACAAGCTGGGTCTGCGCCGGACCCGCGCCGCTTTCTGGAGCATCTCCATCCCGGGAACCGCGCTGCCGCCGGACAGCCCACCCGCCCCGGAGACCGCCGCCTTCTTCCGCGCGCTGAGCATCCCGATCGGCCAGGTGCCGCCCGCGACCCGCGCCGAGGCCGCCCCCGCGAATCCGGAAACCCGCCCATGAACGAATTGCTGCAATCCCTGATCCGCGGCGCCGGATTGGGCGGCATGTACGCGACGATCGCGGTCGGCTTCGTGATCATCTTCCGGGCCACCGGCGTGCTGAACTTCGCGCAGCCGGTGTTCATGATCTTCGGCACGTTGTTCTCGTACTACCTGGTCGATTCGGCCGGGCTGCCGTTCCCGCTGGCCGCGGTCGCCGCGGTGGCGGGCGTGGCGGCGGTCGCCACGGCTACCGAGCGAATCGCGATGCGCCCCATGGTCGGCCGCCCCGCCTTCTCCGCGACCCTGGTCACCGTCGGGCTCTTCGCCGCGGGAACGGTGCTGGTGCACAAGCTGTTCGGGGCGAAGGTGATCACCTCCGGCGACCCGTGGGGGCTGTCCAACTTCTGCCTGGGCGGGCACCGGCCCGCCGACAGCGTGGTCGCGGCCTGCGTGGGCGGGGTGACGGTGAACCACACCGACATCTTCAAGGTGCTCACCGCCGTCGCGGTGATCACCGCCCTGGTGCTGTGGCTGGCGCGCTCGCGCTACGGCCTGGCCATGCGGGCCGCGGCGATGGATCAGGAGACGGCGATGGCCCAGGGCATCGACGTCGGCCGGGTGTTCTCGCTGTCCTGGGCGCTGGCGGGCGCGCTGGCGGCGGTCGGCGGCATCCTGCTCGGCACCGCGCCCGGCGGAGTGGAGGCGGCGGCCGTGCTGATCGCGCTGAAAGCGCTGCCCGCCATCATCATCGGCGGCCTGGACTCGATCACCGGCGCGCTGGCCGGGGCCATGCTGGTCGGCCTGGCCGAGGCGCTGACCAAGACCTATCAGCCCGATGTCGCGCCCTGGCTCGGTGCGAACTTCGACGTGGTGATGCCCTACGTGCTTCTGTTCGCGGTGCTGCTGATCCGGCCGCACGGGTTGTTCGGTGCGAAAGAGGTGCAACGCGTATGACCGCGACCCTGCCCGAGACGACCGGGAAGCGGCTCCGGACGCCCCGGGCGGTGCGCCGTGGCCGCCCCCGGCTCTACACCTCCTACGCGCGTGCCGAGAGCGCCTGGAACACCGCGGCCAAGGCGTGGTGGGCGGGTGGCCTGCTGGTATCGGCGGTCCTTGCACCGTTTTTCGTCGCCAAGGACATCACCAATCTGCTCACCCTCGCCGCCATCTACGCGATCGGCGGCATCGGATTGAACATGCTGACCGGGTACGCCGGACAGGTGTCGCTGGGGCACGCGTTCTTCGTCGGCGTAGGCGCCTATACCGCAGCCGTTTTCGGTGGCGCGGGCACCAAGACGGTGTACGGGCTCGGCTGGGACATGGCGCTGTGGCTCCCGCTGACCGCCCTGATTCCGGCGGTACTCGGCCTGCTGGTGGCGCCACTGGCCGCGCGGGTGCGCGGATTGTATTTGGCCACACTGACTCTCGGCCTGGTGATGATCGGCGAGCACCTGTTCAAGGAGTGGCAGTCGGTGACCGGCGGCGGCGGGCTCGGACGCGCCCCCGCGCCGCCGGTGTTGTTCGGCACGGATCTGCGCAAGCCGGTCCGGGTGGCGGGCGTGCTGATCAACGAGCAGCGCGCGCTGTACCTGATCGCCCTCGTGCTGCTCGTGGTGCTGGCGGTGCTGGCACGGAATCTCATGTGCTCCAACGTCGGCCGCGCCTTCGCGGCGGTGCGGGACCGGGATGTGGCCGCCGAGATCATGGGTGTGCGGTTGCAGCGCACCAAGACGCTCGCCTTCGTGGTGTCCTCGGCCTACGCGGGGGTGGCCGGTGGCCTGCTGTCGGTGGTGATCGGCCGGATCAGCCCCGAGCGCTGGAACCTGCTGCTGTCGGTGGATTTCCTGGCCATCGTGCTGATCGGTGGCGCCGCCACCATCACCGGGTCGATCATCGGCGCCTGCTTCGTGGTGCTGCTGCCGCGGGTGCTCGAGGAGTTCACCCACGCCGTGCCGGCGTTGACCTCCGAGGGTGGGCAGATCCTCGGCTTCACGCTCGACGAGTGGAAAACGATCCTGTTCGGCCTGCTGATCGCCGGGGTGATCGTACTCGAACCGAGGGGCATGTTCGGGCTGTGGCTGCGCGTTCGCAACTACTTCCGCACCTGGCCGTTCTCCCACTGATCAGCAGTAGTGAAAGTAGGAAAGATAATGGGAGTCAGCACAATTCGACGTATGGCCGCCGTGCCCGCGGTCGCCGCGCTGGTCCTGGCCGGAGCCTGCTCCAGCGCCGAGGACGAGGCCGGCGGGGCCACCGGGCCCGGCGTCACCAGCGAACCCTGCCCCAACGCGATCGACAAGGCCAAGGGCTGCATCTACCTGGGGGTGCTCTCCGACCTCGAGGGCGGGCCCTTCGCCGCGCTCGGCCGCGACATCAACGACGGTCAGCTGGCCTTCTGGAAGAAGGTGAACGAGGCGGGCGGGATCGGCGGCAAGTACGAGGTCGACATCGCCACCCACACCAAGAACACCTCCTACGACCCGCAGAAGCATGCCGAGGCCTATCAGCAGGTGGAGCCGAATGTGCTGGCGCTGTCGATGAGCCTGGGCACCATCCACACCCAGGCGGTGCTGGACCGGATGGACGCGGCGAACCTGGTGTCGGTCGCCGGAACCCTCTGGTCCGGTTGGCAGTTCAAGAGCGCGGACAAGGGGCTGCTGCTGGAGACCGGGTACTCCTACTGCTCGGAGGCCATCATGGGTCTGGACTGGCTGGCGCAGAACAAGGCCAAGCCGACCAAGCTGGTCTCGGTCACCTACAAGGGCGATTACGGCGGTGACTACGCGACCGGCGCGAAGAAGTGGGCCGAGGCCAATGGTGTGCAGGTGGCCAACCAGATCCAGACCGCGCCCAATGCCGCGGTCGGCAATCAGGATGGCGCGGTGAGCCAGCTCATCGCGGCCGCACCGGATGTCGTGATGCTGGCCACCGGGCCGGCCGAAGCGGGCGAGATCATCGGCAAGGCGGCCGCCGCCGGATACAAGGGCCGCTTCCTCGGTTCCGGGCCGACCTGGAACGGCGGTCTGCTGAAAAGCGCTGCCGCACCGGCGATCACCGCGCTCTACAACTCCACCTCGCCGGTGGACGGCTGGGACGGTACCAGCGAAGCGGCCAGGGCCGCGAAGGCGGCGGCCACCAAAGATCCCGCCACCTGGGGCTTCAGTGCGGGCTGGAACTTCTCCTATCCGCTGAAGGCGCTGCTGACCAAGGCGCAGGAGGCCGGAAAACTGAACCGGAAAGGCGTGCGTGACAGCGTCGACGGGCTCGAAGTCGACTTCCAGGGCGGCGCACCCAAGTACACCTACGGCGCGGACAAGCCGGACCTCACCAAACAGCGGGCGATCATCGGCGGCCCCGACGCCGCCGCGCCGTTGGGCACCAAGACGCTGCTGACCGACTATCACGGGCCCACCCAGGACAAGGTCACCTTGACCGAGCCCTGCGTGCAGCCCTGACCTACCTCGGCGCGCCCGGGTTCGCCTGTCCGGCAGGATCGACGCACCCGGGGTCGCCGCACGTATCCCGCCGCGAACGGGTGTCTCAGCGTTCGGTCGGGACGTCTGTGGTGGCTTCGTCGCGAGTGAGGGCCCGAACGCTGGGAACCAGCAGCGCCCCGGTGACCGCCAGCAGGGTCAGCGCGGCCAGACCGGTGAGGGTGGGCGCGGTGCCGAAGCGGGTGGCGAGCGGGCCGACGGCGATTTCGCCGAGCGGGATGGCGACGAAGGAGCCGACGGCGTCGTAGGAGTAGACGCGGGCCAGGCGGTCGGCGGGGACGTTCTGTTGCAGCGAGACGTCCCAGGCGATACCGAATTGCTCGACCGCCAGTCCGGCGAGAAAGTAGGCGGCCAGCAGCGGGATCAGCTGGGGCGCGTGCGCGAGGGTGAGCAGCGGGACGGCCTCGACCAGCAGGAGCGCGGTGCCGAACAGGAGCGCGCGGCGCGGTTGCCAGCGGCTGGCGAGGATGCCGCCGAGCAGGGCTCCGGCGGTCTGGACGCCGAGCACGATGCCCCAGGCGAAGCGTCCGATGCCGGTGTCCGCGATCGCGGGCCCGAGCACCTGGGTGCCGCCCACCAGCGCCGCGTTCACCAGCATGAGCGCGACCACGATCGACCACACCCAGGTGCGCGCGGTGAATTCGGTCCAGCCCGTGCGCAGTTCCGCCAGGGGCCGGGAACGGTCGGGCGCGGCGAGGCGCTCCACCCGGACCCGCGCGTAGCAGAGCGCCGCCAGGGCGAAGATGCCGGCGGTGATCGCGATGGCCCAGCCGGGACCGGCCAGCGCGGCGAGCATGCCGCCCAGCGACGCGCCACCGATCAGGGCGCCGTTGATGCCGACGCGCACGAGGGCATTGGCCTGCCGAAGCAAGTCGGGCGGCACCGTCTGCTGCGTCAACGCCGCCGCCGCGGGCAGCGAGGCCGCCGCGACCGCGCCGTTGACGACGCTCAGCGCGATCAACAGTGGTACAGAGGCGAATTCGAGCAGCACCGCCAGCGCCGTCGCGGCCTGTGAGCAGGCCGCCGCCACGCTCGCGCCCTGCAGGATCACACCCCGGGGCAGCCGGTCGGCCAGGACGCCGCCGAGCAGCAGCAGCGCGACGTTCGCGATCGAGCGCGCCCCGACCACGAGCCCGAGCGCCGACACCGAACCGGTGAGGTCGAGCACCGCGAACGCCAGCGCCACGGGCGCGATGGCGTTGCCGGCGAAGGTGGTGACGCGCCCGGCGGCCAGGCGCCGGAACAGCGGTTCCCGCAGCGGGGCAAGCATTCCGGCCGCTGCCATCCTCACCTGCCGCTCGCTACCCGTCACCTGTCGCTCCAGGCGACTCTACCGCCGGGCGGCGAGTTCGACTGCGGACTCGGCCGCTCGCTCGTGAATAGTGGAGCCCATTTTCCGGCACGCCGGAGCCGTCAATTTTTCCGGGGCAGAAATTGCAATGACGCTGCGGCTGAACGCAATTCGATACCCCGTCGTGTGGTGCGCCTCACATTCGCGGTCCGATTACTTCTGCACCGGGCGCTCGTCTATCCGAGTGCAAGCCCGCATTGTTCGCCGAGAAAGGCCATACCGATGGAAAAACTGACCACGTCTTCGGGCATCGAGATCGCTTTCGATCGCATCGTCGGCGGCGACGCCGGGACCGTGATCCTGGTCGGCGGCGCGTTCAGCTTCCGGCGATTCCCGAAAATGGTCGCGCTGGCTGAGAAAATGGCGGACGAATACGGCCTGACGGTCATCAATTACGACCGGCGCGGTCGCGGTGACAGCACCGATGCGCCGGGCGTGTACGACGTCGACAACGAGATCGACGACATCGCGGCCCTGGTGGACGCGGCCGGTGGCCGGGCGGCGCTGTTCGGCTGGTCCTCCGGGGCGGGGCTGGCGTTGCGCGCGGCGGCCTCGGGCCGGGTGCCGGGTCTGACCTCGGTGCTGGCCTTCGAGCCGCCGTTCGTCGTGGACCGCGACAATTTCGTGCCGCCCGCCGAGCTCACGGAGCGGCTGCACGCGTTGATCGCGGCCGGGCAGCGCGCCGAGGTGGTCCGGTATTACATGACGAAGGGCATGGGGATGCCCCGGATGCTGGTCCGGATCATGCCTTTCACGCCGATGTGGAAGAACCTGCTCGCCACGGCGCCGGCCACGGCGCACGACTGGGCGATCATGGGCGAGTTCATGCGCGGCGAGCCGCTGCGCCCGGCGGACTGGGCCGGTGTGACCATTCCGGTCCTGGTCGTCTCCGGTGGGAAAAGCGGTGCGCTGCTGCGCACCGCCGCCCGTGCGATTACCCGGGTGTTGCCCGACGCGCGGCATCAGGAATTGGCGAAGCTGAGCCACAATCCGAATATCGATCTGCTCGCGCCCGTCGCGGGCGAATTCTTCACCGGTGCGGAGCGCTCCCTGACCTGAGCGCGAATTGTTCGCTTTGCCGGTCAGCGGAAGAGCGCGACATTCTCCTCGGCCCACACCCGGAAGGGCCGGGCCGGAGTGCCGGTCACCTGCTGGACGGTGTCGCGAACCCGGCGCAACTCGTCGTTGACGTCGCCGCCGGTGACATCGAGGACCGCATCCACCGATTCCGCGCCGAAGAAGGGCAGCAGTTCCGCCCGAGCCTGCTCCCGATCGATCTCGGTGAACTCGATCGCGCGCCCCAGGGCGGCCGCGACGGCGGCGACCTGCTCGCGGGGCGTGATGCGTTCGGGCCCGGTCAGCGCGTGGGTCCGGCCGCGGTGGCCGGGTTCGGTCAGCGCGACCGCGGCGACGGCCGCGATGTCGGCGGGATGGATGGTGGGCAGTCCGGTGTCGGCGTAGGCCGCCCGGACCGGGGTGTCGTGGCGGATCGCGTCCGCCCAGAGCGCGGTGTTCGACGCGAACTGGGTCGGGCGCAGGATGGTCCACTCCAGGCCACTGGCTCGCAGTTCCTTTTCCAGGGCGGCTTTTTCGGCGGCGGGGCCGAGGTGCGGGTGGGTCTCGACGGTGATCGAGGAGATCAGGACGACGTGCTCGACGCCTGCCCGGCGCGCCGCCTCGATGATCTCCCGGTCCGGGCCGAGGCCGGACACCAGCAGCATCGCCCGGACACCGGCCAGCGCGCGTGAGCGCGCCGCCGGATCGGTCAGATCGGCTTCGAACGCCTCGACGCCGTCGGGGACGGCCGCGCGGGCGGCGTCACGGGTGAGGGCGCGCAGCGGTTCGGCGCCGTTCGCGTGCAGTCGATGTAGCAGCGGTGCGCCGATGTTGCCGGTGGCGCCGGTGACGAGTAGCAAGATGAGCTCCGATCCTCGATGTTCCAGTCCGGTTCACGGTAAAACCTCAACAAATATCAAGGTCAAGCCGTGCGGCCGAGCGTCGGGAAAATGGCTGTGGTACAGCGGGTTTCAGCCAGCCTGGTATCGTCCGGCGCGTGGACACGTTCAGTAGCGCGTTGTTGTCCTTTGCACGGGGGTATCTGGGCGGGGCGATCGAGCAGTATGCGGCTTTTCAGGAGCAGGTGCCCAACGGGCGCATGCGGATAGCACAGGAGACGGGCACGGCCTGGGTGGGCGAGCGGGAATTGTCTCGGTCCGGCGAGCTGGGCACCTTCGCCGAGGACCACACGTTCATGTGGTCGTGGGCCAAGCCCGATCTGGCGGGTCTGCCGGGCATCGAGCATGCCGAGCGACTACGGGAAATAGGCGTGCGGCAGGGTATTCCGGAGTTCACCGAGGGCCTGCTGGATTTCGGCGGGTTCCCGGATCCCAAGCTTGCCGCCGATCACCTCTCGCTGATCGCGCTGGGCGTGCTGGGCGCCCGGGGCACGATGAAGTTCAACCACGGCGGCCGGGCCTACGCGTATCTGGTCACCGATGACGACGAATTGGCCGCCGCGACACCGGATCCGGCGCGCGTCAGCGATCATCTGCGCATCGCGGCCATGCTGCTGCCCGGAGACGGCACCCGGGACGTGATCACCGGATACGCCCGGCAGCACGGGCTCGCCACCGAATCGACCGACGACGGCCTCCAGTTGGTGCTGCCCGGCGGCCATCGCCTGGTGGCACGGATCGACGAGCGCGACAACATCATCGACGCGGCGATGTTCGGCCCGGACGGCGCGCCTTACACGCCGGAGGCCACCGCGCCCCGGCAGCTGCCGCGCGTGCCCCCGTTCCTTCCCGACGAATTGCTCGCCGAGCTCGCGCCGGCCGTCGCGGTCACGATGGGGCTCAAGCGTGGTCTGCTCGATTTCGCGACCGGCCTGCGCGAACTGGACCGGCCGACCTCGACCTGGGACCCGGCGACCGGCCTGTTCGGTATCGCCGAGTTGCCCGAATTGGGTATCGCCGCAGTGGATCTGGGTCGATACGACCGCGACACCGAGAGCTGGGAGTGGGCCGAAACCGACTGGACCGGCAGCGCCGCCGTGCGCCGGCTGGCGCGCGCCCACGGCGCGGACCACCTCGCCGCCGACCGGGTGGAACTCGGCGCGATCACCCCGCACGGCGAGAACGCCATCGACGTGCTCTCGGCGGCCGCGGTACGCCTGGGCGAGGCGGCGGGCTGGGCCTTCGTTCCCGACGGCAACGGCTACCGCGTGCTGGCGCTGACCGACGAGCGGATCGGCGAGCCCGGCACGGATCCGGATCGAGCGTGCTCGGTCTTCGACGCGACGGCGAATCTGCTGCACCCGCTGACGGATCCGGAGAACCGATACCGCACCATGCGCGAGATGGTGGCCGGCTATTTCCGGCACTACGGCGTCCCCGCGATCTACGCCGGTGAACCGCAGCTGCTGGCAGGTCATTTCGGGTTGTACGAGGTCCGCGTCGAGTTCGGCGTGGACGGCGCGTTGAGCCGGACCGGCGTCGGCCTGATCGGGGAAGCGCTGGCGCGCAACGCCTAGCCCGGGCAGCGATCCGCGCTGTAGGGCAGATCGAGCGCGCGGTGCACCAGGTAGGCGACCGCCGGTGACTCCGGGAGCAGCCCGTGGTGGAAAGTGTCCCCGGGACAGACGTCCTGGACCCAGACGTTGTCGACCGTGGCGCCCGGCCCGGCGCGCAGGAACGTGGCTTCCGGCGGGGTGACGACGTGATCCACGCGGGTGGCGATGGCGGTGTACGCGATGCCGGGTTCGGTGTCGCCCCCGGCGTTGAGCCGGCGCAGGAATTCGCTGCCCGCCAGCTGCTGCGCGGCGGCGGTGCCGAGGATCCGCGCGATCACCGCGTCCGAGGGACCCGCGGCGCTGCCGCCGGGTAATAGGTGGTCCAGCCCGTCGGCGGTGGTGCCGTGGTGGGTGGCCGCGATCGTCACCAGCCGGCGCACCGCGGGCCCCGGCCGCATCCCGCCCTCGAAGCGCAGGAACTGGCGCACCAGGGGCCCGCCCTGGGAGTGCGCGACGACATCGACGCGCGCGGCCCCGGTGCTCGCCCGGACCCGGTCGACGAACGCGCCGAGTTCCTTGGCGGAGGCGCGGATGTCGGCGGTGCCGTACACGCCGGGCTCGGACCCTCGGACGCTGAACCGCTTGTGGCCGTAATTCAGCGAGTAGACGCAGACACCGGCCGCTTCGAGCTGCGGCGCCAGCACGTTCCAGGTGTTCTGGTTGCCCCAGGTCCCGTGCACCAGCAGCACCGGTTCGGGATGCCGCGCCGAGGGCCGGCACGTCCAATCGTTCGCCCCCGGCGGGGCGGCGGCCCCGTCGACGGTGGTCTCCGCGTGTGCGGGGGCGAAGGCGATGCCGGCGACGATCGCCAGGACGGTGACGGCCCGGCGCGATAGTTCGGCCAACGGGAACGGCTCCTCTCGACAGCGCACATTGCTCGGCTGCCAACCGTTCACCAGGGCCTCATGGAAGCATCAAGACCGGGGAGTAGCAAACATGCGGCCGGGATGGCGCGGAATCCGGCTCAGTTCGCGACCCAGCGATACCGGCGCTCCGGGCGACCGGTGCCGCCGTAGCGCAGCCGGACCTCGGCGCTGCCGGTCTCGGCGAAGTGCTCCAGATACCGGCGCGCGCTGACCCGCGACAGCGCGGTGGCCGCGGCGCACTCCTGGGCGGAGAGATCGAGCTCGGCGGCGCGCAGCACACTTTCGACCAGCAGGGCGGTCTGCGCCGTGAGGCCCTTGGGCAGCGTGCCGGCGCCGCGCGGCCGCCCCGCGAAGACCTGGTCGACATCGGCCTGCGCGGCGCGCGAGAGCTCGCCGAGTTTGGTGTGCAGCGCGGCGAAGTGCTGGAGCTGGTCGTAGAGCGCGCCGTAGGTGAACGGCTTGATCAGATAGTGCAGGACACCGCCGCGCATCGCGGTCCGGATGGTGTTGACGTCGTCGGCGGCGCTGATGACGATCACGTCGGTGGCCTCGGCGGTCTCCCGGATCCCGCGCAGCACGCTCAGCCCGTCCAGATCGGGCAGGTAGATGTCGAGCAGCACCAGGTCCGGGCGCAGCTCACCGATCAGGCGCAGCGCCTCGGCGCCGGTGCGGGCGACCCCGGCGACGGTGAAACCCGGTGTCTTGCCGACGTATCCGCTGTGCACCTTGGCGACCATGAAGTCGTCGTCCACCACCAGCACCCGGATCACGCGGGCACCGCCAGCGGCAGGGTCGCGGTGAACACCGCGCCGTCGGCGTTGTGCACCGACACGGTGCCGCCGCGCCGCACGCAGGCCTGGCGGGTGATGGCCAGGCCGAGACCGCGCCGCCCGCCCGCCGCGGCCTTGGTGGTGAAACCGTGCCGGAACACCTCGCGCGCGAGTTCGGGCGCCACGCCGGGACCGGAATCACGGACCACCACGTGCACCGCGGCGTCATGCACGCGGATCTCGACCTCGATCCAGCCCGGGCCCGACAGCGCGTCCAGGGCGTTGTCGAGCAGATTGCCGAGCACGGTCACGATGTCACCGGACAGGCTCGCGTCCACCTCCGGCAGCGCGCTGGCCGGCGAAAGACGCAGGCCCACACCTTGTTCGGCGGCCAGACTGGATTTGGCGATGAGCAGCGCGGCCGCCGCCGGATCGCCGACCCGCGCGGTCACCTCGGCCTGCCACTGGTCGCGATTGGCGCTGACCCGGGTGATGTAGCGGGCGACCTCGTCGTACTCGCCCAGTTCGATCAGCCCCGCGATGGTGTGCAGCCGGTTGCTGAACTCGTGCGCCTGGGCGCGCAGCGTGTCGGCGGCGTTGCGGTTCTCGGTGAGCTGATCTTGCAGGCGCACCAGTTCGGTGCGGTCCCGCAGCGTCACCACCGCGCCCAGGGTGCGCCCGTCCCACTGGATCTGGGTCCGGTTCATCACCAGCACCTTGCCGCGCCGCAGGCCGATCAGGTCGGTGCCCGCGGCCGCGCCGGTGAACACGTCGAGCAGGCGCTCGTTGAGGCCGAGGTCGTAGACGCTGCGCCCCACCACGTCGCCGAGCGTCAGCAGGGTCTTGGCCTGATCGTTGACCAGGGTGACCCGGTGCTGCGGATCCAGGCCGACGACGCCCTCGTGCACGCCGTGCAGCATCGCTTCGCGATGCTCGACCAGCGCGGCGATCTCGGCCGGCTCCAGCCCGAAGGTCTGGCGCTTGACCCACCAGGACAGCGACAGCGAGCCGGCGACGCCGACGGCGGTGGCGATGCCGAGCAGGCTGAGCAGCCCGGGAAAGGATTCGGTGAGCGTCTGCCAGATCGCGGGCCGCGCCTTCTCGGCGGCGACATAGCCGACGACCCGGTGGTCGCCCTGACCGATCACGGGCACGTGCGCGACCACCGCGTCCCCGATCTCGCCGACCCAGGCCCGGCCCTCGGTGACGGTGGAATCGGCCAGGCGCAGCGGCTTGTTGATCTCGGAGGGGTCCTGGGAGGTGAGCACCTTGCCGTCGGCCCGGGCGATCACGACCTCGTCGGCGCCGGAGGCGACCTGCGCGCCGGTCGCGAACGGGGCGAGCAGCAGATGCTGTTTCGGATCGGCTAGCAGCACCCGCAAGCTGGGGTTGGCGGCGACGTCCTCGGCGATGCCGAGCATGCGCCGCGACTCGGTGTTGCGGAAGGTCTCGCTCACCTGCGCCACCACCACCGCGGCCACCGCGGCCAGCAGCACCAGCACGATCAGCAACTGCAGGGCAAGCAATTGCCGTGCCAGTGAGCCCTTCTTGCCCACGCCTACCTCCTGACGAACCTGCCCGCACACAGTGTCCCCGCCACCTCGGCGGAAAAGGTCGTGTTCGGCGTGAACACTATGACCACAACAAACGTTGCCGACACAAAGCAGACAGGGCGCAGTGGGCCAGCTCACAATTCCTCCAGCTCGACGAGGAGAGATGAGGATCCCCAGTGAAAACTCGGAAGTTGCTGACCGTGCTCGCAGGTGTCTGCGCTGCCGTCGCCCTGACTGCCTGCAACGGTGGCGGCGATACCGCCGGCAAACTGACCGGCGCCCGGATCATGGTCCCGAACTCGCCCGGCGGCGGCTACGACATCACCGCCCGCACCTCGGCCAAGGTCATGGAGGACGCCGGAATCGCGCGCTCGGTCGAGGTTTTCAACCTGCCCGGCGCCGGCGGCACGGTCGGGCTGGGCCGGCTGGTGGGGGAGAAGGGCAACGGCAAGCTGGTCATGCAGATGGGCCTGGGCGTCGTGGGCAGCGTGTACACCAACAAATCGCCGTCCAAGCTGACCGACACCACGCCGATCGCCCGGCTCATCGACGAACCCGACATCATCGTGGTCTCCAAGAACTCCAAGTACACCACCATCGACCAGCTCGTCGCGGACTGGAAGGCGAACCCGGGCGCGGTCCCGGTGGGCGGCGGCTCCTCGCCCGGCGGGCCGGACCACCTGGCTCCGATGCTGGTCGCCAAGGCCGTCGGCATCGAACCGAAGGCCGTCAACTACGTGCCCTTCGACGGCGGCGGTGAACTGCTCGCCTCGGTGCTCGGCAACAAGATCGCCTTCGGCGTCTCGGGCGTCGGCGAGTACCTGGACCAGATCCAGGCCGGGGAACTGCGCGTGCTGGCGGTGACCGGGCCCAAGCGCGTCGACGGCGTGACCGCGCCGACCCTGAAAGAGGCCGGTATCAATGTCGAATTCACCAACTGGCGCGGCGTGGTGGCCCCGCCCGGCATCAGCGACGACGAGCGCAAGGCCCTGATCGACGCCTACACCGCGATGCACGACTCCGCGCAGTGGAAGGAAGCCGTCAGCACCAACGGCTGGGGCGACGCGTTCCTGACCGGCGCCGACTTCGGCGCGTTCATCCAGCAGCAGACCGACCAGTGCGGCGCCGTGCTGAAGGATCTGGGGTTGGCATGAGTTCGGCAGTCCCCGAACCCGGCGACGCGGAACCCAGCGTCGCCGGGCCGGAGCACCCGGCCCCGGGAACCGGTGCGGCCGGGTGGTTTCGAGACCGCTCCGAGCTGGTCGTCTCCGTGCTGCTCGCGGCGGCGGGCGCGGTGGTGATCTCCGACGCGCTGCGGATGTCCACCGCATTCACCCAGCGCGGTCCCGTCGGGCCGAAGGCCATGCCGCTGGTGGTCGGCGCGCTGCTGGTGGCCGTCGCGGTCGCGCTGGCGATCGACGTGCTGCGCGGCGGGCGCGGCGAAGCCGAGGGCGGCGAGGACGTGGACCTGTCCACGCCGCCGGAATGGCGGACCGTCGGCCTGCTGATCGCGGTCTTCGTCGCCAATATCGTGCTGATCGACATCGTCGGATTCCCGATCGCGGGCGCGCTGCTGTTCTGGGGCGCGGCCTTCGCCCTGGGCAGCAGGCACCTGGTCCGCGATCCGCTCATCGCGGTGGCGCTGGCCCTGCTCACCTACGTCGTGTTCGGCGAACTGCTCGGCGTGACGCTGCCCGGTGGACCGTTGGATGGAGTCCTCTCCTGGGGGACGGCAGCCGGCGGGGTGGGTGAGCTCTGATGGACGCGCTGGGCAACCTACTGGCGGGCTTCGGCACCGCCCTGACCCCGACGCACCTGCTGCTGGCCGCGGTCGGCGTGCTGCTCGGCACCGCCATCGGCGTGCTGCCCGGCATCGGGCCCGCGATGGCGGTGGCGCTGCTGCTGCCGATCACCTACAGCGTGGAGCCGACGGGCGCGTTCATCATGTTCGCCGGCATCTACTACGGCGGCATGTTCGGCGGGTCGACCACCTCGATCCTGCTGAACACTCCAGGCGAGACCGCCTCGGTGGTGACCGCGATCGAGGGGCACCCGATGGCCAAGCGCGGCCGGGGCGCGCAGGCGCTGGCGACCGCCGCCATCGGGCACTTCGTCGGCGGCATCGCGGGCACCGCGCTGCTGGTGCTGACCGCGCCGCTGGTGGCGAAGTTCGCGGTGGACATCGGCGCGCCCGACTATTTCGCGATCATGCTGCTGGCGTTCATCGCGGTGACCTCCGTGCTCGGCAGTTCCCGCGTGCGCGGCTTCGCCTCGCTCGGAATCGGGCTGTCGCTGGGCCTGATCGGGCTGGACCCGATCACCGGGCAGCAGCGGCTGACCTTCGGGTCGCTGCAACTGGCCGACGGCATCGACGTGATCATCGTGGCGGTGGGGCTGTTCGCGGTCGGCGAGGCGCTGTGGGTGGCGGCGCATCTGCGCCGGCGCCCGGGCCGGGCCATCCCGGTGGGCCGAGCCTGGTTGAGCCGCAAGGACTTCGATCGCTCCTGGAAGGCGTGGCTGCGCGGGCCGTTCATCGGATTCCCGTTCGGCGCGGTGCCGGCGGGCGGTGCGGAGATCCCGACCTTCCTGTCCTATGCGACCGAAAAGCGCCTGTCCAAGCACAAGGACGAGTGGGGTAAGGGCGCGATCGAGGGTGTGGCGGGGCCGGAGTCGACCGCGAGCGCGTCCGCGGCGGGCACGCTCACCACCATGCTGACGCTCGGTCTGCCGACCACGGCGACCGCCGCCGTGATGCTGGCGGCGTTCCAGCAGTACGGCATTCAGCCCGGACCGCTGCTGTTCGAGCGGGAGTCGGAACTGGTGTGGACGCTCATCGCGAGCCTGTTCATCGGCACCGTGCTGCTGCTGGTGCTGAATCTGCCGCTGGCGCCGGTGTGGGCCAAGCTGCTGCGGATCCCGCGGCCCTACCTGTACGCGGGCATCCTGTTCTTCGCCAGCGTCGGGGCCTACGCCGTCTCCGGTGACGTGGTGGATCTGGTGCTGCTGCTGGTGATCGGCGTGATCGGTTTCCTCATGCGCCGATTCGGGCTGCCGCTGCTGCCCGCGATCATCGGCGTGATCCTCGGGCCGAACGCGGAGATGCAGATGCGGCGCGCGTTGCAGATCAGCGACGGCGCGTTGAGCGGGCTGGTCGACACCTGGTTCGCCAGGATCGTCTACGCGATCATCGCGGTCATCCTGCTGTGGCCGGTGCTCGCGTGGGGGCTCCGGAAACTGCTCGGCGGCCGTCAGTCGAGCGCGTAGCGCCCGTCCGGATCATCCCAGCCGGACCACATTTCGATTTTTCCGGCGGGGACGCCCGCCCAGCGCGGCAGCGGTTCACAACTGCGCAGCCACTGCTCGGGGATCGCGTCCAGGCCGGAGCGCGCGGCGAGGATGCCGCCGACGATGGCGCAGGTGGTGTCGACGTCGTCGGAGGCGACGGCGGTGGCCCACAGCGCTTCGGCGAAATCGTAGGGGTGCTTGGCCACCACCCAGAGGCAGAGCGGGACGGTGTCCTGAGCCGAGACTTCGCGCCCGGTGCCCAGCGTCGCCGCCGCGCTGCGGGAATCGTGCAGGTGCAAAAGGCTTTTCGCGGTTTCGATACCGTCGCGCACCAGGCCGGGCGGGGTGTACTCGGCCACGGCGGCCAGCAGATCGGCTCCGCTCAGCTCCAGCGCGGCGGCGACGGCCACCGCGATCGCCCCGGCCACGCCCTCGGGGTGGGTGTGGGTGACCTCCGCCGAGGCGGCCGCCTCGGCGACGACCCGGTCGAGATCTCCGGCGAAGTACGCGCCCAGCGGCGCGACGCGCATGGCCCCGCCGTTGCCCCACGATCCGCGCCCGTCGAACGCGGCGGGGGCCAATTCGCGCCAGTCGCCGCCTTCCTGGCGGATCAGGCGCAGCATCCGGTTGACGCCCGCGCCGTAGCCGCGATCGAAATCGTGGTGCCGGGCGAACGACGCCGCCAGGGCGTTCTGATCGATACGCCCGAGCCGGTCCAGGACGGCGTACACCGAGCAGGCCATCTCGGTGTCGTCGGTCCAGAACCACGGTGCCCGGGGCAGTACGCGATTGTGCAGCCCCCGGAAATTATCGGGGACGAAGAAGGAGGAGCCGAATCCGTCGCCCACGGCCAAGCCGTGCAGCGACGCGACGGCACGGGAGCGGCGGTCAGCGGTCATGCTCCGATCTTGCCGCAGTTGTCCGGATCCGCCCTAATCGATTTCCGTGGCGACGATTTCAGCGGTTGCCGAACACGCCCTCGAGCCGGTTGCGGGACCCGGGATGGACCAGGCGCGCGGCGCTCACCAGCCCGGTCGAGGACCAGGTGCGGCGGCGGATGAGCAGGCAGGGCTCGCCGCGCTCGATGCCGAGCAGCGCGCACTCCTCCGGCGAGCCGAGCACCGCCTCGACGATGTGCTCGCCGCGTTCCAGCGGCGCGACCTTGCTCAGGTAGGTGTTCGGGGTCAGGGTGCTGAAATCCTGGTCCAGGTAGTCCGGCGCCTCGGCGGGGTTGACCAGCCGGTCCTCCACCTGGATCGGCACCTCGTCCTCGTAGTGCACCAGGATCGAGTGGAAGACCCTGCGCGGCAGCAGTTCCCGCATGACCGAGCGCCGGTCCAGCTCCTCCTCGCACACCGAGACGACCTGGGTGCGGTGGCGGTGGCCGCGCTGCTGGATCTCGTCGGCGATGTTCTTCACCGCGAACAGCGAGGACGGCGCCTTGGTGCCCGCGACGAACGAACCCACGCCGGTGTGCCGCACGATCAGGCCCTCGGCGGTGAGTTCCCGCAGCGCGCGGTTGATCGTCATGCGGGACAGGCCGAGCGCGGCCACGAGCTGGTGCTCGGAGGGCAGCTGGTCGCCCTCGGACCAGCGACCGGATCTGATCTGCGCGGTCACCAGATTCTTGACCCGCTCGTAGGCGGGCGCGGACTGGCCCGAATCCCGGAACAACGCAGCGAGTTCCGCGTCGTGATCCGCGATCGTCATTTCCGGCACCCATCCCTGAAGTCACAGCAGCGGCTGGAGTCTATCCGGGTTCGGAGGCGCTTGACAGCCAGTTGTATATACAGGACTATACACCTCAGCCGCCGCGAGCGTGACGCGGCACACAGTGAATGAGGACAAGCCAGTGACACACGACGATCACTCCGGAGCGGGGCTTACTCCGGAACGCCGGACCATCGATGTCGTACCCGACCACGAACGGCACGGTTCGCCGCGCAGCCAGTTCACCCTGTGGTTCGGCGCGAACATGCAGATCACCGCGATCGTCGACGGGGCGCTGGCCGTGGTCTTCGGCGCCGACGCGTGGTGGGCGATGCTCGGCCTGCTCATCGGCAACGTGGTCGGCGGCGCGGTGATGGCGCTGCACTCCGCGCAGGGCCCGCGCATGGGCCTGCCGCAGATGATCTCCAGCCGCGCCCAGTTCGGCGTGCAGGGCGCGGTGCTGCCGCTGGTGCTGGTCGTGCTCATGTACCTGGGCTTCGCCGCGACCGGCACGGTGCTCGCGGGCCAGGCCGTGAACAAGATCCTGCACATCGACAGCCCGGTGCTCGGCATTCTGATCTTCGGCGCGCTCACCGCGTTCGTGGCGGTGACCGGCTACCGGCTGATCCATGTGGTCGGCCGGATCGCCACGGTTGTCGGCGTGCTCGGCTTCACCTACCTGTGCGTGCGCCTGTTCGCCGAATACGACGTGTCGAACTTCGTGGGCACCAAGCCCTTCGACGCCGCGACCTTCCTGCTGTCGATCTCCCTCGGCGCGGGCTGGCAGCTGACCTTCGGCCCCTACGTCGCCGACTACTCCCGCTACCTGCCGCGTTCCACCAGTGAGCGCACCACCTTCTGGTCCACCTTCGCCGGCTCGGTGATCGGTTCGCAGTGGGCGATGATGCTGGGCGTCCTGATCGCGGTGTGCGCGGGCAAGAGCTTCCTGTCCGACCAGGTCGGCTTCGTCGGCGAGCTGGCCGGGCCCGCGCTGGTCGCCACGCTGATCTACCTGGTGATCGTCACCGGCAAGCTGACGGTCAACTGCCTCAACGCCTACGGCGGCTTCATGTCGATCCTGACCACGGTCACCGCGTTCAACGGACAGACCCGGATCTCCGCCGCGGCCCGCACCGCCTACATCGTCGGCTTCACCGGCGTCTCGATGCTCATCGCGATCGCGGCCAGCGCCGACTTCCTGAACAACTTCAAGAATTTCGTGCTGGTGCTGCTCATGGTGTTCACGCCGTGGAGCGCGATCAACCTGATCGACTACTACCTGATCTCCAAAGAGCGCGTGGACATTCCGGCGCTCTACGACGTGAACGGGCGCTACGGGCGCTGGAACGTCACCGCGCTGAGCTGCTACGTGATCGGCGTGGTCGCGCAGGTGCCGTTCTTGGCGCAGAAGCTCTACACCGGCCCGATCACGAAAATGCTGGACGGCGCGGACATCTCGTGGATCGTCGGCATCGTGCTCACCGCCGCCCTCTATTACCCGCTCGCCAAGCGCACCAGCAACCCGCCCGACCGGATGATCTACCCCGCGCACACCGAAATGGCCGACACCCGAGCCTGATTCGCCATACCCGAAGGAGCACCACCATGCCCGACCGTACCGAAGGAGCGCGCCCGGTCTCCGCGCCGCGCGGCCCTGAACTCACCACCCTCGGCTGGCAGCAGGAGGGAGCGCTGCGCATGCTGATGAACAACCTCGACCCCGAGGTCGCCGAGCATCCCGACAGCCTGGTCGTCTACGGCGGCACCGGCCGCGCCGCGCGCAGCTGGCCCGCCTTCGACGCCATGGTGCGCACGCTGCGGACGCTGAAGTCCGACGAGACCATGCTGGTGCAGTCCGGCAAGCCGGTGGGAGTGTTCCGCACCCACGAGTGGGCGCCGCGGGTGCTGATCGCCAATTCCAATCTCGTCGGCGACTGGGCGAACTGGGAGGAGTTCCGGCGACTCGAGGAACTCGGCCTGACCATGTACGGGCAGATGACCGCCGGGTCCTGGATCTACATCGGCACCCAGGGCATCCTGCAGGGCACCTACGAGACCTTCGGCGCGGTCGCCCGCAAGCTCGCGGCGGCGGGCCGGGGCGCGGGCAGCTTGGCGGGCACCATCACGCTCACGGCCGGACTCGGCGGCATGGGCGGCGCGCAGCCGCTGGCCGTCACCATGAACGAGGGCGTCGCGATCTGCGTGGATTGCGACGTGACCCGGATCGATCGCCGCATCGCGCACAGGTACCTCGACACCAAGGCCGACGACCTCGAGCACGCGCTGCGGCTGGCCGTCGAGGCCCGAGACGCCAAGCGCCCGTTGTCGATCGGCGTCGAGGGCAACGCCGCGGAGATCTTCCCGCGGCTGCTCGCCCTGGGCGCGCCCATCGACATCGTCACCGATCAGACCTCGGCGCACGATCCGCTGGCCTACCTGCCCGCGGGTATTCCGTTCGCGGACATGAAGTCCGCCGCCGAGCGGGATCCCGATCTGTTCACCAAGCAGGCCCGCGAATCCATGGCCCGCCACGTCGAGGCCATGGTCGGCTTCATGGACGCGGGCGCGGAGGTCTTCGACTACGGCAACTCCATTCGCGACGAAGCCCGCAAGGGCGGCTACGCCCGCGCCTTCGAGTTCCCGGGCTTCGTGCCCGCCTACATCCGCCCGCTGTTCGAGGAGGGGCTGGGCCCGTTCCGCTGGGCGGCGCTCTCGGGCGATCCGAAGGACATCGCCGCCACCGACAAGGCGATCCTGGAGCTGTTCCCGGAGAACGCGCATCTGCGCCGCTGGATCGAGATGGCCGGGGAGAAGGTCGCTTTCGAGGGCTTGCCGGCCCGGATCTGCTGGCTCGGCTACGGCGAACGGCACCTGGCCGGCCTGAAATTCAACGAGATGGTGGCCTCGGGTGAACTGTCCGCCCCGGTCGCCATCGGCCGCGATCACCTCGACTCCGGCTCGGTCGCCTCGCCCTACCGCGAAACCGAGGCCATGCTCGACGGCTCCGACGCCATCGCCGACTGGCCGCTGCTCAACGCCCTGGTCAACACCGCCTCGGGCGCGTCGTGGGTGTCGATCCACCACGGCGGCGGCGTCGGCATGGGACGCTCCATCCACGCCGGGCAGGTGTGCGTGGCCGACGGCACCGAACTGGCGGCCGAGAAGATCACCCGGGTGCTGACCAACGATCCGGGGATGGGCGTCATCCGGCACGTCGACGCGGGCTACGAACACGCCGCCGACGTGGCCCGGGAACGCGGCGTGCGTGTCCCCATGACGGAAGGCTGATCGCGTGACGGTGCTGCTGACCAATATCGGCACGCTGGTGACCAACGATCCGGCGCTCGGGGCGGGTGCGCTCGGCGTGATCCACGACGCCGCACTAGTTTTCGACGGCGGCGTGGTGGCGTGGGCCGGCGCGGCCGACCGGGCCCCGGACGCCGACACAGCGCACGACCTGGGCGGTGCTGCGGTGCTGCCGGGGTTCGTCGAGAGCCATTCGCACCTGGTGTTCGCGGGGGACCGGGCCGAGGAGTTCGGCGCCCGGATGGCGGGCAAGCCGTACGCGGCGGGCGGCATCCGCACCACGATCGCGGCCACGCGCGCCGCCACCGACGCGGAGCTGCGGGCCAACGTCCGCCGGTTGCTGGACGAATCGTTGCGCTCCGGCAGTACCACCGTCGAGATCAAGAGCGGCTACGGGCAATCGGTGCCCAGCGAGCTGCGCAGTGTGCGGATCGCGAGCGAGTTCACCGACGAGGTGACCTTGCTCGCGGCGCACGTGCCGCCGCCGGAATACGCG
The DNA here is from genome assembly GCF_040655395.1 of Nocardia sp. NPDC050435. Classification (NCBI taxonomy): domain Bacteria; kingdom Bacillati; phylum Actinomycetota; class Actinomycetes; order Mycobacteriales; family Nocardiaceae; genus Nocardia; species Nocardia sp. NPDC050435. Next base: position 128,406 of record NZ_JBFAJW010000003.1, read on the forward strand.
GGGCGGGTGGACGAATACGTCGAGATGGTGTGCACGGAGATGATCGAGGCGTGTGCGCCGCACGCGAAGTGGATCGATGTGTTCTGCGAGCAGGGCGCCTTCGACCGGGATCAGGCCGCCGCCGTGCTCACCGCGGGCGCCGCGGCGGGCCTGACGCCGCGCGTGCACGGCAACCAGCTGCATCAGGGGCCGGGTGTGCAACTCGCGGTCGAGCACAGGGCGGCCTCGGTGGACCACGTGGCGCACGTCAGCGCCGCCGACATCGAGGCGCTGGCGCACAGCTCGACCGTAGCGACGGTGCTGCCCGCCGCCGACTTCTGCACGCGCAACACCTATCCCGACGCGCGCGCACTGCTCGACGCGGGCGTCACGGTCGCGCTCGGCGCGGACTGCAACCCGGGCACCTCGTACACCACCAGCATCCCGTTCTGCATCGCCCTGGCGGTCCGCGACCTGCGGATGACGCCGGAGGAAGCGGTGTGGGCGGCTACCGCGGGTGGTGCGAAAGCGTTGCGCCGCACCGATATCGGCGCACTGACGCCCGGTCTGCGCGCGGACGCCGTAGTGCTGGACGCACCGTCCTACCTGCACCTGGCCTACCGGCCGGGTGTGCCCCTGGTGCGTCAGGTGTGGAAGAACGGTGCGGTCGCGACCTCTTGGGAGCATCGACATGGAGAGTGAGGCGGTAGCTGTGCGCACCTCGCGGGCGCGGTCGTGCGATCGACAGGCGCGGGCGTGGTTGTCCGCGGTGCTCGGCGAGGCGGACCGATGAGCCCCGCTGCGGTCCCGCCGGAATGGGCGGGCCGGGTGGACGGAGCAGGTGCCGAGCATCTGCGTTGGCACCAGGTGGTCGAAAACTACGACGCGACAGCCGATCCCGATGCTTGCGTCTTCCTCGGTTTCGCGAGCGACGAAGGGGTGCGGCGCAACAAGGGTCGGCCGGGAGCGGCGGCCGGGCCGAGCGCGTTGCGCACGGCGCTGGCCAGCATGGCACTGCCCGGTCCGCTGCGCGCCTACGACGCGGGCGATGTCGCAGTCGCCGACGGTGACCTCGAGGCCGGACAGGAGCGGCTGGCCGCGGCGGTCTCGGGCGTGCTGGACGCCGGGCACTTTCCGATCGTGCTCGGCGGCGGTCACGAGGTCGCGTTCGGAACCTATCGCGGCCTGGCCCGCTCGGCCCGGCGCACACCGACCACCCGGCTCGGAATCCTCAACCTGGACGCGCATTTCGATCTGCGCGCCGACCCGATCCCGAGTTCCGGCACGCCCTTCCGGCAGATCGCCGACCTCGAGCGGGCGCACGGAACGCCGTGGCAGTACGCGGTGCTCGGCATCAGCCAGCCGAGCAACACCCGGGCGCTGTTCGAGACCGCCGACCGGCTCGGCGTGCGCTATCTGCTCGATGACGACTGCGGCACCGGCGATCTCGCGGGTGTGCTGGCCTTCGTGGACGAGTTCCTCGGATCGGTCGACCTGGTCTACCTCACCATCGACCTCGACGTCCTGCCCGCGGCGATCGCGCCCGGGGTCAGCGCCCCGGCCGCGTACGGTGTGCCGCTGGAAACGATCCAGGCGGTCACCGATCGGGTAGCGGCCAGCGGCAAGCTGGTGGTTTGCGATGTGGCCGAACTCGATCCGGGCCGGGACATCGACAACCGGACCGCTCGCACGGCGGCCCGCCTGCTGCACCGCATCGCGCTCCGGCGAGTCTGAGCCGAGGCGTGCACGATCAGCGGGTGGCGCGCGCGTGCAAGGCCGCGGCCACCTCGCGGGCCGAGGTGAACGCGCCGTGCTGCCAGGCGACCGCGGACGAGAGGTAGTCACCGGCGAAGTAGATCCGGCCCACCGGCTGGTGCAGCGCGGCGTACCCGGCCCACTCCACCCACGCGCCCTCGGAGTAGCGGGTGCGCCGCCAGCCGGCCGAGAACGAGGAGAGGATGTCGGCCTCGTATTTCGGACCGTGAATCGAGGAGCCTTCGGCTACCGCTTTCGTCACGCGCTGGTCGGGTGTCATTGACTCGAACGCCAGGTGCCTGCGGCCGATGTTGTAATAGCCGACGAGCACCCCGCGTTCGCCACCGAAATCGCCGGAGGGATACATGATCTGGGTGATGTCACGGTCGGTGTAGGTGATGCCGCCGAAGATCCGATCGTCCAGCTCCCACCAGCGGCGGGCATACTCCAGTCCGAGCTTCCCCGCCGGCACCGGAATCGCCGAACGCAGCGCCGCGACGATGTCGACCGGCAGGTTGTGGGAGAGGCGGACAACCAGATTCGGCGGCAGCGCGCACACGCAATAGTTCGCGGCGATCGAGTGCGTTCCCCCGCCCTGAACGAATTCGACCTCGACCCCGTCCGCGGTATTGCGCAGCGCGGTGACCTCGGCTCCGAAACGAAGGTGCTCGGCGCCGATCTCACGCTGGAACGCGCCATAGATTGCGTCCATCCCGCCGATCGGGGTGAGCATCGTCATGGCCTGGTCGTAGCCGAATTCGAAGCTGAAGTCGCGGCCGAGGCCGCCGCGGATCACCTCCGAGAGCCCGAACGGCGTGGGCTCGGCGCCCCGCCGGGGCGAGCCGAGATAGCGTCCGTCACTGGACAGGTCGCCGAAATCGCGCAGGAACGACGCGAGCGCCTCCTTGTCCGCGACGGTCAGCACGTCGTCCAACGCGCCGCGCGCGGCCGCCTTGCTCAGTAGCTCCGAAAGGTAGCCGTACACATCGGCTTTGGCGGCGCGCTGGGAAATCGAGTGGCCCGACAGCGCGGTGCCGCCGCGATAGTTGACCAGCGCGTTGGCGTTCTGGTTGGCGAAGGCCCGCAGCGGCACGCGGAGTTCGCGGCAGTAGTCGATGGTGAGGTGGCCCTGCGGAATCCGGCTGGCGCCGAGATCGAGGTACTGCCCCGGACCGAACGCACAGGTCTGGGTATGCCCGTCGAGATCGGTTTCGGTGCTGCCCGCGCGCACCGACCACACTCGTCCGCCCGGCCGCTGCCGCGCCTCCAGCACGGTGACCCGGTGTCCCGCCTTGCCCAGTTCGTAGGCCGCGCACAGCCCGGCCGGGCCGGCGCCGAGCACCAGGATCGCGGCGTCGCCGCGCGGAGTGGCGCTGGGCGCGCGGAAGCGGGCCGAGCCGTCGGTGCAGCCCGGCGCGAGGCCGAGTGTCGCCATGGCCCCGTACGCCAGACCCGCCCCGCCGGTCAGACCGAGCCCCCGCACGAACGTGCGTCGCGTGACCTCCATCGGAGCACCCTCCCTCGCACCGGGCAACCGGTTGTCGAGTGAGCGTCCCACCGATCACGCCGGTGTACGGCCGGAAACGTGGAGCCGCCGCGTAATTCGATCGACGGTCGGCGTGCGGAGGCGCCGAGACCGGTATCCGTCGACGGCCACGCGAGAACGACGACGCCGTCAGGGTTCGGCTGACACTCGGCGCTCGTCGAGGACCTCGGCGGGCGGACCGGCCGCGACGAGCCGCCCCGCCCGCAGGGACAGGCAGTAGTCCGCGCGCAGCGCCTCGTCACGGTCGTGGGTGGCTTGCAGCACAGTGGTGCCGGCGGCGCTGATCTCGGCCAGGCACCGGGAGATCGATTCCTGCGCTTCGGCATCCAGCCCGGCGGCCGGTTCGTCGAGCAGCAGCAGCCGGGATTGCTGAGCCAGAGCCTGGGCGAGCAGCGCGCGCTGGCGCTGGCCGCCGGAGAGGCTGTCGAGGCGGCGGTCGGCGAGATCGGCGATGTCCACCCGGGCCATGCAGTCGGTGATCAGCGTGCGGTCCGCGCGGGTCAGCCACCGCCACGGGCCGCGCGCGCCCCAGCGTCCCATCGCCACGGTTTCGCGGACGGTCAGCGGGAGCGTGGGCGGCACCGCCGTGTGCTGCACCACCAGCGCCGGCCGGCCGGGCACGGTGCTGTGAACCGAGCCGCGCAGCGGGGTCAGGACACCGGCGACCAGGCCGAGCAGGGTGGATTTGCCGGAGCCGTTCGGGCCCACCACCGCCGTCACCCGGGCGTGCGGGATAGCGGCCGTGACCTCGTGCAGCACCGGTTCGCCGCCGTAACTCGCGCTGACTCCGGTCAGCCGGATGGCGGTCGGCTCGGAATTGTGTTCCATGTCACCTCACTTGAAACGATAATCATTTTCATCATAGTGTGTCGCGACATGGAGTGGCTGGTGGACCCGTTCGAGGTGGCGTTCGTACAGAGAGCGCTGTGGGGCGGTCTGCTGGTTTCGGGCATCTGCGCCCTGGCCGGAACCTGGGTTGTGGTGCGCGGCATGGCTTTTCTGGGCGACGCGATGGCGCACGGGATGCTGCCGGGCGTGGCCGTCGCGGCGCTGCTCGGCGGAAATCTGGTGCTCGGCGCGGCGATCAGCTGTGCCGCAATGGCTTTCGGGGTGTCGGCGCTCGGCCGCACCCGCCGGTTCGCCGCCGACACCGGAATCGGGTTGCTGTTCGTGGGCATGCTGGCCCTGGGCGTGATTCTCGTGTCCCGCTCGGATTCCTTCGCGGTGGATCTGACCGCCTTCCTCTTCGGCGACGTGCTGGGCGTGCGCGTCAGCGATCTCGGGTTCCTGCTCGCGGCGCTGGCCGCCGCGCTCGCGGTGACGATCCTCGGCCATCGCGCCTTCGTCGCGCTGGCCTTCGATCCGCGCAAGGCGCACACCCTCGGGTTGCGGCCCAAGCTCGCCCAGGTGGCGCTGCTCGGCCTGGTGACGCTGGCGATCGTCGCGTCCTTCCACGTGGTGGGGACGCTGCTGGTCTTCGGCCTGCTCATCGCGCCCCCGGCGGCCGCCCTGTGCTGGGCCGACCGGATTCCGGTGGTGATGGCGCTGGCCGCGTCCTTCGGCGCGCTGTCCACCGCCGCGGGCCTGCTGATCTCGTGGCACGCCCGGACCGCGGCCGGGGCCACCATCGCGCTGGTGGCGGTCGGTTCGTTCTTCGTCTCGGCCGCGCTCGCGGCGCTGCGGGATCGGGTGCGCCGCGGCGGGCGGACCGCGGCGGCGCTGGCCGCGGCGGTGGCTGTCCCGCTGTCCGGTTGCGCGGCAACCGATGTCGCGAGCGATCCGGTGACCACCGAGACTCCGCACGGGTACGTCGAAGGCGCGGAGGAGACCGCGGACGCGCAGCCCCGCCTGATCCTGGCCGATCGCGGCACCGGCGCGCTGCGCGTGCTCGACCTGACCACCGAGCAGGTCACCGAGGCCGGAACCGCCCCGGGCCTGCGCCGATTGGCGGGGGACGGCCGGTACGGCTACGCCACCGGCGGCGACGCGGTGCGGATCACCGACAGCGGCGCCTGGATGGTCGACCACGAGGACCACGTGCACTACTACCGCGCGCCGATCCGCGCGGCGGGCGAGGTCGCGGGCGGCGAGCTCACGGCGGTGCACAGCGACAAGGCGCTCGTCGCACTGGCTTTCGCCGACGGGACCACGGCGTTGCTCGACCGGCCCGAGCTGGACAAGGGCGTCGTCGTGGAATCGCGGCGGATCCCCGGGCTGGCGGTGCCCTATGCCGAAAACCTCGTCGTCGCCGAACCGGACGGTGTGCGGGTGCGTTCCCGCACGGGCGAATCCGTCGCGGCGATCCCCGAGCCGTGCCGGGACCCGCGCGGACGAGCCGTCACCCGTCGCGGCGTCGTCTTCGGTTGCGCCGATGGCGCTTTGGTCGTACGCAAACAGGAGGACGGGTTCATCGGGGAGAAGATCCCGTACCCCCGGCCGGTGTCCGAGGCGGAGCGCGCCGTCGAATTCACGCACCGTCCCGGCAGCCCCGCGCTGACGGCCGAGGCCGGTGGCCAGGGCCTGTGGTTCCTGGATGTCCGCAAGAAGACCTGGCGTTCGGTGCCGCTGGCCGACATCGTCGCGGTCGGCACCGCGGGCGAGGGAGCACCGCTGCTGGCGCTGACCCGCGACGGCGTGCTGCACGCCTTCGACCCCGAAACCGGCGCGCCCACAGCGCAATCCAAGGTGCTGACGCAACCGATCGGCGCCGAGCCGCCGACCCTCGTCGTGGACAGCGCCCGCGCCTACGTCAACGACGCGGCCGCCCGTGCGGTGCACGAGATCGACTACAACGACAACCTGCGCGTGGCGCGCACCTTCACGCTCGACATCGCGCCGTCACTGCTGGTGGAGACGGGCCAATGAAAACTCTGATCCGCGTCCTCGCCTGCCTGGCGGTCCTGCTGCCCGCCGCGACCGCGTGCACCGGCGGGACGGACGAGCGCTCCGGCATCGTCGTCACGACCAACATCCTCGGCGACCTCACCCGCGCCGTCGTCGGCGACGCCGCCCCAGTCACGGTGCTGATGCCCGCCGGTGCGGATCCGCACTCCTTCGGCATCTCCGCGCGCCAGGCCGCCGAAATCGAACAGGCGGGCCTGGTCGTGCACAACGGTCTCGGCCTGGAGGAGGGCGTGGCGCGCAACGTCACCGCCGCCGCGGCGGCCGGTGTCCCGACGCTGTCGGTCGCCGAACAGCTCGACCCCCTCGCCTACAGCTCCGACGAGTCGAAAGGCAAGCCGGACCCGCACTTCTGGACCGATCCGCGCCGGGTGCGCAAGGCCGTCGAACTGATCAGTGCGCGGGTGCTCGAGCTGGAGGGGGTCGACGCCGCCGGTGTTCACACCCGCACCGCGGCCTACCTGGCCGAACTGGACCGGCTCGACGCCTGGATGACCGAGCGGTTCGCGAGCATCCCCGCCGAGCGGCGCAAACTGGTCACCAATCACCACGTATTCGGTTACCTGGCACAGCGTTTCGGCTTCACGGTGGTCGGCGCGGTGATCCCCAGCGGCAGCACCCTGGCCTCGCCGAGCGCCGCGGATCTGAGCAACCTGGCCGACGCGATCCGCACCGCGGGCGTCGGCGCCATCTTCGTCGACTCCTCCCAGCCCGACCGGCTCGCCCGCGTGCTGGCCGAGCGCGCCGGCGTGCACGTGCGCGTCATCGGCCTGCACACCGAATCGCTGACCGCGCCCGGCGAGGGGGCCGGCAGCTACCTGGAGATGGCGCGCGCCAACACCGAAGACATCGTCCGCGGACTCGCGCCGCACTAGAAAAATGGAGTAGCACATGAACATTCGGTCACGAAAAGCCGTGGCCCTGTCCGGACTGGTCGCCACGGTGGTGGCGCTCGGCGGTTGCGGGACCGACGACGAGCACGGGCACGGCCACGAGCCGGGCGCGGAGCCGATCGCGCTCACCTACGACGGCGGCATCCTGGTGCTGGACGGCAAGACCCTGGCGCAGCGCGGCGAAGTGAAGCTGGAGGGCTTCAACCGCCTGAACCCGGCGGGCGACGCGCACCACCTGATGGTCACGCACAAGGACACCTTCCGGGTCTTCGACGCCTACGACGCGAAGTTCACCGACGTCGAGTTCACCGCGGCCAAGCCGGGGCACGTGGTGCTGCACGCCGGTCGCACCGTGCTCTTCGCCGACGGCTCCGGCGAGGTGACCAGCTTCGCCTCCGACCAGCTGGCCGACGGCAAGCCGCAGACCGCGCACTACAAGACCCCCGCACCGCACCACGGCGTCGCGATCGAGCTGAGCGACGGCCGCCTGGTCACCACCGTGGGCACCGAGGAGAAGCGCTCCGGCATCGTCGTGCTGGACAAGGACCGCAAGGAGATCGCCCGCAACGAGGACTGCCCGGGCGTGCACGGCGAGGCCGCCGCGCAGGGCGAGGCCGTGGTGCTGGGCTGCCAGACCGGCGTCGTGGTCTACCGCGACGGCAAGATCACCAAGGTAACCAGCCCGGACGCCTACGGCCGGATCGGCAACCAGGCCGGCAGCGACGTCTCCCCGGTCGTGCTCGGCGACTACAAGAAGGACAAGGACGCCGAACTCGAGCGCCCGACCCAGGTGTCGCTGATCGACACCACCACCGGCACCCTGAAGCTGGTCGAGCTCGGCACCAGCTACACCTTCCGGTCGCTGGGCCGCGGCCCGGCCGGTGAGGCCCTGGTGCTCGGCACCGACGGCAAGCTGCACGTGATCGATCCGGTCGCCGCCAAGGTCACCAAGTCGATCCCGGTGCTCGATTCCTGGACCGAGCCGCTGAAGTGGCAGCAGGCCCGTCCGGCGCTGTTCGTGCGCGGCGGCACCGCCTACGTCTCGGACCCGGGCAGCAAGCAGGTGCATCGCATCGATCTGGGCGCCGGGACGGTGGCCGCGAGCGCCACGCTGAGCGCGGCGCCGAACGAGATCAGCGGTGTGGTCGCCCACTGAGCATCCCTGGGCCCACCTCGTCGCCGCCGGTCCGCCGGTGGCGACGGGGTGGGCTGTGCCACCTTTCGGGCCGGTCCGGCGCTATCGGTATAGTTGCCGCGGATGAATAGATCCACCGTGCGCGAGGCAGCCAAGTCACCAGACCGCCGTTTCCGGCCCGTCCTGTGGCTGATTCCGGCACTCCTCGCCGTCGTGGCCTATCGGTTCCTCACCGGCGCGATCTGGCCGGTCGAGTTGCCCACCGGCGAGGTCGCGATCACCGGTGATTTCATCGATCTCCAGGTCTACCGGCTCGGCGTCGAAGCGTTGCGCGAGGGCGGCAACATGTACGGCGAGCTGCCCAAGACCGGCGTGGGCATCAGCCTGCCGTTCATCTATCCGCCGTTCGCGGCCCTGGTGCTGGGCCCGTTCGCGCTGCTGCCGTGGGACCCGGCGGCCTTCCTGTTCTTCTACACCTCGGTGGCCGCGCTGGCGGTGACCCTGTACCTGGTCGCGCGCCGCATCTGGCCCGCGCGGGGGCAGCTGCACACCGCGCTGTTCGCGACCGCGTGCGCCCTGCCGCTGGCCATGCTGCTGGAGCCGGTGTGGGCCACGCTGAACTTCGGTCAGGTGAACCTGCTGCTCATGGCGCTGGTCGCGGCCGACGTGCTGGCGCGCGAGCCGAAGTGGCGGCGCGGCATGCTGATCGGCCTGGCCGCCGCGATCAAGCTGACCCCGGCCGCGTTCGTCCTCTACTTCCTGGTGAAGAAGGACTACCGCTCGGCGATCACGGCCGCCGTCACCGGCGCGGTCGCGACGCTGATCAGCTTCGCGATCCTGCCCAAGGCCTCGGTCGAGTACTGGTTCCACGGCATGGGCAACGTCTCCGGGCTGAGCGGTTCCTCGTTCCACACCAACCAGTCGATCCAGGCGGTGCTGGCCCGCTTCGGCATCGAGAAGCCGCTGTTCACCCTGCTGTGGCTGGCGCTGAGCGCGCTGCTGCTGGTGCTGGTCGTGATCGCGATGCGCCGCGTCCTGGATTTCCCGCCGCTGGCCCTGGCCATCAACGCGGTGTTCACGCTGCTGGTCTCGCCGATCTCGTGGTCGCACCACTGGGTGATGATCGCGCCCGCGCTGTTCGCGATGTTCGGGTACGCGCTGCGTTTCCCGTGGCCGCGGCGGCTGCGCTGGTTCGCCGTCACGGCGCTGACCGCGTGGATCTTCGTCTACGGCCCGCAGAATTGGCTGCCGGGGGACGACGAGCGTGAATTGTCCTGGACGACGTGGCAGCGCATCGAGGGCAACACCTATGTCTGGCTGAGTGTGCTGCTGGTGCTGCTGCTCCTGGTGGCGACGCGGCGTTCGTCAGCCGCGCAGGGCGGCGCGGATTTCGTCGATGCCGGGGTTGACCAGGGCCTTGCCGTTGACCAGGACCGTCGGGGTGATTTCGTCGCCGCCGGTGATCGCGCGGACGGCCGCGGCGGCCTCGGGGTCGCGAATGGAGACCTTCCGGAACGGAATTCGGGCGGCGCGTAACCGGACGGCCAGCCGCAGGCAGTAGGGGCAGCCCCGGCGCCAGTAGACGGTGATCGGAGTGGCGGTCTCGGTCATGGTGTGTCCTGGGAAGTTCGGCTGTCGTTCTGCGGCCCGGCCAGAATGGCGCGGGAATCGACCGAGCCCGCGACCACCTTGGCCGACAAATCCACCAGGCGCAGGTCGTTCGTGCGCGCGTAGTCGCGCAACCGGTGGAACGCCTGATCCATGGTCAACTGCCCGCGTTCGGCGAGCACGCCCTTGGCCTGTTCGATGATGATCCGGCTGTTCAAGGCCGAACGCAACTGGCTGTTCAGGCTTTCCGAGCGATGCAGGATGCGGTGCTGCAGGATCGCCACGCAGGCCACGTCGGCCAGCGCCTGGGCCACCCGCAGATCCTCGGGGCGCAGCGCGTTGGTGGTGGCGCCGAAAAGGTTCAGCGCGCCGATGGTCTCGGCGCGCACCCGCAGCGGCAGCGCGTACACCGAGAGATAGCCGTTGTCCAGCCCGCGCCGGACGAAACCCGGCCAGCGGAAGGCCGCGGCGGCGAGATCGTCGACGGGGACCGGTGATCCGGTGTCGTAGGCCTGCAGGCACGGCCCGTTGTCCGACTCCAGCTGGAACAGCTCCAGCAGATGGGTCTCCTCACTGGTCGCGGCCAGGACCTGCAGTTTTCCGTGGTGATCGGCGAGCAGCAGGCCGGCCTCGGTGGCGTTGAGCAGCCGCACGCAGGTTTCCACCAGTTGCTGGCAGAGTTCGACGACGTCGTAGTCGGCGACCAGCGTGTCGGCCAGCCGTACGAAGGCTTCGACCAGCGGCCCTTCCCGGGATTCCATGGTGCTCTCCACCTTCCATCAGTCGTTCTCGGGACCGAAACGCAGCTGGCGGCGCACGACGCGCTCGGCCACCTCGGTCAGGGATAGTCCTTCGGCGTAGGCATACGCGCGCAGCAGGGCGTAGGCGTCGCGGGCGCTCGTCCCGGCCTGCGCGATCACCATGCCGGCGGCCTGGTGGATGTCGCGGCCCGCGGTGGTGGAGGCCTCCCACCACCATTCCTCGACGGAATCGGTCGTTTCCAGATCCTTCAGCCGCAGCGTGCCGTCCAGCGGACGCGGGCTGTCGGCCCGGCGGGCGTCGTACTGCGGGCCGCCCGAGAGCAGCAGCGTGGTGATCAGATCGGCGACGTGCAGCCCCGCCGCCAGCGTGGAGCGGTCCAGATCGCCGGGCTCGGAGCCGTAGACGTCGAGCACGCCCAGCCGGACCGAACCCAGATGCAGTGGCAGCGCGTACATCCCGCCGGTGATGCCCTTGTCGGCGACCGCGCTGAGAAACCCGGGCCAGCGCTGGCTCTTCAGGCTGAGATCCGGGACCAGCACGGGAGCGCTGTGCCGGATGGCCGAGACGCCGGGGCCCTCGCCCAGGGTGGCCTGCAGTTCCTCGACCGCGGCGGCGATCTCGTCGCTGGCGCACCAGGTTTGCAGGCCGGCCTCGTCCGCGTCGACCGAGATCGCCGCGCGCGGCACCGAGAGCACCTCGGTGGCCGCGTTGCACAGCCCTTCGATCTCGTTGCCGTCGTGGTGCAGGGCCGCGAGGAATCGGCTGGTCACCTGCTCGAAGGGGCCCATCAGACGCGATCCGGGAAGCCCACGCCACCGCGCCCGTTCCGTCCGCTGTTCCGCTGATCCCTGCGGGGCCCGCAGTGCGGCTCTCGCGTCGCGGACATACGCGCGGGAGTCGTCGTTATTTCCCAGCATAGTCCGCTTCCGGGGCGCGGTACGGCACGCGCCGCAGCGGTTCGGCTGCGTATGGTTAACGGGTGGTCCGAGGGCCGGGATATCGACTGCGGCGATGACGGATACACAGCAGGGAGACACCCGATGCGGCGGTTCATGATGCGGGCGGCCCTGATCGCCGTCGCGATAGCGGTGACGAGCGCGGTGGCGCCCGCGGGCGCGGCGCCGACGACCGAGCAGACGGTCGCGTTGCAGGCCGAGCTGGACGAACTGGTCGCGGCGACCGGCGCGCCGGGGGCGCAGCTGGTCCGCACGGTGGACGGCGCGGTCGATCAACTGAGCAGCGGCACCGGCGATCTCGGCACCGGCGCGCCGTTTCCGGAGGGCGCGCAGGCGCGGATCGCGAGCGTCACCAAATCGTTCGTGGCCACGGTCGTGCTGCAACTGGTCGCCGAGGGGCGGGTGGAACTCGACGCGCCGATCGCCCGGTACCTGCCCGGCGTGGTGACCGGGCCGGGCGGTGACGGCGAGCGGGTCACCGTGCGAAATCTGTTGCAGCACACCAGCGGTATCCCGAACTACCTGTCGCTGATCGATCAGGATTCGCTCGCCGGGCTGCGCGCCGCCCGCCCGGCCCGCGAGCTGATCCGGATCGGGCTGGACAGTCCGGCGGAGTTCGAGCCGGGCGCCGCGGTGAGCTATTCGAACACCAACTACCTGCTACTGGGTCAGCTGGTACGGCGGGTGACCGGACTGCCGGTGGGAGTGGAGGTGACGCGCCGGATCCTGGTGCCGCTGGACCTGCGCGAGACCTACTGGCCGCTGTATCCGGTCGAGCAGGTGATCCGCGGCGCGCATCCGCGCGGGTACCACGAGTTGGGCGGCGCCCTGGTGGATGTCACCGACCTCGATGCCGGGTGGGGTCTGGCCGACGGGGCGATGATCGCCACCGGCGGCGATCTGAACCGGTTCTTCCTGGCGCTGCTGAACGGCGAGCTGCTGCCGCCGGAGCTGCTCGCGCAGATGCGCACCGGCCGGCCCACGGGTCTGGTCGGCTTCGCCGAAGCGTCGGGGCTGGGACTGTTCCGGTTCTCCACCTCGTGCGGGGTGCAGGGGTGGGGGCACACGGGCGCGATTCCCGGGTTCAGCACCGTCAGCGTCGCCACCGAGCAGCGCGCGGTCACGGTGCTGCTGAACGAGTTGCCCGGGGTCGCGGGCAATATCGGGCTGACCGTCGGCACGGACGCGGTGCTGGAGGCGGTGCTGTGCACCTGATTTCGCTAAGCCGACCGGTCGGAACTCTCTGTGAGTTCCCCTGTCGCTCAATGCCTTCCGCGGGCACAGAGTAGGATTTACTGGGCGTCATCGAACCGGCCGAAGGGGAACCTCTGTGAGCATCATTCTCGCCGCGACACAGGATTTGGTCGGCTCGGCGGTGCTGGCCCAGGTCGGCAATCCGGAACCGCTGGCCCCGCCGATCGCGGACAAGTTCCAGCAGATGGTCAGCTATTTCACCTGGTTCGTGCTGCTGGCCGGCATCACCGCGATCATCTTCGCCGGCGGCAAGTTCGCCTGGGAGAAGTGGACCGGCGGCGGCCTGCAATCACCGAAGATGGTGGCGGGCGCCATGATCGGCGGTGTCGTCGCGACCAGCGCGGGCACCATCATGAACGCCCTCGTCGGCTGAGTGCTACCAGACACCCGGATCGGTGTTGGCGCCGCAGAGCACCACGCACACTCGCTCGCCCGGGGCGGGGCGGTAGCGCCCCGAGGTGATCGCCGCCAGCGCCGCCGCGGCGCCGTGCTCCACCACGATCCGGCGTTCCGACCACAGCTGCCGGCGCGCGGCGACGATCTCGTCGTCGGTCACCAGCACCGATTCCGCGCCGTAGTGCCGCGCGGCGGTGACGGCCAGGCCGGTGGCCCGGCGCGCGCCGAGCGAGTCGGCGGCGATCGAACGCACCTCGACGTCCACCGGCTCGCCCGCGGCCAGCGCCGCGTTGAGCGCGCAGCAGGCGGCCGGCTCGACCGCGACCGTGCGCACTCCGTAATGCCCTGCGGCCGTGGCGACTCCGGCGAACAGGCCGCCACCGCCGACCGCCACCACGAGGGTGTCCAGTTCGGGCAGCCGCCGGTGGATCTCCTCGGCCAGGGTGCCCGCGCCCGCCGCGATCAGCGGATGGTCGTAGGCCGCCGACAACAGCGCCCCGGTGCTCGCCGCGAACTCCTGGCCGGCGGCCAGCGCCTCGGCGTACTCGGTGCCGACGAGCCGCACCTGGGCGCCGTAGCCGCGGAGCCGCTCCACCTTCACCGCCGGCGCGGTGGTCGGCACGAAAACAGTCGCCGGGACACCCTGGCTGCGGGCCGCCCACGCGCACGCCAGACCCGCGTTGCCGCCGGAGGCGATCACCACACCGGCCGCCGGCGGCGGCCCCTCGTCCTTGTGCGCCTGGATGAAGTTCTGGGCTCCACGGGCTTTGAACGAGCCGGTGTGCTGGAGATACTCCAGCGCGAACCAGGCCTCGAAGGGATGTGAACCGCTGGGACCGAGGCCCTCGGCGGGTGCGACGGCGACCGGGCGGATCCGGCCCTCGATCCGAGCGGCGGCGTCTTTGACATCTCCGTAGGACAGTTCCATCGTGCTCCTCGGTACGCGGTCGATCCGCCGACCATTCTCGCCGATGCCGGAGCCGGGTGCCTCAGAGGTTGCGCCGCAGCAGCGCCACCAGGTCGTTCAGGTGCCGCCGGTACGCCTGCTCGTCGAACACGGGAGTGTCGCGCATCGTGAAGCCGTGCTTCGCCTCCGGATAGACGATCGAGGTGTAGGACACGCCCGCCGCCGTGAGCGCCCGCTCCAGCGTCGCGATCTGCTCCGGCGGCATGGACGGGTCATCGGCCGCGTGCGCCAGATACACCTCCGCGGCGATGCTCCCGGCGGCGTGGTGCGGGCTGTCCGCCACCGCGTCCTCGGCGAGACGGCCGCCGTGGAAGCTGGCCGCGGCGGCGATGCGCGCGGGATAGGCGGCCGCGGTGCGCAACGCCATCCGCCCGCCCATGCAGTAACCGGTGACCGCCAACGCGCCCGGCGCGCAGAACTCCGATGCCGCAAGATAATCCAGATATACCCCGGCGTCGCGCAGTGATTTCTCCGGCGTGAGCGCGGCGCGCACCGGCGCGAGTTTCTCGAAGAATTTCGCGTGCCCGGCCGGATCGCGTTCATCGGGCATCGGCAATACCGGCGCCCGGCCCGATCGATACAGCGCATTCGGCGCGAGCACCGTGAAACCCGCTGCCGCAATGGTTTCCATGATTTCTCGGATGACCTGCCGCAAGCCGTAGGCGTCCGGGTACAGCAGAACGCCTGGGTGCGCGGCGCCGTCGCCGGGATGGGCGAGATAACTGTCCGCGACGCCCTCGGGCATCGGGATATCGGGGGTGCTGAATGTGACGGCCACGCGCTCGAGCTTAGCGGCGTATCCGCCGCCGCCACCGGGGCGCGGAATCCCGTGGCGGGTCGGAATTAATTCCGAATTATTCCGGCCAGGTAGTCTGCATTCGCTGTTTGAAGATTCATGCTCGGTTCGATCCATTGATCCCGACCCTGTCGCCTGGTGCGCGGGCGTGACGAGAGGTTGATCTGTGAGGCTGATCTGGCTGACGATCCCGGCGCTGCTCGCGGTGTCGGTGGCGGGCTGCGCCGCGGACAAGGCGACCGAGGCCGCGCCCACCAGCACCACCCCCACCCCGACGCCGACGGCGGCCCCGACGACTCCGCCCCCCGTGGCGGAGGGCGTACGCATCGCCCTCGGCGCGACCGAGACCGTGGTCATGCCCGCGGACGCGGTGATGGACATCAAGGTGCCCGCGGCCTGGGGCCAATCCGCCGCGGCGCTACGTTGCACGGTCACCGACGGGACCGGCCGCAACGAGGACCTGCGCTCCGGGGACCAGCGCAAGCAGGAGAGCTTCGAGGGGCGCGACTGGACCACGCTGTGGACCTTCTCCTCGTCCCCGGCCACCGAGGTCACCGTGGGCTGCAAGGACCCGCAGTCCAAGGTCGACCTCGGCGACATCGACTACGTGCGCGTGACCCCGCGCGGCCTGATGCCGCAGTAGCTGTCGGCGGGCGCACGTAGCCTGGGACGGTGACCGACAACAGCTACCGGGAGCGACCCGCGCGACTGCGCGGGGCCGTGGTGTGGGAGCGCACCATTGCCGGTGCGGTGTCGGCGCCGGTGCTGCCCGACGGCTGCATGGATCTCCTCTGGCGTGAGGGCCGGCTCGCTGTCGCGGGCCCGGACACCGCCGCGTTCACCCCGGCGATGGGCGCCGGCGCCCGGGTGGCGGGCATCCGGTTCTTTCCGGGCACCGCGCCCGCGCTGCTCGGGGTGCCCGCCGGTGAACTGCGCGACCGCCGCGTCGACTTGGCCGACCTGTGGCCCGCCGCGACGGTCCGCAGGCTGACCGAGCGGGTCGCCGCCGCCGCCGATCGCCCGGCCGCCCTGGAGGCCATCGCGCTGGAGCGCGCGGCCGTCGTCGAGCCGCCGGATCCGGTACTGCGCCAGGTGGTACGCGAACTCGCCGCCGGCCGCTCGGTCGCGTCGACCGCCGCGTCGGCCGGGCTGCATGCCCGGGTGCTGCACCGGCGTTCGCTGGCGGCCTTCGGCTACGGCCCGAAGACGCTGGCCCGGATCCTGCGCCTGCAACGCGCGCTGGCCGCGGCCCGGTCGGGCACGCCCTTCGCGGAGGCGGCGGCCGCGACGGGGTACGCCGATCAGGCCCACTTCGCGCGCGAGGTACGCGAACTCGCGGGCATGCCGCTGGGTGCGCTGTTGGGCCGGGCCGCCTGACGGCTCACGGCAGCGGCGCGTACAGGTCGACGCCGTTGCCGTCCGGGTCCTGCACGACGGCGTAGCGCTGCCCCCAGCCCGCGTCGAAGGGTTCGAGTTCTCCCTTGTAGCCCGCGTCGGTCAGCGCGGCGAAGACGCTGTCGACCTCGGCGGCGTCGGCACACCGGAACGCCATGCCGATGCGGCCCCCGCCGGGCGTGGCCTGCCAGCCGGGATAGAACGAGCGCACCACGTCCTCGGTGTCGAGTGCGACGCGGATACCGCCGGGAAGCGTTGCCTCGACGTGTGATTCGCTCGCCGCGCCCGCCGGGAACGCCAGCCCGAGACGCTGGTAGAACGCGACGGCGGCGGCCATGTCCGAGACGACGATGCTGAGGAAATCCAATTGCGGGGTCATGCCGGCAACTCTAGGAGGCCGTCGCGCGCCGGGTCTTGAAGAAAATGGACTCAGTGGGGCGCCGGGACCAGTTCCGCGATGAGGTTCTCCACCAGGATCCGGATGTGGTCCCGGATCGTGCGCACCACCTCGATGGACTGGCCCGAGGGATCGGGCAGTACCCAGTCTCTATAGCTGATGCCCGGAAAGTACGGACAGGCGTCGCCGCAGCCCATCGTGATCACCACGTCGGAGACGCCCACGGCCTCGTCGGTCAGCTTGCTCGGCGTCGCGCCGGCGATGTCGATGCCGACCTCCGCCATGGCCGTTACCGCGATCGGGTTCACCTCGGTGCCGGGATCGCTGCCCGCGGAACGCACTTCGATGCGATCCCCGGCCAGCGCGGTGAGGAAGCCGGCTGCCATCTGGGAGCGTCCGGCATTGTGCACGCAGACGAACAGCACACTGGGTGTGTGGGCCATCGAGCGCCTTTCGGGATATGAGAGCGAACCAGGTCTGTGCCGTCTGCCCAACTCGGTGTTGGGCCCAAACGCTGTCGTAGCGTAAGGGATACGGGTTCTCGTCTCATGCAGATGGGCCGGTTCCGGCGCGTTCACCACGCCGCGTTCCGGCTTGCCGAAAGGTTGCCGTGCAGTTCGGGACGGGTTCTGGCAAACCGGGCCCGCGGCGCGGGCCCGGCGCGCCGAGTCAGAGCGGACGCAGGTCGATCATCTTGCGCAACCGCACGCGGTCGCGTTCCAGGCGCCGCGCCTCGTAGGCGATCGGGAAGTAGCGCAGCCGCTCGGGCAGCAGCGGCACCAGCCGCGCGATCATCCAGCCCAGCGCCCGCAGCTTGCGCTCGTCCGCCTCCGACCAGGTCAGTCCGAGCTTGCGGCGGGCCGGCTCGGGGGTGGTGCCGACGGTGACGAAGTACTGGAGCTTGCCGATCGGCGCGACCGCGGCCTTCCATACCGGCGCGAACGCGCGCGGCAGCTGCTTGGGCGGCGCGACCGACCGGATCACCCGTAGGTAGTCGCGGGCGGTGCCGGTGGCCTGCAGGTGGTTGTCGACGACCTCGGCGAAGAACTTCTCGAACGCGGCGAAGTCCTCCGGAATCTCCTTGGGCGCCACCGAGAAATTGCGCATCAGCTGCACCGTCTCCCGGTAGTACGCCTCTTTCTCGGCGTAGGTGAGCGGGCGGCGCGCGAAGTAGCGCGCGTTCTCGGTGAAGGCGAAGGTGCCGGTGTGCAGCACCCAGGCCCACGGCCCGGAGGCCAGCGCCTTGTGCTTGACCCCGGCGGCGTCGGTGGTGTTGAGCGAGGCGTGCATCGTCCGCAGCCGGTCGGCCTCGGCGAGCGCTTCGTCGCCGCCGTAGACCCACATCATCACCGAGGAGATGCTGCGCAGCGCGCGGCCCATCGGGTCGGTGCGGAAGGTGGAGTGCCGGTCGACGACCGCGGAGATCGTGGGTTCCATTGTCTGCAGCAGGAACGCCGAGCCCGCGGTCAGCGAGAAGGTGACGAGCCCGGTTTCGTCCCACATCCGGGTGCCCGGGCCGATCGGGGAGCGGGACGGCAGGTCCCGGGTGGTGGTTTCGAGGGCGGCGGTCATCGCGATCTCCTTTGATCGTCCTTTTCAAGACAATGAGAAGATTAGACCAACATCCTCTCATTCTCTAGGCTGCCCGGAACCCCGGTTCCTCAAACGTGCGGAAAACCCCTAGTCGATCGGCCCGAGCACCTGATCCAGATAGGGATTGGCGAACAGTCCCTTCGGATCGAAGCGCCGGCGCACCTCGGCGAACCGGTCCCAGTCGGGATACCGCTCGCGCAGCGTCGCCGCGGTCTGGAAGTGCCGCTTACCCCAGTGCGGGCGGCCGGCGTAGCGATCGAACACCGTCTCGCAGGCGCGGAAGAACGGCTCCCACGGCATGCCCTGGTACTGGTGCACGGCGATGTAGCAGGTGTCGCGGCCGCCGGCGGGCGAGAGGAACGCGTCGTCGGGGGCGACCCAGCGCACCTCGATCGGCATCGGCGTCTCGAACTCGGCGGCCAGGGCCTTGATCTCCCGGATGGCCGCGGCCGAATGCTCGCGCGGAATCGCGTATTCCATCTCGGTGAAGCGGAACAGCCTGGGGGAGGCGAAGACTCGATAGGAGCGGTCCACCTGGCGGCGGTAGCTGCCCGCGTAGGCCGCGCCGCGATGGATCCACGGGATCAGCCCCGGTTGCCATTTGCCGAGCCGGCACAGGCCGTCGAACAGGTGGTTCGACATCAGGATGTCGGCGAACCAGTCCACCGCCTTGGGGCGCGGCTGTTCGGGCAACTCGGTCTTGTTGTTGCGCTTGGTCATCGCCAGCGGGCTGTGCGCGAACATGTAGAACTCGAAGTGCTCGTTGCCGTCGACGTGGGCGTCCAGATCGTCCAGGATCTCCTCGACCGGCACCGGGCGTTCGACGCCCTCCAGCACGAACGAGGGCACCAGCTGCAAGGTGACCGCGCTGACCACGCCGAGCGCGCCGAGGCCGACCCGCGCCGCGCGCCAGCCCTCCGGGTCGGTGGCCTCGTTCAGTTCCACCACGCTGCCGTCGGCCAGCACCAGTTCCATCGAGTGCAGGGCGGCCGAGATGTTCTGCAGGGCCGCGCCGGTGCCGTGGGTGCCGGTGGCGGTCGCGCCGGCGATGGTCTGCACGTCGATGTCGCCGAGGTTCGGGAAGGCCAGGCCCGCGGCGTGCAGCGCGTTGCTGGCCGCGTTCAGGGTGATGCCGCCCTCGACCCGCACCAGGCCGGTGGCGCTGTCGACCTCGAGGATGCGGTTCATGTGCGACAGGTTCATCAGCGTGCCGTCGGTGAGCACGGTGTCGGTGAAGGAGTGCCCGGCGCCCGCGACGCGCACGGTGCGGCCCGCGGCGGCGGCGTCGGCCAGGGCCTGGGCGATGTCGTCGCGCGTGCGCGGCGCGGCCAGGTCGGCTGGAGCACACCGTTGGTCTCCAGCCCAGTTCACCCACGAATTGGTCATGTGACCAACTTTAGGGGAATGATGTGACCTGCGCTACCCTCAGGATGTTTTTCGGCCGCTAGCGGCGCCGGCCGGCGCAGCCCTTGGCCTGCTCGACCTCGGCGTCGGTCAGTGGCGGCACCGGCAGCGGGCGGCGCGGCATCGCGTCCGAGCGCATGCCGTTGAGCGCGATCGCCATGTAGCGCTGCCAGGTGTCGGGGTTGATCGGGCGGGCGAATTCGCCCACCGCGTCGACCATGTGGACGAGTGCGAAGAAGTCCGACGGCTCGATGCCCGGCGCCAGCGCGCCCGCCCGCTGCGCCCGCTCGATCAGCAACTCGATCGTCGGCTTGATCCGATCGCGGACCTGTGTGAACCGCTCCAGATCGTCCTCGAGCTCCAGCAGGACGTCGCTGAAGCCGCGGTTACGGGCCAGATGCGTGCAGGCGTACTCGAAGAACTGCACCACCCCCAGCCACGGATCGTCGTGGCGCGCGGCCTCCTCGGCGGCGACCGCGAACTCGTCGATCTTCTGGGCGAAGACCTCGGCGATCAGTTCCTTCTTGTTGGCGAAGCGGCGGTAGACCGTGCCGACGCCGACCCCCGCGCGTTCGGCCACGTCGTCGAGGGTGATCTCCAGTCCGTGCTCGGCGAACAGTTCGCTCGCGGCCGCGACGATGCGCTGCTGATTGCGGGCGGCGTCGGCGCGCAGGCGCCGCGGCGGTGCGGGAGTCGTGGCCTGGTTCACGTCTTCATGCTAACCCCGGGGCGGCTTAAGCGGAGGGTTGCTCTCCGCCTTCGCCCCGGGACACTCAGCAGTTGCTGGGCGCGGGCAGGCCCGCGAACCGGTCGGACATGTACATGAACGCGTGCGGCAGGCCCGGGATGACCGCGGTCGCGTGATCGGCGCCCGGCACCATCTCCAGCAGCAGCGGCGTGCCCGCCGCGCAATAGCGGCCGCCGAGCTCGCGCACCAGGTTCGGGTTGACCTGATCGGCGTCGCCGTGCCATTGGTAGACCGGTGCGCGCGGCACGCTGGGCACGGTCTCCAGGCTGTTCTCGTGCAGCACCCGGATCAGGGTCGGGTCCACCTGGCTCAGGCCCGCCTGGGTCGCTCCCGGCTTGAACACGTCGTAGAAGCTGCGGTTCGCGCCCGCCGCGATGATCTCGGCGGAACAGGCGTTCGCGATCTGGTTGCGCAGCGCGTTGCCCGCGTCGTTGAGCTGCGGACCCATCCCCACCTCGCCGGGGTACTCCCGCTCCAGGCCGATCGCGGCGGCGAAACCCAGACCGAACAGCGGATGCGGCGTCTGGCCCGCCTCGAGGGCGAGCTTGCCGATGTTCACCGGCACCCCGCCCTGGGCGACGCCGACGATCGGCAGCTCCGGCGCGTACTCGGGCGCGAGCGCCGCCGCGAAACCGGTGGCCATGCCGCCGCCGGAGTAGCCGGTCAGCCCGACCCGGCTGTTGCCGAGATGGGCCGGCTCGAAGCGCCGGGCCGCGCGAATGCTGTCGAGGGTGATCCGCCCGCCGAGCCGGGCCGCGCCGTAGGCGCTGGTGGGTCCGAGGTGATCCGGGATATTGACGGCCCAGCCGCGCGCCAGCGGAATGTTCAGCGCCACCGCCTCCTGCATCTCGCCGTTGAACAGGCTGTGCGACGGCGCGCACTGCGTCCCCAGCGAATTGACGAACGGCTGGTAGGACAGCAGCGGCGCGCCGCCGGCGCTGCCGGTGTCGCTGCTGCCCGCGCCGCCCATCGGGACGAGCACGGTGGTGACCGCGGCGATCGGGTTGTCGTGGGAATCGCTGGAGCGGAACAGCAACTGCCAGCCGGTCGCGCCCGGGAAGCCGTCGGCGCGGATCGGGCGGCTGCGCACGATGTCGCCCGGCTGGAAACCGGCCAGATCCGGCGGCGCCCAGTAGAAGGGATCGGGGTCCGGGACGGGGTAGATCGCGGCGGACGCGGGCGGCGCGCCCAGCAGCCCCGCCGAAAGCGTGCTCGCCGCAACGACTGTCAGCGCGCGCAGCGCCAGCCGGCGCAGCGAGTGCACGCTGAAGATTTGCGGTGACCTGCCCGCCGGGTCGTGACCGGTGCTCGAAACTGCCTGTCGTGCCGCCATCTTCGCTCCCGGTATGAGGGGGTTCGGGGTCGGTGGGACTTCGGCGAAACCTTCGGGGTCCTGCGGTGTGGAACGGGTGCGCCCGGCGACCGCTGCCGCGGTGGGACGTCCCCTGGGGACCGTACCGTGCGGTCCTACCGATACCATGCTGCGCGATGACATTCGGCGCGGCAGGAGGTCAGGACATGGGTTCTCGGACCCGAACCGCTGCCGTCGGGTGGCCGGCGGCCCCGGGGCGCGCGCGAGCGCTCGGGTCCGCGCCGGGGTCGCCCGGACACTGCCCACCGCGGGCGATCATGATCGGCCTCGTAGGCTGTTGCACGCCGGGAACCCTGCCGGGCAGGGGCGCCGAAGTGAAGGTTGCCGAGTGGCTGCCAGAGTCGCGTTGGGCCCCCGAATCCTTAGGTGGCTTCACTACGTTTTCGACCTACGGCGCAGAGATTCGTAGACTGCACGGATCTGGTGATGCGGCCGGGGCACTCGGCTATCTCGGGGGGAACGGTGGCGGCCACGGCCGCGGTGGCGCGCGGCCCGGCAGGCCCGCGGTGGTCGAGGGCGCGGGGGCGGAACGGCAGAGCGAACTGGGAACGACGAGACGGGAAGGGGGTCGGCCGATGAGCGCGGAACCGCTGGTGCTCGGCGCACCCGCCCGGGGTTGCCTCGATCGGGACGTATCGCCGCGTTTCGGTTCCTTGCTGCCCCGCGGCAGCGCGACCGTTAACATTGTCGGTTCGGCGGCGACCGCCCCGACCGCGGTGTCCGCCGCGCCGGTGCTCCCCGGGTCGCCGACATGATCCTGATGACGAGCCGGGCGCAGCCGACCCTGAAGGGAGACCCGAGCATGGCCCATGATCGAGCCGGGCGTCCCGCGCGCCCGACCGACCTCGAGGATATCGCGCACCTGGTCACGGCCTATTACAGCCGGATCCCGGATCCGAAGGAACCGGCGCAGCAGGTGGTGTTCGGCACCTCGGGCCATCGCGGCTCCAGCCTCGACACCGCGTTCAACGAGGCGCACATCCTGGCCATCACCCAGGCGGTCGTGGAATACCGGGCCACGCGCGGCATCACCGGGCCGGTATACCTGGCCCGCGATACGCACGCGCTGTCCGAACCGGCCTGGACCACCGTGCTCGAGGTGCTGGCGGGCAACGGCGTCACCGCCGTCGTCGACGCGCGCGACCGCTACACCCCCACGCCGGTGCTCAGTCACGCCGTGCTGCGCCACAACAAGCGCCGCACCAAGCATCAGGCCGACGGCATCGTGGTCACGCCCTCGCACAATCCGCCCCGCGACGGCGGCATCAAATACAACCCACCGCACGGCGGCCCGGCCGACACCGTCGCCACCGACGCCATCGCCGACCGCGCCAACGAACTCCTGCGCGCCGGGCTCACCGAGGTCAAGCGCACCACGCTGCGCAACGCCATGCGCACCCTGGTCGAGCGCTACGACTACCTCGACCACTACATCGCCGACCTGCCGAACGTGCTGAACCTGGACGCGATTCGCGGTGCCGGCATCCGGCTGGGCGCCGATCCGATGGGCGGCGCCAGCGTCGACTACTGGGAGGAGATCGGGCAGCGCTACGACCTCGAACTCGAGGTGGTCAACCCGTTCGTCGACCCGACCTGGCGGTTCATGACGCTGGATTCGGACGGCAAGATCCGGATGGACCCGTCCTCGCGCTACGCGATGGCGGCGCTGGTGGCAATCAAGGACGACTACGACATCTCCACCGGCAACGACGCCGACGCCGACCGGCACGGCATCGTCACCCCCGACGGCGGATTGATGAACCCCAACCACTTCCTGGCCGTCGCCATCGAATACCTGGTGGCGAACCGGATGGGCTGGGACGCGCTCACCAAGATCGGCAAGACCGTGGTGACCTCCTCGATGATCGACCGGGTCGTCGGCGTCCTCGGCCGCGACGTGTACGAGGTGCCGGTCGGGTTCAAATGGTTCGTCCCCGGGTTGTTCAGTGGCAGCCTGGCTTTCGGCGGCGAGGAGAGCGCGGGCGCGTCGTTCCTGCGCCACGACGGCACGGTCTGGACCACCGACAAGGACGGCATCCTGCTGGCCCTGCTGGCCGCGGAGATCGCCGCCGTCACCGGGCAGAGCCCGTCCGCGCGCTACGTCGAATTGGAGCGCCGCTACGGCAGCCCCGCCTACGCTCGGATCGACGCGCCCGCCAGCGCGGAACAGAAAGACCGCCTGGCGAAGTTGAACCCGGACATGATTGCCAGCACCGAGATCGCGGGCGAACCGATCACCGCCGTCCTCACCCGAGCCCGCGGTAACGGCGCGCCGCTGGGCGGATTGAAGGTGACCACCGAGAACGCGTGGTTCGCCGCCCGCCCCTCCGGCACCGAGGACAAGTACAAGATCTACGCCGAATCGTTCCACGGGCCCGACCACCTGACCCAGGTGCAGGGCGCCGCGGAGGAAATGGTCAAGCAGGCGCTGTCCGGTGCCAAGTAAGCGGGCAGCCGGGTCCGAGTCGAGCGAGGGATCGGGCTGTAGACCGGGCGTGCCCGGCTACCCGGTCGCCGGTGCGGCGGACCCGCGAAGCGAGCACGCGACGGTGAGCCGCGCGCAGGGGCCGGATCAGGCGGTGCCGCCGGTGGATTCGGTGACCGGCGACCCGGCGAGCAACGGGGCCGTGGCCGCGGTGGACGACCTGGTTCCCGCCGTGGACGTACGGCCGGGGCGTAAGCGGCCCGATCCGCTGCCGGTGGAGATCTGGGTGCTGGTCGGCGGATCGTTCGTCATCGCCCTCGGGTTCGGCCTGGTCGCGCCGGTGCTGCCGCAGTTCGCGCGCAGCTTCGGCGTCGGTGTGGCGGCCGCGTCCGCGATCGTGAGCGCTTTCGCGTTGATGCGGCTGCTGTTCGCGCCGTTCAGCGGGCGGCTGGTGCAGAAGCTGGGGGAGCGCTGGGTCTATCTCAGCGGGCTGCTCATCGTCGCGGTGTCGACCGGTGCGAGCGCGCTGGCCCAGACCTATTGGCAGCTGCTGGTGTTGCGCTCGGTCGGCGGTATCGGGTCGACCATGTTCACGGTGTCCGCGCTGGCCCTGGTGATCCGGATGTCGCCGCCGCAGGAGCGCGGCCGAGTCTCCGGGGTCTGGTCGACCAGCTTCCTGGTCGGATCGATCAGCGGCCCGCTGCTGGGCGGCGCGCTGGCCGGGCTCGGCGTGCGCGCCCCGTTCCTCATCTACGCGGCCGCGCTGCTGGTGGTGACGCTCGCGGTCTATCTGGCGCTGCGGAATTCGACACTGGCCGCGCCGGAGGTGCACGGCGTGCTGCAGGTGATGTCGTTCCGGCAGGCGCTGGTCCGTCCGGAGTACCGCGCGGTGCTGTGGTCGAACTTCGCCAACGGCGCCGCCATCTTCGGCGTGCGCATGGCGCTGGTGCCGCTGCTGGTCGTCGAGGTGCTGAAGTTGCCCAGTGGCATGGCGGGCGTCGCGCTGACGGCGTTCGCGGCGGGCAATGTGGCCGTGCTGTTCCTGGCCGGGCGCGGCTCGGATCGCTTCGGGCGCAAACCGTTCCTGATCGCCGGCGCGGCCGTGTGCGCGCTGGGCACCGCCGGACTCGGCTTCGCCCCGAACCTGGCCTGGCTGCTGATCACCTCAGTGATCGCCGGAATCGGTTCCGGCATGCTGACTCCCAGCCAGCAGGCCGCCCTCGCCGACATCATCGGCCCCAAGGCGCGCGGCGGGCCGGTGCTGGCCGGCTTCCAGATGTCGGCGGATCTGGGCACCGTGCTCGGCGCGGTATCGGTCGGCGCGCTGGCCGAATACACCTCCTACGCGGTGGCGTTGACCGCCACCGGTGCGCTGCTCGCCGCGGCCGCGGTGGTGTGGGCGCTGGTGCCGGAACCGATGCGGCGCTCCGGCAGCGCGCTCGACGAACCCGAACCACTCGAGGTCCCGGCGCGCTGACCCGCGTGTCCGATCGGCCCGGCGGCACGCGGGCCGGGCCGGTGCGGCAGAGTGTCAAGGGTGAGCGAATCGCGTCCGAAGTACACTCCGCGGCCCGTGTCGAACACCACCACCTACGTGCTCGGCGCGCTCGCGCTGGCCATGGTCGTGGTCGTCATCCTGCTGGTGCGGTCCAGCCGCGACGAGCCGCTCGCCACGCGCAACGACGGCTACGGCTCGGTGCGCGACGCCGCCGTCGTGTCGGTGCTGGGCGCGGACGGCGTCGTCCTGCTCGGTCGCCCCGACGCCCCGAAGACGATCGACGCCTACGAGGACCCGATGTGCCCCGCCTGCGGCCAGATCGAGAAGGCGTACGGGCAGGAGCTGGCCCAGAAGCTGGACGAGGGCAAACTCGCCGTCCGCTACCACTACGTCAACTTCCTGAACAAGCAGTCCAAGAGCGGCGACTACTCCACCCGCGCCATCGCCGCCTTCGAATGCGTCGCGGCCGCCGGTTCCGGACCGGCCTACGCCAAGTTCCAGCACGCGCTGTTCGTGACCGATCAGCCCGCGGAGGGCGGCGACAAGGATCTCGACAACCAGCAGCTGGCCGACCTCGCCGCGTCGGCCGGCGCGCCCGCCGACGCGGTGCAGTGCGTCCGCTCGGGCGCGAAGGTCGAGGCGGCCAAGGCGCACGCCGACACCGCCACCGCGGCGTTGCGTCAGGTGAACGACGGAACGGTTTCCACCCCTTCGATTTTCGACGGCACGAACAAGGTGGATTTGACCAACCAGAACTGGGTCGCCGAAATCGCGGGCTGAGCTCTAACTTTGCTCGGGAATGTCGTCCTCGGGGGCGATCCCGCGCAGCCGGCCGTGCAGCGGGAAATGCCCCGCTACGGGGTAGGCCAGTTCCTCGGGCGTCGGACGGTCCACGGGTGACCGCGGCGCCTCCGGTGGCGAACTCGGCGTGATCGGGGCCGGTGCGTCGGTATCGGTGTGCGGGAACAGATAGCGCGCGCCCTCGCGCACGGTGGTGTGCGCCGCACCCGTCGGCGCCGTCCAACGCAGGCTGTCGCCGTCCTCGTGCACGATCCGCCACGGTTGTTTCTTGATGTCCGCCAAGGATTTCAAGCGATGGTGCCGACTGCACAGCACGATCAGCCCCGCCCCCGACGCCGCTCGGCCCGGTCTGCCGTCCATCTCGCATTCCGCCGCAGACGCCGCTCGCCCCGGCTTGCCGTCCACCTCGCATTCCGCCGCGGGCAGCACGCAGCCCGGGAACCGGCACATCCCGTCCACCGCGCGAACCTCACGCGCGCTCGCCGCGATGCGCTCCGGGATCATCTCGAACCGGGCGTGCTCGGCGAGCAACCGCGCCAGCGCCGCGTCGATCGGCCCGTACCCCGCCAGAAACGCCGGCGCCTCCTGCATCCCCAGCAGCGAATCCGCCGGAATCCCGATCTGGATCAGCGGCCGGCGCGGCGGCGCGACCGGACTCCGGGCCGGGCACCGATCCGCCCGCCCGCACCCGCACCGCAGCTGGCCCGACCCGTCCGCCAGCGCCACCAGCGCGTCCGCGCGCCGCTGCGCCATCGTCCGCGGATCCTGCGCGCACACTTGCAGACTCATCTCCCGCAACCGCATCGCCACCGTCTGCGCGCCCGGCGCGGGCAGCAGCCCGTCGAACACCGCCATGCCGTCCTGCACGGCCCGGATCCGGACGTCGCGCTCCTCCTGCCGCTCCTCCCGCCGCCGCTGCGCCCCCTGCGGATCCAGCCGCAACGCCCACCGCCGCGCCGCCTGCCGCAACCGCGCCGGATTGGTCCGCCCCGCCGCCTCCAGCAGCCGCGGCTCCAGCACCTCGACCAACTCCGCACCCAACCCGCGCGTGCTGTCCACGATCACGCGCACCTTCGCCAGATCGATCCGCCCCGCCGCGAACGCCGCCCGCGTCCGCGGCAACGACTCCTCCAGCACCAGCGCCACATCGATCAGCGCCGCCGCAGTCCCCTCATCGGACTGCAGCGCCACCGCCGCCTCCCCGGCCGCGAACTCCCCGGCCCGCACCCCACCCGGCCCCGGCTGCGCACTCCCCGCCCGATGCCGCCGATACAACTCCCGCACCGCCCGCACCTCGGCCGCCTGCGCGGCCGCCGCCACCCCGTGCACCGCCCGCAGCGCCCCGATGAGTTCTTCGTCACCCATGCCCCCGAAGTCCAGGTCAGCCACCCGATTCGTATCGAACATGTGTTCGACTGTACCCCCGCAAAACCCCACCCGCCAGCCCATATCTAGGCGATTTGGTTTCCACACACCACGTCGTGTAACTTCATTCAAGCGCGAACGGGGAAGCTCGGGAGCGTCCACCAAGGGGCTATGGCGCAGCTGGTAGCGCACCACACTGGCAGTGTGGGGGTCAGGGGTTCGAGTCCCCTTAGCTCCACCCGTTTTCCGCAGGTCAGACCCGGTCTCACGACCGGGTCTTTCTTTTCGCCCGAGCCCAACTTGCCAAGAGCTTGCCTAAGCGCCGGAGCACCGACTTCCCCCACTCCGGTCGACCGCGCCGAACACCGCGGCCGCGGCGGCAGCGAGGCCCTCGTCGTAGACGCGGTTGTAGACACCGGTCGTCATCCGCACCTCGTGCCCGTGCCAGGCAGCGACAGTCGATGCCGGAACACCGAGATGCAGCATGATCGAGACCGACGTGTGCCGCAGGTTCCGCAACGTGATGCGGGGCAGCTGCGCCGCGAGGCGAATGCGGTGGAACCATCCGGTGTAGGTCCGGGGCAGCACCGCCTGGCCGCTCTGGTCCGAGCACAGGTGCCGGGTCGCGTCCCACTGTCGCCCGAGGGCAAGGCTTTCGGCCTTTTGCCGGAGCTTCAGGGCTTGCAGGGCAGCGGCGACGTCTGCCGGTAGCGGCAGTGTCCGGCGTGAACGCTCGGTCTTGGGCTCGTCGACCGCGTGCTCCTTGCCCTCGACTTCGACATGGCTCTGCTCGACACTGATCGTGGCTCGGGTCAGATCCACGTCGCTCCAGCGCAGGCCACACACTTCCGAGCGCCGGAGTCCGTAGCAGGACAAGAGGAACAGCGCGTGGAACCGATCCTCGCGCGCCCTCGCAGCGAAGATTTCCACCTGCTGCACCGTCCACACATCCGCGGCGGTGAGTTTGGTGGGCCGCTGGCGTGGAGCTTTCACGGATTCGGCCGGGTCACGGGAAAGAAGACCTTGCCGGACCGCGTACTGCGTCACCTGCTGCAGCATCACCAGTGCCAGCCGGACCGTGGCCGGCGCCAGCGGACTACCCTTCATCGACCCCGACTCCAGCATCATGGAGACCCATTCCTCCACGTGGCTCTCCCGCAGAGCTTGGAGCTTCAGGTCCCCGAGATCGCGCTTGACGTACTTCAGCGAATCCCTGTAGTTCCGAAAGGTGTTCTTCCTGATGTCGCGGCGGGACCGCAGCCAGTCGTCGCACGCCGCCGACACCGTGGCATCGACTCGGCCGACAAATGTTCCGGAAGCGACGGCGACGCTGATCCGCCGGTACTCACCACGCGCTTGTTTGAGGGTGTCGTAGGTGAACCGCTGGCGTTCACGCCGACCGTCCGAGCGCACACCGACATCGATCTGAAACCAGTACGACTTCTTGCCGTTCTTGGCGGTATGGGTGTTGATCGGTTCGGCTCGACGCGACTTTCTCGAAATCTCGGCGTTGTTCAAGCCTGAAACCTCCTGGTTCGACTGTGGAGCGTATTCGGATCAGGGGTGGAGTCCCCGGAGCGAGCGGATGTTGGGTTTGCGACATCTGGCGGAGAGTGAGTGCGACAGCTTCGGCTGCGCTGGGCATACGGTCTAGGCAGCGAAACAACACCGAGACGCCGAAATGCTGGAGGTGTACCTAGGAAGGCCGCGTTTCTGTAGATCGTCGGTAGAAACGACGTCGTGGCACGTGCTGCTAGCAAGCGTCGGGCCCGTGCGCCTACTGGGTTGGGTTGTCCTCGTAATCTGCTTGCAGTTGGAGGATTTCGCGGACCCATCGGGAGGGAATGCGCACGCGATTGCCGATCCGCACTGCGGGCACTTCCCCGGACTTCACCGCGGCATAGATGGTGGATCTGCCGATGCCCAGGAGTTGGGCGGTGTCGGTGACGGATACCGTGGGGCTGCTCTGCAGGAGCTGCAACAAGCTGCGGTATGTGGAAGCTTCTTCAGGGTTCACTGTCTGGCCTCGCCTCGTAGGCCGATCCGTAAGTCATCCCTTCATTCCCATAGAACCGGATCCCGGACGAATGCGCTAGCTGCTGCGGGGTAGTTGGTGCCGTTAAGCAGTTCTACGAGCATGGGCTGCGACTGATTCGCGCGAGGCCGGGCCTACGTCCGCAGGCACAAGAGAAGTTCCTCGGCTGGCCCGGTACGGTCGATGAAAAGTGAATCTAAAAGGGCTAACTCGCTTGAGAACCTGCTGGTTATTTAGTGTGCTCGTCGCGCAGCGGGGATGAGCCCTGGCCGCCCCGGAACGCTTTCAGCGCTCCGGCGGTGCTCGCCGCGCAGCGGGGATGAGCCCGTCGGCTGGGTGAGCGTGAAATGCGACGGGGCGTGCTCGCCGCGCAGCGGGGATGAGCCCGGCCGGCCCCCTGAAGGCGTGCGGACAGGACGAGTGCTCCCCGCGCAGCGGGGATGAGCCCCCCCGGCCACGCCCGGGCACAGGCTGTTCGTGCCGTGCTCCCCGCGCAGCGGGGATGAGCCCACTGTCCTGCTGCGCGATGCGAGTGCTGCCGAGTGCTCCCCGCGCAGCGGGGATGAGCCCTGTGTCTCGCCGAGCAGACCGCGTACCGCGGTGTGCTCCCCGCGCAGCGGGGATGAGCCCGCACACGCGTCGGGTTGGGCGTGACGTGCTCAGTGCTCCCCGCGCAGCGGGGATGAGCCCGAGGACGGCCAGTTGGTGACGAAAACGTCTGTGGTGCTCCCCGCGCAGCGGGGATGAGCCCACCTACAACACCGTTGTCCGCACGCTGCGGACGTGCTCACCGCGCAGCGGGGATGAGCCCGGCAAGCGCCGCAAGGTCCACAACCTGGTGCAGTGCTCCCCGCGTAGCGGGAATGGGCCCACCACGACCGCGCCCTCGGAAGGGAGCAGGACGTGCTCCCCCCAGCGGGGATGAGCCTCTGTGGCTGCCAGGTGACGGCTACCTGTGCGAGTCCTCCCCGCGCAGCGGGGATTCACCCGGGGCGGTCGGCAACGGGTGGTCGGTGCTCAGGTGCTCTCGCGCAGCGGAGATGAAGCTTGACGACCCGGTCGACATCTCGTCGGATAGGAGTGCTCCCGACTAGCGAAGATAAGCCCTGCACACCGACCTTGTTCGCCGCCGCCCAGTGCTTCCCGCGTAGCGGGGATGGGCCTGGGTCGGAGGTGTCTGGCTCGATTGGAATGGGGAAATAGACGGAACGCGGCCGGAACGAACGAATGCGAGGAGCTTTCACAGCGCAGCTTCCCCATCAAACTGTTCCGACAGGCGACAATCATTGCGCAGTAGCTAAACATGTGAAATATTTCGTTCATGAACCTACAGTCGCAGCTGCTGGTGGATGAACTTGTCAGCCAGCATGACGCTGCGCTGGCCCGCCTGCACGCCGACCTGCGTGACGCGGTCTCGGAGTCCGCGTCGAGGTGGGCCGACCGCTTCCCCAATCCTGCTGACATGGGTGGGCAGACTCGCTGCACTACCGTGCGCCAGACCCTGCTTCATATGGATGGGACTCGCCCCGCGATGGCGCGTTCGACGATGACGATGTCGGAGGGCCTCGGGATGTCGGTCGTTCTCAAAGACCAGGCCGGGCATCTGATTCGCGTGCGCAAGTATCCGAGTTACGTACTGGGTAAACGCACCCGTGAGGTCCAGCCTCCGCCGACGGGTTTGCGGGAAGCCGCTGCTCAGGCGCGGCAAATGGCGCTCGATGAAGGCTTGGAAGAACCGGTGTTCGTGCGCGACTCACGCATGCTTCCGTTCGACTTGTTCGTGTTGTGGCAGCTCGACGAGGCGGAAATGCAGCTGGGTTCGGCGGAACTGGTCGCCGTGGTCGCGATCGATGACTCGAAAAAAGTTCGTCTACTCGCATCGGCTCCGTTACCCGCCCCGGTACCGTTCACGGCGCCGGCGGATCCGAATGCCGGGGACCAGACCGTGATGGACGACTTCGACGAGTTCGATCATGGTGCCGAGGAAACCGGCAACGATCCGGCGTAGGTGCGGGTGTGCTGGGCGGGTCGCTGTCGGTGGGCGACCCCCGATCTTGTTGAATCGAAGCTGCGATGACTGTTGATGTGTACGGGAGCCGGGTGAGGCAGGCGCGGGTGTTGCGCCGTATGACCAGCAAGGCGGTGATGGCCGAGCTGGGTTGGAAGGGTGCTCGCCAAACGCGCTTGGAGAAGGCCGTGACCTCGTCACTGGGGGACGACGAGTTTTTGCGCATGACCGAGGTATTGCGGTTCCCGCCCCAGTTCTTTACCACCGCGCCCGGCTCCCGGGTCGACGCAGCAGACCTGTTGTTCCGGGCACCGCGGTCCACTACGTCGACCGAGAAGGAGTACCTCGCGCAGTTCGCTGCTGCCCTCGGAGACTTCCTCGACAGCCTGGATTCGCGCTGGCCGTTGCCGCCGGTGAAACTGCCGATCTTCGACAACGGGACTCCGGTCACCTACGCAGCCGGCACGGTGCGTGAACGGATGGGTATCTCACCTGATGCACCGATTTCCTATCTGACCTACGAGACCGAACGGTGCGGCGTCCCGGTCATCACCCGGTTGCGGCGCAGCCGCTCCACCGGCGCGCTGAGCTGGGATCCCGTCGATGACGACACCGGCCTATCGGAAAAGCACCTGGGGTACTCCACACGGGTCGGCGAATACGGTGATCGGCCGCTGGTAGTGGTGCGAGCCAGCGGCTCCTGGGAACGGACTCGCTGGACTGTGGCCCACGAGATCGGGCATCTCGTGCTGCACGCTGGTGGCGGTGAGGTTACCGAGGATCAGGAGCTGGAAGCATCACGTTTCGCCTCCGAGTTGCTTGCTCCCGCTGCCTGCATCGCCGGCGAAGTGCCCAAGGTGCCGTCTTTGATGAATCTTGTTCCGTTGAAGTTGAAGTGGGGTATTTCTATCGGTGCGTTGATCCGTCATTTGTCGGCTTCGGAGCTGATCGATGTGCAGCGTTATGAGATGCTGCGCCGACAGCTCTACACGCGCGTTAATCCTGACACCGGCCACACTTGGGGCAAGACGGAGCCGGGGTGGGACGCCCGTGAAGCTGAGCGTCCACGTCTGCTGGCACGTTGGGTCGAGCGCTGCTATGGGGCGAACTCCGCGGCGATGCTGGCCTCTCATCAGCTGATTTGGCCTCAAGACGTTCTCGAGGACTTTCTGGCTGGGCAGCGGGCGGCGCCGGTGCGCTCGGCTTCCCCGTCTATGGCAACTTCCGAGGGATCTAAAGGCGGGACGGTGATCGCGTTCGAACAATTCCGGCAACGGCGAAGGGCCTGATTGTCGAACTCGCTCAACGTATCGAAGTGAATCAAAATGGTCGATGTCGGCTGTGAACCTGCAGGTCATTTAGTGTGCTCCCCGCGCAGCGGGGATGAGCCCGCCATCGAGGCCGGCGACCTGCTCGAGCACATGTGCTCCCCGCGCAGCGGGGATGAGCCCGAGATCCACGACGAGATCCCCAGTAGCACCGGGTGCTCCCCGCGCAGCGGGGATGAGCCCGCCCCACGAAATAGGCGAGATAGTCGCCGAATGTGCTCCCCGCGCAGCGGGGATGAGCCCGAGGACATGAGTTACTCCTTGGTGAATTCGGAGTGCTCCCCGCGCAGCGGGGATGAGCCCTGGACATGACGGTGTTCTCCTTCGATCAGGTGGTGCTCCCCGCGCAGCGGGGATGAGCCCTCTCCCTGGACGACACGCGGTTCACACGGTCGGTGCTCCCCGCGCAGCGGGGATGAGCCCTCCGCCCAGAACTGGCCACCCTCGGCGACCAGGTGCTCCCCGCGCAGCGGGGATGAGCCCCCGGCGAACCCGCCGAGCGAGTCACGCCGCAAGTGCTCCCCGCGCAGCGGGGATGAGCCCTCGCTCGTCACGACCCGGCCGCCGCCGAGAGGGTGCTCCCCGCGCAGCGGGGATGAGCCCCGTTCGGCAGTGTCGCCAGTCTGACGTGCCTCGTGCTCCCCGCGCAGCGGGGATGAGCCCCGTTCGGCAGTGTCGCCAGTCTGACGTGCCTCGTGCTCCCCGCGCAGCGGGGATGAGCCCTGCTGGAGTCCACGGAGAAGAACGGCAGCTGAGTGCTCCCCGCGCAGCGGGGATGAGCCCATCGCCCACCGCCTGGGCAGCTGGCTGGACGCGTGCTCCCCGCGCAGCGGGGATGAGCCCTGTGACGCATCTGTGGGAGCACGAGCACCCGTGTGCTCCCCGCGCAGCGGGGATGAGCCCCGGGAAATGTAGGCGGTACCAGCGAAAACATTGTGCTCCCCGCGCAGCGGGGATGAGCCCGGATATAACGCCGGCGGGCAGGTGCTCACCGGGTGCTCCCCGCGCAGCGGGGATGAGCCGACACCGTCTCCATGGAACCCGCGTCCAGATCCTGTGCTCCCCGCGCAGCGGGGATGAGCCGAGCACCATCTGCAATCGCTCGGGATCAGCTTCGTGCTCCCCGCGCAGCGGGGATGAGCCCTCCGGTGAATAGGTACTGCCGGTCCCGGCGTAGTGCTCCCCGCGCAGCGGGGATGAGCCCCCGACCGGCCCGGCGACGTACTTCGGGATCTGGTGCCCCCCGCAGCGGGGATGAGCCCGGCAACGCGATCGACCGGGTATGGGACGGCATGTGCTCCCCGCGCAGCGGGGATGAGCCCTGCGGCGGCGTGCGAGACCGGCTGTTGTAGAGGTGCTCCCCGCGCAGCGGGGATGAGCCCTCTCCGAAACAGCTTCGGGAATTCGCTGGCTCGTGCTCCCCGCGCAGCGGGGATGAGCCCGAATTCGGCGGCTGGACCGCCTACGACGACAGGTGCTCCCCGCGCAGCGGGGATGAGCTCTCCCACAACCTCGCGCCGTCGGTGGTGATGAGGTGCTCCCCGCGCAGCGGGGATGAGCCACACCCGGGGCGCAGGCGTCTCGTCCTTCGATGTGCTCCCCGCGCAGCGGGGATGAGCCCAGGTCCGCAACGTCTACTACCTCCAGGGCGACGTGCTCCCCGCGCAGCGGGGATGAGCCCGACCGCCTCCACCCGAGCGCGCTGTCGGATCCGTGCTCCCCGCGCAGCGGGGATGAGCCCTACGGCTACTTCTGGGACCTTTGGGGTAGGTGGTGCTCCCCGCGCAGCGGGGATGAGCCCGTGGGACAGATCCGCCAAACGGCGGACAGAGCGTGCTCCCCGCGCAGCGGGGATGAGCCCCTAGCCGCTCCAGAACCGCGCACGGTCACACCGTGCTCCCCGCGCAGCGGGGATGAGCCCCGGTCGTGGTCACCGGCGCGATGCGCAACCCCGTGCTCCCCGCGCAGCGGGGATGAGCCCGGCTCCGGTTGCTGTTCATCGATCAAGAGCAGGTGCTCCCCGCGCAGCGGGGGATGAGCCCATGGGCGCGTTCATGCTGGTTCCGCGCTCAGCGTGCTCCCCGCGCAGCGGGGATGAGCAGCGGGATCCTCCGATACCTCCTCCGGGGCCTACCAGGGGTGTTCTGTAGGAAGGTTGAACCGTCTTGTCCGAATGAGCTCTCTCACGCACGGCAGGTAGCGAACTTGTCGGTGGGGCTTCGTATGTTCCCTGTAGTGCAGTTGCTGTTGGCTAACTATGAAGGATGTTTTGGATGCTGTCGGATGCAACTCTGTCGGCTTGGGCTAAAAGTGATAAAGATGGTGGAAGTCTGTCTCTGGTTCGGCACCTTGCTGATTCAGCAGCGGTCGCGAGCCTGGTGTGGGATCGTTGGTTGCCGCGACACACCAAAGACGCGATCGCCGCAGGGTTACCGGGTGAGCATGCAGATGGCCGGATCCTGTTGTGCTGGCTCGCCGGCATTCACGACATCGGAAAGTTGACTCCGGCTTTCGCCTGTCAGGTGCGTGCCCTGGCCGAAGTGATGCACGACAAGGGATTGACGTGGCGGCACGAACCGGCGAACCGGCGCTCGCTCCCGCACGGGCTGGCCGGTCAAATCGAACTCGACCGCTTTCTGCAGCTGCGGGGTTGGCGTCGAAAGGTCGCGGCCACCTACTCGATCGTGGTCGGTAGCCATCACGGTGTCCCGCCTACACCGGAGGAAATTACGCGCGCCCCGCATCTGTCATCCCTGCTCGGGACAGGTCAATGGGCCCGAAGCCGGGAGGAATTGCTGGCTGAGATGACCACGGTGACAGGAGCCGAGCCGCGCTTGGGACAGTGGCAGCAGGTGTCACTGTCGCTGACTCAGCAAGCTCTTTTGACTGCGGCGGTGATCGTCTCGGATTGGCTTGCCAGCAACCAAGATCTGTTCGCCCTCGACAGCGCCCGTGACTCGGAACCGGCCGCCGCCGCGGTATGGGAGCAGTTGGGTCTGCCGGCGCCGTGGGCTCCTCGGCCTCAACCCGAGGCGGAGTTGTTTCAGTCGCGCTTCGAACTGCCCGCCGGCGCTCGAATACGGCCGCTGCAAGTCGCGTGCATGGACTTGGCCGCGCGGATGCCCGAGGCCGGGCTGATGATCGTCGAGGCACCCATGGGGGAGGGAAAGACCGAGGCGGCGCTGGCCGCGGCCGAGATCTTGGTGCGCCGTTTCGAATTGGGTGGGGTGTTCATGGCTCTGCCGACGATGGCGACCTCGGATGCGATGTTCGCCCGCGTGAATCGCTGGGTACAGAGGCTGCCCGATACGCCCGGAAGCATGTTCCTCGCTCACGGTAAGGCTGCGTTGAATCCGGACTTCGCGGAGTTGAAGCGCCGCGGTTTCGCCGGTATCGGTCTCGATTGTGGCGACAGTGCGATCGCCGCGCATTCGTGGTTGGTCGGGAAGAAGGGCCCGCTGGCCAATATCGTGGTGGGAACGATCGATCAGATCTTGCGCGCCGCGCTGAAGTCGCGGCACGTGATGCTGCGGCACTTGGCCTTGGCGAACAAGGTCGTCGTGATCGATGAGGTGCATGCCGCGGACATGTACATGTCGACGTATCTGTGCCGGTGTCTGGAATGGCTGGGTGCCTACAGGATTCCGGTGCTGCTGCTTTCGGCGACTCTGCCTCCTGCGCAGCGTGATTCGTTGCTTTCGGCGTATCAGCGTGGTCGCCTCGGCGGCGGACTCGCCGACCCTCTGGAGGCCGGTGGCGGGTATCCGTGCGTCACGGTATGGCCGCCCGTCGAGGCGAACCCTGTGATCGAGGCGTCGGGCCGCTCCCTCGCGGTCCAGATCATCCAGATCAGCGACGATCTTGCGACGTTGGTCGAGACGGTGCGTACAGAGCTCGCCGATGGCGGGGTCGCTGGCATCGTCTGCAACACCGTCGGGCGAGCCCAGGAAACGTTCTCAGCGCTCCTCGCTGCTCAGGTTGTCGAACCTGA
Source organism: Nocardia sp. NPDC050435 (assembly GCF_040655395.1). Taxonomy (NCBI): domain Bacteria; kingdom Bacillati; phylum Actinomycetota; class Actinomycetes; order Mycobacteriales; family Nocardiaceae; genus Nocardia; species Nocardia sp. NPDC050435. The sequence goes on from NZ_JBFAJW010000003.1 coordinate 165,714, forward strand.
CGATATATTGCTGGTGCATTCCCGTTTCCTGGCCGCTCATCGCTCGGAGTTGGAGCAGCGTCTGCGTGCCCTGCTGGGCCCGCCGGCTGATGCCCGGGATCCGCGACCTGTGTGCAGATTCGTGCTGGTCGGCACGCAGGTCATCGAGCAGACTCTCGATATCGACCTCGATCTGCTGATCAGCGATCTGGCACCGGTCGACCTGCTGTTGCAGCGCATCGGCCGCTTGCATCGCCACGCGCGGGCGGTGAGGCCGGACAGGCTGTCACGGCCGCGCTGTCTGGTTCGCGGCATGGATTGGCGGGCAGCTCCGCCAGTCCCGGTGTCAGGATCTGTTGCGGTGTATGGGGAATCGAGGCTGCTTCGGGCGGCGGCGGTGCTGTTCTCGACTTCGGAAACAGTGGTGAATGTGCCCGCTGACATCCCGGGCCTGGTCGAAGGTGCCTATGCCGAGGTCGTGGACGTACCGGCGGCGTGGTCGGATGCTTTCGGCGCTGCCGAACAGCGGTGGCGGCAATTTTTGCACGACCAGCGGGATCGGGCGCAGGCATACCTGCTGGCGTCACCGATCAGTGAGATCGGCACCTTGCGCGGTTGGTTGGCCGCCAGCCCACCGGACGACATCGACACCGTCGGCGGACAAGCACAGGTCCGCGATGCCGAGGACACGATCGAGGCGATCGTGGTACAGCGCATCGGAGAGCAGATCCACGTGTTGCCCGAGATTCCCGACTTCGGCGGACGACCGATTCCGACCGCTACCGAACCGTCCGCGAGACTTGCGAAAGTGCTGGCAGGCTGCACGATTCGGCTGCCGGCGTCTCTGACCCGATACGGTCGCATGAAGAAGGTGATCGACGCCCTCGAAGACAACTTCTATTCGGGCTGGCAGAAGTCATACTGGCTGGCAGGCGAACTCGTCCTCGAGCTCGACGAGCAGTATTCCGCCGAAGTCGCCGACCAGGTTCTGCAGTACGACACAGTGCTGGGGTTGACTGTCGAATCAAGGAAGGGAGCCCAACGCGCGCGCAGACCCGCGTGACTCTGTGCTCGGTGGATCCGCCGCGAGCCAATCGGGTGTCTTCGAGTGCAGGGCGACGAAGCCCGGGTCATCGTCGCTGGGCTGCGTGGTTATTCGATCAAGCGGTTCAGCCACAGCGCCGTCCGTGTTCCCACGTAGATCCCGGTCAGGCTTCCCGAAGCTAATCCCAGTATCGCTCCTCGCGGTTCGGAACCGAACATCGAGCATGCTTGCCCGATCGCCGTGCCGACTGCGCATGTCACTGCTACGACAACTGTCGCTGAGATGGTGAAGATGAGAATCAATCTCACTGCAATTGTGCTAGATGCGTTCGAATTTTCGTAACACGCTCTACAACCGTGCATTACGGCCTTCCCGTGTGTCGTAATTTCTGTGTAAGCGAGGTGCCAGGCCGACAGTTTCAATGCGTCAGATGCTCAGGTGTATTCCAGCCGTGCAGCCCCGCGGCGCGGGGAAATATCAAGGCATCACGGAGTGTTCAGCCGCGAGCTGGCTCAGTCCCGTTATCGAGAATGTCGATCGTGTTCAGATCAACTGACCCGTGCGGGGAAACTTTATGTGCACGGTGGCAGCCGTGTCAACGCTCGGGGCTGAACAAATTTCGGGTCGGATCACGCCTGGTCCACAGGTTGTTGAGGTCATCAAAGTGCCGACCAGTCGCCATCTTTGATCCGAATGTGGAAGCGAACATTTGGTAGGTGAATGACGGCCGTCGAGATCTGAGTCCACGTCGACAGCAGTCAAATGCTGCTGCCTCGGCGAATTCGTACCCCTTGGATCGGAACTTCCGGTTTTTGTCGGTAGGGCGACGTAGTCTCGCAATGCGCTCGGGGTACGAAGGTTTCGGCATGTTCACGAAGCGCGGCTGGTCGATGATGAAGGGATAGAGGAGAAGTGGAAAGATCTGTGGTCGAACGGCCACCCGATGGTTTCGATTTGCTGGAGGACCCTTGGATCCAGCTCACCGATGTTCAAGGGTGTCCTCAAGAACTGTCGATTCGTGAGGTGTTCGGCCGGGCAGCCGAACTCAGGGCCCTGGCCGGAGAACTGCCGACGCAGTCCTTCGCGATTCTGCGATTGCTCCTAGCCATCTTGACTCGCTCGGTGGCGCGGCGAACCGGCACCGCGACCGGCGTATGGGCTCAGCTATGGCGGGCAGAGAATTGGCCGTTGGCCGAGATCGAGCAATATCTGAGCGACCACCGAGCCCGGTTCCAGCTCTTCGACCCGGTGCAGCCGTTCTTCCAGGTCCCCGGTCTGCGGTCGGCGAACAACGAGACCAAGCCGCTGGACAAGATCATCGCCGATATACCCAACGGCGAGAAATACTTCACCACCCGCGCGGGATCTTCGCTGGATCGAATCGATGCCGCCGAGGCTGCCCGATGGCTGGTACACGTCCAAGCCTTCGACCCGTCAGGCATCAAAACCGGTGCGGTAGACGACGATCGGGTCAAGAACAACAAGGGATATCCGATCGGAGTGTCCTGGGCCGGTGGGCTCGGTGGGATCTATGTGGAGGGGCAGACTCTGCGCGAGACATTGTTGCTGAACCTGGTTCTGCTCGATATCAACGGCCAGCGCTACTCGCCGCAGGATCTACCTGCCTGGGAACGTGCGGTAGATGGTCCCGGCGTTCGTGCAGACCCAGTACCCACCGGCCCGGTCGACCTCTACACCTGGCAGAGCCGCCGGGTGCGGCTGGTCGGTGACAGAGCAGGCGTCGTCGCTGTCGTGCTGTGCAACGGGGATCCGCTCGAACCGTTCAACCGGCATCTGATCGAACCGATGACCGCGTGGCGCTATAGCAAGAACCAATCCAAACCCGGACAGCCGCGCCACTATCCCCTGACCCACGACCCGAACCGGGCCTTGTGGCGAGGACTGGCCTCGATGCTCGGCCGAGTCGCCGACCGCACCGATGTCACAGGCCGCGCGATAAGCCCCGGGGTGATCGAGTGGCTCCACCACCTCATCGAGGAGGACGAGCTGGATCCGGGATACCCGATCCGATTGCACGCCACAGGCATGGATTACGTCAACAATCAGTCCGTGGTCGGACAGTGCATCGACGACACCCTCGGCTTCCATGCCGCGCTGCTGGCATCTGATCCCGCATTGCGGGTTTGCGCGCTCGAAGCGGTGACGATCGCGGAGAACGCGGTCGCCGCCCTGACCGGACTCGCCGCGAACCTGGCCACCGCCGCCGGCGGCGAAACCACCGGCGCAAGGTCCAGAACCGGCGGGCGCGGCTATTTCGCCCTGGAGGCCCCATATCGGCGTTGGCTCGCCGCCCTGGAACCCGGATGCGACCTCGAGATCAGCCTCGAACAGTGGCAGGTGATTGTCCGCGCTTTCATCGAACCGATCGGCTACGAACTGATCACCATGGCCGGAAATCCCGCACGGCGAGGGCGCAAAGTCGATGACAGACAACTGGATTCGGGTGCGGCCATCAATCTCTTCACGCGCCGCTTGCGCCTTGCCCTGCCTGCCGCCTATCCCAGCGAAAAGGAGGTCACCGTATCGTGACCGCACCGATCACCCCTGAGCGCGTCAAAGACGCCGAACTCGAACAATTTGTGGCACAACAGGTTCGGATCCTGCAACAGGGCTACCTCGACAACAAGGCCGCCCCGGTCGCCGCACTCGCGAAACTACGCCGCGCGGTCACCGCAACGGGCACCAGAGCCGAGACATGGGCCTATGTTCTGGCCGACCTACCCGACAGCTTGGCAGATCCCGCCGACCGGTTCGGCGAGCACCGCGAGGGCCTGCCCACAGCATGGGAACGTGCCGCCCACGACGCGATCGTCCTGTTCGCCTGGCACCAGCAAGCCAAGAAAACCGAACGCATGCACCGATCCGGAGCAGGATTCGGGGCGGCCATACGCCAACTCGGGGAGAAGGCGTCCTCGGCCGAAGCTATCCTGACGCGCTTTCACGCCCTGAACGCCGCGACCCAGCACCAGGCGCGGCTGGTGCATCTGCGCTCGCTGATCGGCCAACTCCGCACCCACTCCATCCCTTTGGACTACGGACGCCTGGCTCGTGATCTGCGCCGACTGCAGGGACCTCACCCGGACTGGGTGCAACTGAGCTGGGCCCGCGACTACCACCACAAACCGGCTACCAACCAACCCGCCACCGACCAAGCCATCACCGACGAAGCCGCGGGCAGCGACACGCTGCTCGATACGACAGGAGAAGATCAGTGACCCGGATGTTCATCGACGTGCATGTCCTGCAGACCGTTCCGCCCAGCAACCTCAACCGCGACGACAACGGCAGCCCGAAAAGCGCTGTCTACGGAGGAGTCCCGCGCGCCCGGGTCTCGAGCCAGGCATGGAAGCGCGCCACCCGGGAGGCATTCAAGGAAACTCTGGATCCAGCTACTCTGGGGGTCCGTACCAAACGCGTCGTCGAGTTGATCGTCGAGCGCATTGGCGACGAGGTCTCCGACGCCGAGGCCCGGGGGCAAGCCGCAGAACAGGTGCTGAGCGCGGCCGGGATCAAGCTCGACAAGCCGAAGGCCCGAAAGAAGGACGACACCGACACCGAGGAAGCCGGCGACCAAGCCGCACGGTCGAAATACCTGTTGTTCTTGAGCGCTTCACAGATCCAACGGTTGGCGGATCTGGCCGTGGAAGCGATCCGGACCGGGAAACCGGTCGACAAGAACGCCGCTCGCGCGGCGGGCCACGGCGCAAACAGCATCGACGTGGCGTTGTTCGGTCGGATGGTCGCCGATGCCTCCGATCTCAACGTCGACGCCGCCGCCCAGGTCGCCCACGCCATCAGCGTGCACGCCGTCACCAGTGAATTCGACTATTTCACCGCAGTCGATGACCGCAAACCACACGACACCGCCGGCGCGGACATGATCGGTTTGGTGGAGTTCAACTCCTCCACCCTCTACCGCTACGCGACGCTCAACGTGGCGATGCTGCGCGAGAACCTCGGCGACGACAAAGCCACCATCGCAGCGACGTCGACGTTCGTCTCCGCGTTCGTCACGAGCATGCCGACCGGCAAACAGAACACCTTCGCCAACCGGACCCTCCCCGATGTGGTCCTGATCAGCGTGCGCACCGACCAGCCGGTGAGTTTGGTCAACGCCTTCGAGGACCCGATCAACGCGGTCGGAGCCGCCCGCGCTGCCAACGCGGCCAAAGCCCTGGTCACCCGCTATCAGGCCCTGGAGAAATCCTTCGGCAACGGCAAGACAGTGAACTTCGTCGTCACGACCGGCGACGGGGAAGGACATCTCGAAGAACTGGGCGAGCCCGAATCGTTGAGCAGCGCGGTCGAAAAGATCACCGCCGTCGTCGAGACCGCGCTGAAGGCGCTGCGGTGAGCGTGTTGTTGCTGAGGCTGGCGGCTCCGTTGCAGTCCTGGGGTGTAGCCAGCCGCTACGCCCGCCGAGACACCCAGCAGTACCCCTCCAAAAGCGGAGTTCTGGGGCTGATCGCCGCCGCTCGAGGCCAACGACGGACCGCCCAGATCGAGGAAGCCTTGACCGGTCTGGCGTTCGGCGTCCGCATCGACCAGCAGGGCACCCTGGTCCGGGACTTCCAAGTCGCGCTCAGCCTCGACAAGAAGAAGTCGTTTCCGCTCTCCGAGCGCTACTACCTGGCCGACGCCGTGTTCGTCGCGGCCGTGGCCGGGGAGCGGAACATGTTGGAAGGCATCGCGACAGCGTTGAGCCGACCGGAGTTCCCGCTGTATCTGGGGCGCCGTTCGTGCCCGGTCACCGAATCGCTGGTTCTGGGACAGATCGTGGAAACCGACTTGGCGACTGCCCTGGCAGATACCGCGTGGCAGGCATCGAGCTGGTATCGACGCCGCCAACCTGGCCGGGTGTACTTGCCGATCTACCGCGATCAAATCCCCGGCGACCAGCCCGAACCTTTCGCGGAACAGGTGCAGGACGTCCCGATCGATTTCAACCCGGTTCGTCGCGAGTACGGCTGGCGCACCGTGATCGCCGACCGCACCACAGTCGAGAACCCCGACGGACGCCTCGATACCCATGACCCCTTTGCCGCCTTGGGAGGCGCCTGATGTTCCTGTCCAGGATCCCGCTGAATCCGGCTCGCCGCGGAACGCAGAAATTCCTGAGCTCCCGCCACGCCATCCATGCCGCGGTGATGTCGTCATTCCCGCCAGAAGCGTTGGAGCGCAACAGCGCCGCTGCGCGGGTCCTGTGGCGACTCGACCACTCCGGCCATGAACTCAATCTGTATGTGGTCAGCCCGGTCGAACCCGACTTCACTCACATCGTCGAACAATGCGGGTGGCCGACCACCACGGCATGGTCCACTCGCAAATACGGCGAGCTCCTCGACAGCCTCACCGCCGGGCAACGCTGGCATTTCCGGCTCACCGCCAACCCCGTCTATACAACCAACATCAAAGATGCAGAGGGAAACATGGTGCGCGGCAAACGGATAGGGCTGAACGCCGATGGGCAACTGGACTGGCTGCGCAACAAGGCCGACCGCCTGGGTTTCGAGTTCGATAGCTGTGGACCCGCGGGCGATCGACAAGGCGACGTGGCGGTCGTCGCCCGCGAAACGGTGCAGTTCGGCAAGAAGGTCGGCACGGAGGCCGGAGGAAAGCCCCGCCAGCGTAGGACCGTCACGCTTTCGGTCGCCTCCTACGAGGGGACACTGGTCGTCGCAGATCCCGCGCTTCTACGAACAGCGATGGTCCAGGGCATCGGGCGCGCCAAAGGGTACGGGTGTGGTTTGCTGACCTTGGCTCCATCGCGATGACCGAAATTCCCGGCGTGCGGCCGGTCCGCATCGGCGAGTTGGTGCGCGCGCAGGACCGGTTGTCGTTTCTCTACCTCGAACGAGCGGTGATCCATCGCGATTCGAACGCGATCACCGCAACCGACGAACGCGGAGTGGTACACATTCCAGCCGCCACGTTGGGTGCGTTGATATTGGGGCGGGAACTCGTGTGACCCATCAGGCGATGATGCTGCAGGCCGAAAGCGGTTCGACCGCAGTGTGGGTGGGGGAGCGCGGCGTCCGCTATTACGCACACGGTCGCTCGCTGGCGCGGACTTCGCGCCTGCTCGAGGCTCAGGCACTGGCGGTGTCGAACCAGGCCGAACGTCTCCGGATTGCCCATGCGATGTATCAGATGCGTTTCCCCGACGAGGACATCGGTCCGCTGACGATGCAGCAGCTGCGCGGCAGGGAAGGAGCGCGCGTTCGTCGTCTCTACCGCGAGCATGCCGCTCGCGTAGGTATCGAGTGGAAGCGCCGTGCCTACGACCCGCTCGATTTCACGGGCGGGGATCCGATCAATCAAGCGCTCTCCGCGGCGACCACCTGTCTCTATGGGGTCGCGCACGCGGTGATCGTCGCTCTGGGCTGCTCGCCGGGTCTGGGGATCGTGCACACCGGCCGCGAGCGGTCGTTCGTGTTCGACGTGGCTGATCTGTACAAAGCTGAATTCGCGATTCCGATCGCATTCACCGTTGCCGCCGAAGGAGGTGATGACATACCGGCCGCTACCCGTCGTGCGGTGCGGGATGCGATCCACGAGGGCGAGCTTCTCTCTCGATGTTGCCGTGACATCCATTCGCTGCTGTTGCCTGGTGAGCCTGAGCAAGCTCAGCAGTGGGACGGTGACGTCGTTGAACTCTGGGACCGCAAAGGTGTTGTGGCTGCGGGAACTTCCTATTGTGAGGACGAGGAGGAGGTGCCGTGGTAGTCCTCGTCCTGACCGTGTGCCCGGTGGGGTTGCGGGGGCACCTGACGCGCTGGTTTCTCGAAGTGAGTCCCGGTGTTTTTGTGGGAGTTGTCAGTGCGCGGGTACGGGATCTGGCGTGGGCGCGGGTTGTGGAATTGAGTAAGGACGGTCGCGCGATCATGATCTATAAAACGCGAAGCGAGCAGCGGCTTGCCTTCAAGGTTCATCGCCACGAGTGGGAGCCGGTCGATGTGGACGGTGTCTATTTGATGCGTCGACGACACACCGGCGACCAGAAGCCGGGCCGGCCGCGGTCGGGGTGGAGCAAGGCAAGCCGTTACCGCAAGGCGTCACGTACTCGCGAAAGCAGGGGCCCGACCGAAAGTGAATGAAAAACGCTTCCCAGGGTTGTAAACCTGCTGGTCACGAAGTGTGCTCCCCGCGCAGCGGGGATGAGCCCACGCCCGTCCGCGACGGTCGATCTCGTAGCGGGTGCTCCCCGCGCAGCGGGGATGAGCCCGCCTGCACGGCCCGGAGCAGCACGCGGTCGAGGTGCTCCCCGCGCAGCGGGGATGAGCCCTTGGTGCGGCCGGGCACCTGCTCCCACGCCATGTGCTCCCCGCGCAGCGGGGATGAGCCCCGGCTGCGCAGCGCCAGAATCGGCGATCCCAGGTGCTCCCCGCGCAGCGGGGATGAGCCCTTCAGCATCGCCGACCCGACCGACGCCGGGATGTGCTCCCCGCGCAGCGGGGATGAGCCCTGCCCGGCATGAGCATGCCCGCCGAAATGGGGTGCTCCCCGCGCAGCGGGGATGAGCCAAGGTGAACCGCGCGATCGACGCGCGCGCCGCGGTGCTCCCCGCGCAGCGGGGATGAGCCCGCCCCCGACCTCGTGAGGTCGGGGGCGTTGATGTGCTCCCCGCGCAGCGGGGATGAGCCGTTCCAGGACGGCTGGAACAAGTCCGAGACCGAGTGCTCCCCGCGCAGCGGGGATGAGCCCAACGCCAACTGGCTGCGCATCACCGGCGGCAAGTGCTCCCCGCGCAGCGGGGATGAGCCCTGGCGGGTGCCGTAGTCGGTGTCGACACCCGGGTGCTCCCCGCGCAGCGGGGATGAGCCCCACTCGACGAAATTCCAGATCAAGCTGTACGCGTGCTCCCCGCGCAGCGGGGATGAGCCCTTCCCGGTGGCTGTCCAACCGGGCGATCAGGCGTGCTCCCCGCGCAGCGGGGATGAGCCCGCGCCCCGAACGCCCTCCAGGGCGGCACCATGGTGCTCCCCGCGCAGCGGGGATGAGCCCAGGGCCTCGCCCGCGGCCGCGCTGGAGAGGTCGTGCTCCCCGCGCAGCGGGGATGAGCCCCGGTCGTACTCCTTGTTCCGAACCTCCTCGATGTGCTCCCCGCGCAGCGGGGATGAGCCGCAATCGCGGCCTATGTCGCTGCCGTCGGTGACGTGCTCCCCGCGCAGCGGGGATGAGCCCAAACGACGACAGGAGAGGCACCGGACATGGATGTGCTCCCCGCGCAGCGGGGATGAGCCCTGGATCTGGTTCTGATACGAGGGCTGGCAGATGTGCTCCCCGCGCAGCGGGGATGAGCCGACTGCCGACGGTGCGCGAGCTAATGGATCAATGTGCTCCCCGCGCAGCGGGGATGAGCCCCAGCGGGGGCCGGGCCCAGAATCAGAGGCTCAGTGCTCCCCGCGCAGCGGGGATGAGCCCAGCGTCCACGGGTGCGCGTAGTCGGCGGGCAGGTGCTCCCCGCGCAGCGGGGATGAGCCCTGCTCACCCACGACGACCCGCACGAGAAGATCGTGCTCCCCGCGCAGCGGGGATGAGCCCTCGGCGACGACGACGCGACCATGTGGGAAGTGGTGCTCCCCGCGCAGCGGGGATGAGCCCCGCAGATTGGAAGGAATCGAGAATCTATGAACGTGCTCCCCGCGCAGCGGGGATGAGCCCGCACCGGCCGGCGTCTGGGCTGGTCGATGGACGTGCTCCCCGCGCAGCGGGGATGAGCCGTCCTCACCGGCGGCGAGCGTGCACGCCAGTTCTGTGCTCCCCGCGCAGCGGGGATGAGCCCGCAAGCCGAGGACAACGTGGCGCTGATGTATGGTGCTCCCCGCGCAGCGGGGATGAGCCCGGCGGCACCAGCGGAACCGGCAGCGCCAGCAAGTGCTCCCCGCGCAGCGGGGATGAGCCCTCCGGTAGCGCCGCGACGAACCCGCTGATCGGGTGCTCCCCGCGCAGCGGGGATGAGCCCAACTCCAGCGGAGGACACAGCGGAAACCGTTCGTGCTCCCCGCGCAGCGGGGATGAGCCCGCGAGCTACCCGAATTCGCCGATGGTGATCACGTGCTCCCCGCGCAGCGGGGATGAGCCGCTCGGCCTTGCGGCGCTCGCCGGGCGTCACGTGTGCTCCCCGCGCAGCGGGGATGAGCCCTCCGGGAGCGCCCGCCAGGGACCACGGGTGGTGTGCTCCTCGCGCAGCGGGGATGAGCCCCCAGGCCTACTACCGCTTCCAGCACATCGGATGTGCTCCCCGCGCGTCGGGGATGAGCCGAACCTTGCTGCCGCTGTCGTCGCGGGCGCGAAGTGCTCCCCGCGCAGCGGGGATGAGCCCGGCGCTGGGAGGCGTGGAGTTCGAAATCCGGTGTGCTCCCCGCGCAGCGGGGATGAGACCGTCGCGGTGCCATCGGTCACAGTGAGCGAAATGCGCTCACCGCGCAGCGGGGATGAGCCCCGCTTGCGGCGACACCCGGGCGACACCCGGCGAGCGCTCCCCGCGAAGCGGCGGCCGTCGCTGGTGTCGAAATTCGCGCTCGTCCCGGCTGCAACACGCGCCGAAGTCGTGTCAGATTTCGCGCTCAGAGCCGCTGGCTGCCTTGAACCGCTTGTGGGTTGCGAAATCTCCTGTTTACCAGAGCTTCCCGCCCCACGAGCGGGGTACCGAGGTCGTGATCGACGAGTGGGAGGTCGATCGGGAATGAGCACCGTCGACCGGCCGCCCAGGTGACGACATGCCGCGGGGACGCAAAACTGTTCGCTGCAGTGTGCCAGCTGTTCATTCCGTTCGGAGGGGCGCTGGTTGCGGACCCCGTTGCGGCAGTGCTGCGTGTGAAAGCGGGTGTGGCTCACCTGTCAGTACCGATAACGCTTCGGCGACCTCGTACAGCGAGGCGCGGACGTAGGTGTAGGTTGCGCCGATGTTTCCGCCGGTGTCGGTGTGGCCCGCGAACTCTCTGGCGACCGCGTATCCGAAGTGGCGTTCGACCCAGGTCAGGGTGGTGTATCGCAGCCAGTGTGCGGTGACTTGCTGGGTGGCGACCCACGGTAGGTGTCGGCCGATGCGTGTCCAGATGTAGTCGTATCGGCGTCCGGTGATGGCCCGGCCGTTGCGGTACCGCAATAGTTGATCGTCCGGTCCGGCGCCGCGCTCGCGGTGGGTGAGCAAATTCTGCATGAGCGTGGGCGAAACGGGCTGCCAGCGGATGGTCTCGCCCTTCTCGCGTAGGCGAACCAGGCACTGCTCGGCGTCGAGATCATCTGGTCGAAGTGCCAAAGCACCCCCTCGCCGGCACGCGGTTTCCAGGTGGAGTCGGTTGATCAAAGTATCGAGCTCGGTGTCGTTGCCGGTCGTCGTGGTGACGTGGTTGATCGCCTTGAGTTGAAGGTCTGTCAGGGCCCTCCGTGAGTTCGGAAGCCGTCGGGGCTTTTCGACTCCGTCGGCGGGATTGTTTGTGGTCGGGAGATAGCCGTCTGCGCCGGCACAGCGATACAGGTAGCGCAGCGCACCGAGCATATGTTCGGCGGCGGAGCGGCCTCCCCGAGAGTTGCGTCGTGTGATCGCCTGCCTACGTGTGTCTTCGACGAGTTGTCTGATCTCGAGCGCGGAGGGGTCGGTGATCTTTCGTTCGGCCCAGGCATTTTCGATCCTGCGCCAGTACGAGCTGTACGTGCGCAAGGTGCCGTCCTTGACCGTCCGCCGGACCTTGGGGATGTACTCACCGAAGGTGGGAGGTCTCGATTCACCCGTGCGCGGACCCAGGAGGTCCTCGGCGCTGATTCCGAGGCGAGCGAGCAGGACTCGGGCGACCTCGATATCCTGCCCGGTCACCGCGGGCTCTCCGGGGCCGATTCGAGAAGCTGGAGCGCGCGGGCGAGCGTGTCGGCTGTGTAGATGGCCAGGCAGTCCTGATCGTGATCCGCGATGACCAACAGGCGATCCCCGGTGCTGATTCCGACAATCCTCCGGAGGTGGGTCGGTAGCCGCAGGAACCCCGTTTTGCCGATGCGGAACCGACCCGATTGGGCGGGCGATACTCGGATGAGGTGAGCGGCGATCGAGAATGAATAATTCTGCCCAGTAGCCCATTTCAACGACGCGAGGCAGGACCTGTTGGTGAGCCGACCGCCATCGTCAATCGCCGCGACCGCGAGGTGAATATGCGTACGACTACGGGCCGCGGATAGGTTTCGTGGCAGGGGCAGGCCCCCACCCGAGAGCGGGTCACACCTTCCGATCACGATCGGCACCCGATGCCTCGGCGGGACGACGAACAGGACTGGGCCCGATGCCTAGCGACGGATTGTTCTCCGACCCTCCCCGCAGGCCTGTCACTCCCCGCGCATGTGGCCCCTAGAGAAGCGAGTACGGCGCCGAATGAGTTGGTTAACAGAGAAACTGATCGTTCGGTAGGAAGGGTTGCGATGCTGCTACGCAACGAGGAGCGTCCGAGATGCATACGAGGCTGCCTTACCGCCGATCCGCAGTCGATCCCCGAGGACGATGCTCCCATCATAGTAGATAACGCGTCGACGGCCTCCGCTACCGACGCCCATTGTGAGACCTGCTAATAGATTGATGCCCGATAATGACAGTTATCGTGACCCCTCGGCATGTTTTCCCCGGTGGCACACGGTTTTTCGGTTACGCTCACGCGGAGAACCCTGGTCGGGCCGCCGCGGCGGCCGGAGCCGGGAGGATTCGCCGCAGCACAGGACAACAGCACCTCCGGGATCGGCCGTCACGTGACGGCACGGCGGTGGGGGGCACCGAGGGGATGCACCGATGACCGACCGAGCCGACGACCCGTTCGCGGAGTACACGATGTTCCAGAACGAATTCCCGGATCCGGAGCGCCTGGCCAAACCCTGGCCGCGCAGCGTCCCGGCGCCAGGGCGGGGGAGTAGCCGATGACCGACCGGACCGCCACCGGCAGGCCGGACCCGGATCGGCGCCCGGTCAACGGCTTCGGACGCCGCCCTGATCGGCCTCCGGCCGCGGGGCGCGACCGCGACACGGTGATCGACGGCCTGCTCGCGAGTTCCCTGTCGATCTCCGCGACCGTGACCGCCCTACGTGTCTGGGCCGCCGCCGACGGCGAGGGCGCACCCACGCCCGCCGAGCGCGCCGCGAGCGCCCGGCGCGGGCTGGGCGAACTCGACGCAGAGATCGCCCGGCTGAGCCGGGTACGCGAGGCCCTGGCCGCTGACGTGGCCGAGGCGGGGCAGCAGCAGCGATGACGGCCTCGGAGCTGTCCACGAAACACCTCGGGAGCCCGTAGCGCCATCGCCGGTGCCCTGTTTCCTCGCGGCCGGTGCCATCGCCGGCCGCGTAACCCGTCCACCACCAGGAGAACTCCGCAGATGACCGACATCGCGTCCATGCCCACCGACGAACTGCGCCGCCGGCTCGACCTCGCCGACAACCGCTACCACCGCGCCGCGATCGGTCTGCTCGACTTCGCCGGCCTGCTCGACCGCCGCGACATCCGCGCTCACCTCGACCTCGACACCACCGGCGATCAGGCGGCGTTGTGGGTGAACTGGCGCGCCCTCGGCGCCGACACCGGACTGAGCGCGATGGGCGGCACGCAGCTGCGGTTGCTGCGACTGGCGGTGAGCATCGCCTGCGGAATCCCGGTCGACCTGCGCGAGAGTCTGTCCGGACTCGGTCACCAGCACGCCCGCGCGGTCCTGACCGCCGTCGCCGAGGCGATGGACATCGGCGAGGACGTCCAGATCACCGACAGCCCTGCCTATTCCGCGCGCAAACGTGCCGACGACGAGGCCATCGCGGCCCTGCTGGCCGGACGGGGAGCCGAGTAACCGTGCGCCGCCCCGCCGATCCGTCGCCCATCCCGGCCGACGCCGACCGCGCCGCGCGACTGGCCACCGGGCCGCGCCGGTGACCAGCCCCGCGTCCCCGCCGGCGAGCCCGGCCCCCGAGCCGCACCTGCACCTGGCCACCGAATCGACCGCCACCGCCGCCGCCCAAGACGCCCTGGTCGCCAAGTACCGCGCGGCCGCTCGTGCGGACAACACCCTGCGCGCCTACAACACGGCGTGGCATCGGTTCGAAAACTGGTGCGCCGCAAATAGTTACAACGCCTCGCCCGCCGAGCCGGTGACCGTGCTGCGCTACCTCGCCGAGGCGGCCGACGCGGGGACCGTGGCGAACACCCTCGGAGTGTGGCGAGCCGCGATCGCGCACCGCCACCTCACCCTCGGGTGGCCGGACCCGACCGCCGACGCCTCGGTCAGGGAAGTGATGGCCGGTGTCCGGGATTCCGAATCCGAGGCCGGAATCGAGGAGAAGCGGGCCACCGAGGCGACCGCCGAGATGATCCGGAGCATGGCACTCACCGCGCACGAATCCGCCGAGACCTGGAAACAGCAGGTCGCCGCACGCCGCGACATCGCGGTGATGGTGGCGCTCTACGCCGGTGGCGGCCGACGGCGCAGCGAGATCGCCAAGCTGACCGTCGAGGACCTGACCGTGGTCGACGACGACCCCGACCACTCACCGCTGCTGTCGATCCGGTTGCGCGGCGGCAAAACCCATCGCGGCAGCATCGAGTACGTCTACCGCCCGCGCGGCACCGGCGATCCGCTGGTGTGCCTGTGGTGCGCGCTGGCGCGCTGGCTGGCCGTGGTCGAGGCCAGCGACCGTGCCGTGGCTCGCGCCCGCACCCATGGCGCCGGTTCGCGGGCGGTCACCAGCGCGGCCTCGTCCGCGGTGCAGAAGCTGCTCGCGACCGAGACCGACCCGCACGTCCACTGCTGTGAGGGGGACTGGATCCGCGGCAACCCGAAGGCCCCCGTGCTGCGTCCGCTGGACCACACCGGGCTACCCGACCCCGATCGCGGCCTGGCCGGACAGTCCGTCGGCTCCGTCATGGAAAAGCGTGCCGCCGCCGCAGGATTCGACGACATCACCGGGCACAGCGCCCGCGCCGGCCTCGTCGGAGACCTGCGCGCGAAGAAGGTCCCGTTCGAGGACATCATGGCCTTGACCGGCCACAAGACCCTGTCCTCGCTCCTGCGCTACGACCGGCGCGCACAACGGCGCAGCGGGGAGATCGACACCGGCCTGTGACCCCGCGGCCGGGACTTCGAGTCCCGGGCCCGAAGCTCAGCGGGTGTTCTCGCCCTTCGGTCTCGGCTTCTTCTTCGTGGCGTTCTTCCTGGCCGGGGCGCGGTCGGGTGCCGCTGCCGGGGCAGCGGCCTTCTTCTTCGGCTTCGCCGGCGTGGCGTCGCCAGGGCTCGGCATTTGGACAGGATGCGGCGCGATCTCGAGGCGCTCGTAGGAGTCCGGGGGAACGCTGAACCCGGCAAAGGACTGCCGGATGGCTTCGGTCGTAGCGATATCGGAGAGGCCGGTGAGCAGCGACGGGCCTGTATCGACACCGGAGAACGCCTTGCCCAAGAACGCGCCCGTATCGATTCCCTTGACTGCCTGCGTGAAGAACGAGGTTGTGTCCATCCCGCCGAATATCGTTCGGTTGTCGATTCCGGCGAGCGCAGACAGGCCCCACGCGACGTCGACGCCGGTAGGGAGCGCCGCGACGGCGCGCTCGACCGTCGCGTCCGGCGGCGACGGCGCTGCGGCCTTGCCGACACGGCCCGCTTCGTCGACGGCGGCATCGCTGACCTCGGCCGCCAGGTGCGCTTTCGCCAAGGCGAGGAAGGTCGGGGGATCGATCAGGTGGAAGGCGCATCCGGCGAGCGTCTTCATCTCCCGGACCAGTTCCACGCGGGGCATGACGTAGCCGTCGTCGATGAAGACCCAGTCCTCTTTGGTTTCGTTGGTGATCAGCAGCACCGGCAGATTCCGGTCCCGGGCTTCGTTGATCGTCTGCTTCCACAGCAGGTAATCCCCGGCGGCGCGGTCGCCGGGCTTTTTGTCGCGGTAGCCCGGCGGGATATGGCCTGCCCATCGAATGCTGTGCTCTTGGTGGGCCTTCGCGGCGTCCTTGTCGGTGAAGGGCGCGCCGGTCTTGGCGTCGAACAGTGCGCAGATCCGAGCCAGAATCGGGTCGTCATCCGGGTGGGTGCCCGGCGCGATCGCCGCGGCGCCCACCGTTCCCTCGATCTCGCACACGATCGGGTCCAGCGCCTCGAGAACGCCGTCGTGTACGGCAGTGGCCGCGGTGCGGCCGTCGACGCCGTGGCTGCGCGCGGTATCGGCGACGACCTTCATTAGCGCTTCGATCGGCGCCGCAGCGCGGGCGGTGATCGTGGCGCGGACGCTTTGCCGTTCCGCGATCACGCGAGCGCGGTTGTCGTAGAACTCCTCGCCCACCCGGTTCGGGATCCAGAGCCGCTCACCCAGCAGGTTCAGGGCGGCGAAGTACGCCTCGCGGGTGGCGTCGGTGAACCGGTACAGATCCAGCACCGCGTTGGTGTCGAGCACGACCAGGCCCTCGGTGACGAAGTGGCGCAGTTCGTCCTCGGTGGGCGGGAAGTAGGCGGCGAATCCGGTTCGGAACGTGGAGGTTTCGGCGGCGTTCGCCGCCTTCTTGGCACGAGGTGTCCTCGACATTCGCTCAAGCCTACGACCGCGCCCACCGTCACTGACAGCAAGGGCTGCCATAGCCGGGCTTCGGCTATCGCATTGGTGGTGGTGCGACCTCAGACGGTGTGGGCGCCTCGTACGTCGGGCTGGTGCGTAGGGCGAAAAACTGACTGCCGATTTCATGGATCCCGCAACCTCGGCGTCAGGCACGCACCAGAATCGGCTGATGCACGTCAGTCTCGTTGTCGCTCTCGTGTCACTGGCAGGTGTCGCCCTCGGCACCGGGTTCTCGTTCATGCTCCACCGGCAGACCCTACGCTCGACGCTGGAGCTCGAGGACAGACGGCAGCATCAACAGCGTCTGGAAGCACGGCGTCTCGAGAGCATCGCTGCGATCGAAAAGTTCCTAATCAGCGCTCAGGATGCTGAGCGTGTGGCTGTCAACTGCCACGACAACGGCGAGAGTGGACTCAAGTGGCGTAAAGCCGCTGACCGGGCGACTGACGGCCTCTGGATCGGTCAGAAGAGAATCGAGGTGCTGTGTAGTCGCGAGTTGCACAGGGCGGCAGAAGCTTTTGCAAGTGCTTCAGCGGATGCAATCTGGAAGAAGCCGCCGAACGTGAAGGTGTGGGACTTCCTGCAGCCGGCTCGCGTGCGATTTCTGCAGGCCGCTCACTCCGAACTTCGAGAAGACGGAGCACCACCACACCCCTGAGTACGGCACCAGTTCAATCGTCTGTCATTGCCGTAGGTCCAGGGCCGGTCTGAAGAAATCGTGTAATCGGCGTTACAGCGCGCCAGCGTCTATCTGAGGCAGGCGCATGGAACGACAGAACGCGCTGTCGGCCGACCAAGGCAAGATCACCTTCCGTGAGTTACGACCTGAGAATTTGGGAAGGCGACCAGCCACGCACCGACGAAGTTCGCGGCGTGATGGACCGGTTCGCTGATGAATCCGAGCGCCGACTTCTCGCGGGAGAGCCGCCCGAGCCGCCCAGTCCGAAGATCGCGGAGTTCGTGCAGGCCCTGCTCCGCCGCTGGCCCGACTGCGGTGAGGAGGGCAGTCCCTGGTCGCGGGGCGGAACAGGCGACGCGGAAGGCTCTCGCCTGTATGTCTATATCCAATGGGGCAGGGAGGCCGAGGTTTCGGAGTTCGTCGCCGGGCTGGCCAAGGTCTACGGACTCAACTGCTACGACTGCCAAACGGGCCGGTTGCGGCCGTAATCGGGTGTCGGAGCCGATGTCTCGGCTGTAGCGATGATCGTGCTGTTGACCGTGAGCGCCGCCGCCGTATGCGCGGCGGGGTGCGCGCTGGCGTGGTCCTACCGGTATCCGCGCCGCTATCGCGCGGCGTTGCAGCAGGATTGGGATCTGATCCGCCGCCTGCCGCCAACACGGCGCGCCGAGCGTCACGATGTCGCCGCGTCGATCAACGCTCGCATGGGCCGCCTCGCCGAGGCCGATCGGGTCGCGGCCGCTGTGCGGCGGGCGGCGGCCGCCGGCTGGCTGGCCACGGCGGGGGTCCTGTTCCTCACCCTCGTGCTGCGATGACCTGTACAGGACCGCTGCGACGAGCCAGCGCGTGGCGAGACCGCAGCCGCCGCCGTGCCGCCCGAATCGCTGCGCAATGCGTGCATCGCGTGCAGATCGGCCGACCGTGCACACCCGCCACGGGCCCGAATACGGTGTCGCGGCGTGTGCGCAGCTCGGCATCGCGCGCTGGTGTGCACCGCCTCGACGGCGGGGGAGCGTGGCAATGATGCACGACGAGCACCTCGACCTCGAGGACGAGCTGGCCTTCCTCGACCGGATCGAACGCGCCGTCGCGGGCCTGAAACCCGAACATCAGCGCGAGGTCTGGCAGTTCGCGGCGTGGGCGGCCGCGGCCGGGCGGCCCGTGCTGCCGACCGATGCCGCGACCACCCTGGCCTACCTCGACGCCTACCCCGGCACGCTCGAGACCCAGCGCGGGCGGGTCACCGCGCTCAACGCCGTGCACGCCGCCCGCAAGCTCCCCGAGCCCGGGACCGCGGAATCGGTGCGGCGCGTACTGAATCCGGGCCACCCCGCCCGCGCGGCCACCGCCACACGCCCGGCCCTGCCCGCCCGCGAGCCCCGCGCGGTGCGCCTGGCGCGCATGTACGCCCACGCCGACGACGTGATCTCCCGTTTCCCGGTCACCGGCTGGCTGACCGCGCTGGGCGGGCGCCGGGACGCGGTGATCCTTCTGCTGGCCGCGGGCGGCATGTCGTGGGCCGAGATCGCCGGGCTGCGCCAAGGCGAGGTCACCGTCACCGCCGAAGCCGTCACGATCGGGGCGTTGCCGATGCTGGAGTTGCCCGCGACCGGGCAGCCCGCCAGCTGCCCGGTCGCGGTGTTCTCCCGCTGGAGCGCGGTGCTCGTGCACGCACCCGCGGCCGCTGGCCACATTGTGCTGCAACAACTCCTCACCGCCCCCGAGGCCGAGCTGCCCGGCGCGCCGCTGTCCCCGCCAGGCAGCTATGCAGACCAGCCGCTGCTGTGCGACTTCGACATCAACGGCCTGGCGCTCGGGTTCATCGGCGAGCTGGATCCGCTGCCGCGCACCGAGATCGCCGCGATCGTGGCCGGACACATGCTCGCCCAGCCCGAGCCCGGTGACGGCCCGGATCTGCCCGCCGACAGCTACGAACGCGGGATCGCCGCGCGCTGGCGCACGAAAGAGATCGGTGACGACATCGAAGCGCTCTGGGAGCGATTCGACGCCCTGGCAGCGCAATACGGGGTGTAACCGATGCTGGTCGACCGGCGGGGTCGACCAGCATCATGTCGTTCATCGCGCCGAGTTGGCCTCGGGATCGGCGTCGAGCAGCTGGGTCGCCAGCCAGCGGCCGAAGATCCGGCGACGGCGTCCGGCGAGGGCGAAGAAGCTCAGTGCGGCGCCCGTCCCGGCGCCGATGAGCACGCCGGCGGCCCAGAGGCCGGTGGGCACGTCAGCATGGCCGGTCACCACGAGCACGCCCGCGAACAGCACGGCGCTGACCGTCAATCCCAGGGTCAACACCACCACCGACCATGCCGATATGAGTGCCGGCGGTGGTACGGCCGATGCTGCGCGTGCCGCTTTCGCCGTCGGGCAGTGCTCGCAGAGCGCACTGCTCGGTGTTGCCGGATTCTTGCGGTGTGCCACCAAATCCGAGGTGGGCTGGGGGAACATAGGGGTAGGGCTCCCTTCGTCGGGGTCCTCAAGGTCCAGGTGGGGCCAGCGCCGTGCCGGTCAAAGTTCGGATGCTGGCCCCCCTGGGCGATCGCAGTCGGATCGCAAGGCAGATTCTGCGGTGGGGATAATTCCAGCGCAACCTGTGATAACTCATTTGAGCAGCGGATATAGTTATCCCGCACCGTGATCGGTTATCACACCCCAGGGCGGTCAAAGGGTCGATATCGATCGCACGTCCAAGTGATGACGATCCGATGGGAACGCCGTTGGAAAAGCCATTGGGAAAGCCCGTGGGGCGACCCAGGATTACGCCCGTCCAAGGCAAGATGTCAGACGAGAAGTACGCGCTGGTCTGCGCTTTGACCGGGCTACTCAACGCGACCGAACTGACCAACGTTCAGGTCATCGACGCCACAGGATTGGACATGTCGGCGCAAGCCTTCTCGCGGCACGTCCACGGGAAGAACGGGCCGAGTGATCGAGTCGTGCACGCGATCCTGGAGGCGGCCAGGAGTCGGCCCGGTTTCGACGACACCGTCATCGGGCGGGACTTCCCTGCCTTGCGCAGGTTCCTCGATGACACCACCGTCGTGCTGCACCGGGAAACCCCGGAGCAGAAGGCGCGAAAGGTGCTGATCCACCGCACCATGCCCGCCTTGGCCCAAGCCGAAGAGTACTGGGCGGTCGCCATGTTGGGGGAGGCGTTCGGCAACCGCGACAACGAGATCGCGGACATCATGACCCAGATCGCCGCCTGGGATGCCGAGGCATGTGCGGCTCTGCTGGTGGCATTCACGCGGGTTCACGGCGACGACAGGGCGGCCACGGTTCGCGAGCTGATCACCGAACAGGATTCGCCGCTGGACAGCGATCTTCGCGCCAGAGAGGACGAGCTGACCGAGATCGCTCTCGCGGGCGAGGCAGCCATGGCGCGCCGCGGTGAAACAGCGATGAAAGCGCGTACCAGAAATGCTCTTCCTGGGGCACACGACCATCAAGCTGTCGCACGGGTCGCGGCGTTGGTCCGCCACGGCCGGATGTCCGAAGCGCTGCGGGCATGGTGGCGATGGGACAGCGCCGAACCCGCTCTTTCTCCCTCAGCGAATTTGGCGCGCGTGCTGCGGGCCATCATGCTCATCGAGTGGGATGGCTCTTTGATGGCCGCGGGTCTGGTCGATGCGGCGATCGGCAAGGATCTGGAGACGACCGCCGAGGCCGTGCTGGCGGACTGGTTGCCCAACAACATTATTCCCGAATCGGAGGAGTACCGGCGGTTCCTGCGCGGGGTACGCCCTGAGACATTCCTGTGTCTGGCCACAAGCCTGCTGAAATGGCAGAAGCTGGATCGAACACATCCCGACCGGCCGATCCGCGACACCGTCGACCCGGCAGCGTTCTTCCGAGCCGCCGACCATCAACAGGTGGTGTGGCTGATCCGCCAGTACCACTCGGTCAAGACACTCGATGCCGAGCTGGCCCGCTACATCGATGTCGAACGGGCTGTGCGCACCCTGGCCACGGGAAGCCTGGAGGACGCTGCCGCATTCGTCGCTCGTGTCCTGCACGGGTTGTGTTTGCGGCAAGCTTTGCCCGCACAGACCTCTTCGTCGCACGCGCCGCCTCAGGACCAGCACTTCATCTGCGGTGTGGCGAGGGCGCTGTGCGCCGATTACCTCCTGATCGCCGCAGTTCTCGGTCGCGCGACCGGGAAATGCCACAACGTCTCCGCCGAGCTCCTGTGGCACCGGCTGCTGGGGGCGACTTCCGCCGAAGATCCTTCACTCGGCCTGATCGGCATGATTTTGGACCTCAACGGCTCTCGGCCGATCGCGGGATTGTCGGTGGGAAAACCTACCTGGGATGGAGCGTTGGCTCCGTCGCTGCCCGATTGTTTCGCGGCGCTGTTGTGGCGCTTGGAAGACCGTGGCCCGCTCGTGTCCCGGGCTGTACACGTGTGCCCGATGTTCACCGCCTACGCGCTGGTAGCGCTTCTGCGCTACAACATCCCGGTCCAAGCCTCCGCCCAGCTCGTGATCCGTCACACCAGCGATGCCATGCGGCTCGATGCCGTGACCGTGCTCGAGCACATGAGTGCGATCTGTAGCCGATTCTCTTTGCAGGCGGTCCAGCACCAGGCACGCGTGCTGGCCCGCGCCGCCGAATGCCTCCGGGACGGCCACCGCGCCAATGCAATGATGATGCTGGAGGTACCGGTCTTGGAGCTCAGCTCAGGGCCTGGGCAATTCTGAGCGGTTTCTCCCGTCTCATCCGCAGCCGGCGTGCGGCAGGATTGATTGCTCTACGCGGTCGCGATGCGCTCCGCGAGTCGTTCGGCCGCCTCCGCCCACTCGATGCGCCGCGCGATGAGATGAGAGTCAGGCTGCTCGTCCCTGGCTTCGTTCTCGGCCTCCCACCGCGAGTGGTGGGCATAGTCGCGCAGGGCGTCGGTGAGCACGAAATCCAGGTGAGGTTCGGTCGGGTCGTCGAGGTCGATGGTGATGTGCCGGTGTTTCTGGCTCTCGATCGCGGCGAGAACGGTGGTCAGCCGGTCGCGCACTCCGGCGAGTTCGGTGCGGATGTCGATCGCCTTGAGCGACTCGACGCCGATGACGAACGCGCCGGCGCCCTGGCGGGTTTCGATCAGTCCCTCCTCCGCGAGAAGCTGGTGGGCTGTGCGCACGGTCCCGGGGCTGTGCACGTCGTATTGCTGCTGAAGTTCGCTGATGCTGGGCAGTTTCGCGCCGATCGGGAACTCCCCGGATTGGATCCGTGCCCGGAGGCGATCGGCGAGGTCGTGGTACTGAGCCATACCCCCAGCATAACCCTACTTGGCAGAACAAGTAATGACAAGTGCTGCAAAGTTGTTCACCACGACCGCAGGCTATTCATCGGAGGACGTCGTACGCGGCTTGCGCGTGTTGATCCAGCTCCATGGCCGTCGCGCCGGCGTCCCCGCAGCGGTTCCGCCCTCCTCGATCCCACGAGCAACCCTGTTCAGCAAGGCCGCTGGTCGTTTGCGGAAGATGGTGGATGCGGTGGCGAAATCCGACCGGCGAACCGCGTCCATGCCGGCCTGGAACGCGATGCCCGCCTGCCCCTCGTGAGAGTATTTGTCGGTGCTGCCCAGCCAAACGAACTCCAGCATCCGCTCGTGGACAGCCAGTGAGGGCAGCAGCGTCTCGGCGACGGGAGCCGACTCCGCGATGACCTCGATCCATGTCTGGAGGGTTTGCTGGTGCTTGGGATCGGCCGCCTCGGTCGCAGAAAAGACCACCTCGGCGACCCTCGCCCGGAGATCCGGATTCACGGCGGTGACGAGTATCGCCAGGGGTTCGGCCGCCCTGGCCGGCGCCGATAGCGACCAGCTGCTGACCATGCCCCGCGCCAATGCCTCGATTGCCGACAAGTGCCACGTCTCGGCTGCGGCTTCGAAGACTTGCCGGGGCGCAGACCGCATGAACACGATCAGTCTGAAGAGAAGGTCGTCGCGCTGGTCGTCATACCAGTGCTTTTCGGTTTGGAGGAAGGCGCGCAGGATGAAGGCCGCGACCGCGGCGGGCTCGTCGGTGGCAATCTGACGCAGGCGGCTGCCGTCGGTGGCGAGCAGGACGTCGGCGATGTGGTCGAAGGCGCAGAAGCTGTGCTCGTCGAGGCCTGCGGGATCGAGCAGGGGAATCGCCACGCTGAGCTGTTCGCGCGCGGCGGCAGTAAGGAAGTCGACGAGGTCGGCACGGCCGGCGGGCCGGCTCACCCTGTCTCGGGTGCTGAATCGACACAGCAGAGTGTCGAAGACCGGCGGTTCCAGGCCCGTGATCAGCTTTTTGTGCAGCCCGACCGTTCCGGTGGCGCGCGCGTCGACCAGCAGCGCGGAGTAGATGACATGCAGGAGCGGTCCGTTGCCGCTGTAATCCACGCGTTCGTCATCGGGCAGAACCGGTGACCCCGGCGCCGCGCTCACCGCCGAGTTCAGGATCGCCAATGCCCGGTCGTACCTTAAGAATCCCTGCGCCGACCGGATGATCCCGTAGAGAACAGCCAAGGCGACAGAGCCATCATCAGGCGTTTGTCCGGCGATACGGAAAAACTCGTGACGCGCTTGATCGACGTCACCTCGTGCGATCAACGCCGACAGGCGCCGGCCCACCAGTTCGGGCCCCCGGTCGAAGTCTTCCATGTCCCTGCGATGCTCGGCGTTCCATAACGGCTCCTCCAAGCGTCGATAATGGGTGGTGTCGGACTCGCGCATTCCTCGGTCGGGAAATCCGTCGGGTTCCCCGATGAGGGCCGTCGCGGCTTCGGGGCCGTGAAGTTCCTCGGTCGCACGCATCAGCGCCGCGGCCCCTCCGATGTCGCGGAAGCACAGATATCTGAAGGCGGCCTCGCGTGCCTCGGGGGTGAGGAACGTGCCGTGCAGCGCGATCGCGGCCGCGTGCTCGCGGCCCTCGATGATCTGCGCCCACAACCAGCCGACCTTCTCCATGAACTGCTCTTCGCGTTCGTCATCGAAGGAGGCTTCCATCGCAGGAGCCGCGACCGCTGGCGCGTACCGGGCCAGCACCGGGTACTCGGCGTAGAGGACGCTCGGATCCACTGCCAGCTCGCCGGCGACGACCTCGAGCAGCGCCGTGACGAGTTCCGGGGATGGGCTTTCCCTGCCTTGGCCGAGCAGGCGCCGGGACAACGTGGTCTTGGAGATGGGCAGCCCCGAGCGGGCCAGCACTTCCAGATTCGTGAGCTTGCTGCGCTCGAGCACATCGATCACCGCGTCGCAGATGTCGGCGATCCGGGCCGGGACCTGCGTGCGGTCGGGGCGTTTACGCGATGCGGGCACATCGTCCTTCGGGCGGTATTCGGCTGGTCGCATCGATACCGTAATCCCTCAACACAACCCGGGGGCGGGATTATCGGATCCGTTGCGGGATAACCTGTTCCCGCAGGTCAAGCGATAATCCCGGGCTTGCGGGACAAAAATCCCAGTCCACAGTCGATCTCACGGCCCCAGCGTGGGGACGTACCGGGCAGACCGCGCCGCAACTTTCCACGGCGACGACGCGAGTCCGCCCGGGTCTCGGCCGACTGAAAGGGCCTCCAACCATGGTCGCGCATCATCCGACCCCACCGAAAGACCCGGCACCCGGGCCCTCACCGCGTATACCGTGGCTCGACGACAGCGGGCCCACGCCGGCGCCGGATCTCGGCACAGGCCTTGGCCCCTCGGCGCTCACCGCGTTCCGGCGCGCGGTCGAGCGGCGGCTGCACTGGGCCGCCGAGGCCGCCGTGCTCAACGCGATCGCCTCCCGGTTCGCGCCGTGGGAGGTGATCGCCGAGCCCGCGTCCTCCGGCGTCATGCCGCTCGTCGCGGCCGCCGGGGTCTGCACGGGCTGGAAGATCCTGGTCTCGATCCCGCACGGTTACCGGTGGCTGCGCGCGCACCGCCCGTTCCAGGTGGAGGTGCGGCTGAGTTTCGGTCGCCGACAGCAAGATTGAGCACCGGACCGGCCGGAACTGTCAGCATTCACCTGACACCATCCGGTTGTCAGGCATGTCCTGACACCATGACGACGGCGGATATCTGGACGGTCTCCCTGCCCGGCGCGCCCTACTCGCGCCGGGCCCTGGCCGGGCAGGTTTTGCGCTACGGAAGGATGACTGCTTTCCGGGGGCGACGATGTCGAGTGCGGGCACGAAACGATTGACGCCACAACAGGAACGGTCCGCCGGTACGCTCCCGGAATGGCCGCCGCCGCACAGGACCCGCCTCTGTTGAATCATCCCATCATCGTCGAAATGTACGCCGCCTACAGAATCGCGACCGTCAGACTGATGATCGGCGCGCTGACCGCGGCCGCGGGCGCGGTCTTCAGCGCCGTTGTCTTATGGCATGTCGAACGGACCCGCGACCTCAGCGATGTCAGCCTTCTCGTCCTGCTGACCTTCCTCGCGCTCTGCTTGGGCATCGTCATCTTCGGCACCTACCAGCTGCTCGCCGTGCGGATACGCTTCAAAGCCGAACGCGCCAAAGTTCTCTACAACCTCGATCGCTGGGGCGAGGACTGGCAGCCGGATGAGAACGAGCAGAGCCTCCGGCAGAAAGAATGGCGGGAGCGCAGGGCGCGTGAAGGCAAATTCGGGCCGACCCGACAGCGCCCACTGTCGAGTTTCGGGCTGGAGGAGGCGGTCGAGCCGCGCACGTCCGAGCCAGGCAGGGGTGAATGATGGCCGTAGAGCCCTCACCAGACCCCACCGACGAGCACACGGACGCTCTTCGCCGCCAAGTCGAGGAGATGGTCACTGAAGCCCTGCGGGCCAACCAAGACCCCGATGTCAGGAACCTGCCCGCCGCTCGCCCACAACAGGAACCCGCCCCGGAGCCTCAGCCCGCACCGAGGACTGACCGCAATGCCAAGGCCACGCTCGTTTCCGGCGTGCTCACCAGTCTCTGCACGCTGATCGCAGGCAGTTTCATCTTCTTCAAGTCCGACCCCGCGCCGCCCGCTCCCGCACCGGTCACGAATTGCCAGCAGCAACAGATCGACGCGCTGAAGAATCAGCGTGAGAACCCGGGCATCCTCTTCCGATACAACGGGCCCAGCGAAGAACAGTGCAACCTGAACCGCATCACCGAGCAGGAGAGAGAGCGGCTGAAAGACACCCCGCCGCAGGGCCGCCCGCCGAACTGACCGGCCGTCGCTGGATCCATGGCGTGATGTCGCCGGGTCGTGGGCGCACCGGGATTCTTGCCGGGTTCCTCTGGCGCGGTGCCCGCGCCGCTGGCTGTGGCACCGGCGGCCCGTCGCGGGCCTGAGCCTGGCGAATCTGCCTCCACCGCTGCGAATACCACCCGCCCTGTGGCAACGTCCGCCGGGCGGCCATTGGCGTACAAGTCAGGAGAACATCGCGATGCTGGACCTGGACGCTCTCCTGCGTGAGGGCGCGACACTGACCGTGGCCTACGGCCCCGGTGAACGGGGTGCGTGTAACGAAGACGGCTTCGTCGTCGCTGAGCCCTACGACGGCATTTACTACGCTGTCGTGCTCGACCAGGACGGACTTCGGATCGCGGGCGGAAGCGGGCGTTCGGGCGGCGAGGCGGTTGCGGCGTTGCGGCCCGAGCGCGTCGCGGCTGCCGGCGCGCTGCCCGACGATCCACCGTTCTGAGCCCGGCACCCCGTACGGCTCAGAACGTGGAGCACCTGGACTCGGCCGCGCGGGCGATGACGCGTCGATCGAAGGAGAGGCCGATGTCCGAGCCCGCACGGTGGTTGACCGAGACCGAGGCGGCCGCCTGGGCCGGGCATCGCCGTGTGACGGCGCGATGTGTCGGTCCACTGGGCGCTTGGATGACGACGAAGCCGCGCGAGCGTGACAAGCAGCGCCGCAGCCATCCCTCGCAGTAGTTCGCGGAGATGAAAGTGCGGTCGCCGTCGTCCGGGGCGCTGCTGCTCGAGGCGCGCAAGTCGTTGGTGCTCGATTCGCGTAAGCCGCTGGATCGTCTCCCAGGTCGCTTCCCAAAGCCGCCGCGTTTCGTCGAGCGACCGCGCGACCTGCAACAGCTGCCGCAGCTGGTCAGGAGTGAGGTCTTCCGGTCGCACGTCGCCATGTCTACACGACAGCCTCGGTGGGGTGGTATTCAGTTCGCCCGCTGCCCTCAACTCTGCGGATCAAGCACTCTACTTCCGCACGAGCACCTTCCAGGCCTCCACCGCCAGTCACCAGGCGAGCGCTTCGACCATGTCGGCATCGTCTTTGCTCAGCGCGTCGAGCGCCGCGCCGAGCGCGTGCACCCGAGAGGAAATCTCCTCGTCTTGATCTCCATCGAGCCGGGCGGCGGCGATCATCGCCCGCACCTGGTTCTCGGTGGTCCCGAACAGTCCGGCGGTACTCGCGAACGACTCTGGGCCGGTCGGGCCCTGCGTGCGTCGCCGGCGCGTCCTACACCCCGTGGTGGACCGGAAGTTTCATTACGCTCGTGCTCGTGCCCATCTCGCAGAGGTGTGCCGCGTCCTGATCGTCCGTCGCCTTCGCTGCTCGTAGCCGCGTCCTTGAGGGGGGTTACTCATCTTTGAACAAATGTCATCGAGAGCTTTTTCATCTCAGTTCGAGTGAGTTGGACGCCGTGCCCGCGTCGTATCAGCCGGGGATTCCGGCAGGCGGGGTATGCGGACACTGGGTGTCGGCCAGGGGATGGGGCTCGCGGGTCATCACAGCCAGCGCGGCGGCGACCTCCTGGATATCGGCCTTCACATACGTGCCGGTGGTGCCGGCCGCTCTGCCGTGCTGATGGCCGGCGAATCTGCGGGCTACCGCGTAGCCGAACGTCCGCTCCACCCAGGTCAGCGTCGTGTGCCGGAGCCAGTGCATGGAGACGCGTTGGGCGGCAGCCCAAGCAATCTCGCCGCGCACCCGCGACCAGATGTAGTCGTAGCGCCGCCCGGTGATCGGCGTCCCGTCGCGGTAGCGCAGCAGTTGATCGAACCGTGGGCTGTGACGCTGCTCGGCGTGCTGGACGAGGTGGCGCATCACGGTGGGCGACACCGGTTGCCAGCGGTCTGTGCCGCCCTTTTCCCGCAGATGAACGAGGCATTGTTCGGTGTCGAGATCGGCCGGGCGGAGTGCGAGTGCTCCGCCTCGGCGACAGGCGGTTTCGATATGGAGCCGGAGGAGGAGGCTGTCCAGCTCCGGGTCGTTGCCGGTGGTCGCGACAACGGTGCAGATTTCGGCCAGTCGCGGAGCGGAAATCGCGTACCTCTGTGAGCTCTGGCGGGCCGGTACCGGGGTCCGGCGCGCCGGGTTGTCGCCCGGCCGGATCCAGCCGTTGATCTCGGCGTACCGGTAGAGGCAGCGCACCGCCGAGACGAAATGCTCGACCGCGTAAGAGGTTCCGTGGCGGGTGGCGCGGTTCGTGCGCGCGGTGTCGTGGACCTGTCGCGCCAGCGCGGCGAGCTCGGGCTGGGTGACCTCGTCGAGCCGGCGGTCGGGCAATACCCTGAGCAGACGGGCGAAGGCGGCGTTGTAGGTGCGGGCGGTTCCCGGACTCAGGGTCTTACGGACTTGCGGGATGACCTCGGCGAAGGTCGGTGCCGTGCTGTGCGCGACCAGGTCGGCCGGCGATATCCCCATCCGGGAGAGCAGAACCCGCGCGGCGGCGAGCGTCTCGGCGGCGGTGTGCGGTGTCGTCATGGCCGGCGCTCCAGCGAACGCAGGCTGGGGGTGAACAACTCGTCCAGGGCGGCGGGAGGGTGGATGGCCAGCCGCTGACCCGAGCGGCGCCCCACCAGCAAGACGCGATCACCGATGGACAGACCGACTCGGCGCCGCTGCCGGAACGGCACGCGCAGCGAGCGCCGCGGGCCGAGCACCGTGGGGCCATCGGCAGAGGGCCGCACGAGGAGCAGGCCGTCGTCGGGCTCGACGAGCAGTGGCAGGCCAGGACTCCACCCCAGCTGCGAGAGCAGAACCCTGGCCAGGATCCGGCCGCCGTCGCCGACGGTGCACATGCCGTAGACGATGTCGGGGTCGGCGTGACGGGTGATGCGCGGTGTCGAGGTGGGGCCGTGCTGCAGCAACTCCTGCCAGGGAGCCTGCGGAGGAATGAGCGGCTCGATCATCGCGACCACCGCCGCCGAGCCCGCGCCCCCGAAGTGAGCGTATGCGCCGAGATTTCAAGCAGTGCACGAGGGTGAATCACTGGTGACCTCCTGTGTGCGAGAGCACTCGAACACAGTCCCGTCGAAAGTGGCATATATGCCAGGTTTTTGTGCGCGAGAGGGGACTTGAACCCCTACGTCCTAAGACACCAGAACCTAAATCTGGCGCGTCTGCCAATTTCGCCACTCGCGCTTGGTGGTACGACCGTCCAAACTCTACCGGCCTTGACCGGGATCGCGAAGCTCTGGATGGGCGTGGCGTACTCGCGAGTAACCCGACCTGGGGTTATAACGATTAGGTAACGGACAATATGAGGGGCACTCATGTTTCATCCGGGTAAGCAACCGGTAGACCTGCGCGTTCAAACGTGAGTTGGCCTCATGTTTCTTGGCATTCTGGTACGGACGTACGTAAATACCGGCGGGTAGGTGGCGAGTGGGGAGGCAAACGTGAGGCTTTCCTCATGATTTTGTGCAATCCTCGCCGTAATCAGGCCTAGAGGTTGAACAGCACCCTGCGTACCGGAGGGAGCGGCGTGTCCGTGCGGGCATGTCGCCAGGAGTAAGGAAGTCGAAGCGTCTTGACGATCAACGAGAGCACTGAGACCGGGACCGGACCGAACGCGAAGGTGGGTGCCCAGCGGGATCTGCGGGCGCCGTTGGTGGATCGTCTGCTGAGCGGTACTCCGTACGCGCTCGCATTCGGTGGGCAGGGCGCGCAATGGCTGGGCGAACTGGAGGAGATCGGGCGCGACAGCGCGCTGGAGCCGGAGCTGACCGCATTGGTCAACGAGGCGGCCGCGCTGCTGGAACCCGTTGCGGCGCAACTGCTGGTGGTGCGGCCGGTCGGCTTCGACCCGGTCGGCTGGATGCTCGAGGACGAGCTCGCCGACGACGAGGTCTCCGCGGCCCCGTCCGCGCCCGTGCTGCGTTCGGCCGCGGTGTCGATGCCCGGCGTGCTGTTGACGCAGATCGCGGCGCTCAAGGCCTTGAAGCTGCAGGGCCTGGACCCGGCCGAGCATGCCCCGGTGGCCGTGATCGGTCACTCGCAGGGCCGCCTGGCCGCGACGGCGGTGGAGTCCGCGGGCGCGCGCGACGCCGAACTGCTGGCGATCGCCCAATTGATCGGCGCCTCGGCGGGTCTGGTGGCCCGGCGGCGCGGCCTGATGCCGGTGGGTGAGAGCTCGCCGATGGTCGCGGTGTCCAATGTCGATCCGGCGCGGCTGCGCCAGGTGGTGGCCGAGGTCGCCCAGGGCGTGGATCCGCTGGCCGCCGCGGTGGTCTCGATCATCAACGGCCGCCGCCGCGCGGTGCTGTCCGGCACCCCGGCGCAGCTGGAGCGCGTGCGGCAGCGCTGCGCGCAGATTCACGACGAGCAGGCCAAGGCCCGCGACGCGAAGGCGCGCGGCGGCTCGGTGTTCGCGCCGGTCTTCGAGGATCTGACCGTCGACGTCGCCTTCCACCATCCCGCGCTGGCAGACACCGTGGAGCTGGTGAGCGGCTGGGCCGAGCAGTGCGGCCTGGACGCGGAGCTCGCGGGCGCGCTGACCCGGGAGATCCTGGTCGACCCGATCGACTGGGTCGAGATCGTGGACGGCACCGTGGCCGCGGGCAGCCAGTGGATCCTGGATCTGGGCCCGGGCGATCTGCTCAGCCGCCTCACCGCCGGCTCGCTCAAGGGCACCGGCGTCGGCATCGTGGCCGCGGCCACCCGGGCCGGACAGCGCAGCCTGCTCACCCCGGGCGCCGCGCCCGAGGTGGCCCAGCCGTGGACGGCGTTCGCGCCCAAGCCGGTGCGGCTGCCCAACGGCCGGATCGTCGTGGAGACGGCCTTCACCAAGCTGACCGGTCGTTCGCCGGTGCTGCTCGCGGGCATGACGCCCACCACCGTCGACGCGAAAATCGTTGCGGCGGCGGCCAACGCGGGCCACTGGGCGGAGCTGGCCGGTGGCGGCCAGGTGACCGAGCAGATCTTCGCCGACCGCGTCGCCGAGCTCAAGACGCTGCTGCAGCCGGGTCGCTCGGTGCAGTTCAACTCGCTGTTCCTGGACCCGTACCTGTGGAAGCTGCAGCTGGGCGGCAAGCGCCTGGTGCAGAAGGCCCGGGCCGCGGGCGCGCCGTTCGACGGCGTCATCGTCACCGCCGGCATTCCCGAGCTGGAAGAAGCCGTCGCGCTGATCGAGGAGCTGGCCGAGGTCGGCATCACGCACGTCGCGTTCAAGCCGGGCACCGTCGCCCAGATCCGCGCCGTGCTGCGCATCGCGGACGCGGCCCCGCAGTACCCGGTGATCATGCACATCGAGGGCGGCAAGGCCGGCGGGCACCACTCCTGGGAAGACCTGGACGACCTGCTGCTCGAGACCTACGCCGAACTGCGCAACCGCGACAACGTGGTGGTCTGCGTCGGCGGCGGCATCGGCACCCCCGAGCGCGCCACCGAATACCTGATCGGCGAGTGGGCCACCCCGTACGGCTACCCGGTGATGCCGCTGGACGGCGTGCTGATCGGCACCGCCGCCATGGCGACCCTCGAGGCCACCACCGCGCCCGAGGTCAAGCAGCTGCTGGTGGACACCCCCGGCACCCCCGACTGGGTCGGCGCGGGCACCGCTACCGGTGGAATGGCCTCGGGCCGTAGCCAATTGGGCGCGGACATCCACGAGATCGACAACGCCGCCTCGCGCACCGGCCGCCTGCTCGACGAGGTCGCCGGCGACGCCGCGGCCGTCGCGCGCCGCAAGGACGAGATCATCGCGGCGCTGAACGCCACCGCCAAGCCGTATTTCGGCGACGTCGCCACGATGACCTACCAGGACTGGCTGGAACGCTACGTCGAACTCGCGGTCGGCCTGGACCGCCGCAAGGACTTCGACTGCGGCAGCGACCTGGGCGAGGCCATCCTCGACGCCACCCGCTCGGTGTGGCTGGACATCACCTGGCGCGATCGCTTCGCGGAGATGGTGCGGCGCACCGAATCCCGCCTGCACCCGGTCGATCGGGGCGAGATCCCCACGCTGTTCGCCTCCGACGACGCCTTCGAGCGCCCGGTGGACGCGCTGTGCGCGCTGAAGGAGCAGTACCCGGCCGCCGCGCAGACCGTGCTGCACCCCGCCGACGTGCCGTTCTTCGTCAGCCTGTGCAAGACCCCCGGCAAGCCGGTGAACTTCGTGCCCGTCGTCGACGGCGATGTGCGCCGCTGGTGGCGCTCGGATTCGCTCTGGCAGGCCCATGATCCGCGCTACTCGGCCGACCAGGTGTGCGTCATCCCGGGCACCGTCGCGGTCGCGGGCATCACCCGCGTCGACGAGCCGGTCGGCGAGCTGCTGGACCGCTTCGAGCAGGACACGGCGTACTCGCTGGTCCGCGCCGGTGTGGCGCCGGTCGCGGTGGACGCGCGCCGGGTCGCCGGTGTGACCGCCGGCCCGATCGACGCGGTGCTGGCCGCGCCGGACGTCGAGTGGGCGGGTCGCACCACCATCAACCCCGTGCACCGCCTGGACGATCTGGACGAGTGGACCGTCGACGAGAACGGCGCGGTGCACCCGCGCACCGGCGCCACCCTGGTCGAGGCCGAGGGTCCGGAGGCCGATCACTCCTACGTCGAGCTGACGGTGCCGCTGCTGGGCCGGGACGCGGTGACCATCCGCATCACCGTTCCGGTCTCCACCTTCAACGGCGGCGCCCCGGTCGTCACCGAGGCCGACGCCGACGCCGCGATGTCCGCGCTGCTCGCGGTGGCGGCGGGCCAGTCGCTGCCGGAGGTCAAGAGCGGCGTCGCGCACCTCAACATCGCCTGGACCCCCGATCTCATCGCCGACCACGCCGGCGTCACCGGCTCGGGCATGCCGACCACGCTGAGCACCCTCGGCCGCACCGTCCCCGACGTGCTGGTGGGCGCGTGCTGGCCCGCCGTCTTCGCGGTACTCGGGGCGACCCGCACCGCCGAGGGCGCGAGCGTCATCGAGGGCATGCTGGATCTGGTCCACCTCGATCACCAGATCGAGCTGGCCGGCGAATTGCCCTCCGACACCAGTGTTCTGGTGGTCCGGGCGCAGGCGGGCGAGACCGTGGACACCGATATGGGCCGCGTCGTCGAGGTCCGGGTGAAGATCACCGGGATGCTGGACCGGCCCGAGACCGGGCTGTCCATGCCGACCGTGGCGACCCTCACCGAGCGCTTCGCCATCCGCGGCCGCAACGGCGCGGGCGAGCTGTCGGATCCGCCGCGCGCGGCGGGCAGCCTGTCCGACGCCGCCGTCGACACCCCGCGCCGGCGCCGCCGCGACGTGACCATCGTCGCGCCGCGCACCATGCACGCCTTCGCGCACGTCTCCGGCGACCACAACCCGATCCACACCAGCGAGTCCGCGGCCAAGCTGGCCGGGCTCGGCGCGCCGATCGTGCACGGCATGTGGCTCTCGGCCGCGGCGCAGCACGCGGTCTCCGCGGTGGATCCCGAAAGCAACGTTCCCGCACGCACTCTGACCGCGTGGACCACCCGCTTCCTGGGCATGGTCCGGCCCGGCGCCGAGATCGACGTCCGGGTCGAGCGGGTCGCGGTGGACGCGGGCAGCGAGATCATCGAGGTCTCCTGCCGCACCGGCGGCAACCTGGTGCTGACCGCGACCGGCCGCACCGCCGCCCCGAAGACCGTCTACGCCTTCCCGGGCCAGGGCATCCAGCGCAAGGGCATGGGCCTGGACGCGCGCTCGCGCTCCAAGGCCGCCAAGGAGATCTGGGACCGCGCCGACAAGCACACCCGCGACGCCCTCGGCTTCTCCATCCTCGCGGTGGTGCGCGACAACCCGACCTACCTCAAGGCGCGCGGCGTCGAGCACCGGCACCCCGACGGCGTGCTGCACCTGACTCAGTTCACCCAGGTCGCCATGGCGGTTCTCGGTGTCGCGCAGGTCGCCGAGTTGCGCGAGGCCGGCGCCTACGTCGAGGGCGCCATGCTGGCCGGGCACTCGGTGGGCGAATACAACGCGCTCGCCGCCGTCGCCGGAGTGCTGCCGCTGGAGGCGGTGCTCGAGGTGGTGTTCCAGCGCGGTTCGGCCATGCACGAGCTGGTGCCGCGCGACGCGCAGGGCCGTAGCGACTACCGGATGGCCGCGATCCGTCCCTCGCAGATCGGGCTGCCCGACAGCGAGGTCGTCGGGTTCGTCCAGGGCGTGGGCGAGCAGGTCGGCGAGTTCCTCGAGGTCGTCAACCTGAATCTGCGCGGGTCGCAGTACGCCATCGCGGGCACGGTCGCGGGCCTGGAAGCCCTGGAGACCGAAATCGACCGGCGCCGCGAGGAATTCGGCGGCAAGCGCGCCTTCATCCTGGTGCCCGGCATCGATGTCCCGTTCCACTCGACGGTGCTGCGCAAGGGTGTTCCGGAGTTCCGGCACAAGCTCGAGCAGCTGCTGCCCGAGGTGCTGGATCCGGCCGTCCTGCTCGGTCGCTACATCCCGAACCTGGTGCCGCGGCCGTTCAACCTGGAGCGTGAATTCCTCCAGGAGATCGCCGATCTGGTGCCGTCCGAGCCGCTGAACGCGGTGCTCGCCGACTTCGACGACTGGGCCCAGCGCCCGGCCGAGCTGTCGCGCGTGGTGCTGATCGAGCTGCTGGCCTGGCAGTTCGCCAGCCCGGTGCGCTGGATCGAAACCCAGGACCTGCTCTTCACCGACACCGCGCACGGCGGCCTCGGTGTCGAGCGGTTCGTCGAAATCGGTTTGGGCGCAACGCCTACCGTGGCGAACCTGGCCAGCCAGACGCTGAAACTGCCGGACTTCGGCGGCGTCACCGTCGAGGTGCTCAACATCGAGCGCGAGGCGGCGGTCGTGTACTCGACCGACACCGACCCCGCGCCGGTGGACGAGCCCGCCGACGAACCGGCCGAAACCGCCACGGCGGCAGCGCCGGTCGCCACCGCCGCGCCGGTCGCCGCCCCGGCTCCGTCCTCGGGCGGCCCCCGCCCGGACGACATCGCCTTCTCCGCCGCCGACGCCACCCGCGTGCTCATCGCGCTGTGGACCAAGTTGCGGCTGGACCAGATCGGCCCGGTCGACACCATCGAGGGCCTGTGCGACGGCGTCTCCTCGCGGCGCAACCAGTTGCTCGTCGACCTCGGCGCGGAGCTCTCGCTCGGCGCCATCGACGGCGCGGCCGACGCCGACATGGGCGCGCTCTCGGCCACCGTGGAACGTCTGGCCCGCACCTACAAGCCGTTCGGCTCGGTGCTCTCCGACGCCATCGGCGACCACCTGCGCAAGGTCTTCGGCCCGTCCGGCAAGCGGCCCGCCGCCATCGCCGAACGCGTCAAGAAGGTCTGGGAACTCGGTGACGGCTGGGCCAGCCACGTCACCGCCGAGGTCTCGCTCGGCACCCGCGAGGGCGCCAGCGTGCGCGGCGGCGATCTGGGCGGACTGGTCTCCGGCGCGCTCGGCGACGGCGCCTCGGTCGACGCGGCCATCGACGCCGCCGTGCAGGCGGTCGCCGCCCGGCGCGGTGTCGCGGTGTCGCTGCCCTCGGCCGGCGGCGGCGGGGGAGCGACCGTGGACGCGGCCGCCCTCGGCGAGTTCACCGAGCAGATCACCGGACGCGACGGCGTGCTCGCCACCGCGGCCCGGGTGGTGCTCGAGCAGCTCGGCCTGAGCGAGCGGATCTCCGCACCCGAGGCCACCCCGGACGCGCTGGTCGACCTGGTCTCGGCCGAATTGGGTTCGGACTGGCCGCGTCTGGTCGCGCCTGCGTTCGACGCCAAGAAGGCCGTGCTGATCGACGACCGCTGGGCCACCGCCCGCGAGGACCTGGTCACGCTGTGGCTGGGCGAGGATTCCGCCGAGATCGCTGTCGACGGGTACCTCGGTGCGGGTGAAGCAGTTGCCGCGCAGGCGAATTGGTGGCGCGAGCGGGCCAAGCACGAGGCCCGCTCGGTGCTGGCCGGTGTCTACGGCCGCATCGCCGAGGCCGCGCTGAGCACCGAGGACGCCGGGCTGTGGTCCGACGACATCGCCGTGATCACCGGTGCGAGCAAGGGTTCCATCGCGGCCGCGGTCACCGGGCGGCTGCTCGGCGGCGGTGCCACCGTGGTGGTCACCACCTCCGGCCTCAACGACGATCGCCTGGCCTTCTACCGGAAGCTGTACCGCGACAACGCCCGCCACGGCGCGGCGCTGTGGGTGGTGCCCGCCAACATGGCCTCCTACTCCGACATCGACGCGCTGATCGACTGGGTCGGCACCGAGCAGGTCGACAACGCGGGCGGCGCCAAGGTCAAGACCAAGGACGCGATGACCCCGACCCTGCTGCTGCCGTTCGCGGCGCCGCGGGTCGCGGGCGACCTGGCCGACGCCGGCGCCCGCGCCGAAATGGAGATGCGGGTCCTGCTCTGGTCGGTCGAGCGGCTGCTCGGCGGGCTGTCCAAGCTCGGCGCCGACCACGACGTGGACGCGAAACTCCATGTGGTGCTGCCGGGTTCGCCCAACCGCGGCATGTTCGGCGGCGACGGCGCCTACGGCGAGGCCAAGGCCGCGCTGGACGCGATCGTGGCCAAGTGGCGGGCCGAGAAGTCCTGGTCCTCGCGGGTCACCCTGGTGCACGCGCTGATCGGCTGGGTGCGCGGCACCGGCCTGATGGGCGGCAACGACCCGATGGTCGCAGCCGTCGAGAAGGCCGGCGTGCAGACCTGGTCCACCACCGAGATGGCCGACGAGCTGCTCAAGTGGTGCACCTCGCGGGCCCGGCAGGTCACCCTCACCGGACCGCAGCAGATCGACCTCACCGGCGGGCTCGCGCGCGCCAAGCTGGATCTGCCCGCGCTGGCCAAGCAGGCGGCCGAGCAGGTCGAAGAGCAGACCGCGGAAGCCGAAGCGGCGGTGACGATTCCGGCGCTGCCCGCGCCGCCCACCCTGAGCTCGGCGCTGCCGGTGCCGGAGTGGGGCGAGGTCACCGCCGACCTCGCGGACATGGTCGTCATCGTCGGCGCCGGCGAGCTCGGCCCCTACGGTTCGGCCCGCACCCGCTTCGAGGTCGAGGTCGACGCCGAGCTCTCCGCCGCGGGCGTGCTGGAGCTGGCCTGGACCACCGGCCTGGTCACCTGGGAGAACGATCCCAAGCCGGGCTGGTACGACACCGAATCCGGCGACTTCGTGCCGGAATCGGAGCTGGCCGAGCGCTACCACGACACCGTCGTCGAACGCTGCGGTGTGCGCCGCTACGCCGACGAGGGCGCCATGGTCGACAACACCTCGCCGCTGATGACGTCGGTGTTCCTCGACCAGGACCTGTCCTTCACCGTCGGCAGCGAGGCCGAGGCCCGTGCCTTCCACGCGGCCAACCCGGAGCAGACGATCATCACCCCGGTCGCCGACTCCGGCGACTGGACCGTGACGCGCAAGGCGGGCACCGAGATCCGGGTGCCGCGCCGGGCCAAGCTGTCGCGCACCGTCGGCGGCCAGATCCCGACCGGCTGGGACCCGACCATCTGGGGTATCTCCGCCGATATGGCCGCCTCGGTGGACCGGGTGGCGCTGTGGAACATCGTCTGCACCGTGGACGCGTTCCTGTCCTCCGGGTTCAGCCCGGCCGAGCTGATGAGCTGGGTGCACCCCTCGCTGGTGGCCAACACCCAGGGCACCGGCATGGGCGGCATGTCCTCGATGCGCTCGCTCTACATCGACAACCTGCTCGGTGAGCCGCGACCGAACGACATTCTGCAAGAAGCGCTTCCGAACGTGGCGCTGGCGCATGTCGTGCAGTCCTACGTCGGCAGCTACGGCGCGATGGTGCATCCGGTCGCGGCCTGCGCGACGGCGGCGGTGTCGGTCGAGGAAGGCGTCGACAAGATCAAGCTCGGCAAGGCCGAACTGGTCGTCGCCGGCGGCTACGACGATCTCGGCATCGAAGGCATCGTCGGCTTCGGTGACATGTCGGCCACCGCGGACTCGGCGGCCATGAGCGCCAAGGGCATCAGCGACCGCTACTTCTCCCGCGCCAATGATCGCCGCCGCGGCGGGTTCGTCGAATCGCAGGGCGGCGGCACGGTGCTGCTGGCCCGCGGTGACGTGGCGCTGGAAATGGGTCTGCCGGTGCTCGGCGTGGTCGCCTACGCGCAGTCCTTCGCCGATGGCGTGCACACCTCCATCCCCGCGCCCGGGCTCGGTGCGCTGGGTGCGGGTCGCGGTGGCGCGGATTCGCGGTTCGCGGTCGAGCTGCGCAAGCTCGGCGTCGGCGCGGACGACATCGCGGTGATCTCCAAGCACGACACCTCCACCGCCGCCAACGATCCCAACGAGTCCGAGCTGCACGAGCGCCTCGCCACGGCGATCGGGCGCTCCGAGGGCGCGCCGCTGTTCGTGGTGTCGCAGAAGAGCCTGACCGGGCACGCCAAGGGCGGCGCGGCCGCGTTCCAGCTGATCGGCCTGTGCCAGGTGCTGGAAAACGGTGTGGTGCCGCCGAATCGGAGCCTGGACTGCGTCGACGAGAAGATGCAGGCCTACCCGCACCTGGTGTGGGCGCGGGAGCCGCTGCGCTTCGGCGAGCGCTTCCCGCTCAAGGCCGGTCTGGTCACCTCGCTCGGCTTCGGGCACGTGTCCGGTCTGCTCGCGATCGTGCACCCGGAGGCGTTCATCCAGGCGATCGCGCCGGGCCGTCGCGAGGAGTACCAGGCCAAGGCCCAGGAGCGGCAGCTGTCGGGCCGGCAGCGTTTCGCCGAGGCCATGTGCGGCGGCGCTCCGCTCTACGAGCGTCCGGCGGATCGGCGCCTGGGCGCGGACGGGACGCCCGCCAAGCAGATCCGGCAGCTGGAGGCCGATGTCCTGCTCTCGCCGGAGGCGCGGCTGGGCGAGGCCGGCACCTACCGGGCGGACGGATTCGGTTGCGGCACCGGCGCTGTGATCGTGGGCCAATCCGATCAGGGTGCTACCTCGTAGTGACCTCTGCCACTACGCTGCACTGAGAAACCGAGGGGCAGCCGCTGTCGAGCGGCTGCCCTTTCGCTCGACACCGCGGCCTGAGCTCAGCGCCCGGAGGCGGCGGCGCAGCGTGATCATGAAGGGCGTCGTGCAGGCCGCCGATTAGACATTGAGGAGCCACAACGCAGTGACCATCCTGGGTATCGGTCTGGATCTGGTGACCATCTCCGAGTTCGCCGAACAACTCGAACGCTCCGGAACCACCATGGTCCGGGAAAGTTTCACCGCCGGCGAGCGACGCTACTGCCAGAGCAAGCCGACCGATTCGGCGCGCCACTACGCCGCGCGCTGGGCCGCGAAGGAAGCCGTCATCAAGGCCTGGGCTTCCACCCGCTTCGCCCGCTCCCCCCAGATCGGTGACAACCCCTACCCGCTGATCGAGGTCGTCAACGACGCCTGGGGCCGCCCCAGCATCAAATTGCACGGCCTCGCAGCGGAATTCCTGCCCCGAGTGCGAGTCCACCTTTCGCTCACCCACGACGGCGACACCGCGGCCGCGATGGTCGTGCTCGAAGATCCGGGTGAGCTCGCCGACATCATCGAGGGGCGCAGCGCGACGAAATAGTCAGAACGCGAGCTCTTCCCAGGAGATTCGGATCGGGAACGGGAGATCGATGTGGATCCCGGCCGGATCTGTGCGCGGAGTCCATTCGAACAGTTTGATGTAGGACGGCCCGTTCATGGCGGCCACGTCATCGAAAACACCCGCAAAATGGTCGAAAAGGCAGTACACGGTCACGCTTGCGATGCCGCGTGGCTGACGGGAGAGCTCGACCTCCCAGTACATCGGGATTCGGCCGGCTGCGTACTTCCGCTTCTCGGCCTCGATATCGTCCGCCGAATTGGAGGGCGACAACACCTCGCCGACGATGACCGCCTGATCGGCGTACACCGATTCGAATCCGGTCGGCAGGCAGCGATAGACCATGAAATCCGGTGTGACGAAGTCGTTCTTGCTGCCGCGCTGGAAGAAGACGTTCAACTCGGTGGACGCCGACCAGCATTGTTCGGGGTAGTCGGAGCGGTGTTGCATGGCGCAGCGTTTGAGCGCGTTACGAAGTTCGACCGCCGCGTCGGTGTGCGCGGCGGAGCCTGTCCGCGTCCAGACGACGCGCCCTTCCCACAGCTCGATCTGCCGGGCCACCTGATCGGGAAGTTCGCTCAGCTCTTCCCAGGTCATGTACTCCGGAAGGTCCGGCCGCGCATCATGCGGAATCGACATGATTCGATCCTAGCTTCGGTCCGCAGCTCCGGGATTTTCTTTTCCTGCCCTCGCCGACAGTCAGAACGCGAGCTCTTCCCAGGAGATTTGGATGGGGAACGG
The DNA here is from genome assembly GCF_040655395.1 of Nocardia sp. NPDC050435. Taxonomy (NCBI): domain Bacteria; kingdom Bacillati; phylum Actinomycetota; class Actinomycetes; order Mycobacteriales; family Nocardiaceae; genus Nocardia; species Nocardia sp. NPDC050435. Next base: position 206,390 of record NZ_JBFAJW010000003.1, read on the forward strand.
CAGGTCGAACCGGATGCCGTCGGGGGTCTGCTCGGGTGTCCACTCGGCGACCGGTAGATAGTTTTCCGATTGCCGCGGTGCCAACCCGGGCCACACCTCGTCGACTCGCACCATAGCGGAGACCGTTACGCGATCGATATGACGCAAGTCGCGCGCCAGTTCGACCTCCCAGTGCCATGTGATCGCTGCGGCCGCGGCGCGTCTGCGCCGGTCCGCGATCTCGCAGGAGTCGCTGGCGATGGAAATGACCTGGCCCACAAGGTCGACGGAGTCGATGTCGATCTGCGCGTAGTCGTTCGGTGGGCATCGGTAGACGCTGAAATCCAGGCTCAGGAAGCTGTCTTCGGCGAAGATGCTGGTTCCCGCCGTGGCGCGCCAGCATCGCTCGGGATGTGCCTGCCGGTCGGCGCGGGCGTTCCGCAGCAGGGCGTTCCTGAACTCGATCGCATAGTGCTGATGCTCCAGCGGGCCATTCCGGAAGTGCGATACCTGGCCGTGCCAACGTTCGCTCTCGCGCGGCACCGCTGTCTCCATGTCCAGGTCCGGCCAGCTCGGCGAGCCGGTACGACACGGCCGCCGTCTGTCATGCGAAATCGGCATGACCAGAGGGTAGCTCTCAGCTGCCGCTGGCGGAACGGGATTCCTTCTCTGCCACAAGCAGATACGCGACCATGAGCCGCTTCAGCTCCGAGACGGCGTCCTTGTGCGATTGCTCGTCCTGGACCGAGAAGTTCAGCATCGAGTAGACGACGTGCACCAAGACCTCGGCCATCATGGTGCGGCGGACGCGGGGGGTGCGCGGGGTGAGCGGGCGCAGCATCTGCGCGACGACTTCGGCGAATTCCTTCTCGTGGATCGCGCCGGTCGCCCGGGTGGAGGGCGTGGACTGCATGGCCAGCCAGACTTCGCGGCGGGACGGGTCGGTCATCCACAGTCCGGCCATGTGGTCGACGAACTGATTCATGTGCCGCAACCAGTCCAGCGAGGGAACCTCGCCGTGGAAGTCGGCCAGCTCCTGGGAGACCGCCACCAGGTCTTGACGATTCAGTTCGCAGACGATCACGTACTTGTTGGCGAAGAACTGGTAGAGGGTGCCGATCGGCACCTCCGCGCGGGCGGCGACCTCTTCACAGGTGAAGGATTCGAACCCGACCTCGGTGAGCAATTCACGGGAAGCCTGCAGCAGCGCGTCGAACTTCCGCTTGCTGCGCTCCTGGGTGGGCCGGCGGCGCGGCATGAGTTCCTGCGGGTCGTCCTGCAACTCCAACGCGGGGTCCAGGTGCCGCTTTGCCCTGGCCTCCGTGTGCACATCCACCTATTCAGGCTAGCGGTACCGACACGCGCGCGACACGCGCATGCGTTCTGCGTGTCCAAGGTCTGTCACATTTCACCACCCATCCGCGCCCGTCGCAGGGCCGAACACATACCGAGCGCGCGTGCATTCGCGTGTCTTACCGAGTTGAGGGTTCACACCGGGAAGGCGTATCTGTGGTAGCTCGATCTGTGGTCACCCTAGGCGTATCCACCGAGCGCGGCGCCGTGCACGCGGTAGCGCTGGCCGAATCCGGCGAGCGGCTACCGGAACGCGTGCTGCTGCATCGAGTGGCGAAAACACCGGGCGACAGCAAGGCCGAAGTCGCGGCCACCGTGCACAACCTGCTGACGAGGATCGCCGCCGAAGTCGAGGACGAGCTGGAGATCGCGGGCGCCGCGATCGCCTACCGCGACGCCGCCGAGCGTCGCGCCGTCGTCACCGAACTGGCCTCCGGGCCTTGGCATACGGCGTCGCTCGTCTCGACGAAGGCCGCGCACCTGAGCGTGGCGGGCGCCATGACCTGGCTGGACGAGTTCGACGATCTGGTCGTCTGCGAGGTGGTGCCGGGGTATCAGGCGTTCACCCTGGTAGACCGCTACCGCGGCCGCGTGCTGGCCGCGACCAGCCAGACCGGCGGCGCCACCGAGGAGTCGCTGGGCACGGCGGTCACCGCCGCGTGGGATCAGTTCGAGGCCGCCGCCGTGCGCCCCGACGCGGTCGTGCTGATCGGTTCCGCGGCGGACGCACCCGCCGTGCGCGCCGCGGTGGACGGTTTCGGCGCCCCCGTGCTGCCGTGCCGGCTCGCCCGCACCGCCCCCGCGGTGGGCGCGGCGCTGTTCGCCATGGCGGATGTGAGTGGTCTCACCGAGGCCGCGGAGGCGGGGCATCCGGTGCGGGGCACCGCGGCGGTGTTCGCGGCGGCCAGTGTGCTGGCGGGCGGTCTCGTCGTCGGCGGCCTGTACGTCACCAACTCGCGGACCACGCCCGCGGTGGTGGCCGACACCCGCCTGGGCGCGGACAACCGGGTGATCGTGGACACTGGTTCCGGCTCCCCGGAGTCGGGTTCGGCGAGCGGTTCCTCGGCGGGCATCTCGGTCGACCCGGCCGGCCCGATCTCCGGTACCGGCGCGGCGCCCGAGCCGACGATCGTGGTGCTGGACGCCCCGTCGAGCACCGGCACACAGTCGCTGGTCGGTTCGCGGTGGGGTCAGCACAGGCCGGAGTCCGCCGTGCCGCTCGAGCAGCTCGGCGAGACGCATCAGTCGCAGCCGGGCCTGACCTCGCTGATGCCGGGGACCGGCATTCCGGGCAGCACCACGAAGGTGGGCGCACCGAACGGTTCGCTGCTGTTCCCGGGTGAGGCGCCGCCGCCGCCGGCCTTCACGCCGGAGTCCTACCAGTGGTGGGACAACCACGTCCGGATGATGATGACGTGGGCGTCCCAGCAGGTCATGCCCGCCTGACGCAGGCGAACGCGAAAGGCCCGGCGCCACCTTGCGCCGGGCCTTTCGCGTGCGGTCAGTCCCGGGTGCGCAGCCGCAGCAGATGCGCGGCCGCCGCGTACCCGGCCAGTCCGATCACCGAGCACCACAGCACCGCCAGCCAGGCGCTGTCGCCGATCGGCGTCTCCATCAGCAGGCCGCGCACCGTCTCGATCACCGGGGTGACCGGCTGGTTCTCGGCGAACCAGTGCAGAGCGCTCGGCATCGACTCCGGCGGCACGAACGCACTGCTCACGTACGGCAGGAACATGAAGACGAAGGTGAAGCCGTTGGCTGCCTCCGGATTCTTGGCCAGCACGCCGACCGCCGCGGCCACCCAGGACAGCGCGAAGACGAACAGCGCGATGACCCCGAGCGCGCCGAGCCAGCGCAGCGGGTCGGTGGTCGGCCGGAAGCCGAGCGCCACGGCCACTCCCATGACGATTCCGGTGGTGATCATGTTGCGGATCAGGCTCTCGATCACATGCCCGGTGAGCACCGCGGTCCGCGAGATGGCCATGGTGCGGAAGCGGTCGATGATGCCGTTGGTGAGGTCGGTGGTCAGGGCGGGTGCGGTGACGCCGGCTCCGAATCCCGCGCACAGCAGGATGATTCCGGGCACCACGTAGTCGATGTAGGCGCCGGGGCCGACGTCCATCGCGCCCCCGAAGACGTAGACGAACATCAGCAGGATGACGACCGGCAGGGCGATGGTCACGATCATCGAGTCGGGGCTGCGCAGGGTGTGCCGGATATTGCGATCGAGCATGGTGCCCGCGTCGACGGCGGCGCGCGTGAGTGTGGTCATGGTCGTGGTCCCTTCGGTCACGCCGCGGTCTTGGCCGGATGGCCGGTCAGGGCGAAGAAGACGTCGTCCAGATCGGGCACGTGCACGGTGACCTGGTCGACGGTGATGGCGAGCTCGTCGAGGCGGTTGAGCAGCTTGCGCACCTCGTCGGCGTGGCCGCTCGCGGGCACCTGCAGGCTCAGCTGTTCGGCGTCGGCCTGACCTTCGACGGTGCGCGCGGCGGCGGCGAGGGCGGCGCGATCGGGGAAGGTCAGCCGGATGTGGCCGCCCGGGGCGAGCCGCTTGAGTTCGGCGGGTGTGCCTTCGGCGACGATCTTTCCGTTGTCCAGCACCGCGATTCGATCGGCGAGCTGGTCGGCTTCCTCCAGGTACTGCGTGGTGAGGAAGACGGTGGCGCCCTCGGCGGCGAGCCGCCGGATGACCGCCCAGAGGTCGCGGCGGCTGCGCGGATCCAGGCCGGTGGTGGGTTCGTCGAGGAAGATGATGCGGGGGCGGCCCATCAGGCTCATGGCCAGGTCGAGGCGGCGGCGCATGCCCCCGGAGTAGGCGCCGGCCCGGCGGTCGGCGGCCTCGGTGAGGTCGAAGCGGTCGAGCAGTTCGACGGTGCGCGACTGTGTCTCGGCGCGATCCAGGTGCAGGAGTTTGCCGGTGAGCCGGAGGTTCTCGGTGCCGGTGAGCACCTCGTCGACCGCGGAGTACTGGCCGGTGACGCCGATCAGCGCGCGCACCGCGTCGGCCTCGTGCCGCACGTCGTGGCCGAAGACCCGGGCCTCGCCCGCGGTGGGCGCGCTGAGGGTGGCGAGGATGCGGACCAGGGTGGTTTTGCCCGCGCCGTTGGGCCCGAGCAGGGAGAAGATCGTGCCGGCGGGAACGGTCAGGTCGATGCCGTCGAGCACCACGGTGTCGCCGAAGGACTTGGCGAGCCGGTGCACCGCGAGGGCGGGTGGCGGGTGAGGGGACATGAGGAAGGCTCCGATCCAAAACTGTGTATGCACTAAACTCAGTTTATAGGGTAAACAGTTATTGTGCGCAAGACCCCACCCGAATCGGGGACCGAGTGCGCGACCGGGTTCCGTGGCGCGCAGGATTGAGCCGAGCCCGGTGGAGAGGAGTGCGGAGTCGATGACGTCACCAGAGGATGCGGCCATACCGAAGGCGCTGGCGCTGTTGTGGGGGCTGGACACCGGCGGTGAGCGCGGTCCCCGGCGCGGGCTCAGCCTCGATCAGATCCTCGACACCGCCATCGAGATCGGCGACGCGGAGGGTCTGGCGGCGATCTCGATGGGCCGGATCGCCAAGCGGCTCGGATTCACGGCGATGTCGCTCTACCGCTACGTCGACAGCAAGAACACCCTGTTCGAGATGCTGCTGGATCGAGCGATCGGACTACCGCCGGAGAGTGAGCCCGGGGTCCCGTGGCGCGACCGGCTCCGCGCCTGGGCGCTGGCCGAATACGTCGCGCTGGAGCGGCATCCGTGGTGGCTGGACATCCCGATGAACGACCCGCCGATGGGTCCGAACAACATGGCCTGGCTGGAGGCCGGCCTCGCCGCGCTCGGCGAAACCCGGGTGCCGCCCCCGATCCGGATGCAGCTGGTGATGAACCTGACCTTCTTCGTCATGGGCCGGGCCCGGGTCGGGCGCGCCATCAACCCGGACGAGACGACGGAGGGGGAATTCGACGCGGTGTTCGCCGGTCTGATCGACCCCGCCCGCTTCCCGCACGCCGCGGCGGCGTTCCAGGCATGGCCCTATGACGACGACGAAATCGACTGGAAGACAAGCGATTTCGAATTCGGTCTGGAGCGGATGCTGGACGGCTACGAAAGCTTCATCCGCTCCTTCGAGACCTAGACCGACAGGTCGCGGCGCAGCTTGGCCACGTGCCCGGTGGCGCGCACGTTGTACTGCGCGACCTCGATCTTGCCCTGCTCGTCCACCAGGAACGTGGACCGGATGACGCCGACGACCGTCTTGCCGTACATCGTCTTCTCGCCGAACGCGCCGTAGGCCGACAGCACCGTCTTGTCCGGATCCGACAGCAGCGGGAAGGTCAGCTTCTCGGCGTCGCGGAACTTGGCCAGCTTGGCCGGCTTGTCCGGGGAGATGCCGACGACTTCGAGGCCGGCGCCCTCCAACTCGGCGAGGTTGTCGCGGAAGTCGCAGGCCTGCTTGGTGCAGCCCGGCGTGCTGGCGGCCGGGTAGAAGTAGACGATGACCTTGCGGCCGCGGTAGTCGGCGAGCGAGACCTCGTTGCCGTCGGCATCGGGCAGCGTGAACGCGGGGGCGGTATCGCCGGGGGAGAGTCGTTTGTCGGTCACGCCCTGCACGGTAACCGAAGCCTCGCGACAGCGGCGGATACACTCGTGCGCGAGCCCTGGTGACGCGCGGATGCCAAGGTCGTTCGACAAGGGTCCGCGCCCGGTGGCACGCACATTCCGACAGGAGGACACAAGAGTGGGCAAGGATACCGAGCGGATCGAGCGGGAGATCGAGTTGGCCCGCACCCGGCTGGCGAGCACGCTCGACGAGATCGCCGTGCGGGCGGATCCGCAGCGGATCGCCGACGACACCAAGCACATGGTGCTGGCGAAGTTGAACGAACCCAAGGTGAAGTACAGCCTGATCGGTGCGGGCGCGGTGGTGGTCGGCCTGGTGCTGATCAAGGTCTTCCGCCGCTGAAACGCCGAGCGCGGCAACAAAAAACACCCGGTGCCAGGCACCGGGTGTTTTTATTTTGAGCGGTATCAGACCGTCGGGCAGGCGAATCCGTCGCCGTCGGGATCCAGATGCGGGCCGTAGCCCTGTTCCCCGCGGAAGAGGGGAGCGCGACCGGCCGCCTTGGCCTCGTCGCAATTCTTGAAAGCGCCTCCCGCGGAGCCGGTCTGGGAGAGGCCCGCCGAACCGGTCGCGGCGGAGCCGGTGTCGATGGCGGACGAGCCGGTCCCCGAGGAGCCGGTGGGAGCGGCCAGGGCGGCGGGCGCCGCGAGGAGCGTCAGGCCCGCGACGGCGGCGTTGACGGTGAGCCGGCGAACGTTCATGTATTCCTCTATGTCTACTGCGGTTGGAGTGGCGCTCGGACATGCGACGCCGCATCACACTGTGGTTACGGTCCGGCCACTTGTCAACCGCGACAGACCCCGGTTACCGAGCGTTCAGTCCGTTGTCCACGGCCTGACAGGCGGTTTCACCCACAGGATTTTCTCTTCCGCGCAAGGCCTTTCGGCCGCCGGATGTCCGGGATTCCGGGCCGCCCACGCGGATTTCTCGTCCAGCAGCCGGGCGACCGCGGTCCAGGTTTCCTCGGTGCTGGGCGGGTTCGTCTCGGCGGCGCGGGCCAGTTTGCGGCGGGTCGCCGCGGGCAGCGCCAACAGTTCGGCGCCGCCGATATCGCGGTCCCAGAGGTAGATGGCCAAGCGGCGCGCCTTCTCGGCGCGGCGGCTGACCGACACGTCGGAGTGCGCGTAATCATCGGCCACGGGGCCGAGTCTATGTCGGAAGCCCCGGACCAGACAGTGGTCACGGGGCTTCCAGAGAGCGAGCGTGGATCAGTACGCCGAGTTGACGTTGTCCATCGAGCCGTAGCGGTGCGCGGCGTAGTTGCAGGCCGCGACGATGTTGGCGACCGGATCCCAGACGTCGGCCGGGGTGCCGGGCACGTGGTAGGCGGCGAAGGTGGGGTCGATCACCTGCAGCAGGCCCTTGGACGGGATGCCCATGGCGGCGTTGGAGTCCCACAGGTTGATCGCGTCCGGCTTGCCGGCCGACTCGCGGATGATGTTGCGGTGGATGCCCTCGTAGGTGCCCGGGATGCCCTTTTCCTTCATGATGTCGAGGGCCTCGCGGATCCAGCCGTCGAGGTTGTCCGGGTACTCGGGCGCGGGAGCGGGCATCGGCGCCGGAACGGCGGCCGCGGCCGGCTCGACCTTGGGGGCCTCGGCCTTGGGGGCCGGAGCCGCGGCGGCGAGGTGGGTGGCCGGCTTGGCCTCGGAGATCATGGCGACACGCGAGGGAACGCTATCGTCGGCCACCGACACGGCGGAGGAAGCGGCGACAGCCGCGATGCCCGCTGCGGCCACAGCGAAGGTGATGCCTTCACGGAGGTTCGGTCGTCGGAGGGTGGAGAGCTTCATTACGTCGTCGATTCCTTGTTCGGGGACAGGGTCGATCCAGCTGCGCAGCAGCGCGGATCCTTGGCGGGCTACCATGGGGGTCGCTCGCCGCAGAGCTGTGCTGTTGTGAGTTTTGGTTGTGGGGGAACGCTGTCCCCGGTCACGACGCAGGTCGGGGTGCGGACTTCGGGCCGGCGCTCCTAGGCGCTTCCCTGGTCCGCGCGTCGCGCGGATCTCCTCGTCACACCGACGTGGAGGGTGAATCGGAATGGGGATCGCGAGCTGGATGCTCGTTCCGCCAACCGCCGCAGGATCATGATCTGGTCCTGGCCCAAGCGGTTCATTTCCGAATGGGGTTTGTATTACTCCTTGGTCTTACCAACTTCAGGTCTGTTTGCGACCTCGTTACAGAGTGATCACGGATGTTGAACAGAAGGTAAACGGGAAATGAACAAACGGTCCGATCGATCTTGATTTGCACTGGCCAGGAGCTTGGAAACCCCGGCTATGCGGGTGGTTTGCCGTTTGCTTGCCAGTGGCGCGCGTCACAAAAAAACTCGTAACAAATCCTTGCCGGGAGGGTCGAAACCCCGGCTTCGTGTCCGTTTTGGGACGCCTGAGGCGGTCAGGTAACGACCTGGGCAACCGTCCAAGAGCCCGGTTTGCCCAGTTCACCCGCCCGATTCACCCGAATGGGTCGTTTCCGTACCCAAAACGAGACCTGTCTAATCCTCGACCGTCGCTCAGCCGAGCGGAATGCTCGCGTGCTCGTGCCAGCGGTAGGCGCGTCCGGCCCGCCACACCTCGACCAGCTGGATCCGCTGCACCCGCACGGTCGCGGGCAGCAGCCCGCGCAGCGCGCCGACATCGCTGACCAGTTGCCGGGCGTCCTGCTCCTGATTCAGGTAGCCGATCCCGAGATGCGGTCGCACAGTGGAGGTTTCGGCCAGGCGGCCGGGCGCGCAATGGTCGGCGGTGGCCGTCCGCAGCCGGCCGTGCAGATCGAGCAGCTGCTCCCACGGCGTGACCGAAAGGCGCAGCGCGCTCCGCGATCCGGTCGCCGGGCCGACGCTCAGCCGGAACGGGCGGATCGCCTTCGCCGCCCGCCGTCCCGCGTCCGCGATCCGGTTCAGTTGTTCGCCCCCGACCTCGTCGGTGCGACCCAGGCTCAGCAGGGTCAGATGCAGCCCGTCCAGCGGCACCGGATCGAAACCGTGCTGGGCCAGCTTCTCCTGGCAGCGCGCCGCCAGGTCGATCACCGCGGGCTCGGCGAAGGTCAGATACCAGTAGTAGCCCGCCTGCCCCGGCTCCCACGCCTTCACCGACCAGTGGTCGTGCACCGTGTCCAGCTGCTGGAACGCGGCCCAGTCGTGCTCCCGGATCACCGCCGCGTCGCTCGTCGACGCCGGGGGTAGCAAGGGAAATGGCTGCTTCGATATGGCGGTCATGCGGTGCCGTGCTCCCTACTACCTCGAACGATCTTGCTCGCAGTGTACGAGCGCGCGGCGGTTCGGCCGCGAGTGGACGTGCCGCCAGATCCGGGCGAGCTCGACGAGCTGGTCCAGCTCGGCGGTCAGGTCTCGCCGCCGTGCGGTGGGGACGGGCCGGTGCAGCGGCACCGGTTGCCCTCCGCCCTGCTTCGCGGCGATCGCGGCGGCGACCCGATCCGCGTAGGCGGCCGGATCGTCGGCCCGGGCTTCGGTATGAGCCTGCGGCGCATAGTGATTCAGGCGGACGAGGCAATCCCGGATCTCCATCGTCATCCGATGCAGCTGGCTGACCGAGTCGGCCGTGGGCCGGTCGAGGACCACCTCGGGGTAGACGTCGGTGAGATCGCGCCACAGCGGCCGGAGACGCCGGCAGTACCGGCCCGGGCGGTCCCATCCCGTGCGCGCGAGTATCGCCCCGAACAGGGGAACGGTGAGAATCGCCGCACCGACAGCGAGTGCGATGAACGCACTGAGGGCCTTGGACTGCATCGTCGGGTCTGCCGCGGGGGAGCCGCTGAGCACAGCGACCAGTGTTCGGGCCGGCATGTAGATCGACTCCAGGGCGAGGACGCCGAAATAGGTCAGCACGACGAGGTAGACGGCCGTCTCGCGGCCGGTGTTGTCGCCGCCGCGGAGCTCCCCGACCATGATGGTGATGATCGAGAGCGAGCTCACCGCGAGCACCGAGTAGTACGCGAACCACACGATGACGGCGGGCCAGCCGTGGTACTCGTCGATCAGCATGTCGTGGGCGCGGGCGGGGGTCCCCGCCACCAGCATGACGGCGGTGGCGATCAGCGCCACGGCGTCGTAGCGGCGCCACTGCCGTGGTGAATCATCACTGTGTGCCACGGCGATGCGCGCCATCCCATAGAGGCACATGATCGACAGCAGCAGCGGGCCGAACGACGCCTGCCGGGCGAAGTTGATGACGGAGGCGTGGTCGAACATCCACAGTGTGGCGGCGATGAACTCTTGGACGCGGTCGTTGCGCAGCAGGTCGCAGAGCAGACCGAACAGCAGCGCCCGGGTCGCGAGCCGGTCCAAAGTGGACTGGGCGACCAGGAGGTAGCGCCCCGCCAGCACGAGCGCGACGAAACCGAATGTGGGCCACTGGATTACGTTCGGAATCGCCGAGGTCATCGGTGCCGCGTCCGGAACAGGGTGCGCCGGGCGGCGGAGGGCCGGCGGCGCGGCAGGGTGGCTTCGACCATCAGCAGGTCCGCGAAAGTCTCCGCGGCCGTCTCGCGTTCGGTGTCGTAGTCGTTGCGCCCGAGGACGTCCTGGATGGCGTCGGGCGAGAGCGCGGGCATCAGGGCATACAGCGGTAGGCGCCCGGCGGGAACGCCGCCGGACGCGCCGATCTCGTCGTGGCGCAACAGCATGTGCCCGATCTCGTGGGCGATCACATGATCCGCGTGCCATTCCGTGTCGGCCGAATACACGATGAGGTCGCTGTCGGTCGTCTTGATCCACAGGCCGCTGGTGTTCGAGCCGCAGCCGAAGCCGGACAGCAGCGTGGGATCGTCGACCGGCTGAAGCCGAATCGGGCGGCCGCGCGATCGCGCGACGGCGGCGACGAATTCGTCGCGGTCCCACGGGTACGGAATCTCGATGCCACGCATCGAAGCCGTGAATCTGCCGGCTATTTCGGACACACGAACGCCCCCTCGGCACAAGCCCTATCGCCTCGCCGCCACGCTTCCAGATCCTCGGGCGTGAGGCAATAGCGATCACGTAAGTGTCGGGGCTACCTCGGCAGGGTCGAATTCCTTGAGCGAAAACGCATTTCGAGGCCCGTCGGCTTCAACGTGACGAGTTCGTCGATCCGCAGCTGGTAGCCCGCCTCCGGTTCCAGATCGAACGCGTACAGCACGTTGGCCAGGGTCAGCACGATCTCGTGAATGGCGAACTGGCGGCCGATGCAGGATCGCACGCCGATGCCGAACGGCTTGTACGCGCCCGGCGTGCGCTGCGACGTCGCGTCGGGAGCGAATCTGTCCGGATCGAAGCGGTCGGCGTCGGGACCCCAGGCGCGTTCGTCGCGATGGATGGCCAGCAGATCGACATAGACCCAGTCGCCGCGCTCGATCCGGTATCCGCCCAGGTGGGTATCCTGTTTGGGACGGCGGAAGTAGCCACCCGCCACCGGCCACAGGCGCAGAGCCTCATCGACCACTCGCCGCAGATATCGCAGTTTCGCCACCTGCTCGTAGGTCAGCGACGCCGGGTCGCCGTCCGCGACCGTGTCGATCTCCGCACGCACCCGCGCGACCACCTCGGGGCGGTCGGCCAGCAGATGCAGGGCGAACGCCAAGGTGCCCGCGCTGGTTTCGTGACCGGCGATCAGGAAGGTGATGATCTGGTCACGCACCACCGTCGGGGACAGCGGCTGCCCGGTCGCCGGATCCGGCGTTTCCATCATGTGCCGCAGCAGATTCGGCGCCTCGCCGGTCCGGTAGCCGGCGATCATCTCCTCGGCGATCCGGTGGAGTTCCGCGACGTCTTCCCGGTGGCGCTGCTGGGCGGCGCGCCCGATGGTCGCATCCAGGAGACCGATCGACACCGGTCGGCTGCAGTACCGCAGCACGTCCAGCATCCGACGCACCACCGGCAGGTTCTGCGCGGCGGCCGGATCGTCGAGGCTGGTGAACCGGTGCCCGAAGCCGGCCCGGGCGATGACTTCCAGTGTCAGGGAATTCATCTCGGCCGCCACGTCCACGGGCCCGTCGCCGCGTTCCCACTTCCGGATCAGCTCACCGACCACCTCCAGCATCACCGGGTGGTACAGCCCCATCGCCTCCCGGGTGAAGCCCGGCATGAGCACACGATGGGCAGCCGCCCACTGCGGATCCTTCGTCGACGCGACGATGAGCCCACTGCGCGCCACCCCACGCAACCGCCGGATCGGCGGCCCGAACTCCTTCTCCCACTCCGCCTCCGACTGCACCACGGCGGCCAGCTCCGCACTGTTGACGACCACCATGCGCGTCGGACCGAACCGCAACTCGTAGATCGGCCCGAGACTCTCCGCCAGCTTCGCCATCGACTGGACCGGTTTCCGCGGGTCCATCGCCAGCACGTCGCCGAGCACCGGGAGCCGGCCGGAGGGGAACGGAAGCTTGCTGCCCGCGGTGGGGCGAGATCTCCACACGCTCCAGATCCTAGGCGGGTGCCGTCCTGAGTAGGAGAGTCGATTTCCTTGCGGGCCAGCAGGGCGGTGGCGTCGTGGCCGGTTGGCTACAGCTGTGAATCTGCCTCTAGTGCAGAAGCTTTCGATCGATGCGGTGCCGACGGCGGTACCGTGGACTCGTGACGCAACTGAATCAGCCGCCTTCGGTAGCGGTCGTCAATCGCGCCGCGGATCGCCTGGCGATCTGGCATGTCGATGTCGGCCCCGGGCGCGGGCTGTCCAGACTGGCCGGGGCCTGGGTGCTCGACCAGGGCGCCGCGGAGATCCGCACCCTGCTCGACGGCCGCCGAATCATCGATTGCGTCGGCGAGGTGCCGCTGCCGGAGGGCGTGAGCATCCTCGATCGGCTCGATATCGAGGCCATGGTCGCGGCGGTGCGGTCCGAGATCGACGCCGCCGACGCGCTGTTCTCCGAATATCTCGCGAAGTCGCCCAAGTCCAAACACCTGGTCCGCCCGAACTGGCCCATGGTGGTCTATCCGGCGAAGGCCCCGGCCCTGAGTGAACAGGCCCCGCCGGTGGCCGCCCCGGCGCTCGGCACAGCGCATGGTCTGCGCGACCTGGCTGTCGCCTGGTTCGCGTTCGAGACGTTGCGAGTGGCCAGGGACTACCTCGGCGAAGCCAGTGGCACAGCGATCCGCCCACTGCCACTGATCGCCCGAGAGATCACGACGTGAACCGTCACCGGGACTGACCACGGCTGAATAGGGCGAAGCAGGGCGAGAAAAGTTTGCCCAGATGTAGCGACTGGTCGTGCTATGCCGATTTCACAGATATCAGTGTTGTGGATTTATCTGGGAGATCAATGATGAACGGCTTCGGCGTTCGGATAGCGGTTATGTCGCTGGTTGCGCCGGCGACGCTGGTCGGGGGCATCGTGGGGGCTGCGCCGCAGGCTCGGGCTGCGGAATGTCACGCCTCGTACGATCCCTGTGTGCAGATCGACAGCGATGTCGACTGTGTCGGCGGCGGTGGGAATGGGCCCGGGTACACGGGGCGAGTTCGGGTGATCGGGCCGGATGTGTACGAACTGGACGACAACGGCGACGGGGTCGGCTGCGAGAACAGCTGAGCCTGCGAAAAAGAAAAGACCTCCTGGTCAGGAGGTCTTTCTGTGGTGCGCCATCAGGGACTCGAACCCCGAACCCGCTGATTAAGAGTCAGCTGCTCTGCCAATTGAGCTAATGGCGCTTGGCTACTCCGTAACTCGGTGTTCTCCGTGTTCCGGTGCGGGACAAACATTAACAGGCCGGAGTGGCAGATGTGAAATCGCCTGGTGAGGGGCGTTTTCGGCCGGCGTCGGAGAGTGCGGGGGAGTTGCTGCTCAGAGGTGTTAACAACGGGGGGCGTTCGGTGTATCTATCCGGTGTAACTCCGTCGCGCCGGGGTGGTGTTGACGTTGGATCGGGCCGGTCGGGCTGGCAGAATGACGGGTAGGTGGTCTCGACCGACCCCGCCGGCGCGGTGGGTTGAGCTGTGCTGTCGGTATGGATCCGGAGCCATCGGCGCGTTGGCGAACGGGCGTCGGGACTTGAAACGGGGTTGAAATATGCGCTTTGGTCGTGGTCGATCGGTACGGATGCTCAGTGCTCCCTTGATTCTGCTCGCGGTGGCGACGCTGGGGCTGTCCGCGTGCTCGTCGTCCTCGGGGAGCGGCGGCTCGCCCGTCGCGATCGACCGGAACCCGATGACCGAGCTGATCAAGCCGAAGCTGGTCGCTCCGGTGAAGAACGGTGACGTGGGCGTCTCGCCGGCGATGCCGATGACATTCAAGGTCGAGGACGGCAAGTTCACCAACGTGCGGCTGGTGAACGCCCAGGATCGCCCGGTCAGCGGCAAGCTCGGCGCCGACGGCCAGACCTGGGAGACCACCGAGGTGCTGGGCTACGGCAAGACCTACCGGTTGCAGGCCGACGCGATCGGCCTGGGCGGCGCGAACTCCACGGCGCTCAGCTTCACCACCACCTCGGCGGGCAATCAGACCAAGCCGTACCTGATTCCGGGTGAGGGCGAGGTCGTGGGCATCGGGCAGCCGGTGGCGATCCAGTTCGACGAGAACATCCCGAACCGCAAGGCCGCGCAGGATGCGATCAAGATCACCACCGAGCCCGCGGTGGAGGGCGCCTTCTACTGGGTGAACAACCGTGAGGTGCGCTGGCGGCCCGAGAACTTCTGGGCCCCGGGGACGAAGGTCACCATCGATGTGAACGTCTACGGCAAGGATCTCGGCAACGGGCTCTTCGGTCAGGACAATCTGACCTCGCACTTCCTCGTCGGCGACGCGATGGTCTTCACCGCCGACGACAACACCAAGATGGTGGTCGTGGAGAAGAACGGCCAGGTGATCAAGGAGATGCCGACCTCGATGGGCAAGAACAGCACGCCCACCGACAACGGCATCTACATCGTCGCCGACCGGCACGAGAAGATCATCATGGATTCCTCGACCTACGGTGTCGCGGTCGGTTCCCCGGATGGCTACCGCACCCCCGTCGATTACGCGACGCGCATCTCCTACAGCGGCATCTTCTTCCATTCGGCGCCGTGGTCGCTGGGCGCGCAAGGCAATTCGAACACCAGCCACGGCTGCTTGAACCTGAGCCCCGCGAACGCGCGGTGGGTTTTCGAGAACGCCAAGCGCGGTGACATCACCATCATCAAGAACACGGTCGGCGGCACGCTGTCCGGCGTGGACGGCCTGGGAGACTGGAACGTCCCGTGGTCGGAGTGGAAGGCCGGTAACGCCGACATCGGCTGACCATTCCCGCACAGTCCGAAGCGAAAGGCCCCCAGCGCGCACGCTGGGGGCCTTTCGCTGCTCGGCGGTCAGGGGATGTTGGGGCCCGGCGTGCCCGGGCAGCTCAGGTTCGCGTTGAACGCGCTGCCGACAGCCGCGCAGATCAGCGGCCCGCCGAAGAGCAGGCGTTCCAGCCCGCCCGCGGATCCGGATTCCCCGGAACCTGTGGTGGTGGCCCCGCCGGAGGACCCGGCCGAGGAGCCGGTGCTCGCGCTGCCGGTGCCCGCCTGGGTGTCGGCGCGCGCGGCCGCGGTTCCGGTGAGCAGGGTGGCGCCGACGACAGTGGCGATTACCGCGGAACGCATCACGAACTTGGTGTCTCTCTGGTCGATCCGGGGGTGCCCCGTCTCGACACCCGCCCCTGAAGATCGCAGTGTACGGAGCCGCGACACGATCCGTGCGGCATTCAGGAGAATGTGTGTTTCACAATATTGGGGCGGGCGATCGCCTGTGCCGCGCAACGAAAGAACCCCGGGTCCGATTTCTCGGAACCCGGGGTTCTGGCGGGGTGGCTGACGGGACTCGAACCCGCGACAGCCAGGATCACAACCTGGTGCTCTACCAACTGAACTACAGCCACCATTGCCGGTGCAGCACCGGCGCACTAGATATTAGCGGGTTACCCGGCCAGATCCCTAATCGGCGTCCGATGCGCCGTTGACCTGCGCCGATTCGACTGTGGTCCCGCTCACCTCGGCGGCGATGGCCGCGATTTCGGCGCTGGCGGGCCCGGGCGGGGCGACGAAGGCGGTGCGCCGGTAGTACTCCAGCTCGCGGATGGATTCCTTGATGTCGGCCAGGGCGCGGTGGGTCAGGCCCTTCTCCGGCTGGCCGAAGTAGATGCGGGGATACCAGCGCCGGCACAGCTCCTTGATGGAGCTCACATCGATCATCCGGTAGTGCAGGTGCTTGTCCAGCGCGGGCATGTCGCGCGCCAGGAAACCGCGGTCGGTGGCGATCGAATTGCCTGCCAGCGGAGCGGTTCCCGGCAGCGGGATGTACTCGCGGATGTAGTCGAGCACCTGCTGCTCGGCTTCCTCGAGGGTGACGGTGGAGCGCCGCACCTCCTCGGTCAGGCCGGAGCGGGCATGCATGTCGACGACCACCGGGGGCATCGCCGCGAGCGCCGCGTCGTCGGCGTGGATGACGATGTCGACACCGTCACCGAGAATGTTGAGATCGCTGTCGGTCACGAGCGCGGCCACCTCGATCAGCTTGTCGCCGTCGAGACGCAGGCCGGTCATCTCGCAATCCATCCACACCACTAGTTTGTCGGACACTCCGGCAACACTAGTGGCAACGGCCGCGCCGGTTGTTGCCGACGCCACCGCGCTTTACCCGGTCCGAAGATGATCGGCGCGGCTAGAGTGACAGCAATTTCGGCAAGCAGTCCAGCTCCACGTTTCGGTGCAAGCGTTTTCGGTACGAAGCCAATCGGTTGAGAACGTAACGGAGGACGTGCGATGACCAGCCCCCAAGAGAAGGCCGCGGCGGCGCGGGCGGCCGCGGCGGAAGCCGCGCGGGTCGCGGCGGAGGCGCAGGCGGCCGCGGAAGCGGCGGAGCGGGAGGCCGCCGCCGGGCAGCCCGACACCCCGGAGGTAAGTTCCGGGTCGCCCCAGGCGCAGGAGATCGCCGCCGGGTACGCCTTCGAGGGCCAGGCGCTCGAGCTGGGCACCGTCGTCATCGACGGGGCGGTGGATCCGACTGCGCTGGTCCGGATTCCGCTGCGCACGCTGAACCGGCACGGGCTGGTCGCGGGCGCCACGGGCACCGGCAAGACGAAGACCCTGCAGGGCATCGCCGAACAGCTCTCGGCGGCGGGCGTCCCGGTCGTGATGGCCGATATCAAGGGCGACCTGTCCGGGCTGGCGGCCCCGGGGCAGGCCAACGACAAACTGGCCGCGCGCGCCGAGGAGACGGGCGCGCGGGAGTGGGCGCCGGCCGGTTTCCCGACGGAGTTCGTCTCGCTGGGCACCGGCGGCATCGGGGTGCCCATTCGCGCCACCATCACCGCCTTCGGCCCGGTCCTGCTCAGTAAAGTGCTGGGGCTCAACGACACCCAGGAGTCCACGCTCGGGCTGATCTTCCGCTGGGCCGACCAGCAGGGCCTGGCGCTGCTGGACCTGAAGGATCTGCGCGCGGTGATCACCCACCTCACCAGCCCCGAGGGCAAGGCGGATCTGAAGGGCATCGGCGGGGTGTCGGCGCAGACGGCGGGCGTGATCCTGCGCAACCTGGTGAACCTGGAGGGCGAGGGCGGCGACACGTTCTTCGGCGAGCCGGAACTGGATCCGGCGGATCTGGTGCGCACCGCCGGCGGTCAGGGCGTGATCACGCTGTTCGAGCTGGGCGCGCAGGCCGCGCGCCCGGTCATGTTCTCCACCTTCCTGATGTGGGTGCTGGCCGACCTGTTCCAGACGCTGCCCGAGGTCGGCGATGTCGACAAGCCGAAGCTGGTCTTCATCTTCGACGAGGCGCACCTGCTGTTCGCCGACGCCTCCAAGGCCTTCCTGGACCAGGTGGAGCAGACGGTGAAGCTGATCCGTTCCAAGGGCGTCGGCGTGTTCTTCTGCACCCAGCTGCCCACCGACATCCCGAACTCGGTGCTCTCCCAGCTGGGCGCGCGGGTGCAGCACGCGCTGCGCGCCTTCACCCCGGACGATCAGAAGGCGCTGTCCAAGACCGTCCGCACCTACCCCAAGACCGGCGCCTACGACCTGGAGCAGGCGCTGACCTCGCTGGGCACCGGCGAGGCGATCGTGACGGTGCTCTCGGAGAAGGGCGCGCCGACCCCGGTGGCGTGGACCAGGATTCAGCCGCCGCGGTCGCTGATGGACACCCTCGGCGAGGACGGCATCCACTCGCGGGCGCTGTCGAGCGCGCTGCAGGCCAAGTACGGCCAGACCATCGACCGCGAATCCGCCTCGGAGATCCTGGCCGCCAAGCTGGAGGCGGCGGCGCAGCAGGTCCCGCAGGCCCCGCCGCCGCCGGGGCGCTCGCGCCAGGCCGAGGAGGACAGCGCCGCCGACCGGATCATGAAGAACCCGGCGGTGAAGAGCTTCCTGCGCTCGGCGGCGACGGCGGCGGGCCGCGAGATCAGCCGCAGCATCTTCGGCACCCGCCGCCGCTAGCCCACGTCGCGCACCAGCAGGTCGGCCACGGTTTCGCGGCGGACGAGTTCGCGGCAGTCGCCGTCGCGGACGGCGACGATGGGCGGGCGCCCGACGCAGTTGTAGGACGAGGCCAGGCTGTGGTGATAGGCGCCCGTGCACGGCACCGCCAGGACGTCGCCCGGGCGCAGATCGGCGGGCAGGCGGACATCGGTGGCGAGAATGTCGCCGGCCTCGCAGTACCGGCCGGCGATGGTCGCCGTGAGCATCGGGCCGGTGGGGTGCCGTCCCGCGACCACGGCGTCGTAGCGGGCGCCGTACAGCGCGACCCGGGCGTTGTCACCCATGCCGCCGTCGACGGTGACGTAGGTGTGGCCGCCCTCGATGTGCTTGATCGATAGCACCCGGTAGAGCGTGACGCCCGCGCGCGCCACGACGGCCCGGCCCGGTTCCAGGGCCAGCCGCGGGCGCGGGTAGCCGTGCCGCAGGCAGGCGGCGTCGAGCGAGTCGTCGATGATGTCGGCGAGTTCGGGCAGATGCAGCTCGGCGTCGCCGCCGCGGTAGGCGACGCCGTGGCCGCCGCCGAGGTCGAGGGTGCCGAGGGTGCAGCCGAACCGGTCCCGGATCCGCGCCATCTCGGCGATCAGCCGCCGGACCGCCTCGCCGTAGGGGAACGGGTCGGTGATCTGCGAGCCGATATGACAGTGCAGGCCGATCAGCCGCAGATTCGGCCGCCGCAGCACCCGCTCGACGGCCTGGTCGACGGCCGCGCCGAGGGGGAAGCCGAACTTCTGGTCGGCGACGCCGGTGCGCACGGCCGGATGGCCGTGCACGTCGATGTCGGGCGTCACCCGCAGCAGCACCTGCTGCGGCGCGGACGCCAGCGCGGACAGCAGGGTGATCTCGGTGAGCGAGTCGACCACCACGCGCCCGACGCCCGCGGCGAGCGCGGTCTCCAGCTCGGCGGCGGGTTTTCCGTTGCCGTGCAGGATGATTCGTGCCGGGTCGACCCCGGCGCGCAGCGCGATCGCGAGCTCGCCGGCCGAGCACACGTCCAGCGACAGCCCTTCCTCGTGCACCCAGGCGGCGACGGCCCGGGTGAGCAGCGCCTTGCCCGCGTAGATGATCTCCGCGTCGGGGAACAGCGCGCGGTAGGTCCGGCAGCCGGTCCGGACCTGCTGTTCGTCCAGCACGTAGGCCGGGGTGCCGTACCGGTCGGCGATATCGGCCAGGGCCACGCCGCCGAGGGTGATCCGGCCCTCGGCGTCGTAGTGGGTGTCGGCCGGCCAGACCGCCGGATCCAAGCGCGGCGGCATGCCTCCCGCCCGCAGCGACGGGAAGATCTCGAGCAGCGTCACGATGTCTCCTGAATCGCCCCCGCCGTTCGGTATGCGGGGCCGATGTCAGGACTACGCCGTCACCGGGGGAGCGGACCGGGTGGTTACACGGTCTTGACGGATCCGGCGCGCGCCTTTGACGCTTTCTTAGCCGCCGATCCGCTTGTAGGCGGCGCCCGCCACGACCGAGGTGAGGGCGCGCGGGCCGTACTGACCGGCCAGGCTCATGCCCTTGCTGATCAGGCCGGGAACCACGCGCATCTTGTTGCGGGCCAGCGCGTCGACGGTGATCTTGGCGGTGTGCTCGGCGGTGACCCAGATGAACTCCGGGATCTTGCTGCTGACCTCTTCCTGGTCCGGATTGTCGGTGCGCACGGGGCCGGGCGCCAGCAGCGTGACGTGCACGCCGTACTCCTTCATCTCCCCGCGCAGCGATTCGGCGAAGGTGTTGGTGAAGGCCTTGGACGCGGCGTAGGTGGCGTTGTTCGGGATCGGCATGTTGCCCGCCGCCGACCCGGTGACCAGGATGCCCCCGGCCCGCCGCTCGATCATGCGCGGCAGCACCGCCAGCGTCAGATCCTGCACCGCGACCGCGTTCAATTCCATGATGGCGCGCTCGTAGTCGAGGTCCAGCTTGGCCAGCGGGCCGAAGGTGGCGACGCCGGCGTTGTTGCACAGGACGGCGATGTCGCGCTCGGCCAGTTCCGCCGCCAGCGGGGCGCGCTGGTCGCGGTCCGACAGGTCCACCGCGCGCACCTCGGCGGTGATGCCGTGCGCCAGCGTCAGCCGCTCGGCCAGCTCGTTCAGCAGGTCGGCGCGCCGCGCGACCAGGATCAGCGAATAGCCGCGCCCGGCGAGTTCGGCGGCCAGCGCCATGCCGATGCCGGAGGAGGCGCCGGTGACGACGGCGCGGTTCTCGGAGGTGGGAGAAGGCAAGCTCACGAGAACCGAGCCTAGTGCGGCGCGCTCCGGGGGATCAGAGCCGGGCGGCCAGGCGGGTGCCCTGATCGATGGCGCGCTTGGCGTCGAGTTCGGCGGCCAGTTCGGCGCCGCCGATGAGGTGCACGGCGACGCCCGCGGCGCGCAGCGGCTCCTCCAGCTCGCGGACGGATTCCTGGCCGGCGCAGATGATGACGTTGTCGACCGGGATCAGCTGGGGGCGTTCGCGTTTCTCGCCGAAGCTGATGTGCAGGCCGCTGTCGTCGATGCGCTCGTAGTTGACGCCGCCGACGTGCTCGACGCCCTTGGCCTTGAGCGCCGCGCGGTGCACCCAGCCGGAGGTCTTGCCGAGATCCTTGCCGAACGCGGAGGATTTGCGTTGCAGCAGAACGACTTCCCGCGCGGCCGGCGCGGGCTTGGGCTTGGTCAGCTGGCCGGGAACCTGCTCGTTCTCGGAGTCGACGCCCCACTCCTCCTTCCACTCGTCCAGCTTGAGCGTGGGATGGCCGTCGACGGTGAGGAATTCGCTGACGTCGTAGCCGATGCCGCCCGCGCCGATGACGGCGACGCGCTTGCCGACGGGCTTGCCGTCGCGCACGAGTTCGGCGTAGGAGAGCACCATCGGATGGTCGATGCCCGGGATCTGCGGGATGCGCGGCCGCACGCCGGTGGCCAGCACCACCTCGTCGTAGCGGGCGGCGACGAGTTCCTCGGCGGTGACCCGCTTGTTCAGGTGCACGGTGACCCCGCGTACCTCGAGCATCCGGGTGTAGTACCGGATGGACTCGTTGAACTCTTCCTTGCCGGGGATGCGGCGGGCGATGTCGAATTGGCCGCCGATCTTGTCGTCGGCCTCGAAAAGGTCGACGCGGTGGCCCCGTTCGGCCAGGCTGACCGCGGCCGACAGCCCGGCCGGTCCGGCGCCGACGACGGCGACGCGCTTGGCCCGGCGCGTCGGCAGCAGTTTCAGCTCGGTCTCGTGACCGGCGCGCGGGTTCAGCAGGCAGGAGACGGTCTTGTGCTGGAAGGCGTGATCGAGGCAGGCCTGGTTGCAGGCGATGCAGGTGTTGATCTCGTCGGCCCGGTCCTGCCGGGCCTTGTTCACCCATTCGGGGTCGGTGAGGAAGGGCCGGGCGAGCGAGATCAGCTGGGCGTCACCGCGGGTCAGGATCTCCTCGGCGATCTCGGGCATGTTGATCCGGTTGGACGCGCACACCGGGATGTTCACCTGCGCGGTGATCTTCGCGGTGAACTCGACGAACGCCGCGCGCGGCACCGAGGTGACGATGGTGGGCACCCGGGCCTCGTGCCAGCCGATGTCGGTGTTCAGGATGTTCGCGCCCGCGGCTTCGAGTTCCTTCGCCAGGGCGATGATCTCCTCGAAGGTCTGGCCCTTCTCCACCAGCTCGGCCATGGACAGCCGGAACACGATGAGGAAATCCGGGCCGACCGCGGCGCGGGTGCAGCGCACGATCTCCACGGCCAGCCGGCGCCGGTTCTCCGGCGAGCCGCCCCACTTGTCGGTGCGCTTGTTGGTGCGTGCCGCGAGGAACTGGTTGATGAAATAGCCTTCACCGCCCATGATCTCGCAGCCGTCGTACCCGGCGAACTGGGCCAGCTTCGCGCAGCGCGCGTAATCCTCGATGGTCTGCTCCACGCCCTTGGCCGAGAGCGCCCGGGGGCGGAAGGGATTGATCGGCGCCTTGATCGAGGAGGCCGAAACACTGCCGGGCATATAGGAATAGCGGCCCGCGTGCAGGATCTGGATGGCGATCTTGCCGCCCTCGTCGTGCACCGCCTTGGTGATCACGCGGTGCCGGTAGGCCTCGGTCTTGTTGGTGAGCTTGGCGCCGAAGGGCAGCAGCCAGCCGGTGCGGTTGGGCGCGTAGCCGCCGGTGATGATCAGGCCGACGCCGCCGCGCGCGCGTTCGGCGAAGTAGGCGGCCAGCCGATTGGTGTCCCAGGCGCGGTCTTCCAGGCCGGTGTGCATCGAGCCCATCACCACGCGGTTGCGCAGGGTGGTGAAGCCGAGATCCAGGGGCTCGAACAGGTGGGGGAACGGACTCATCGGGGAGCTCCACTTTCTCCGTCGTCGTCCGTGCGCGGGGCTGACGCGCGCGGACGCAGGGCTTGCAATATCTCGTCGCACCATTCGACGAACCCGGCTTCGACACGGATGCCGCCGCGCAGGACGAGGTACTGGTGCAGGGGCGTGCCGGAGAGCTGTTCCGGCACGGGGAAGTCTTTCTTTTCGAGCAGGCGGTACACCTCGAGGCGCTGGGCGTGCTGGTCGCGCTGGCGGGCGACTTCGGCGCACAGGGCCTCGATATCGCCGTGCGCGGCGGCGCGGATCTTCACGCCGAATTCGCTGCGCGGCAGGTCGGTGCTGGAGGGCTCGGCGATCCAGCGGGCCAGTTCGGCTCGGCCGGCGGCGTTGACGGAGTACACCTTCTTGTCGGGTTTGCCGTCCTGGGCGACGGCTTCGCCGTCTACCCAGCCGGATTCCTCCATGCGCTTGAGCACGCGGTAGATCTGCTGGTGAGTGGCGCTCCAGAAGTAGCCGATCGACTTGTCGAAGCGGCGCGCCAGCTCGTATCCGGAGCCGGCGCGCTCGGTCAGCGATACCAGCAGGGCATGCTCGAGTGCCATGCGGACAGAGTATCTGGGACACCCGGTACTATGCAACTAGGTGCATACGCGTGGCGGTGGTCCGGTGTTGGGCCCGCATTCGGCCCGCGGCGCTATTAGGCTGCGCCCATGAGGCAGCATCGCGCGGCGATTCGATGAGGATGGTGGCGGGTGAGCAGTGAACCGGAGGTCGACGCCGAATCGACCGTGGGGCAGGCCGCCGGGCGCGGCCGGGTGCTGGCGTGGGCCCTGTGGGACTGGGGGTCCTCCGCGTTCCACGCCGTGATTCTGACCTTCGTGTTCTCGGTGTACCTGGTCAAGGAGGTCGGCAAGGATCTGCCGGGCGGCATCTCCGCGGGCGCCTGGCTGGGTTTCGCGCTCGGCATCGCCGGGTTCGTGGTCGCGGTGACCGCGCCGGTCAGCGGGCAGTGGTTCGACGCCTCGGCGAAACGCAAACTCTCCCTGGCGATTCTGACGGCGATCACGGTGGCGTCGATGGCCGCGCTGTTCCTGGTGGAGAACGAGCACCGCTATCTCTGGCTGGGCTTGGCGCTGCTCGCGCTGGGCTCCACGGCGTTCGAGCTGTCCAACATCCCCTACAACGCGATGCTGCGCCAGGTGTCGACCCCGCAGACCGTGGGCCGGGTCTCCGGATTCGGCTGGGCGATGGGCTATTTCGGCGGCATCTTCCTGCTGCTGGCCTGCTATCTCGGTTTCATCTCCGGTGACGGCGACAGCCGCGGCCTGCTCGGGGTGACGACCGCCGACGGCCTGAACATCCGGCTGGTGGCGGTGCTGGCGGCGGTGTGGTTCGCGCTGTTCGCGATCCCGGTGTTCTTCGCCGTGCCCGAATTGCCGCGCACCGACGCCGATCCCGGGGCCGCGCGCGCCGGGTTCGCCGACTCGTACCGCGTGCTGTGGCGAGATCTGCGCGAGCTGTGGCACACCGACCGCCGCACGGTCGGGTTCCTGGTCGCCAGCGCGATTTTCCGGGATGGTCTGGCCGGGGTGTTCACCTTCGGCGCGGTGCTCGCGGTGCAGGTCTACGGATTCACCGACGCGCGCGTGCTGCTGTTCGGCATCGCGGCGAACGTGGTCGCGGCGCTGGGCGCGATCGTCGCCGGGCGCTTCGACGACCGGCTCGGGCCGAAGGTGGTGATCGTGGTGGCGCTGGCCTCGATGCTGCTGTGGGGCACCGTGCTGCTGTTCGTGTCCGGGCCGCTGATGTTCTGGATCTTCGGTCTGCTGCTCACCATTTCGGTGGGCCCGGCCCAGTCCTCGGCCCGTTCGTTCCTGACCAGGCTGACGCCGCCGGGGCGCGAGGGCCAGTACTTCGGCCTCTACACCACCACCGGCCGCGCCGCGTCCTTCCTGGCCCCCGCGCTCTTCGGCGCTTTCGTCGCCCTGTTCGGCAACGGCGAACCGGGCGAGGAACGCGTGGGCATTCTCGGCCTGCTGCTGGTGCTCGGGGTCGGGCTGGCCGCGCTGCTCGCGGTGTCGCCGCCGGATCGGTCGCCCGAGCAGCCCGTCGACGCGAAAGTCTGACGGACCGATCCCCCGCCGAATCATCCGGCGGGGGATCGGCTTTTGAGGTCAATCCACCTTCGGAGTCGCGCGGGTGCCGACGATCACACACGGGACGCCGTTGGCCAGCACCGAGAAGATCACCGGCATATAGCCTTCGCTGAAGGACGGTCCCGCACCCGACCCCGCCCAGACCGTCTCGCTGACCGGCGTCAGATCAATGCTCAGCGGCGGGGACATGCCGGCCATCGAGTCGACGAATTCGTAAAGCATGTGCGCCTTGCCTTCGCGCTCGCCGACCGTGACGACGACGCCGGCCCGCTTGTACACGCCCGCGTACGGGGCGATGTCCACCACCGGCGGCTCGACCGCGGGCGCGAACGGCGCGGGCATGGTGACATCGGCCAGCTCGGCCAGCAACTCGCGGAACAGATCCGAGTACAGCTGCCGGGCACCGCCGCCATTGGTCAGCAGCACGATCGCCATCTTCGCCGACGGGATGACGCGCAGGTAGCCGTACTGCCCGATGGCCGCGCCGTCGTGGCCGAAGCCGCCGACGCCGTTCCAGTTGTTGAGCACCCAGCCCAGCCCCTGCCCGTCGCCGCTGACGGTCCACTTGTCCAGGCAGTCCGCCTCGCGGCGCTGCATGGCCGCGGTGCTCGCGGCACTCAGCACCCGCGTACCGTCCTGGGCCACACCGCCGTTCAGATGCATCTGGGCGAACCGCGCCATGGCGCCCGCGCTGGAGATGACCCGGGCCGCGGGGGCCACCGAGCGCGGCATCAGGTCCCACTCCGGCGCCGGATCGGGGTCCACGCCCGGTTCGCCGAGGTGGCTCATCGCGGTGCGGAACTTCAGCGCCTGCTCCGGCAATGTCACCAGGTGCTCGACGCCCAGTGGCCGGGCCAGGCGCTCGGCGACGGCCTGGTCCCAGGTCAGGCCGGTGAGCACCTCGATCATGCGGCCCATCACCACGTAGCCGATGCCGCCGTAGGAGAAGATGGTGCCCGCCGGGCAGTCCTGCGGAACGTCGCGGGCGGCCTCGACGAAAGCGGCCAGGCAGTCGTCGCCCCGGCCGGTGTCGTGATTGAAGTCATTGGTCAAACCCGCGGTGTGCGAGAGCAACTGGCGGGTGGTGATGGTCTCGGTGGCCTGGGCATCGGGCACCGCGAACTCGGGCAGAACATCGACCACCGGGGCGTCGAGATCCAGTTTGCCCTCGTCGACCAGCTGCATGATCAGCGTGGCGGTGTAGACCTTGGCGATCGAACCGCAGAGGAACACCGAGTCGGTGGTGACCTCGACGCCGGTGCCGCGGTGCAGGACCCCGCTGGCCAGTTCGTGCACCTGACCATCGATGACCACGGCCAAGGCGGCGCCGGGCACGTTGTGCGCGGCGCGGAGTTCGTCCAGCCGGTGCTGCCAATGCCCGGTCGCGAACCGGGAGACCGGGCGTTCGGACTTCCCGGATCCCCAGTCGCCCGCGTCGGCCCGGTTGTTCTCGGTGCTGTTCTTCGTCATGGCTGCTCCTCATGCTGCGGGGCGTTCGATGCGAACACTGTTCCCGTATGTAGAACAATGTACTCATATGCGAACGGTGTGCGCAAGTGGTCCGAAAAAACCCGGGCGCCACGGAAACCGTGGTGGGCCCGGGTTGGGAGGTGGAGTGGCTAGCCCTGCGGTTTCCAGACGCCCATGCCGAGTGCGACCAGGCGGACCTGGGACACCGTGCGCTCGACGACGGACTTCTGCTCCCGGGCGGGCGCGGCGATGTAGCCGCTGATGCCCTGGACGACCGTGCCGACGATCAGGTCGGCGGCGATCTCCAGATCGCGCGGCGACCAGGAATCCAGGGCGGAGATGCGGGAGAGATCGGCGACGAGCTCGCGCACGATCAGTTGCAGTTCCGTGGTGATCGCCTGGCGCAGCGCCGCCGAGCCGCCGTGCTGCTCGCGGATGAGGAAGCCGAACAGGTCGCTCTTGCCGTTCACCTGTTCGAAAACGAAGCGGACCGAAGCGGATACGCCGCCGCCGGGGCTGCGCCGCACCTCGCGCAGGGCCAGCCGCAGGGCTGTGACGCCTTCGTCGACCAGGGTGGCGCCCAGGTCGTCGAGGGAGGCGAAGTGCCGGTAGAAGGCGGTGGGGACGATCCCGGCCGAGCGGGCGATCTCCCGCAGGCTCAGCGCCGCGAATCCGCGTTCGGCGGCGAGGGCGAGGGTGCCGTCGACCAAGGCCTGACGGGTCCTCTCTTTGCGCTCGTTCCGCGTTGCTGCCTGCTCGTTCATGTCGATGAGCATACAACCGTTCACTATTCGCACCTTCTGGGGATGTTGTTCGGGTCACACAATCTGCCGGTTGACACCGACACGGGGTCATCGGTCACACTAGTTGAGTGTACAGGCGTGCACTGAAAATGTGGCTCGCACGCCGCAGGCCCGGAAAGAGGGACGGAGAACCAACATGGTGGATCTCATCGATGTGGTGCAGACGCTGACCACGCCGCACCCGCTGGACCGATACCTGGAACTGATCCGGCCCACGCTGACCGCACGCCGGTTGCGCGCCGAGGTCACCCATGTGCGTCGCTCGACGCCGGGCTCGGTGACGCTGAGCTTGCGTCCGACCCGGCAGTGGCGGGGTCACGTGGCCGGGCAGTACGTCCAGATCGGCGTGGTGATCGACGGCGTCCGGCACACACGGTGCTATTCGCCGGTGAATCCCGCGGGCCGGCGGGATCGCTACATCCAGCTCACGATCAAGTCGCACGCGGGCGGGCTGGTGTCGGAGTATCTGTACCGGCACGCCGCGCCCGGGATGGTCCTCGATCTGGAGCCCGCCGCGGGCAGCTTCCGCCTGCCCGAGGCCCGGCCCGAACGGATCCTGCTGGTCAGCGGCGGCAGCGGCATCACCCCGGTGCTGTCGATGCTGCGCACGCTGGCCGACGAGGACTACCGCGGGCAGGTCACCTTCCTGCACTACGCGAAATCGCCGGTGCTGGTGCCACATCGGGCCGAGCTGGACGCGATCGCCCAGGCGCACGACAACTTCCGGATCGAGCTGCGCTACCCGGGCCGGCGCGCGGCCGACGAGCTGGAGCCGGTCACCGTGCGGTCGTGCACCGAGATCAGCGGCATGGGGTACTTCGACTACGACGAATTGGAGCGCGTCGCCCCGTGGTTCGCCGAGGGACAGACCTTCGTCTGCGGGCCGCAGGCCCTGATGGACGCGGTGCGCAAGGTCTACGAGGCCGAGCAGCTCGACGAGCGTCTGCACACCGAGGAGTTCACGCTCAGCCTGGCGCCGGTCGACGACGCCGAAGTCCATGGGACGGTGAGCTTCTCGGCGAGCGGTGTGAGCGCGGCGAACTCCGGGGCGCCGCTGCTGGAACAGGCCGAGGTCGCCGGGCTGAGCCCGGAATACGGCTGCCGGATGGGAATCTGCTTCTCCTGCACCGCGGTACGCCGTACCGGGTGCACCCGCAACCTGCGCACCGGCGAGATCGACAGTGACCCGGATCAGCCCATCCAGTTGTGCATCAGCGCGCCGGTGGGTGACGTCGACATCGACGTCTGACGAGCAAACGACAGGGGACAACTCATGACTATTCTGACCGAGACCAAGGACGGACCGCTGGTTCTGAGCCCGGATCAGGTCGAGGAGCTGGGCAAGGCGCTCGACGACCTGCGGGCTCGCGTCGTCGCCGATCTGGGTGACCGCGACCGCGAGTACATCTACTCGATCATCAAGGCGCAGCGCGGTTTCGAGATCGCCGGCCGCGGCCTGATGTATCTGGGCTTCCTGCCGCCGGTCTGGCTGGCCGCGGTGGCCGCGCTGAGCGTGTCCAAGATCCTGGACAACATGGAGATCGGCCACAACGTGATGCACGGCCAGTACGACTGGATGCGTGAGCCGGACCTGAATTCCCGTGAGTTCGAATGGGATACGGTCTGCCCGGCCGAGCAGTGGCGGCACTCGCACAACTACATGCACCACACCTTCACCAACATCCACAACAAGGACCGCGACATCGGTTACGGCATCCTGCGGATGGACGAGGCGCAGGCGTGGAATCCGCTGCGCCTGGGCCAGCCGCTCTACGCCTTCGCGCTGATGATGCTGTTCGAGTGGGGCGTGATGGGCCACGATCTCGAGGTCGAGAACATCGTGCGCGGCAAGCGCTCCTGGGCGGATGTGAAGAAGCTGGTGCGCGGGCAGTGGCGCAAGGCGGGCAAGCAGGTCCTCAAGGACTACGTGATCTTCCCGGCCCTGTCCGGTCCGCTGTTCCTGAGCACCCTGGCCGGCAACGTGACCGCCAACCTGGTCCGCAATGTCTGGGCCTACTCGATCATCTTCTGCGGGCACTTCCCGACCGGCGTACAGACGTTCACCGAGGAGGAGACGGCCGAGGAGACCCGCGGCGAGTGGTACGTCCGGCAGATGCTGGGTTCGGCCAACATCTCCGGCGGCCGGCTGTTCCACATCATGTCCGGGAATTTGTCGCACCAGATCGAGCACCACCTGTTCCCGGATCTGCCCGCCAACCGTTATCCGGAGATGGCTCCGGAGGTGCGCGCGCTGTGTGAGAAATACGGTCTGCCGTACAACACCGGCCCGTTGAGCAAGCAGGTCGGCTCGGTGTGGTGGAAGATTTGCAAGCTCGCGCTGCCGCCTTCGCTGGTGGCCTCCGACCCGACGCCCGGTGTTATCGTGATGCGTCAGCAAAAGGCAAACGAAGTCGGTGTGTGAATGATCGGGAAATTCGAAAGCAACAAGGACTTGATTCAGGAATTAACCGCTTCCGGCGCCAGACACGTCGGCAATATCGCCTCGATCATCACCAATACGGTGGCGGAGGTGACCCGGGAGATCGGCGATTGGGTCACCGATGCCATCGAGATGAACGAGGCGGCCGCGGCGGCCCGGCGGGACGCGACCGAACAGTCGGATCGCGAGTTCGCCGACACCTCCTTCGACGAGGAGGTGGAGCCGACGGTGCCCACCGGCTCGTTCGTGCCGTCCGAGGTCGTCGTCGAGCCCGAGATCATCGAGCCGGAGATCGTCGAGCCCGGCGAGCACCGCTAGGCGCTCACCAGACCGGCAGCCGGCGCCGGTGCTCGACCACGTCGGTGATCAGATCCTGGTAGCCGTCGGCGAGTTCGGCCAGCCTGGTCCACTGCAGGTGGGCATCGGAGTCCACCTGCGGTGGCGGGGGCGCGCCGTGCCCGTTCATTCCCAGAGCCTGTTGCGCCGCAATCCATTTCGCCGCCATCCGATCGATGACCGCGCCCAGGGTCTCGGTGTGCAGCGAGGCGCCGGAGCGATGCGCGACGTGGGTCGCCACCCAGCCGTCGATGGCGGCGATCAGCGCGCGCCGGCTCTCGTCGATGTCCTCCACCAGCTGACTGCAGGCCGCGACCAACCCGGGGCCGGCGCCGGCCGCGTGCGCGGCCTGCTGTGCGCGGCTGCGGCGCTCGTGGCATTCGACCAATTCGTGCGCCGCGTCCAGGACGCGATGCCTGCGCAGGAGTGGATCGTGGGGTTCGCGAAACGCGCGTAGCAGCGCTGAGCGATGCGGCAACTCGTCGGTTCCGATGCGGGAGTGGGAACCCGTAGACTCGGCGTATTGCATGGTGCACGCCCTTGTGATGATCTTCGATTCGACTGTGTGGATGCGCCAGGGCCGAGGGGGATTTCGGGGAGGGGCACCCCTCGGCTCCGGCGCAGCCCCGGGCCTCGGACGCCCCCCACACAGTCCACCAGCACGGCAAAGAAACCGGGAAATCCGCGACGATGCGATGAGGAAGACGGCCCGAGAAAATCGGGACATATTCAGGAAAGCGCGATAGTCGGACCGGTGCAACCGTATAGCGTAAAAGACCACCAGCTGCCGGGAAATCGTTATCGTCCGTTACGGGCAGGTCACACGGTCCGTGCGCGCCCGATCCCGGGTGCGCGCGAGAGCGCATGGGTGGCAACCACCTTGGGCGCGGCTGCGGTGTGCCGTGCGCGGATGCACTAACCTCCCTATTCGTGCCTGCGTACGTGTCCTCGCCCGAGCTGACATTCGGCTTCATGTTCGCGCTGGAAGACCCCGAGCGAATCGCGGAGGTCGTCCGCGACCTCGTCGTCCGCAAAACGGTGTCGGTGTTCCGGCTCGCGCGGTTGTCCGATGACGACGGGCCGCCGGAGCGCTATGTGGTGAACTGGGCGGCGATCCCGCAAATTTCGATAACCACCGAGTCGCCGCATCCCGAGGATCTGGCCGCGGAGCGAATTCTTCTGGTGAACGCGTTTCTCGGCGAGGGCGGCGAGGTCAGTCTCTACTCTTCGCACGGGTCGACGCCGAGCTGATGACCAGGGCGGATCCGCTCGATCGGTCGTATGTCGGTCACGTTACGGTGATTTGAAACACCAGCGCCTCTAAGTTTGCTATCAGGTCGCGGTCAGTGCTTTCACAGGCCGCCCCGGCATCGTCTGCGGTGTCGGTCGCCCCACGAAGGCGGCCGGCGGACGATTCCGACTATGGAGGTTGCTCTACATGATTCCCGTGATCATCGATACCGGTTCCGCCGCCCTGAACGGCCTGCTCAGCACCGGCTCCGCCGCGCTGTCGGGCATCCTGAGCACGCTGTTCACCGGTTCCTTCGGCGGCTGATAGCCCCCTAGCGTCCGAATTTCGGACCGCCCCCGGCGCTGCGGCGCCGGGGGCGGTTTGCCGTTCCGGCCCGCTGTGCCCGGGTCCGCGACAGGGTTGGCCGATTTCCGCGAAAACGCCTGACCGGTACGGGACAATCGGGGCATACCGCAACGGTTCTCCCGCTGTATCGAAGCGCCCGGGAAGGAGCGTCGATCATGACCGCGTCTGATGACACAGGACCCGACCTCGCGAAGCCGGTTCCCCCTGTCGCCCCCGTCCGTATCCGTGGCGATCTCGACCCCGCCGTGTCCCGCTGGATGTGGCTGGTCAAGTGGATCCTCGCGATCCCGCACTACATCGTGCTGTTCTTCCTGGGCATCGCCTACGTCGTGGTGTGGATCGTCGCGCTGCTGGCGATCTTGTTCACCGGCCGCTATCCACGCGGGCTGTTCGACTTCTCCGTCGGCGTGCTGCGCTGGAGCTGGCGGGTGGGTTTCTACGCCTGGTCGCCGTTGGGCACCGACAAATATCCACCGTTCAGCCTGCGCGTCGACGAGAATTATCCGGCCGATCTGGAAGTCGACTATCCGGACCAGCTGAGCCGCGGTCTGGTGCTCGTGAAATGGTGGTTGCTGGCCATTCCGCATTATCTGGTGGTCATGGCTTTCGCGGGCGGCGGATATATGGCGTTCTCCGAGGATTACGGCATGTCCTGGATAGCGCTGGAACCGCTGCTGACGCTGATCGCCGTCATCGCTCTGCTGTTCACCGCCGCCTATCCCGCGCGGCTTTTCGATTTCATCATGGGCCTGCAGCGCTGGTCGTTGCGTGTACAGGTGTACGCCTCGCTGCTGCGGGACGAATATCCGCCGTTCCGATTGGATCAGGGTCCGCGCGAGCCGGGCTCGCTGATCGTTCAGCGCGCGGATTCGTAGATCCGGCGCACGATGTCCTCGATCTCGGGCTCCTCGATGGACAGGTCGCGGACCTCGGCCCGGTGCGACACGGCCGCCAGAAGCTGGGCGGCCGTGGTGGTTTGCGCGTCGAAGGCGAGGCGCTGCCGGATGCCGCCGCCCTCGCTGGTGAGCAGTTCGGCGTGACAGGGCAGGTCGACCAGGTCGGGTGTGGGCTCGGCCAGGTCGACCACCAGCACGCGCCGGGCGCCGACGGTGGTGCCGAGTCCGGGCAGCGAGCCGTCGTAGACCAGCCGGCCGTGATCGACCACCAGGACGCGGTCGCACAGGCGCTCCACGTCGCCCATGTCGTGGGTGGTGAGCAGCAGGGTGGTGCCCCGGTCCACCCGTTCGGCCCGGAGAAACTCGCGCAGCCGCTGCTTGGACAGCACGTCCAGGCCGATGGTGGGTTCGTCCAGGATCACCAGTTCGGGGCAGTGCAGCAGGGCGGCGGCCACTTCCGCGCGCATGCGCTGACCCAGCGACAGCTGGCGCACCGGAGTGTCCAGGGTCTCGGCCATTTCCAGCTGCTCGACCAGCTCGTAGGTGCGCTTGCGGGTCATGTCGGGATCCAGGCGATGGATCGCCGCCAGGATCGAGAACGACTCGCGCAGCGGCAGATCCCACCACAGCTGGGACCGCTGCCCGAAGACCACGCCGATCCGCGCGGCCAGCTGCCGGCGCTGCCGGACCGGTTCCAGCCCGCAGGTGCGCACGCGGCCGGCGGTGGGCACCAGGATGCCGGTCAGCATCTTGATGGTGGTGGACTTCCCGGCGCCGTTGGCGCCGATGTATCCGACCGCGGCGCCGCGCTCGATCCGGAAGCTCATGTCGTCCACCGCGGTGAGGGTGTCGCGCTGTCTGCGCCAACGGCGGCCGTTCTTGCGGTACAGCGTGAACTGTCTGGTCAGGTTGTCGATTTCAACGATCGCATCCGATAAATCGCCGTCCGCCACGCTTATCCGCCACCTCCCTGGTAGTGCCTGGTTCCGAGCCGCCACAGCCAGAACGCGACGGCCCATACCCACAGTGCGGCCAGGGGCGCCAGCCACGCCAGCCAGGCAGGCAGAATGTCCGGCCCCGGTAGCTGGAGCAGTGCGATGGTGGGCAGGTAGGCCGTGAAGGCGACCGGGATGGCGAATCCGAACAGCAATTTCAACGGGGTGGGAAAAACGGACGCTGGCTGCATGGCGGCGAAAGATCCCCCATAGGTGAAGCTGTTGGTCAGTTCGGCACCGTCGATCAGGAAGAACTGCAGACCGGCCGCACAGACGAAAATGCCGGAAAACAGCAGGACGCCGGTTAACAGGGTAGTGGTAAGCAGGATTACCGCGCCCGGACTCCAGTCGATGTCGTTGCGCAGCAAGCCGATTGCCAGGATCACCATGGCCACCGACGCGCGGGCGAAGCGGCGCAGCGAGATATCGCCGGTGATCAATTGCAGCAGTAGTGGCTGTGGTCGCAGGTGATAGGCGTCGAGGGTGCCCTGCCGGATCAGGGTGGGCAGCGAATCGAGATGCCCGACCAGCACCTGGGCCAGCGCGAAACCG
Source organism: Nocardia sp. NPDC050435 (assembly GCF_040655395.1). Taxonomy (NCBI): domain Bacteria; kingdom Bacillati; phylum Actinomycetota; class Actinomycetes; order Mycobacteriales; family Nocardiaceae; genus Nocardia; species Nocardia sp. NPDC050435. The sequence goes on from NZ_JBFAJW010000003.1 coordinate 240,264, forward strand.
GTGTTGCTCAACCCGAACAGCAGCAGCGCCGCGTCCATGTCCAGGCCGCCCAGCACCCGCACCTGATGGAAGATGACCCACACCTCGGCGAATTCCACGATGCCGATCAGGAACGCGCTGAACACCTCGCTGACGAAGGACAGCCGATAGGCCTGCTGCGCACGGATCCTGGAGCGCAGCACGGCGGCGTAGGGCGTGAGCCAGGTGCCCGCCGGTGCGCTCGCCATCCGGGTCTCAACCACCCTGCACCTCCAGTCTGTGCCGGCCCGCCGCGAGCAGGATGCGGCCGATCGCGCCGACCACGACGACCCAGAACACCTGGACACCAACCAGAGTCAGCGACTCGCCGCCGCCCACGCGACCGGACAGGATGTCGATGGGCGTCTGCAGGATGGAGGGGAACGGCGTGGCGTGCGCGACGACCCGCAACCACTCCGGGAACATGTGCACCGGGACGAACAGCCCGGCCAGGAACGTGCCGCAGATCTGATAGAGCACCCGCAGGCCCCGGGTCTCGATCACCCAGAAGCCGATCAGGCCGACGGCGAACAGGCACAGGAACGACAGCGTGATCGCCAGTAGCAGGCTCAGCGCGCCCCACAGGTAGGGGCCGGCGGTGGTGGGCATGGCCACGCCGAAGGTGAGCATGCCGAAGGCCACGCTGGGGATGCCGCGCGGCAGCATGGTGCACAGGGCGCGGCCCAGATCTGCTGCCAGGTAGCCCAGTTGGATGTCGACGGGGCGCAGGAAATCGATCGCGATGTCCCCGTTCTTGACCCGGTCCACCAGTTCCAGTGGCGGGCCCATGAATTGCATCGCGCCGAGCAGGCCCTGCGACAGCCAGACGTAGGCGCCGATGGTGCCCTCGTCGTACCCGCCGAAATCGCTGCCCGCCCGGACCGCCGCCAGCATCACGGCCGCCCGGACCATGCCGAAGACGCAGTTGGTGAAGAGTCCGGCGAACATGGCCAGCTTGTACTGGGCCTGCCTGCGAAATCCGGCGACGGCGAGTTGCAGGTAGACCCGTTGGGCCCGCCACAATTTCGCTGCCGCAGAGAGTCCTCCTGCCCCCACCGCACTGCAGCGCACAAGCAGTCAACTGTAGTGCGGGGGCCCGGACACGCGGAAGGGTTCCGCGCGGTTTTGGAAAAAGCGAGACAGACCTGTCGCGCCAATGTTAGAAACGCAGGCACTTCAGATTCGCTCTGACGCTCGTGGAAGGACCGACGATGACTGCCGCTAGCGATTGCTTGCCAGAGCGCTCGAAAGGGTCGGTTCAGGGGACCGTATTCGAAAGTCTCGAATCGAATGTCCGCGGCTACTGCCGATCCTGGCCCACGGTGTTCGACACCGCGAGCGGGAGCTGGCTGCGCGACGAGCAGGGCAAGGACTACCTCGACTTCTTCGCGGGCGCGGGGTCGCTGAACTACGGCCACAACAACCCGGTGCTCAAACGCGCGCTGCTGGAGTACATCGCGGGCGACGGCATCACCCATGGCCTGGATATGTCCACCGTCGCCAAGCGCAATCTCCTGGAGGCGCTGCGCGATCTCGTGCTGGAGCCGCGCGGCCTGGACTACAAGGTCCAGTTTCCCGGCCCCACGGGGGCCAACGCCGTGGAGGCGGCGCTGAAGCTGGCACGCAAGGTCACCGGCCGGCAGCCGATCCTGAACTTCACCAACGCCTTCCACGGCATGTCGCTCGGCGCGTTGTCGGTCACCGGCAACGCCGCCAAGCGCGCCGGCGCCGGAGTGCCACTGATCCACGTCGCGCCGATGCCCTACGACGGCTACCTCGGCGGCGCCGACGAACTGCGCTGGATGCGCAAGGCGCTCGACGACTCGTCCTCGGGGCTCGACAAGCCCGCCGCCGTCATCGTCGAGACGGTGCAGGGCGAGGGCGGGGTCAACGTGGCCCGGGCCGCCTGGCTGCGGCAACTGGCCGAATTGTGCGCCGCACGCGGCATTCTGCTCATCGTCGACGACATCCAGATGGGCTGCGGCCGCACCGGCGGGTTCTTCTCCTTCGAGTTCGCGGGCATCACGCCCGACATCGTCACGCTGTCGAAATCGATCGGCGGCTACGGCTTGCCGATGGCGCTGGTGCTGTTCCGGCCCGAGCTGGATCAGTGGACGCCCGGCGAGCACAACGGCACGTTCCGGGGCAACAACGCGGCCTTCGTCACCGCCCGGGTGGCACTCGAGCGGTACTGGTCCGACGGGGTCCTGGCGGCGTCCACGCTGGCCAAGGGCGAGCGCGCGCACACCGCGCTGACGGATCTGGCCGCCGCGTTCCCGGGCCTGTCGGTGCGCGGCCGGGGACTGGTGCAGGGCTTGGTCTTCGAGGACGCCTCCCAGTCCGCCAAGGCCTGCCGGCTCGCCTTCGAACGCGGCCTGCTGGTGGAAACCTCCGGCTCCGAGGACGAGGTGATCAAGCTGCTGCCCCCGCTGACCATCACCGACGAGGAGCTCGAGCACGGGCTGACCGTGCTGTCCGGGGCGGTCTCGGCGATCTGCGGGGGCTGATCGAGTGCCCATATCCCTTTATCGCTGGTAAGAGCCGACATTCGAACACGGATAGGTGCTCGATTCGGCCGCGTTCGGTGTGCTGTGCGGTAACGAGCTCCGGCCGGGACCGTCACACCGTGACGGTCCCGGCCGGAGGAAGCGGGAATCACACCCGCGGCGGCTCCAGCCCGAGCTCCCGCAGCCGCTCGCAGTAGAGCCGCACGTTCGCCAGTTTGATGTCCTCGTAACCGCGGACCACGTCGGTGAGCGCCGCGGCCTGGACGGCGCGGTCGTAGTTCTCGGCGGTCAGCTCGGCGGCCAGGGCGGTCACCATCGCGGTGTAGTGCGCGAGCAGCGTCCGCTCCACCTTGCGGACGTGGGCGTAGCCGAACGGGTCGAACCTGGTGCCGCGCAGCCGCTTCCCCTTGGCCAGCACGCGCAGCGCGACGTGGCTGTTCGGGCCCATGCCGATCTTCTTCTTGCGGCCGAGCGCGCGCAGCACGGGCGGGTGCAGCTTGTAGGTGAGGTTGGCCCCCTCGGGCAGCTGGGCGCTCACCTCGTCCAGAAACGCCGGGTCGGTGAGGCGGCGAGCCACCTCGTACTCGTCCTTGTACGCGGTGAACTTGTACAGGCCGCGCGCCACCTGCTCGCTGAACTCGGTGCGGCCCACGGCCTGATCGGCGGCCCAGATCCGCTGCACGGTGCCGATGTAGTCGCGGGCCACCTTCGTGCCCTGGAAGCCGATCAGCTCCGCGGCCCGCAATTCGACCAGCCGCCGGGTTTCGCCGGTGGCGGTGAAACCCTCGAACAGCACCGGCGGCACGGTGATCTCGGCCTTGGCGCGCGGAGCGCGGGTGGTCGCCGCCGCGAAGGCAGCCGGGTCGGCGATCGCGACCCGGCCCCAGCGGAAGGCGGCGATGTTGGCCGCCACCGCGACGCCGTTGATGCTGATGGCCTCCTCGATGGCGGTGGCCGGGATGCGCAGGCCGCCGGTCTGGCAGGCCGCGCCGACCAGCAGGAAGTTGGCGGCGGCGGTATTGCCGAACAGGATCTCCGCCGCGGCGAGCGCGTCGAAGGATCGCACCGAGCGCGAGACGCCCGCCAGCCGCGCGAGCAGCAGATCGGTCTCGGGGTAGGTCACCGACTTGTCGTAGACCATGTCGCCGGTCGGGGTCTGGCTGGTCGAGGCGACCGACACGGTGGTCTGGGCCGAGCCGTAGCCGAGGTTCTTGACGTCGGTGGCGGCGAGCAGATCGAAGGCGACGATGCAGTCCGCCGAACCCGGGGTGAGCCGGTTGGCCGGCTCCAATTCGCCTGCGACGAAGCGCAGATGCGAGACGACCGGGCCCGCCTTCTGGCTCAGGCCGATCTGATCCAGGCTCGCCACCTCGTATCCGGCCCGCAGCGCGGCGGTGGCCAGCACCTGGTTCACCGTGACGATGCCGGTGCCGCCGATCCCGGCCAGGAAGACGTTCTGCGTCGTCGCCGGGGCGGTGTGGGGCAGCGGCCGCAGCGCGGGCGGTTCCGGATGCCGCGGCTTGGCGCGCTTGGCCTTGGCCTGCGCGGGATCCGGCAGTTCCACCGTGACGAAGGACGGGCAGTCGCCGTCCATGCAGGTGTAATCGGTGTTGCAGGAGGTCTGATCGATGCGGGTCTTGCGGCCGAACTCGGTGTCCACCGGCTGCACCGACAGGCAGTTGCTCTTGGTGCCGCAATCGCCGCAGCCCTCGCACACCGCCTCGTTGATGACGACGCGGGTGCGGCGGGTCGGCAGCGTGCCGCGCTTGCGCTGCCGGCGCGCGTCGGCGGCGCAGTGCTGGTCGTAGATGAGCACGGTGACGCCGGGGACCTCGCGCAGCGCGCGCTGCGCCTCGTCGAGCCGGTCGCGGTGCCAGAGCTTGGTGCCCGGCGCGAGATCGCGCTTGCGGTACTTCGCGGGCTCGTCGGCGCAGACGATGATCTGCGCGACGCCTTCGACGGTGAGCTTGTGCGTCAGCTTCGGCACCGCCAGCGCGCCCTCGGCGTCCTGCGCGCCGGTCATCGCGACGACGTCGTTGTAGAGCAGCTTGTAGGTGATGTTGACTCCGGCCGCCACGCAAGCCTGCACGGCGAGCTGGCCGGAGTGGAAGTACGTTCCGTCGCCGATGTTCTGGAACAGGTGCGGCACCTGCGTGAACGGCGCCTGGCCGATCCACTGCGCGCCCTCGCCGCCCATCTGCGTCAGGCCGAGGACCTTGGAATCCTCGCGACCGGACATGGTGACCATGGTGTGGCAGCCGATGCCGCCGCCGGCCAGCGAACCCTCCGGTACCGCCGTGGAGCGGTTGTGCGGGCAGCCGCTGCAGAAGTAGGCGGCGCGCTTGGCGGGCAGCACGGACAGCGAAAGCGGCTGCGGCAGCGGGCGCTTGATGGTGAGGCCGAGCAGATCGGGGTGCGCGTTGAGGGCGCGGCGCAGCGGCGTGATGATGCGGCCGGTGGTGAGCTCGCCGTCCTGCGGGAACAGCGGCTTGCCGTCCAGGTCGCGCTTGCCGAGGATGCGAGGTGCGTCGGCGGCGCCGTAGAGGATCTCGCGGATCTGGTTCTCCACGAACGCGGTCTTGTCCTCGACGACGATCAGATGGTCCAGGCCCCGGGCGAATTCGCGGACGCGCTCGCCGGCGATCGGGAACGGCATGCCGATGCGGAGCAGCCGGACACCGGCGCGCATCAGGTCGGCGTCCTCGACGCCCAGGTCCAGCAGGGCCTGGCGGACGGCGTCGAAGGTGGTGCCGGTGGCGGCGATGCCGACGGCGGCGTGCGGCGGGTTCACCTCGATCACATCGAGTTCGTTGGCGGTGCTGTAGGCCTGCACCAGTTCCCAGCGCGGGCCGTAGAGATCGGCCTCGGCGACGACGCTGTCGGCGGGTGCCGCCATGGGCCGCTGCTTGTAGACGAAAGGCCGGCCCTCCCAGACGATCTCGGGGACGGTGATGTCGATGTCGCCGACCGCGCCGTCGACCGTCCAGGCGCCGTCCGCGACGTCGGCGACGATCTTCAGCGCCACCAGGCAGCCGCTGGCGCGCGAGAGCGCGACGCCGTGCAGGCCCATGGTGACGATCTCGCGGGCGTTGCGCGGGAACAGCACCGGAATGTTCATCGCGGCCAGCGAGCGCTCGCTCACGGCGGGCACGGTGGAGGATTTCGAGGCCGGGTCGTCGCCGACCAGCAGCAGCACGCCGCCGGCGGCGTTGACGCCGTACATGTTGGCGTGCCGCAGGGTGTCGGTGGCGCGGTCCAGGCCGGGGCCCTTGCCGTACCAGACGCCGACCACGCCGTCGTGGGTCGCGGACTCGGCGGGCAACTGGGCCTGGCTGCCCCACACGGCGGTGGCGGCCAGTTCCTCGTTGAGGCCGGGCACGAAGCTGATGTCGTGTTCGGACAGGACGTCCGGCATGCCGGCCAGCATCTTGTCGACGCCGCCGAGCGGGCTGCCCTGGTAACCGGAGACGAAAGTGCCGACGCGGTGGCCCGCGCGCAGGTCACGCACGTGCTGCTCGACCAGCTGGCGGGCGATCGCCTGCACGCCGGTGAGGACAACGGTCCCGGCGCCGACCCGGTAACGGTCGGCGAGGTCGTAGGGGGCTGGGATCAGTTCGCGATCGGCGAGCTCGGTCATCAGTCTCCACCTCATCCGCTCGGCCTCCCGGTCCGGGACGCTTCGCATCGTTGAGCACTTGTCGCTTGCCAGTCTGTAGATCCGGCGCGATATGAACAAGAGACGAGTCAAAAGTTGAGCAATGTGCGCAATTCGGAGTTTCCGGATTGGGCACCGGCTGCGCAGGGTGCGTGGTCGATGTGATCGCCACCACGTGACGGGGGTTACCGGCGTCGGCGTCGATTGGCTCACACGATAGAACCGCGCGGGCTCCGGAGCCGGTAGCCGTGCGGACGCGTCGGATCCGTACCCTGAAATCCATGCCGGACATCTCGCTCCCGGGCCGCCCCGAGGCGGAGCACGCGGCGCTGCTGGAGCTGCTCTCCGGTCGCCGCGTCGCCGTGCTGACCGGCGCCGGATTGTCCACCGACAGCGGCATCCCGGACTATCGCGGACCGGCGTCCCCGCCCCGCACTCCGATGACCTACCAGCAGTTCGTCGGCGATCCGGTCTTCCGGCAGCGGTATTGGGCCCGCAATCACATCGGCTGGCGGCGGATGGACGCCGCCCGCCCCAATCTCGGCCACCGCGCCTTGGCCCGGCTGGAGCGGCTGGGCGTGGTGACCGGCCTGATCACCCAGAACGTGGACCTGCTGCACACCAAGGCCGGGCACCGCGAGGTCATCGACCTGCACGGCACCTACGCGCGCGTGCGCTGTCTCGGCTGCTCGGCGCTGATCTCCCGGATGACGCTGGCCGACCGCCTGGAGGCCGCGAACCCGGGCTTCGTCACCGCGGCCACGGCGACCGGCGTCGAGGTGGCGCCCGACGCCGACGCGGTGGTCGAGGACACCGAGTCCTTCCGGATGGTCGACTGCGCGCGCTGCGGCGGCCTGCTCAAACCCGACATCGTCTATTTCGGCGAGAACGTCCCGCGCGAGCGCGTCGCCGCCGCCTACGAGGTGGTGGAGTCCGCCGACCTGCTCCTGGTCGCCGGGTCCTCGCTGACGGTGATGTCGGGGCTGCGCTTCGTCCGGCACGCCGCGAAGCGAGGGCAACCGGTCGTCATCCTGAACCGCGGGCGCACGCGGGGCGACGAGCTGGCGGCGCTGCGCCTGGACGCGGGCTGCTCCAGCACGCTGTCGGCGCTCGCCGAGCACACCACCCTCGCGCACGCGCGCTGATCGGCACGCGGGTCAGTTGGTGGTGATGCCCGTCGCGACCTTCACGACGACGTTCTCGGCGGTGACCTCCTGCACGGTGACGTTGAACCCGTCGGCGGGCTGGGTGTCGCCCACGGGGACGTCGACCTGCTGACCGCCGACCTTCAGGGTGACCGTATTGCCGTTCACCGCGACGAGTTCCGCGTCGATGCCCAGCACCGAGGCCTTCGCGTTCACCCCGCGATCGAAGGTGATGGTGCAGCCGCTGAGCTGGCACTCGGTCTTGCTGCCCGCTCCCTCGGCCGAGCAGGCGGCCGCGCCGAAGGTGGCCGTCAGGGCGAACAGGGACAGGGCGATCAGCCGTCGAACTTTCACGCCGCCCAGTCTAGGTCGCGGGGCGCCGAATGGGACGAACCCGGCATCGGCGCGGGATATCGGATCAGCCGGACGAAACCCGGGCCAGCTCGGTCACCGTGCCCAGATAGCTGGTGGCGTACAGCGCGTTCGGATCCCAGCCCGGTCCCGCGCCGAACTCGACCGAGGTGGTCAGCGGCAGGTCGGCGGCGACGGTGCAGAACGCGCCGGTGGCCGGATCCAGCCGGACCACCGCGCCGCCGACGCTGAGCGCCAGGTAGACGGCGCCGTCCGGGCCGACGGTGAGATCGTCGCCGCCGTTGAGCGGCCCGAAGCCCGGCAGGGTGAACAGCTTCGGATCGGAGCCGGGGCGATCGATGTCGTACATCGCGACGGTGGTGGTGGGTGCGAAGGTGGTCGAGACGAACAACCGGCGGCGTTCGGCGTCGTAGGAGACGCCGTTGGTCGACGTCAGCTCGGCGAACGGCCCGGCGTAGGAACCGTTGCGCACCAGCGATACTCGCTGCTCCGGACCCATGTCGGAGGTGAAGACGAACTCGCCGCCGGGCAACCGCGCGAGGCCGTTGGGCAGTCGCAGGTTCGCCGCGACGGTGGCGATCGCGCCGGTGTTCAGGTCGAGGGACTCGATGCTGCCGTCGGCCCGGCCCGCCAGCGCCGAGGACACGCCGAGTCCGGTTGTGTAGTAGGCGATGTCGCCCGAGACCAGGATCGCGCCGGGGCCGTCGACCCTGGCGACGGTGCTGCGGGCGCCGTCGGCGCCGAGCCGCCGGATCGCGCCGGGCCCGTCGGCCGATTGGTCCGACAGCAGCAGGCCGCCGCGACCGTCGAATCCCAAGCCCTCCAGCATGGTGTAGCCGGAGGCCACGACCGAACTGCTCCAGGCTCCGCACCCCGGGGCGGGTGCGGCGACCGCGCTGGGCGCACCGCCGGACAGGGTGAGCGCCGCGCTGGTCAGGGTCGTCAACGCCGAAACGGCAACGCTGCCACGAAAACTCATGTCGATGCCTCATCTCGGCCTGCGTCGGCCAAGGCCGGCGCTGTGAATTTCGGTGAACGGCGGGCGGCCGCATCGAAACGCGATGTGGCGCAAGACATGTGGAAACCGTAGCCGGGCCGTCGTCGCGGCGCAATATAGGAAAGAGTTATTCTCGAAATCGGCTCAGGCGCCGGGCCGGACGATCATGAGCACGACGACCACGGTCCACAGCAGGTTGTAGATCCCGGCCAGCATGGACAGCGCGCGCAATTGCGCGCCGTCGTCGGGCGCGGCCAGGGCGCTGCGCTGCATCGGATGGATCTGCACGGCGAGCAGCCCGCCCGCCACCGCCGTGATGATCATCGCCGCGGTGATCCAGCTCTCGCCGAGTCGCCCCTGCACGGCGGCCAGCACGATGCCGAGCGCCGGGACGACGAGGCCGAGCGCGGCGTAGGTGCCGGTGATCCGGTGCATGGCGCGCGCGACGCCGAGGCTGCGCTCGGAATCCGGCGGTGCGTCGAGCATGGGGGCGTAGCGCGGGAACAGGCTGGTGGCGACCGCCGAGCCGCCCACGAACACGATCCCCGCCAGCACGTGGAGAGACAGCAGTACGTGGTCCACGGGGCGACCTCCCTTCCTTCAATGTGGTTGAAGCCTAGCGCAAGCTTCAGTCATATTGAAGGTTGTGTCCGGGATCGCCGGGACGGCTCAGGGCGCGGCGAAGGCCGCGAGGATCGCGGCGCCGACCTTGCGCAGGATCGGATCCGACTCCGCTCCGAACAGGCGAGTGTCCACGTCCGACACCACTTTTCGCGCCTGGCCCAGCAGGCGCTGCCCTTTGGCCGTGAGTTCGATCGTCGAGGCCGAACCGGCCCGGGCCGTGCGGTCCCGCACCAGTCCGGCGGTCACCAGCGCTTTCACGGCGTTGTGCACGCTCTGCACGCTCGTGCCCGACATGCGCGCCAGCTCACTGAACGACACTCCCGGCAGTCCGGAGATGTGGCCGAGCAGCCCGAGCCGGGCGATCGTGAGATCCAGTGGCGCGAGACCGGCCACCAGTTCGGTCTCCACCTTGCGCGCCAGCGTCAGCACGATGATCGACGGACTGGTGACGGGGGGAGTCGGCCGGGCATTGTCGGTGGTCACGAAATCAGTTTCCCGCACCGCGGCGCCGCGAGCGCCGTACGGTCCGGGACCTGATCTGCGGATTCGCTGAAAAGTAACTCCCAGGACCGCCGCGCCCGACTTAGACACGCCGATTTGCCTGGCCACGGCTACCCGCCCCAGCCGGGGAAGCTAGCTAGGCTCCCGCTGGTAGCAAACAGCCAGCGAAGGAGTCGGATGGGCGCGGCCGTGGGACGGGAGGCATGGCGGGAACTGATCGGCCAGATGGTGGTCCAGAAGAGACGCCTGGTCGAGTTCCGGGAGTACGAATCCGATACTCGGCCGAATCCGGGGGCCAGTGAGGCGGATCTGCGGGCGGCCGAGCTGCGGCTGGGCCGGGAGCTGGACCCCCAGTACCGCGAGCTGCTCTCGGTGGCCGACGGGTGGGAGTACTTCGACCTGTCCTATTCGCTGCTCGGCACCGAGGACATCGGCGCGGGCGCGCGCTGGGCCGCGGGACTCATGCAGGCCGACATCTGGTTCGACGATGAAGAGTGGGCCGAGGAAGTCGGCGCTCCCAACGAGCCCGAGCAGTATCAGCTGGTCGTCGAGAACGACATCGGCTACGCCGGCAACATCTTCCTCTTCGCCGGCCGGGCCACCCGCCTGGGCACCGGCGCGGCGGTGCCCCTACCGCCGGAGATGACCTACCCCGATCTCTACAGCTTCTTCAGCGCCGAGCTGGACAGCATGATCGCCGAGGCCGATCAGGCCACGCTCGGCGAATACTCCGAACCCTGGTGGGGTCGCAACCTGCGCACCCATCCGCCGACGCTCGCCGAGATCGTCGGCAAGATCGCCGAACTGCATGCCCTCGGCCGCCCGGACAGCCCGTCTCCGCTGCAACCCGGCGCCTCCGACTACGAACTGGCCCTGCTGCATCGCAATCTGGGCGGCTGCCTGCATCCGGAACACCGCGAGCTGCTCTCGGTGTCGAACGGTTTGCGCACCCCCTACCACGGCGTCGGCGATATTCTCTCGGTCGAGGAGATCCTGGACGGCGCGCGGTGGCGGGACATGCTGGTGCGCAAGCAGATCGAGGACGACCGCTGCTACCACGACCAGGTCCTCTACCGGCGGGATTCGGATCTGCCCGACCCCGATCCGCTGGCCCCGGTCGCCGAGCGCATCGGACTCATCCCGGCGGTGCCGTTCGCGATCTCCGGCACCGATCCGCAGGGCATCGATGTCCGCGACGGTTTCGTTCGCGATCTGCTCATGGACGACACGGTGTCGCGCGGCGCGCGCCGCAGTTCGGCCGGAACCGTGCGGGCCCACCTGCTGCACGCCTGCTGGCGGATCTGGTGGGAGATCGGGTGCCCGAGCCGGGTCTCCTAGGCTCGGGAGACCGCAAAGACAGGACATCGTCGCAGCGCCGGACTTAGCATCCGAGTGGCCGGCCGCCGCACGAAGGGATCGCCGATGATCGAGACACAGGCCGCGCTGCGCCCGAGCGACGACGACGCGCTGCGCGCGGAGCTGCGCCGGATCGTGCGGGAGCTGGCGGCTCCGGTCGTCTTCGGCGGCGTCGTGCGGGCCGGCGCGATGCTGACCCTGTCGGAGTTCATCGGGACGCGGACCCGCGGCCTGCACGGCCTGCTGGTCGCGCCGGCCAGCGGACTGGGTGGGCGGGTGGTCGCGCTGGGCCGGCCCGCCGGTGTCGCCGACTACGCGAAAGCGCGCTCGATCAGCCACGACTACGACCGGATGGTGGTCGGCGAGGGCATCCGGTCGGTGGTGGCGGTGCCCGTGGTGGTGGGCGGGCAGGCTCGGGCGGTGCTGTACGCGGCGGGCCGCGCGGAACCCGTCGGCGACCGGGCCACCGCGGTCCTGGCCGGCGCCGCGACCCGGCTGGCCACCGAATTCACGATCCGCGACGAGGTGGACCGGCGGGTGCGGATGGCCCGGGCGGCGACCGTCGCCGCGGCCGTCCCCGACGCCGGGCGCACCGAGGAGATCCGCGGCATCCACGCCGAGTTGCGCGGGCTGGCCGGCGCGATCGAGGATCCCGCGCTGCGCCGCAGCCTGGCCGGGCTCTCGGAGCGACTGGCCGCCGTGACCCGGGGCGTGACCGCCGAGCCGGCGGCGGTGGCGCTGTCGCCGCGCGAACTCGACGTGCTCGCCCAGGTTGCCCTCGGCTGCTCGAATATCCAGGCGGCGGAACGACTTTCGCTCGGCACCGAGACGGTGAAGAGCTATCTGCGCAGCGCCATGCGCAAGCTCGGCGCCGGCTCACGGCACGAGGCCGTGGTCTGCGCGCGGCGACTGCGACTGCTGCCGTAGCTCCCCTCATCCGGGGGTAGCAGGCGGGTGATCGGCGTCACTACGGTGCCAACCATTCGCATGCGGTCCGGCATCGCGTGCGCTCGTCCCGTCCGACCAGGAGATAGCTCATGACCGACCCCGCCGTCCGGGTACAGCAGCTGCACGAGCAGTACGGCACGCCGCAGGCGTGCGCGGCCGAGCTGCTGTGCGACCGGCATCCCGCCGCGGCCGTCGCCTTCACCGTCGTCGAAGACGACCTGACGGCAACGGATCTGACCTACGGCGAGCTGCGCGACCGGTCCACCCGGTTCGCCGCGGCGCTGGCCGATCTCGGCGTCGAGCCGGGGGATCGGGTCGGGGTGCTGATGGGCAAGTCCGCCGATCTGGTGACGGTGCTGCTCGGCATCTGGCGGCGCGGCGCGGTGCACGTGCCGCTGTTCACCGCGTTCGCCGCCCCCGCGGTCGCCTTCCGGCTGAGCTCGAGCGCCGCCGCATTCGTGATCGCCGACGCCGATCAGCTGCCGAAACTCGCACCCGGACCGGATATCCCGGCCGACCCGCCGTGGCGGGTGATCGTGGCGGGCAGTGCCGAGGGTGAATTGTCGGTCGGCGCACTGATCTCGCGGTACAGCGCCACGGATCCGCGCGGCGCGGCCGTCCCGGTCGGTCCGGACGGGCTGCTGGTTCAGCTGTACACCAGCGGCACCACCGGAACCCCGAAGGGCGTGCCGGTGCCGCTGCGGGCGCTCGCGAGTTTGCAGCTCTATCAGGAGTTCGGGCTCGACGTGCGGCCGGAGGACGTCTACTGGAACATCGCCGATCCCGGCTGGGCCTACGGCCTGTACTACACCCTGCTCACCCCCATGCTCACCGGCACCCGCAGCCTCCTGTTGCATTCGGGCTTCTCCGCGCCGCTCACCTGGCGGGTGCTCGAGCGTTTCGGCGTCACCAACTTCGCCGCCGCGCCCACCGTCTATCGCGCGCTGCGGGCCGAAAGCGCTACCGCCCCGGCGGGTTTGGCGCTGCGGCGGGCCTCCTCGGCCGGCGAACCCCTGACCCCCGACATTCCCGCCTGGTCGGTCACGACGCTGGGCATCGCGGTGCGCGACCACTACGGCCAGACCGAAACCGGCATGCTGATCGCCAACGCCTGGCAGGACGACGTGCGCGCCGACCCGCGCCCCGGCTCGATGGGCCGGCCGCTGCCCGGATTCGCGCTGGCGATCCTGGCCGCAGACTCCGATCGGGAGCTCGGCCCGCAGGAGGCGGGACGCGTGGTGGTCGACACCCGGCGGAGCCCGGCAATGTGGTTCACCGGTTACCTGGACGCGCCGGAGAAGACCGCCGCGCGCTACACCGGGGACGGCCGCTGGTACATCACCGGCGACGCGGGCCAGCGAGACGCGGACGGCTTCTTCTACTTCTCCGCCCGCGACGACGACGTGATCATCATGGCGGGCTACCGGATCGGGCCCTTCGACGTGGAAAGCGTCCTGGTCCTGCATGATTCGGTGCTCGAGGCCGCGGTCGTCGGTAAGCCGGACGAGCTGCGCGGCGAGGTCGTCGAGGCCTACGTGGTGCTGCGCGCGGGCGTCACGGGTAGCCCGGAGCTGGAAACCGAACTGCGGCAACTGGTGAAGACGAAGTTCGCGGCGCACGCCTACCCGCGCACCGTGCACTTCGTCGACAGCCTGCCCAAGACCCCTAGCGGGAAGGTTCAGCGGTTCCTGTTGCGGCAACGGTGATCCGCTCGGCCTGCCGGTCCGCCGCGTCGAGTTCGCCGCGGCGGACCACCACCACGCCGAGCAGAATCAGTGCGCCGCCGAGCAATTGGATCAGCCGCGGCGCCTCGCCGAGCAGCAGCCAGGCGAAGCTGAGCGCCGCCAGCACCTCGAACAGGGCGACGAAGGAGGCCAGGCGGGAGCCGAGCAGGCGGGTGGCGGCGATCCCGGACACGTAGGCGAAGGCGGCGGTGATCGTGCCGAGCGCGAGCACCGGCAGGTACCAGGGGACCGTGAAGTCCTGGAAGACCACCGGTTCGGTGGTGGCGCGCAGCGGCACCAGGCCGAGCGCACCGGCCGCCAGCAGGGCCAGCCCGCCCAGCAGCAGGCCGCCCGCGGCCAGCACCGTGCCCGGCAAGCTGCCCTCGCCCTGCGCGCCGAGCACGAAATACGCTGCCGCGCCGATCATCGCGATCAGCGCCCACGCGATGCCGACCCAGCTGGCCGCCAGGCCCGAGCGCAGGTCGATGACCAGGATCAGGCCGGTGATGCCGATCAGGCCGCCCGCGACGGTCGCCACGCCCGGGCGCTCGCGATGGCGCAGCCACAACCAGCCCACGACGGCGATCGGCGCGGTGTATTCGATCAGCAGCGCCACCCCGACCTCCATGTGCCGGACCGCGTTGAAGTAGGCCAGCTGTGTGCCCGCGACGGCGAGCAGGCCGTAGGCGGTGATCAGGCCGGCGTGGCGGCGCAGCAGCCGCCACTCGCCGCGCAGGTGCGCCACCGCGATCGGCAGCAGCACGGCGGCGGCGACCAGTACGCGGACGGCGACCGCGGCGGCGGCGCTCCAGCCCGCGTCCATCAGGCCCCGGGCCAGGGCGCCCGAGAGGCCGAACGACGTCGCCGAAGCCAGCGCGACGAAGAGCCCGGTGCGCAGCCGTCGCACCGCGATGTCATGAGTCAAATCCGCCATGGCTAATGACGGTAAGACCGGTTTGGTAATGTGTCAACATGAATTTTGCTCATGACACCGAAGCGTCGCTGGTCGCCGCGGTGGAGCTGGCCAACTCGGCCGAGGAGCCGGACACCCTGACCGAAATCGCGCACCTGGACCGGTTTTTCGCCAAGCACGTCTACACCGGGGCGCACGCCGGGACGGCCGCCGAACTCGACGCGGTCCGCGCCCTGCGCCCGGCGCTGCGCCGCCTGCTCACCAGCGACCGCGACACCACCGTGCGCCTGATCAACGAGACCTTGGCCGAGCACCGCGCGCTGCCCCAGCTGGTCCGGCACGGCGAGGTCGACTACCACATCCACGCGGTCGCGCCGGACGCGCCGCTGCCGGTGCGCATCGCCGTCGAGACGGCCATGGCCATGATCGATCTGGTCCGCGCCGACGACCTGAGCCGCCTGGCGATCTGCGCCGACAGCGCGTGCGCGGGCATCGTGCTCGACCTGTCCCGCAACCGTTCGCGCCGCTACTGCAGCACCACCTGCGGCAACCGCAACGCCGTCGCGGCCTACCGGGCCCGGCGCAGGTGAGCGCCAGTATTGGGTTCACCGCGAAAGAAAGGGTTGCGGCCGGGCTACTCCGTTCCTAGCGTCGTGGAATGAGCGAACCTACCCCCGTGGCCGACCCGACCGCCGACTGGAGTTTCGAGACCAAGCAGGTCCACGTCGGTCAGGTGCCCGATACCAATACGCAGGCCCGTGCCCTGCCCATCTACCAGACCACCTCCTACACCTTCCGCGACACCGCGCACGCCGCCGCGCTGTTCGGGCTGGCCGAGCCGGGCAACATCTACACCCGCATCGGCAACCCGACCCAGGACGCCGTCGAGCAGCGGATCGCGGCGCTGGAGGGCGGCGTGGCCGCGCTGCTGTTGTCCTCCGGGCAGGCCGCCGAGACCTACGCGATCCTGAACCTCGCCGGCGCGGGCGACCACATCGTGTCCAGCCCGCGGCTCTACGGCGGCACCTTCAACCTGTTCCAGTACACGCTGCCGCGGCTGGGCATCGAGGTCTCCTTCGTCGAGGACCCGGACGATCTGGAGCAGTGGCGCGCGGCCGTCCGCCCCAACACCAAGGCCTTCTACGGCGAAACCGTCTCCAATCCGCAGAACCACATCCTCGACATCCCCGGCCTCGCCGAGGTGGCGCACGCCGCCGGGCTGCCGCTGATCGTCGACAACACCGTCGCCACCCCGTACCTGATCCAGCCGATCGCGCTGGGCGCCGACATCGTCGTGCACTCGGCGACGAAGTACCTCGGCGGCCACGGCGCGGCCATCGCGGGCGTGATCGTCGACGGCGGCACCTTCGATTGGACTGTGCGCGCGGGTGATGCGCCGCGCTTCCCCGGCTTCGTGGAGCCGGACCCGAGCTACCACGGCGTGGTCTACGCCGACCTGGGCGCGCCGGCCTTCGCGCTGAAAGCGCGCGTGCAACTGCTGCGCGATCTCGGCGCGGCCATCGCGCCGTTCAACGCGTTCCTGATCAGCCAGGGGCTGGAGACGCTGAGCCTGCGGGTGGAGCGCCACGTCAGCAACGCGCAGGCCGTCGCGGAGTACCTCGAGGCGCGCCCGGAGGTCACCTCCGTCGCCTACGCGGGTCTGCCCTCCTCGCCCTGGTACGAGCGCGCCAAGCAGTTGGCGCCCAAGGGCGCCGGCGCGATCATCGGCTTCGAACTGGCCGGCGGCGTCGACGCGGGCAAGAAGTTCGTCGACGCCCTCACCCTGCACAGCCACGTCGCCAACATCGGCGATGTGCGCTCGCTGGTCATCCACCCGGCCTCGACGACACACTCCCAGCTCAGCCCGGAGCACCAGCTCGCCGCCGGCGTCACCCCCGGCCTGGTCCGGCTGGCGGTCGGCATCGAGGGCATCGAGGACATCCTCGCCGACCTGGGCGCCGGATTCGAGGCGGTGGCCGAGTAGTTCAGGTCAGGTGGTCGAAATCGCCGCGCACCCAGCCGAGGTAGCGGTCCGCCGAGCGGCGGACCGTGGCGCGGGCGTCGGCGTCGATGGTCTTGCCGAAATTGTCGTAGAGGCGGTCGAATTCGAACTCTTCCACCGCCACCGTGACGCGTTCGACCACCGCGGGGGAGAGCGGGATGCGGTTGGGGTAGCTGCGCATGAAGGCGACGGAGGCGCGGTCGGGGTTGGCCTGCACGGTGTCCGCGCTGAACAGCACACCCCGGCCGCCGGCCCCGGCGGCCCAGTGCAGCACCGCGCTGCCGGGAAAGTGCCCGCCCAGCTGCCGCACGGTGACGCCGGGCAGCAGGTCGAGCCGCCCGGACCAGGGGCGGATCACGGGGTCCGGGCGCGCGATCCACTCCAGGTCGGCTTCGGCGACGAGAACCGGCACGTCGCCGAGGGCCCGGCTCCACTGCACCTGCACGCCGTAGTGGTGCGGATGACTCGGCACGATCGCCACCACCGGGCCGAGTTCCAGCACCCGGTGCGCGGCGGCGTCGTCGACGAATGCGGTGACATCCCACAGCACATTGCCCGCCGGCGTGCGCAGCAGGTGTGATTCCTGGCCGATGCCGAAGACCGGCTCGGTCCGCAGGCCGAACAGATCCGGTTCCAGCTCCTGGATCGTGACCCGATGCCCCTGTGCCGCAAGCTCTTCGAGCGTGACCCAGTGCTGCCCGTCGGCGGGCATCCACTGCCGCTCGTCGGCGCAGATCCGGCAGATCTCCGCCGCCGCCTCGTGTTCGACCGCGCAGGTCCGGCAGATCTTCCACATAGTCATCCCCTGTTTCTACACACGGCGATCACACGAAGTGGGCCGAACGCGGGCGCGTCGCCGCGAATTCGTCCGCCCCGCGTAACCGCTCGGGTGCGGCGTCAGCTCCGGGCGAGCGGGCCGGTTGTCAGGCGTTCGCCGAGGAAGCCGAGGATGTCGGCGCGCGCGGTACGGGCGGCCGGGACCAGGCCCGGCATGCTCAGGAAGGCGTGTGTGGCCGCGGGGTAGCGGACCAGGGTGACGTCCGTTCCCGCCAGGCGCAGCCGGTCGGCATAGGCGGCGGCTTGGTCTTCCAAGGTGTCCAGGCCCGCCGACAGGATGAGTGCGGGGGCCGAGCTCGGTGGACCGGCGTGCAGCGGCGAGAGCGCGCGGCCGTCGACGGACGCGGGAAGCGCCAAGCGGCGGAACGCGCGGCAGTTGGCGGGGGAGGCGGTCGGCGCGCCCGCGTTCTCGGTGAACGAGGGGTAGTCGAAAAGCCGCTCGGTCCAGTCCAACTGGGGATTGATCAGCACCTGGGCCGCCACCCGGAGCCCGGGGTCGGACGCGGTGCGCGCGGCCAGGGTGGCGCCCGCGCTGGAACCGAGCAGGACCAGCCGGTTCGGGTCCGCGCCCCACCCGGGCGCGAGCTCCGCCAGTCGCGGCACCGCGTCGTGGGCGTCGGTGATCTGGGCGGGCAGCGGATGTTCGGGCGCGAGCCGGTAGTCGACGGAGGCGACCACGGCCGGCAGTCGCGCGGCCAGCCGGGTGAGCAGCCAATCGTCCTGCGCGGGGGTCCCACCGATGAATCCGCCACCGTGGAACGCGACGATCAGCGGCAGCCCCGCGCCGCCCGCGCGGGGGCGGCAGAGCCGGATCCCGAGCTCGCGATCGGGCAGTTCCAGTGTGTGCGTGCCGATGTCGGCGCCGGGGTCGGGCCTGCCGCCGACCAGGCGGCCCAGCGCGCTGTCGAGCTTGCGATTCTGCGCGTGCCGCAGTTCCACGGCCTGCTCGGGCGTGACCGCGTCCCACTCGATCGCCGGGGCTACCGCGGCGAACAGCCGCATCCGCCAGGGCAGTGTGCCTCGCATGAAAGTGCCTTTCGTTGGGTGTTTTCCGGGTCAGGCCAGCGCGCGGCGCAGCACCGCGCCGAGCTCGGCGTTCTGCCGTTGGGAGATCTCGGCCGACAGGATCGCCTGCGAACCGTGGAAAGTGCCGGGCCACTGGTGCAATTCGACCGGCACGCCCGCCTGGAGCAGACGCAGCGCGTAGTCGATGCCCTCGTCCCGGTTCGGGCAGAATTCCGCGGTCGCGATGTAGGCGGGCGGCAGCGCGGACAGGTCGGTGGCTCGCGCCGGCGCGGCATAGGGCGTGGCGGGCGCGACACCGAGATAGTGGCCCCACATCTGGCTCACCTTGCTCCGCGTGACGAACGGTGTATCCGTGAAATGCGTTGCCGACCAAGTGTTCTGGCGGTCGTCGAGGCCGGGCTGATGGAGTAGCTGGAATCGGATCGGCGCGCTCTGCTCGTCCCGCACGCGCAGCGCGACCGCTGCCGCGATGCCCGCGCCGGAGCTGTGGCCGCCGATCGCGATCCGCCCCGGATCCAGGCCCAGTTCCTCGGCCTGCTCGGCCAGCCAGAGCAGCACCGTGTACGCGTCGTCGTGCGCGGCGGGGAACGGGTGCTCCGGAGCCAGCCGGTAGGCGACCGAGACGACCGTCGCGCCGGAGGCCCGGGCCAGGGTGGCGGCCCAGGGGTGCTCGGTCTCCAGATCGCCCATCACGAATCCGCCGCCGTGCAGCCATACGATCGCGCCGCGCGCCTCCTGGGGCCGGTAGATCCGGATCGGGACGGCGGGTTCGCCGGGCACGCTGCGGGTTTCGATGGCCAGACCGCCGGTGTCCACCGGTACCGCGGCCGACAACGCGGCCAATTGCGCCCGCGAGGCCGCGGGATCGGCGAGGTCGGCCGCCGGGAACAGGGCGATGAACGGTTCGAGTTCGGGGTCCATGACGTCAATCCTCGCGACCGGCGGCCACGGGAGCATCCGCCAAACGTCGCGCATTCGGCCGCCCGCACGCGACGATCGCCGCCTATCCTGCAGGAGTGGACGCGTTGATCGTGCGGCTGTCGCAGCTGGATTCCGAGGCCGAGGGCGCGATGCGGGTGGTGATGTTCTACGACACGCTCCTGCGCCGGCGCGTCGATCTCCCGGCGCTGGCCCGGGCCTCGGCCAATCTGGCGGAGTGCGTCGCGGGCATCCGCCTGCACGGCACCGGGCGGGTGGTGCGGTTCGGCCCGGACGGGCGCGAGGTCACCGGTCCCGCGCCCGTGCCCGCCGTGGCGTCGCCGATCGTGCTGGACGAGGAGGAGATCGGCAGCGTCTGGCTGGAGCGCGCGGGTGCACCCCGCGCTCTGGACGACCTGCTGCTGGACCGGCTGGCGATCACCACCGCGGCGGTGGTCGAGCGCTACGGCCCGGCCCGCACCACGATGGCGGATCCGGCGCTGGTGGAGCTGGTGATCAGCGCAGACGCCGACGCGGCCGCCCGGGATCGCGCCTTGCGGCTATTGGGATTTCCGGCCGACGTGCCGGTCCGCGTCGTCGCGGTGCGCTCGCGGCTGCCGCTGGACCGGATCGGCGCGCTGATCTGCCCGGCCCGCCCGGTGAAGGCCGCGACGGTCGGCGACGTCGGCGTCGTGCTGGCCGCGGCGGTCGAGGTCGCCGCCATTCCGGACGGCGTGCGCGCGGGCATCGGCGAGGTCACAGCGCCCGCCGAGTCGTGGCGGCAGGCGCGCACCGCGTTGCGGTTCAGCACCGCGCGCCACCCCGTCGTCTCGCACGCGGAGCTGGGCGTGCTCGGCCTGCTCGCCCAGGTACCCCGGGAAGCGTTGCGCGACAACGCCGATGTCGGCGCGATCGCCGCGATCGGCGCGGACGACCTGGACACCCTGGAGATCTACTGCGCCACCGGTTCGCTGCGCCGCGCCGCGGATTTGCTGCACCTGCACCACAGCAGCGTCGCGCGCCGGCTCGATCAGCTCGGCAAGGCACTGGGTTTCGAGCTCACCGAGCCCGGGGGAGTATTGCGCGCCCGGCTGGCACTGGTTGCCTGGCGGCTGTTGGAGGAGTGACCGGCTCTACTGCGGTTCTGAGTTCAGGCAGCCTGATGCATGGAGTACGCGACGCTGGTTTCGCATCGAGGTGACGAAACATGCTGTGGTGCGGTGCGATACAGCTGCGCTGCCGGACGTGGCGTTCTCGGGAGGGGTGCATGCGACTGCCGATCGGCGACGCCGGGGGCGCGGTCGTAGCGTGACCCAGCCTTTCAGGGCGCGCGTGACAGCCCTGCTCGACCGGTGGCGGCTGTTCAGCCTGCGCGAATTCCGCACGCGCCGCTACCGTGCCCGGCCGCGACTGCGGCCCGCCGACCGGGTGGCGATCACGGCGACGACCATCAAGGTTACCACCGCCAAGGTGCTCAAGCCTTTCGGTTCCACCGCCGGTTCGGGTTCGCCCGCCTCGATCTCGGGCGTCGAGGCCGCCAATCGTCCCGGCACTGCCGGGGTTTCGGGTTCCGGCGACGGTGCGGGAACAGCCACGGGCGCGGCGACCGGGACCAGCGGCGGCAACGCCACGGGCGGGATCAGCAGCGGAATACCGGGCGGCGCCACCGGATCGGGGATGGCCAGCAGGCAGGTCAGCAGCGCACTGCCGGTGAGCGCGCTGCCGACCGCGGCGCTGCCCAGCGCCGATCCGCTCGACCCCACGCCGGAGCCGGTGACCGCGGACCCGGTGAGCAGCCACAGCGCCAGGCTCGGCGACCCGGATCCGCTGGACCCGGCCGACCCCAGCGCCGAACCGGACAGCAGCGCCGACCCGCCGAGTACGGCACTGCCCGCGCAGGCCGTGAGCATGCTGCCGCTGTCCAGCCCGAGCACGACCGGCTCGGCGGCCACCGGCTCGAGCGCCAATTCCTGCGGCTCGGGCTCGGGTACGGGAGCGGGCGCGGGGATGGCGACCGCGGTGGGCGCGGCGGCGGGACCGAGCCGCATCGGTATTCCGGCGGAACCGCTTTCGGGCAGGGCGGCCTCGGGTAGCGCGCTTCCGGTCCCGAGGTCACCGAGGCCGGGCACCTCGGGATCGGCGCCGGAACGCGCACCGCACAGCAGCAGTGCCGCCGTGCAGGCGCTCACCATCACCAGGGCTGGAACGCGTCTCATCGGTGCGACACGGCTTCGACACTGGCGATCCCGGCGGAGATGCGCTGGAACTCGGCATCGGCGTAGTCGAAGGCGTCGGTGGACACCCCTAGCACGCCGGAATAGGGCCGTTCCACGTTGTGGATGGCCAGCACCGTCAAACCGACCACCACGCCCAGCAGCGCCGTCATCGCGAGGCTGCGCATCGTGACCAGGGTGCCGGACAGCACCGGATCCAGCAGCACCAGGATCGCGCCGACCACCAGGGTGATGAACAGGAACGTGGGCAGGGTGCCGCCCGCGTCCAGGGCCCGATCCTGCCGCGCCTCCGAAACCCGGTCGAGGGCCGCCAGGGCGGCGGCCCGGGCCTCCATCACCGTCGCGTCCTCGGAGCGCACCGCCGTCACGGCCGCGCGCAGAGTGTTGAGCATGTCGCCGGTGGATTCGCTGAGCGCGGCATCGCGTTCCATCACATGCCACTCGTCGGTGCGCACCTCGTCGTTGTAGGCGCGCACGCGATCGTTGATGGCGCGATACGGCTCGGGCATGCTGTGCACCGCCTGATACGCGGCGACCAGACCCTTGGCCTCGTCCACCGTGTGATCGTGCGCTGTCTGGTTCTGTTCCCAGCAGATCACGAAAACGAAGGCGACGACCGCGACGAAGAAGGTCTTCACCAGGTCCAGCGCGAGCGGACCGGCCCCCTCGTCGGAGGCGTGCTCCCACGTCTTCGGGCGTAAACGGTTGCCGACCACCAGAACTGCCACTGCGACCACCGCGGAACCGATCGCAACCACTAATACGGGAATCATCGATCTCCAGCCTTCTTACCGAGGGGTTCGACAGCAGGGGGAGCACTACGGTAGCTATTCGCCGCCGAGCTGTCCCTGGATCGGCAACCGCACCGCGAACGGTTACGGAGCCGACTCGTGATCGACCGTAAGTTGTGACGTGTCGGCGGGGCGCGTGTCGCGCCGAGTCGGTCTAGGGGGCAGTGGATCTCGGGTTCTTCGAGATCGGTGCGCTGGGGAAAGATCCGGACAAGCGTGACGTATCTGCTGTCTTCACAGGCTATTTCGCGGGTGATGCCTTATCCTCGTCGCTCGCATAAGCGGGAACCACCCCGCGCCGGTCGGGCGATGCCCTCTCGGGATCTAAACCGGGGCAACGGATGCTGCAACCGGGCTCAGCGATGCCGGATCCAACGTCGCCCGCTCTTTCGCCGATTCTGCCCGGCATTGCGGGCCAACCCCCAGCGAACCCGGCGGTTGGTTGGTTTTCTCCCTCATCGCCGGGTCCACCTGTGCTGGAGCCGTATTGGATGCCGCGGCAGGGTGGGCCGAAAGTGCGCTGCGGCGTCGGTATTCCGGGCGTTACCGCGCGACCGTCAGTCGCAACACATTGTCCACGCCGAATACCCGCCCGGCCAGGCGCTCGCCGCGCGGCAGCTCCCGGGCGACCGAGGCCAGCGGGACCACCTCGGGCTCGGTGACCCGATAGGTCACGCCCTCGTGCACGACCTCCGCCGTGCCGGCCGCGCGCACGTTCTTCAACCAGTCCGGCGTGGTGCCGTAGGGCAGCAGGGTGAGGAAGGTGTCGCCGGCCGCGGCGATGCCGATCGGCGTCGAGTACGGCTTGCCGCTGGAGCGGCCGCGATGCCGGATCACCGAGGCGCTGGCGCCTTGCTGTCCGGCGGTCTTCATGTTGTGCCGATTGGTGAAGCGCCGGTTGAACCGGCGCACCGCCGTGAGCCCGGGCCCGAAGCCCGTGCGCATGGACAGCACCAGGCCGAGCAGCCCGACGAGGACGAGCCCCACCGGGATCCCCGCGACGATCGCGATCCAGATCCACATGATCACACCAACTCTCTTACGTTGTAAGTCCGCTGCGTCCAGCGAAGCATTACAACGTAAGGCTGTCAAGACCTGGGAGCCTTACCGCGTACGGTAAAGTCGGCCGACAATGGCTACCGAGCAACGTCCGCGCCTGAGCCGCGAGCAGATCCTCCGCGCCGCCGTCGCCCGCGCCGATCGCGACGGGGTCGAAGCGGTCACCATGCGCAGCGTCGCCGGCGACCTCGGCGTCGAGGCGATGTCGCTCTATCACCACGTGGCGAACAAGGCCGAACTGCTCGGCGGCATGACCGAGGTGGTGCTCGACGCCATCAACGCCGCGGTCCAGCCGCTGACCGCCGCAACGCCCGGCGACTGGAAACCGGTGCTGCGCCAGCGCATTCTGCGCGCCCGGGAAATCCTGCTGCGCCACCCCTGGGCGCCGGGCCTGATCAGCACGGGCTCCCCGATGACGCTCGCGATGATCACCTACTTCGACGCGGTCATCGGCCTGCTGCGCACCGGCGGCTTCTCCTACGATCTCGCGCACCACGGCCTGCACGCCCTGGGCAGCCGGGCGCTGGGCTTCACCCAGGAACTGTTCGACTCCGCCGGCGAGCAGTCCGACGAGGAGGCGACGGCCATGCTCGCCGCCATGGCCGATCAGTTCCCGAACATCGCGGGCATGATGGCCGAGCCGCCGCACGAGGACACCGACCCCAAGCTCGGCTGGTGCGACGATCAGACCGAATTCGAGTTCGGCCTCGATCTGATCCTCGACGGCCTCGAGCGCCTGCGCGCCGCGGGCTGAGCTTTGCCCCGGGCAGGGTGCAACCGGTGACGGCGCGCCGGAGCGCCGATCCGGGTGGCGTGATCGAGGATCCGGGATATCCCGATGAGAGGAGCTCGATCATGACCCACAGCGCGGACCCGGACAGTCCAGTACGCCAGGGCATCGCGGCCGGAGTGTCGGTCGGCGCCGCGATCCTGCTGCTGATCGCGGGTGTGCTCTCCGTCCTGAACGGCATCTCGGCCGTGGCCAACGACAACCTGTTCGTCGTCGGACCGGACTACACCTACAAATTCGACATCACCGGCTGGGGCTGGTTCCACATCATCGTGGGCGCCATCATGGCCCTCAGCGCCATCGGCCTGATGATGGGCGCCACCTGGGGCAAGGTCGCCGCACTGACCTTCGTCACCGTCTCCATCATCGGCAACTTCCTGTGGCTGCCGTACTACCCGCTCTGGTCCATCCTGATCATCGCCATCGAGATCGTCGTCATCTGGGCGATCACCACCTGGCGCAGCGACCAGATCTGAGTTTCCGCTGGACGGGGGTCCCGAGTTTTCGGGACCTTCGGACCAGTGTTAATTGCCATAAATTTGCGAAGACTGGAATCCGGTGGCGCGCACACCGCGTGATCCGCTCACGCACGCCCACCGGAGAGGACGTCAGCCAATTTCATGAGCTCCGCACAGCCGGACGCCGAGACCCTGCACGCCGCGCTCGACCTGGCGATCCGGGCGCCCTCGGTCCACAACAGCCAGCCCTGGCGCTGGCGGATCACCGGTTCCGCGGTCCAGCTCTGCGCCGATCCCGAGCGGCACCTGCCGGCCACCGATCCGCAACAGCGCGGGCTGATTCTGAGCTGCGGCGCGGCGCTGCACCATCTGCGCGTGGCCATGGCGATGCTCGGCTGGGAGAGCGCGGTCACCTACCTGCCGGAACCCGGCGACCCGGACCACCTGGCCGCCGTCGAATTCACGCCGCGCGAGCCGGTCCGCGCCGATTTCGAACTGTCCGCGGCGGTGCTGCACCGCCGTTCCGACCGCCGGCGCTACACCTCGTGGCGGGTGCCGCCGGGATACATCCGGGCGATCGCCGCCCACGCCTCGCGCAACGGTGCCGTCGTCCGGCACGTGCCCGAGGGCCTGCGCGCGCACCTGGCCCGTCCGGCCCGCGAGGCGGTGGACCAGCACGCCGAGGATCCCGAATACCAGCGCGAACTGGCCCGGTGGAGCGGGCGGCGCGGCACCGCCGACGGCGTCCCCGCCGCGAACAGCCCGGTGCCGCACGCCGACGACGAGATTCCGGTGCGCGCGTTCGCCGGACCCGAACTCCCCGACCGCACCCAGCATCCCGACGCCGCCGAATGGCTGGTGCTCTGCACGGCCGCCGACGACCGCCGTTCTCGGCTGCGCGCCGGTGAAGCCATCAGCGCGGCGCTGCTGACCGCGACCGATCTAGGACTGTCCAGTTGCCTGCAGACCGAGCCGCTCGGGGTGCCGGAGCTGCGCGCCGACATCCGGACCCACGTGCTGCTGGACTGCGCCTACCCCCAGGCGATGGTGCGGGTGGGCTGGGTGCCGACCTGCGCGGCCCCGCTGCCGCACACGCCGCGCCGGCCCGTGGCCGAGGTGGTCGAGACGTAGTCAGGTCTGCGAGTTCGGCAGGCCGAGCTTGGTGGCCAGCACCGCGGCTTCGGTGCGGCCGCCGACCTCCAGCTTCGACAGCAGCTGGGAGACATAGTTCTTCACGGTCTTCTCCGACAGGAACATCCGGCGCGCGATCTGCCGGTTCGTCAGGCCCTCGCCGAGCATGCCGAGCACGGTGCGCTCGCGGTCGGTCAGATTGGCCAGCGGCCCGCTCTCGGCCGCGGCCTGGCTGCGCAGTTGCGCCATCAGCGCCGCGACGGCGCGCTCGTCGAGCAGCGAGCGGCCCGCGCCCACCGCGCGGATCGCGTCGACCAACTCACCGGCGCGGATGTCCTTGACGAAGAAGCCGCTGGCGCCGGCCAGGACCGCGCCGATCATGGATTGCTCGTCGACGTAGGAGGTGAGCATCACGCAGCGCAGCCCGGGCGTGGCGGCGAGCAGATCGCGGCAGAGTTCGACGCCGTTGCCGTCGGGCAGGCGCACATCGAGGACGGCGACATCCGGACGCAGCGGCGGTATGCGCCGCAGCGCCTCCTGGTAGGTGCCCGCATCGCCGATCACTTGCAGATCCGCCGCGCCGCGGAGCAGATCGCGGAGGCCGAGCCGGACGATCTCGTGGTCGTCTACCAGGAACACCGTCGTCACACCGCAGCACCTCCTCGGCTCCGGTGAAAGCCCCGGGCCTCCACCTACCTGCTGTACCCCACGGGGGCACCGCGAAACGAACTGCCGCCTGTAGCGGGAAGTTTGCCAGCTGGCTATACCCGCGCGGCGCGTGCCCGCGGGGAAGTTCCTTGGTGTTTCAGCGCGGAACTGGACGGGTAATCGCCCTCTGGCCTGGCGATGTGCCAGGCCAGAGGGGGTGGAGCGCCCCCGGCAGGAATCGAACCTGCGACCTAGGGATTAGAAGGCCCTTGCTCTATCCAACTGAGCTACGGAGGCAGTGGGTTTCCACCATGGCCGAGTTTGGCCGTGCTGTCTAGCGGCAGGGCAAGTATAGCGACCGTCCAGATCGGTACTTCTTAGCGACGGAAACAATTCTTGCCGTGTCGGACCGGTGCCGGTCCAAGAACAGGTTATCGGCCCAAACCCGGCCGGGCCACGCATTAAGCCTCGAACTACGCTCAGTCGTATGTCGTCACCGCTGGACCCGCACGCCGAAGCAGAGGGATCGGACTCCGCCGGGCCGGGTGCATCGGGAACTTTCGCCGTGGTCACCGCGATCTCGATCGCGATCGCCGCGGTCGTCGCCGCGCTGGTCGTAGGACTTTCCGCGGCCCAGGCCCTGAGTCTGCTCGGCATCCCCGACCCGGGTCCGCTGACAACATACGGCCTGCCCGCCATCCGCGCGCTGGCGGACCTGCTCGCCGCGCTGACCGTCGGCTCGCTGCTGTTCGCCGCGTTCCTGACCCCGCCGCAAGCCAACGGATTGCTGGACGTCGGCGGCTACCGCGCGGTGCGCCGCGCCTCGAATTTCGCCCTGCTGTGGGCCTGCTGCGCCGCGCTGCTGGTCCCGCTGACCGTGTCGGACACCACCGGGCAGACCCTCGACCAGGTTTGGCGCCCCGAACAGCTCTGGCGCGCCATCGGTTTGGTGGATCTGGCGCAGGCCTGGCGGACCACGGTGGTGCTCGCGCTGCTGGTCGCGGTCGGCTGCCGGCTGGCCCTGCGCTGGGGCTGGGCGCCGGTGCTGTTCGGCGGCGCCCTCGTCACCATGATGCCGCTGGCGCTGACCGGGCACTCGTCCTCCGGCGGCGCCCACGACCTGGCGACCAACAGCCTGATCCTGCACCTGATCGCCTGCGCGGTCTGGGTCGGCGGGCTGTTCGCGGTGCTGGCCTACGCGATGCGCGGCGGCGCGCACACGGCGCTCGCGGCCCGCCGGTTCTCGCTGGTCGCGACCATCGCGTTCGTCGTCATCGCGGCCAGCGGCGTGATCAACTCGGTGATCCGGGTGTCCTGGCCGGAACTGTTCGGCAGCACCTACGGCCGGCTGGTCGTGGCCAAGGCCGTCGCGCTGATCGTGCTCGGTGGCATCGGCTACCTGCAGCGCCGCGCCGCGCTACCCGCCCTGGCCGCCGATCCGAAGGACCGGGGCGCGCTGATCCGCTTCGGCGGTGTCGAGGCGCTGATCTTCGCGGCCACCATCGGCCTGGCGGTCGGGCTGGGCCGCACGCCGCCACCGGCGCCGGCCACGGTGCCGACCCCGGCCGAGGTGGAGATCGGCTACAACCTCGCGGGGCCGCCGACGCTGGGCCGGTTGCTCTTCGACTGGCGCTTCGACCTGATCTTCGGCACGCTGGCCCTCGTGGCGGCGGTGGTGTATCTGATGGGTGTGCGCCGCTTGCGTTCGCGCGGTGACGCCTGGCCGGTCGGCCGGACCATCGCGTGGCTGGCGGGCTGCGCGGTGCTGCTGCTGGCCACGTCCTCTGGGGTGGGCCGCTACTCGCCCGCGATGTTCAGCGTGCACATGGTGCAGCACATGGCGCTGTCCATGCTCGCGCCGATCCTGTTCGCGCTCGGCGGCGCGGTCACCCTGGCGTTGCGCGCCCTGCCCGCCGCCGGGAAGACCGGCGCTCCCGGGCCGCGCGAATGGATCCTGGCGGCGGTGCACAATCCGGTGTCGCGGTTCCTCACCCACCCGATCGTCGCCTCGGTCATCTTCGTCGGCGGCTTCTACGCGCTGTACATGGGCGGCATCTACGACTCGGTGGTCGACTCGCACGCCGCGCACCTGCTGATGAACCTGCACTTCCTGCTCAGCGGATATCTCTTCTACTGGGTGGTGATCGGCATCGATCCGAAACCGCGCCGGGTCGAGCCGCTGACCAAGCTGGGCATGGTCTTCGGTTCGCTGCCCTTCCACGCGTTCTTCGGCGTGGCGCTGATGAGCATGACCACGGTCATGGGCGGCTGGTTCTTCCGCAGCCTCGGCCTCGGCTGGAACGTCGACCTGCTCGACGACCAGCGCACCGGCGGCAGCGTGGCCTGGGCCAGCGGCGAGGTGCCGCTGGTGGTGGTCATGCTGGCCCTGCTGATCCAGTGGTCGCGCAGCGACGCGCGCCTGGCCAAGCGCACCGACCGGGCCGCCGAGCGCGACCACGACGCCGACCTCGCCGCGCACAACGCGATGTACGCCGAGCTGGCCAAGCGCGACCGCGGGGTGCGCGAGTGAGCGGGTGCGCGTGACCGATCGCGGGTTGTCCGAGGATCGCGTGGGGGAGAGTGAGACAGCGGGGCGGGTGTCCCGGTCCGATGTGCGCTCGGCACGGCGCAGGCTGACCGGGCGGGTGCGCAAGACACCGGTGTTCCACACCTCGGTGCCCGGGCCGAACGGGCCGGTGCCGGTGACCTTGAAGCTCGAATACCTGCAGCACGGCGGGACGTTCAAGGTGCGCGGCAGTCTGAACGCCCTGCTGGAGTCGGGGAAGTCGGCCGAGCACGTGGTGATCGCCTCCGGCGGCAACGCCGGGATCGCCGCGGCGCTGGCGGCGGCGCAGCTGGGCAAGGGCTGCACGGTGGTGGTCCCGGAGTCGGCGCCGCACACCAAGGTCGCGGCCATGTGGTCCTACGGCGCCGAGGTGCTGTGGCACGGAACGACTTACGCCGAAGCGCACCGTTTCGCCCGGGAACTCGCCCTGGAACGCCGGGCGCTGCAACTGCACGCCTACGACCTGCCCGCGGTGGTCGCCGGGGCCGGTGTGATCGGGCTGGAGCTGGAGGAGCAGGTGCGCGGGCGTCCGCCGGTGCTGGCGGCGGTCGGCGGCGGCGGACTGGTCGCCGGGCTGGCGGCGGCCTTCGGGCGCAGACAGCCGGTGATCGGCGTGGAACCCGAGGGCGTCCCGGCGCTGCACGCGGCGCTGACGGCGAACCGGCCGGTGGAGGTGCGCGCCACCGGACGGGGCGCGCAGGTGCTGGGCGCCACCCGGATCGGCGATATCGCGCTCGACGTGGCGCGCCGCTACGGCGTGCCCTCGCTGCTGGTCACTGACGAGGCCGTCGTCACCGCGCGCGACTACCTGTGGCGGGAGTTCCGCATCGTGGTCGAATTCTCCGGGGCCACCGCGTTCGCCGCGGTGCAGAGCGGCGCGTACGTGCCGGGGCCGGGGGAGCGGCCGGTGGTCGTGCTCTGCGGCGCGAACACCGATCTCGACCTCAACTGAGCGGGCGCATCGTAGTCCTGCACCGGAGCGGACGCCCGGACGGCGAACTGCGAAAGCCCTGGTCACATGCTGTGAAGTGAGGGATCTCCACACTCGGGAGAGTTGTCCCCAAATCGGCTCGGGGAGCTCCGGTCCGGGCCGGCGGCGCGCAGGCTGGAGGAGCCCTCACAGCGGGGGCCGCGAGCTCCCGGGGCGCCTGCCCGGGCCGAGATCCGAAGGGGCGTAACCATGTACGAGACCACCGGCACCATCATCGGCAACGTCGTCACCGCGCCGGTGCGGCGGGCGCTGCCCAGCGGGGAACCCATGGTCACCTTCCGGCTCGGCAGCACCTCGCGCCGGCGCGACGCGGCGGGGGAGTGGGTGGACAGCGGCACCCTGTTCATCACGGTGACGTGCTGGCGCCGCCTCGCCCACGACGTCGCCGCCTCGCTGCGCTGCGGTGACCCGGTGATCGCGCACGGCCAGTGGCGCACCGTGGAGTACCGCGCCAAAGACGGCACCGACCGGCGCGAGCTGGAATTGCGCGCCTACGCCGTCGGCCCCGACCTCTCGCGCTGCACCACGGTGGTGACGCGCAACTCCGAGTACGGGTCCGCCTCGGCCCCCGCGAGCCTGATGCGGAATACTTGCCTAGGATCGAGCGCTGAAGAACGCACAAGGGTCGGCGAGGACCAGGGGGACGCGACGACCGTGCAGAGCGCTTCCTCCGACCGCGCCGAGACCCAGCCGGTCGACGCGTGATCCGCGCCCCACGTGCTCACCCACCCGCGGCCCCGCCGCCGGCCATCCCCCCTTGGCTTCGCTTCACCCACCCCTAGACCGATAGGCTTGCGTATATGGCTGAGTTCATTTACACGATGAAGAAAGTTCGTAAGGCGCACGGCGACAAAGTCGTGCTCGACGACGTCTACCTGAACTTCCTTCCCGGCGCCAAGATCGGCGTCGTCGGCCCGAACGGCGCCGGTAAATCCAGCGTGCTGAAGATCATGGCCGGATTGGACCAGCCGAACAACGGTGAGGCCTTCCTCGCGAACGGCGCCACGGTCGGCATCCTGCAGCAGGAGCCGCCGCTGAACGAGGAGAAGACCGTTCGCGGCAATGTCGAGGAGGGGCTCGGCGAGGTCAAGGTGAAGCTGGATCGCTTCAACGAGATCGCCGAGCTGATGGCCACCGACTACTCCGACGAGCTCATGGAGGAGATGGGCAAGCTCCAGGAGTACCTGGATCACGCCGACGCCTGGGATGTCGACTCCCAGCTCGAGCAGGCCATGGACGCGCTGCGCTGCCCGCCGCCGGACGCGCAGGTCACCAACCTCTCCGGTGGTGAGCGCCGCCGTGTCGCGCTGTGCAAGCTGCTGCTGAGCAAGCCCGATCTGCTGCTGCTCGACGAGCCGACCAACCACCTCGACGCCGAGAGCGTGCTCTGGCTGGAGCAGCACCTGGCCTCCTACCCGGGCGCCGTGCTGGCCGTCACCCACGACCGGTACTTCCTCGACAACGTCGCGGAATGGATCCTCGAGCTGGACCGCGGCCGCGCCTACCCCTACGAGGGCAACTACTCCACCTACCTGGAGAAGAAGGCCGAGCGCCTGGCGGTGCAGGGCAAGAAGGACCAGAAGCTGCAGAAGCGCCTCAAGGACGAGCTCGCCTGGGTGCGCTCGGGCGCCAAGGCCCGGCAGGCCAAGAACAAGGCGCGCCTGGGTCGCTACGAGGAGATGGCGGCCGAGGCCGAGAAGCACCGGAAGTTGGATTTCGAGGAGATCCAGATTCCGGCGGGCCCGCGCCTGGGCAATGTCGTGGTCGAGGTGAAGAACCTGGACAAGGGCTTCGGCGACCGCCAGCTGATCAAGGATCTCTCGTTCACCCTGCCGCGCAACGGCATCGTCGGCGTGATCGGCCCCAACGGCGTCGGCAAGACCACGCTGTTCAAGACCATCGTCGGCCTGGAGTCGCCGGACAGCGGCGAGGTGAAGGTCGGCGAGACGGTCCGGCTGAGCTACGTCGACCAGAACCGCGGCGGCATCGACCCGAAGAAGAACGTCTGGCAGGTCGTCTCCGACGGGCTGGATTTCATCGAGGTCGGCAACCAGGAGATGCCGTCGCGCGCCTACGTGAGCGCGTTCGGCTTCAAGGGCCCGGATCAGCAGAAGCCGGCGGGCGTGCTCTCCGGTGGTGAGCGCAACCGCCTGAACCTGGCGCTGACGCTCAAGCAGGGCGGAAACCTGATCCTGCTCGA
Source organism: Nocardia sp. NPDC050435 (assembly GCF_040655395.1). Taxonomy (NCBI): domain Bacteria; kingdom Bacillati; phylum Actinomycetota; class Actinomycetes; order Mycobacteriales; family Nocardiaceae; genus Nocardia; species Nocardia sp. NPDC050435. The sequence continues at coordinate 272,675 of NZ_JBFAJW010000003.1, forward strand.
CGAGCCGACCAACGACCTGGACGTGGAAACCCTGGGCTCGCTGGAGAACGCGCTCGAGCAGTTCCCCGGCTGCGCCGTGGTCATCTCCCACGACCGCTGGTTCCTGGATCGCACCTGCACCCACATCCTGGCGTGGGAGGGCGATTCGGACAACGACGCCAAGTGGTTCTGGTTCGAAGGCAACTTCGAAGCGTACGAGGCCAACAAGATCGAGCGCCTCGGTCCCGAAGCGGCACGCCCGCACCGGGTTACGCACCGCAAGCTGACCCGCGACTGAGCCAGGGGTCACCTTCCGATCCACCGGACGGCGGGGCGAGCGTATTCAGCGCATCGCCTCGCCGTTCGGCGTTCCGGGTCCGAACATGCTGTCGAACGCGCGATTTCCGCCGAAGGTGTCACAAAAGTGCCATCTGACCGAAGGACCTGCGGCTTCGAGGCGCCGCGCCCCAGGAGCGCCGAAGGATCTTTGGTCGGCCGACACGGTGCCGCAACTCTCGCTACTGTGGGCACCGTGCATGCGCAGGCGCAGTCCGAGCAGTGGGTGAAACACGCCGTGATCGCGTCCACCTGAGGGTGTCGGTCCGATCAGTGCTGGGCCAGCGGTTTCGACGTTGGCAAGTCGGCGGCTACCACTACGGCAGTGGTGAACACCCTGTGTTTAGAAGGGATTTCACCCCCTTGCGTGTATCGCACAGCTACTCTCGGACCGGCGTCACTTTGTTGCGGAACCGAATCCGAGGAGTTGGCGAAAAATTATGACGGTCTCGTCCGAATTGTCCAATGGCGGGCGGCATCTGGAGCGAACGGAGGCTGCGGCCTGGTCCGCGAGCCTGCCGGAGTCGCTGCGAGATGCGCTCGGGACACTCGAGGAGGCGTACTTCCGCCACGTCGACGCGGGCGATGTGGACTGTGCGGTCAACGGTTTCACCCAGATCTTCCAGCGGCACCTGGAATTGGCGATGACCCGGCCCAAGGGCCGGGCGCTGGTCCGGGTCTACCACCCCGACGACGCGTCGGGGGTCGGCGCGGCCGTGCAGCTGGTGACCGATGACATGGCCTTGCTCGTGGAGTCCATCACCTCGTCGCTGAGCCGGATGGGCGTCAGCGTCAGCGAGGTCATCCACCCGATCTTCGAGGTCACACGCGACGACAACGGCCGGCTGCTCACGGCCGCGCCGCACGAGGTCGATCGCAGCAACGGCGGAATACTGCGCGAATCCTGGATGCACCTCCAGTTGCACCCCTCCACCAGCCGGGAAGTGCTCGACCGGATCGAGCAGGCGATGCCCGATGTCGTGGCCGACGTCCGCCAAGTCATCGGCGACACCGACGCCATCCAGGCGGTGCAGAGCAAGCTGGCCGACGATCTGGAGCAGGCCGCCGCCTCCGGTGGCTCCCCGTTCGACTCGGCCGACCTGGTCGACACCGCGAACCTGCTGCGCTGGCTGGCCAGCGGCAACTTCACCGTGCTCGGCTTCGCGCAGTACCGCCTCGCCACCACCGAGGAGGGCCTGACCACGTCGAACCCGTTGCCCGGCACCTGCCTCGGCGTGCTGCGCCCGGATGTCGGCACCGATTTCCGGGTCCCGGTCAACGGCGGCGCACGCCCGCTGCTGATGCTGACCCAGGGCCTGGTGCCGGCCACCGTGCACCGCTCGGTCTACCCGTACTTCATCGGCGTCGCCGATTGGGACGAGCACGGCAACGTCGTCGGCGAGCATCTGTTCATCGGTGTCTTCACCGTCACCGCGGTGCACGAGAACGTGCTCGACATCCCGGTGATCGAGCGCCGGGTGCGCGCGGTGATCGAGGACAGCGGCTTCGATCTGGATTCGTTCTCCGGCCAGGCGATGCTCGAGGTCATCCAGTCGTTCCCGCGCACCGAACTGTTCTCCTCCGACATCCAGACCATGCGCCGGACCGCGGTGGCGGTGCTCAATGTGAGCCTGCGCCGGCAGGTGCGCCTGTTCATGCGCGAGGACAGCTACGGCCGTTTCGTCGCCTGCCTGGTCTATCTCCCGCGTGACCGCTACACCACCCGGGTGCGCCTGGAGATGCAGGACATCCTGGTCCGCGAGCTCGGCGGCGTCTCCATCGATTACTCCGCGCGGGTCAGCGAAAGCGAGCTCGCGAGCGTCTATTTCACGGTGCGGATGCCGGATTCCGATTCCGGCACGCCGCGCGAGGCACGCACCCTGGCCGACACCTCCGAGCCGAACCGGCTGCGCATCCAGCGTCTGCTCGCCGCGGCCAGCCACACCTGGGACGACCATCTCAACGACGAGGTCAGCGACTCCGCCGTGCTGGACCCGGGTGTGGTGCAACGCTATGCGGCCGCCTTCCCGGAGGGCTACAAGCAGGATTTCACCCCGCGGCACGCGCTCGGCGACATCGTCCGGCTGGAACGGCTCTCCGAGGGCCGCATCGATCAGCACCTGTACCGGAAGGCGGATTCGGAGCCCGGATCCTGGCGCTTCGGTCTCTACATCGGCGGCAGCGGCATCTCGCTGAGCCAGGTGCTGCCGGTGCTGCAGAGCCTCGGTGTCGAGGTGGTCGACGAGCGTCCGTACCAGATCCTCATCGATCGCCCGGCCGCCCCGAACATCGAGCGCTGGATCTACGATTTCGGCCTGGTCGCCCGGCCCGAACTGCTGCGCAGCTCGCTGGATCGCGATCTGGACGCCGAACTACTGGAGGTCTCGGCCCGCGCGGACGCGCTGGAGGCCGAGGTGCGCGGGCTGCGGGAGCGTTTCACCGACGCCTTCGAGGCGGTCTGGTTCGGCCGCGCCGAGGCCGACGGCCTGAACGAACTGGTGCTGCGCGCCCGCCTGCCTTGGCGGGCGGTGTCGATCCTGCGCACCTACGCGAAGTATCTGCAGCAGGCGGGTTTCCCGTACAGCCAGGCCAATATCTGCCGTGTCCTGCTCACCTACCCGGATGTGGCGCGCCTGTTCGTCGACCTGTTCGCGGCCCGCTTCGATCCCGACACCGTCGACGCGGCCGACGCCGAGCGACTGGAAACCCAGCTGCGCGGCCGCATCGACGAGGTGGTCAGTCTCGACGCCGACCGCATCCTGCGCGCCATCCTCGGCTTGATCAAGGCCACGCTGCGCACCAACTACTACGTCACCGATCTCGAAGGCAATCCGCGTGATTTCCTGTCGATCAAGGTCGAGCCGCAGCTGATCGCCGAATTGCCCAAGCCCAAGCCGCAATTCGAGATCTTCGTGTACTCGCCGCGGGTCGAGGGCGTGCACCTGCGTTTCGGGCCGGTGGCGCGCGGCGGGCTGCGCTGGTCGGACCGCCTGGAGGATTTCCGCACCGAGATCCTGGGCCTGGTGAAGGCGCAGGCGGTGAAGAACGCGGTGATCGTGCCGGTCGGCGCCAAGGGCGGTTTCGTGGTGAAGCAGCCGCCGCCCGCCACCGGCGATCCGGGCGTGGACCGGCAGGCGCTGGGCGCGGAGGGCGTCGCGTGCTATCGCACCTTCATCTCCGGTCTGCTCGACATCACCGACAATGTCGACCGCACCACCAACGAGGTGCGGCCGCCGGCGCGGGTGATCCGGCGTGACGGCGACGACACCTACCTGGTGGTGGCCGCCGACAAGGGCACCGCGACGTTCTCCGACATCGCCAACGACGTGGCGCAGCGCTACGGTTTCTGGCTCGGCGACGCGTTCGCCTCCGGCGGCTCCGCGGGCTACGACCACAAGGCGATGGGCATCACCGCCAAGGGCGCGTGGGAGAGCGTGAAGCGGCACTTCCGCGAGATGGATCTCGACACCCAGACCCAGGATTTCACCGTGGTCGGCGTGGGCGACATGAGCGGTGACGTGTTCGGCAACGGCATGCTGCTCTCCGAGCACATCCGGTTGGTGGCGGCGTTCGACCACCGGCACATCTTCCTGGATCCGAACCCGGACGCGGCCACCTCCTATGCCGAGCGGCAGCGCATGTTCGAGCTGCCGCGCTCGTCCTGGGCCGACTACGACACCTCGCTGATCAGCGCGGGCGGCGGCGTGTGGGACCGCACCGTGAAGGCGGTGCCGATCAGCCCGCAGGCGCGCGAAGCGCTGGGCCTGGGCGCGGACGTGGTGTCGCTGTCGCCGCCGGATCTGGTGCGCGCGATCCTGCTCGCGCCGGTCGGGCTGCTCTGGAACGGCGGTATCGGCACCTACATCAAGGCCAGTACCGAGTCCAACGCCGAAGTCGGTGACAAATCCAACGATCCGGTGCGCGTCAACGGCAATCAGCTGCGGGTGCGGGTGATCGGCGAGGGCGGCAACCTGGGCGCCACGGCCCTGGGCCGGATCGAGTTCTGCCGCAACGGCGGCAAGATGAACACCGACGCGCTGGACAATTCGGCCGGTGTGGATTGCTCCGACCACGAGGTCAATATCAAGGTGCTGCTGGACGGCGTGGTCAGTGGCGGCGGGCTGCCCGAGGCCGAACGCAATCCGCTGCTCGCCTCGATGACCGACGACGTGGCGCGGATGGTGCTGCAGGACAACGTCTCCCAGAACTATCTGATGGGTCTCTCACGGTTCAACGCCGCGCGCATGCTGAACGTGCACATGCGCCTGATCGATGATCTGGAGCAGCGGCGCGGGCTGGACCGGGAGCTGGAAGCACTGCCCTCCGAGGCCGAGATGCAGCGCCGGATGGACGAGGGCTCCGGTCTGGCCTCGCCCGAACTGGCGAATCTGATGGCGCACGTGAAGCTTTCGCTCAAGTCGGATTTACTGGATTCGGATCTGCCGGACATGCAGCACTTCGCCGCCCGGCTGCCGGAGTACTTCCCGGAACCGCTGCGCGTCCGTTTCCCCGCCGCCGTCAAGAAGCACCCGCTGCGCCGCGAGATCCTCACCACCATGATCGTGAACGAGGCGGTCGACTACGGCGGCATCACCTACGCGCACCGGCTCAACGAAGAGATCGGCGCCAGCACCACCGACGCCGTGCGCGCGTTCGCCGCCGCCAGCGAGATCTTCGATCTGCACGACCTGTGGGCGCGGATCCGGGCCGGCGACACCCCGGTCGGGGTGCGCGACGAACTCGAGCTGGAGACCAAGAAGACGCTGGATCGGGCCTCGCGCTGGCTGCTCAGCAACCGGCCGCAGCCCATCGCGGTCGGCGCCGAGATCAACCGGTACAGCCGGGGCGTGCGGGAATTGGCGCCGAAGGTGCCGGGCTGGCTGCGCGGTCACCACGTCGCCATGCTCACCGATCAGTCGAAGGAACTGCTCGGCCGGGGCGCGCCGGACGACCTCACCAACGAAGTCTTCAACCTGCTCAACCTGTTCCCGCTGCTCGATGTCATCGATATCGCCGACATCACCGATCGCGGCGGCGAGGAGGTCGGCTCGCTGTACTACGCGCTCAACGAGCACCTCAAGATCGACTGGCTGCTCCAGGCCGTGAGTCATCTCGAGCGCGGCGACCGCTGGCATTCGCTGGCGCGGCTCGCGCTGCGCGACGACATGTACGGTTCGCTGCGCTCGCTCACCCTCGACGTGCTCTCCGCGGGTGATCCGGAGGAGACGGCCGACGAGAAGATCGCCTACTGGGAATCCAAGAACCAGTCCCGCCTCGGCCGCGCCCGCGCCGCCCTGGCGGAGCTGTTCGAGTCGGGGACACACGATCTGGCGACGCTGTCGGTGGCGGCGCGTCAGGTGCGCAGCATGGTCAGCGGTGTCGGAGCACAGTCCGAGGTACCGCGCTGAGGCAGCCGTGAATGACGCGGGCCCCGAACGATTCCGTTCGGGGCCCGCGTGATTCGAACGCTAGCGGCGGACGAAGCTGCTGCGACTGGCGGCGGCGATCAGGATCGCGGCGCAGACGATCTGCAGGATCCACTGCGCCCAGTCGATGCCGCTGGTGGAATCCAGGCCCAGGAGCAGCGCCACGACGCCGCCGATGAAGGCGCCCAGCGAACCCAGGCCCCAGGTCTTGAAGAAGGAAATGTTCTGCTTACCGGGTAACACCAGCCGCGCCAGCGCGCCGATGAACGGGCCGATCAGAAGGGCGAACAACAGCATCCCGAAAATCCGCATGGCGGAGCCTTTCTCGAACTCTGCGCGCAAAACCGCTCCGCCAGTGTAGAACCGCGATCGAGCCGCCGATACGGTTGCCGGGCAACGGTTTCAGCTCGGATCGCGCAACAGCACCGGTATCCGGCGCAGCACCTGGCCGAGCACGGCCACCACCAGGAACAGCCCCGCCGTCAGCGCGGCGACCCCGGACCAGCCGGCCGCCGTCCAGGCGTGCGCGCCGAGACTTCCGAACACCGACGCGCCGACGTAGTACGCGAACAGATAGAACGCCGCCGCCTGGCTGGTGCTCGCCCCGCCGGCGTGCGCGCGGGCGGCCACCCAGCCGCTGGCCAGGCCGTGCGTGACGAAGAACCCGACGGTCAGCGCGCCGATCCCGGCGACCACCAGCGGCAGCCACCCCGACAACGTCAGCCCGATTCCGGCCAGCGCGAGCGCGCTGCCGATCGGCATGATCGCGCGCCGCCCCAGCCGGTCGGCGAGGCGGCCGGACACCGTCGAGCCGATCGTGCCGAGCGGGTAGACCAGATACACCAGGCTGACCACGCCGACCCCGAGGTGGAACGGGGAGCTGGTGAGCCGGAAACCGAGCGCGTTGAAGGCGGCGACCAGCGCGCCGACCGAGCAGGCGCCGATCACGTACAGCGCGAGCAGCGCCGGGTCGGCCAGGGCGCCGCGGGCCATCGCCAGGATATTGCGCGGCCGGGCCGGGCGCGGCACGAAGTGCCGGGAGGCCGGCAGGGTGAACCAGACGACGGCCGCGCAGAACACGGCGACCCCGGCGGCGGCCACCAGCGCCCAGCGCCAGCCGAGCGTCTCGGCGATCGGCGCGGTGACCAGTCGTCCCGCCATACCGCCGAGCGCGGTGCCGCCGATATAGAGGCCCGCGGCGCGCGCGTGCGTGCTGGGATGCAGTTCTTCGCGCAGATAGGCGGTGGCGACCGCGGGCAGACCGGCCAGCGCCAACCCGGCGAGCAGGCGCAGCGCCAGCAGCGCATCCCAATTCGGTGCGAACGCGCAGGCCAGCGCGATCACCGCCGAGGAGATCAGCGAGCAGTGGATGAGCCGGGTGCGGCCGACGGCCTCGGACAGCGGACCGAAGACCAGCAGCGCGAGCGCCAGCGCGGCGGTGGTCACCGACATGACCAGGGTGCTCTGTGCGGGGGAGACGCCGAAGGCGGTGACGAACTCGGGCAGCAGGGCCTGGGTGTCGTAGAGCAGGACGAAGGTCGCCATGCCCGCGGCGAACAGCGCGACCAGAACCCGCCGGTAGCCGGGACTGCCCGGCCGGTGGCCCAGGTCGAGCTGTTCCAGGTCCGGTGCGGCGATAGTCACTCCGACGATCTTCGGCCGCCGCATCTCATACGTCCAATGTCGGTAGCAGGGAATCTGCATACGTCGGACGTATGATGCTGCCCATGCAGCTGCGCGACCTCGACTGGCTGGTCGCCCTCGCCGATCACCAGCACCTGACCGACACCGCCGCGATGCTCGGGGTCAGCCAGCCCACCCTCTCGCGCGCCCTGGCCCGCATCGAAACCGAACTCGGCACGCGGCTGTTCGAGCGCGTGTCCAGCGGCGTGCGGCCGACTCCCAACGGTGAGCTGGTGCTCGCCGCCGCCCGCGACCTGATCGGACGCTACGAGCAACTGACCGTCGAACTGGCCGGGCGGCTGAACCCGGACAGCGGCGTGGTCCGCCTGGCCTTCCTGGATTCCATGGCGACCTCGCTGGTGCCCCGGCTGCTGCGCGGCTTCCACGAGCACGCCCCGGGGGTGCGGGTGCTGCTCAGCCAGGAACCGCACCATCACATCCTGCGCGATCTGCGATCGGGCGCGGTGGAACTCGCGGTGACCTCGTGGCGCGAGCCCGGCGGCTTCGGCTGGCTGCCGCTGCACCGCGAACGGCTGGTCCTGGTCGTCCCGCCCGCGCATCGCCTGCGAGAGCGCTCGCGGGTCGCGCTGGCCGAGCTCGCCGCCGACGAATTCGTCACCACCCCGGTCGGTTTCGGCTACCGCACCCTGCTCGACAGCCTGTTCGCCGAGGCCGGCGTGGTTCCGAAGATCTCCTTCGAAAGCGCCGATCTCGCCACCATCGAGGGGCTGGTCGCGGCGGGTCTCGGCGTGGCGATCCTGCCCGAGCAGTTCGCGGGCGCCTCCGGCACCATCGGCCTGCCGCTCACCACACCCGCCGCCCGCCGCACCGTCGGTCTCACCTGGCGGACCGACCACCCGCTCGCCCCGCCCGCCGCCCGTTTCCACGACTATCTCGCCTCGAGCTGGCCCCGCCCCTAGCCCGCGGATCCGGGGGCCGACCCGCCGGACCCGGCAGCGGTTGCGATACTGGGGGCGAGATCGATCCCCGGTTGCGGGGAGTATGTCCACGATCTCGTCGGATCGCCGACGGCAGCGAAGCAGGGCGAGTGCGGCGGGCGACCAATCGGAGGTATCACGGTGACGAGTTCGGTGAACGGCAGCGGGCGGCAGCCCGGTGCGACCGTACTGCTACCCAAGCGTTTCCACGCCAAGGTGGAGATCCGCTGGTCGGATATGGACGCGTTCCAGCACGTCAACCACGCTCGCATGGTGACGCTGCTGGAGGAGGCGCGGATTCCGTGGCTGTTCGACGACGGGCGCCCCACCGTCGCGCTGCGGGAGGGCTGCGTGCTGGCCGATCTGCACGTGCGCTACCGCGGGCAGCTGCGGCACGAGGACACCCCGCTCGACATCGCCATGTGGATCGAGCAACTGCGCGCGGTGGATTTCACCGTCGCCTACGAGGTGCGCGCGGCGGGTGCGGCACTGGACGCGCCGGCGGCGGTGACCGCCTCCACTCAGCTCGCCGCCTTCGACATCAAGACCCAGCGGTTGCGCCGCCTCACCGACGGTGAGCGCGAGTACCTGTCCGAGTGGATGTGACCGGGTAGCGTCGATGGAGCAGCGCGTGTTGCACGTCGCCGATCCCGCCGAGCGGGAGAATCTCGCCACGTTCCTGTCCCGGGCGGTCCGCTTGGATCCGGCGGCTGTGGTCCGCCTGCGCCGACGCGACGCGACGCTGGTATCGGCCTGGGTCGCAACCGGTTTCGAGGCGCTGGCGGTGCGCACCGTGGTCGCCGAACTCGGCGTCGACGACGTCACCGTCGGCGCGGATCTGGTGCTGGCGGGCCTGCCCACCGGCAGCCCGGTCGATCTCGGCTATTCCCTGGATTCGGCCTGGCGCGGCGCGCTCCCGCCGACCGACGGCTTCGGTCACGTGGACGACGTCCCCGCCCGCACTCTGCTCGAGCTCGCCGAGCGCGGCGCGGAAGTGGCCAGGGAACACGGCAGCGCGCACGGACCGCCCGCGGCACTGCTGGACCAGACGGTGCTGACGGTGTCCGGGCACGGCATCGAGGTGGAGGTGCCGATGCGCGTCGTCTTCGCCCTCACCGCAATGGATTTCATCCCGCACTCGGGGGAGAAGGCCGAGTCCCGGCGGGTGCCCCCGACCGAGATCGTCCGTGTCCGCGCGACCGCGACCTGGCTGCGGATCGACGCGCGCTACGGCTCGGTGGCCCGGCGGCGTGCGGGCGCGATCCCGCTGTTCCCGAACTAGCCGGCCCGGGTAGCGCCTGCGGCACCTGGAACTACGCCACGCCGAACGCGCGCAGCCCGGCGGTGGTGGCGGCGGCGGCCAGGATCACCAGCAGCAGGGGGTATCTGCGCCACGCCAGCACCCCGGCGACCAGGACTCCGGCCGGAAGCGCCGCGCCGACATGGCCTTCCGTGAACGGTAGCGTCTCGACCGCGACCAGAGCGGCGAGCAGCACCGTCGCCCCGACTTCGAGGAGTCGTTTCGCGCGGTCCGGGAACTGGATTCGGCTGCGCAGGGCGGGCCCGGCCCAGCGGATGGCGTAGGTGCCGACCGCGAGGGCGATGATTCCGGCGACGAGCATCATGACGCCACTCCGGAAAGCTGTTTCGGCGCAACCACTTCCGAAACGCTGCCGTCATCGGCCGGGTTGCCGTCCGTCGTGCCCGAACCTGCTGCGGCGTTCGGTGCGGAGGTGTCGCTATCTGCGGCGGGCGCTGCTGGAGTGCCCGGAGCTGCGGTAGCGCTCGGTGCGAGGGGGCTCTTTTCCCCTCGGGTGCGGAACGCCGCCCACAGAACGCCCGAAAGCGCCACCAGCACCGGCATTCCCGCGGGCAGGAACGGCGCGGTCGCCATCGCGACCGCGACACCCACGCACACCGCGCCCAGCGTCGTGCGGTCCCGCAGCGCGGGCACCACCAACGCCAGCAGCACCGCCGGGAAGACCGCGTCGAGGCCGAGCGCGGTGGTGTCGGGCACCACCGAGCCGATCAGCGCGCCCATGACCGCGCCGCCGGGCCAGGCCAGCAGCACGCCGAGTCCGCACACCCAGTACACGATCCGCTTGCGCGTGCTCTCGGATTCGGCCAGCGCCAGCGCGACCGACTCGTCGTTCATCACGTGCACGCCCAGCGCCCGCCGCCAGCCGGTGCCGACCACGTCCTCGGGGACCGACAGTCCGTAGGGCAGGTGCCGCGCGTTGACGACCAGCCCGGCCAGCACCGCCGCGATCGGGCTCCCGCCTCCGGCGATGATCCCGAGGAACAGGAACTCCGCACCGCCCGCGAGCACGGCGAAGCTCAGCACCACCGGCAGCCAGAGCGGGAAGCCCGAGCTGATCGCGGTGGCGCCGTAGGACAGCCCGATGACCCAGACCGCCAGCAGCACGGCCCCGATGCCGGAGGCTGTATCCCGGCCGAGTGTTCGCCATATCGAACGCATGTTGTTTATGGTGAACGCCGAGGGGTGGATAAGTCAACACGGGCCCGATCGGCCGATCCGATGCCCCGACGCGGCTGGGTAAGCTCAGCGTTCCGACCGGAACGGGAGCAGGAAATGGTGCAGGACGAACCCATGGCGGGGCCGCCCCAGGCGGTGATCGCCGAGTCGCTGCGCCGTGAGCGCGCCCGCGCCGGCCTCTCGCTCACCGAGGTGGCCAACCGCGCCGGTATCGCGAAATCCACACTGTCGCAACTGGAATCGGGAAGCGGTAACCCGAGCATCGAAACGCTGTGGGCGCTGTGCGTGGCCCTCAACATGCCGTTCTCCCGGCTGCTGGATCCGCCGCGCCCGAACGTGCTGGTGATCCGCGCGGGCGAGGGCCCGCGCCTGGCGGCCGAGCACGCCGACTACAGCGCCACCCTGCTCGCGGTGAGCCCGCCGAACAGCCGGCGTGATCTGTTCCGGATCACCGCCGAACCCGGCCACGCCCGGCGTTCGGAACCGCATATGCCGGGCTGCACCGAGCACGTCCTGCTCGCCAGCGGCCGGGCGCTCGTCGGCCCGGTCGACGCCCCCGTGGAACTCGGCCCCGGTGACTACATCTGCTACCCCGGTGACGCACCGCACGTCTTCGAAGCCCTCGAACCGGGCACCTGGGCGACGCTGGTCAACGAGTACTCGTCCTAGGCCGCACCCTCGCCGAGGTACTGCAGCCAGAGCGGATCGAGCTCGGTGGAGGTCGACAGCAGCCGCCAGTGCGGCCCCTTCGGCGAGACCAGCGGCGAACGCAGCGTCCAGCCCAGTTCGCTGAGCAGCTTGTCGGCTTTGCGATGGTTGCAGGGCGCGCAGCTGGCGACGCAGTTCTCCCACGAGTGCTCGCCGCCGCGGCTGCGCGGGATGACGTGATCGATGGTCTCGGCTTTGCCGCCGCAGTAACCGCAGCGGTAGCGGTCGCGGTGCATGAGCGCGGCGCGCGTCATCGGTACCCGGGCGCGATAGGGGACGTGCACGTAGTTGCGCAGGCGGATCACCGAGGGGACCGCGACGGCGGCTTCGGCGGAATGCACGACCGGACCTTCGGCGCTGTGGTGCACGGCGTCGGCTTTGTCGCAGATCAGGAGGACGACCGCGCGGCGCGCGGACAGAGCGGTGAGCGGCTCGTAGGTGGCGTTCAGCAGCAGCACCCGGCGCTTCAACCAGTTGACGGCCTCGGTGGGAACAGCGGTGAGGTGATGGCCGTGATGAACCTCACCGGAGCGGTGAACAGCGCCCGGATGGTGGTCGGACAAGATATGCAGCGGAGTAGCCCCCGAGCCACGATTGTGGACGTCGGCGGGCTGGAGTTGTCGGTGCGTCCGGGCCTCGTGCGAGCGGCCGTGCCGTTGTTTCATACGCCCAATATGACCATGGAAACCGGCTGTTTGCACGGTGATTTCGCACAATGTTGGGTTAACTGCTGCTGAAGTGCCGCCGACCCGCTATCAGGGGAGGTCCACCGGCTGTGGCGCACTCCGCGGCAGCGGGCACAATGGGTGCGGCACGATAACGCGAATCGAAAGGGCCTGATGACTTCCGGCGAGCAAGCGACATCGTTCTACGAGGCGGTCGGCGGGGAGCAGACCTTCCACCGGATCGTGGCCGCGTTCTATCGCGAGGTCGCCGCCGACGAGGTCCTGCGCCCGCTCTACCCCGAACAGGATCTGGGCCCGGCCGAGCGGCGGCTGCGCATGTTCCTGGAGCAGTACTGGGGCGGCCCGCGCACCTATTCCGACGAGCGCGGCCATCCGCGCCTGCGCATGCGGCACATGCCGTTCACGATCGGTCCGGTGGAGCGCGACGCCTGGCTGCGCTGCATGCGAATCGGCGTCGCGGAAATCGAGCCGGAAATCCTCGACGACGCGCATCGCAAGCAACTGCTGGACTACATGGAAATGGCCGCGAATTCGCTGATCAACAGTCAGTGGTGAATGCCGCGCCGCGCCGCCACGCCGTTTTCGCCGCATAGTTTTGGCACGATGGCCGGGTGACCGATTCGCATCGCGAAGCCCAGCCATGGTGGCGCTCGGCCGTTTTCTACCAGGTCTATCCCCGTTCCTTCGCGGACGCGAACGGTGACGGTGTCGGCGATCTGGCCGGCGTGCGGGCGAAGCTGGGCTATCTGGAACTGCTCGGCATCGATGCGCTGTGGATCTGCCCGGTGATGCGCTCGCCGATGGCCGACGGCGGCTACGACGTGTCCGATCCGCGCGACATCGATCCGCTCTTCGGCGGAATCGAGGCGATGGACATCCTGATCGCGGAGGCGCACGCCCGCCGGATCAAGGTCACGATGGACCTGGTGCCGAACCACACCAGCAGCGAACACCCCTGGTTCACAGCGGCTTTGGCGGCCCCGCCCGGCAGTCCCGAACGCGAGCGCTACCACTTCCGCGACGGCCGCGGGCCCGACGGCGCCGAGCCGCCGAACAACTGGCCCAGCATCTTCGGCGGTCCGGCCTGGACCCGGGTGCCGGGGGCGGACGGCCGGCCCGGCCAGTGGTACCTGCACCTCTTCGCGCCCGAGCAACCCGACCTGAACTGGGACAACCCGGAGGTCGCCGCGGATTTCGACCGGACCCTGCGCTTCTGGCTGGATCGGGGGGTGGACGGGTTCCGCATCGATGTCGCGCACGGCATGGCCAAGGATCCCGACCTGCCGGATATGCAGGAGCTGGGCGCGTCGAGACTGCTCACCCACGACAGCAGAGATCCGCGGTTCAACAATCCCGGCGTGCACGAGATCCACCGCCGCTTCCGCCGGGTGCTGGGGGAGTACCCCCGCGCGGTCTCGATCGGCGAGGTCTGGGTCGACGACAACACCCTCTTCGGCGAATACGTGCGACCCGACGAACTGCACTTGGCCTTCAACTTCCGGCTCGCCGAGGTGAGTTTCGAGGCCGACGCGGTGCGCGACGCGATCGAGAATTCCCTCGCCGCGGTGGCGCCGGTCGGCGCGTCGCCCACCTGGACGCTGTCCAACCACGACATCGAGCGCGAGGTCACCCGCTACGGCGGCGGCGCGGTCGGGGTGGCCCGGGCGCGCGCCATGATCCTGGTCGAACTGGCCCTGCCGGGTGCGGTTTTCCTCTACAACGGCGCGGAACTCGGCCTGCCCAACGTGGACGATCTGCCCGAGGCGGCGCTGCGCGATCCGGTGTGGGAGCGCTCCGGTCACACCGAACGCGGGCGCGACGGCTGCCGGGTGCCGCTGCCCTGGGAGGGCGACACGCCACCGTTCGGATTCACCAGTGGGCAACCGTGGCTGCCGATGCCGCCGGAGTGGGCGGCGCTGACCGCCGAGCAGCAGCTCGAGGACCTGGGCTCCACCCTGTCGCTGTACCGGATGGCGATCGAATTGCGGGATACGCGGCGCGAATTCGCGGGCTCGGTACTGGACTGGGTGCACAGCCCGGACGGGATGCTGCGATTCCGGCGGGCCGGCGGGCTGACCTGCGTCCTGAACACCACCGCCGATCCGGTCCCGCTGCCGCCGGGGGAATTCCTCCTGGCCAGCATGCCGCTGGAACTCGGGCATCTGCCCGGGAACGCGGCCGCGTGGCTGATCAACACGATGAACACGGCGGGTGGTAGCTGAACTACTACACGCCATCGGATACCGTTGGCATCGTGAGCATTCTCGAGACAGTGCTGATCTTCGTCGGCATTCCGCTGGTGATCTACGCCGCGATCGCCGGATTGTCGTATCTCGGTAAGCCACTCGCCGGTGAGAAGCCGGCCCACTTCGACCTCGGTCAGAAGTGGACGCAGCCGCCGGTGCTGTGGAGTGCCACCGACGAGGTGACCGGGCACGGTCACCACACCGAGTCGCATGGCACCCATGCGGCCATCGAATCCACCGGCGTGGAGCTGATCGGAGGTCGGGCAAGTGGCAGGTTCTAAGTGGCCCGCGGTGGTCGAGTCCGATCTACCGCACGGGTACGCCCTCACCAGCAGCGGACGCGTGTCCGGCGTGCACGAGGCGGGTGACGTTTTCTACGAGGCGCCGTTCAGCGAACACGAGCGGCTGCTGATGGACAACGTGCTCACCGACGCCACCCGTGCCACCAAGGTGCGCTTCAACGTCTATGTCGGCGATCTCGGCGCCGACCCGGCGGCCGGCGCGGACGCGGTCTTCCCCGCGACCCCCGAGGCGGCGCGCTCGGTGCTCATCGCCGTCTCGCCCAACGACAACGCCATCGAGGTGCGCTCCGGCCACGAGGTCGCCGACCGCGCCAACGATCGGGTCTGCCAGCTCGGCGTCACCGCCGCGCTGAGCTCGTTCCGCCAGGGCGAGCTCATCGACGGTCTGGTGTCGGCGGTGCGCGTGATGGCCGCCGCCATCGGTCGCTGACCGCTGCGATTCGCCACGGCGTGCGCGGCCCTCTCCGGAGGGTCGCGCACGCCGTTTCGCGTCAGTCGGGGGCCGGCGCGCGGAACCGCGCCGGGGTGTGCCCGGTCCAGGGCGGAAAGGCGCGGCGC
The DNA here is from genome assembly GCF_040655395.1 of Nocardia sp. NPDC050435. Taxonomy (NCBI): domain Bacteria; kingdom Bacillati; phylum Actinomycetota; class Actinomycetes; order Mycobacteriales; family Nocardiaceae; genus Nocardia; species Nocardia sp. NPDC050435. The sequence goes on from NZ_JBFAJW010000003.1 coordinate 288,034, forward strand.
AGCGCGCGGGCGTCGCTGTAGCCGACGCGGGTGGCCACCGAGCTCACCGGCAGCCCCGTATCGCGCAGCAGCGCCGTGGCTTTCGCCAGGCGCGCCGCCTCCACCTCGTTCCGCCAGCTGGTGCCATGCTCGCCGAGGCGGCGCCGCAGCGTGCGTGCGCTCATGGCCAGACGGCGCGCGACGGCGTCGAGACCGAGCTCGTCGTGTGACAGGGCGTCGGCCAGCGCGGCGCGGAACGCGTCCTGCCGGCCGGGGATGGTCTTGGCCGAACCGAGCGTGAGTTCGGCATGGCGCCGGATCAGGTGCCCGAGTTGCGGGTCGGAGCCGGTGGGCAGGTCGGCGCCGTCGAGGAAGGTGAGTTCGCTGTGCGGCGCGCCGAAATCGATGCTGCTGGTGTCGACGAGGTGGCGCTAGCGTCCGCGCGACGGGTGCCCGAACCGGTCTCGGACAGGCGTGATCGGGCTGCCGGTCGCCTCGCGGATGCAGCGCAGCAGCAGCGCCATTGCGAATTCGTTGGTAGCGCCGAGCGTGGCTCGGGTTCGATCCCGGTGTAGCGGACAGTGAGCAGCCGGTCGTCGTCGGGGACGCGCAGGCCGACGGTGGGGTCGGTGATGGTGGCGTGGAAGTCCGAGGCCGCTCGTAGACCCTCGCGCAGCGTGCTGCCCGTCGTGAACAGGTAGTCCCCACACATGCAGGCTGCCCAGCGCGGCGGCCGCGCTGACCCGCAGGCCCGCTTCGGGTCCTGCCTGCGCCTCGATCAATTCCCAGATCCGGAACGGGGTTTCGAGCAGCACCCGGATCAGGTCGTCGCTCATCGCCGCGGGATCAAACCCGCGCAGGTGGGCGAATTCCGCGGGTGCGACGTCCGTGTGCAGCGCTGCCGTGTAATCAGCCGGATCAGCTGAGTCGGCACCGTGCCTTCTCTCGCTGCCGGAGCATATCGGGCGCTGGCGTATTCGGTCCGCGCGCTGGCGTCCGCAGTCCGACCCCCGGACGGCGCGGCGGCCATAGATTCCACAGGCGCGCCGAGTCGGGCACACATTCCGGCACGACTTTTCCGAAGCGGGAATACCTTTCACATCTATAACCGTTCATCAATCTATGAACGGTTAGTCGACTCGGCCGTTCGGAGACCGAACTCGACAAGGACCCACCATGACCAGCTACAAGTTCCCCGCGCTGCCGCAGGCGAAGCGCGCGTTCGCCGAGGTGTCGCCGTCACGGGCCGAGCCGGTGGCCATCCTGGGCATCGCACCGACCCGATTTGCCTCCGCGCGTGCGCAACTCGCGCGGCGACGGGTCCAGCGGACCGCGGCGGCCGAACGCGAGGTGCTCGCCTTCCGTGTACTGAAACGGCTCGACCTGGACGGCCACCTCGTCGAGCCCGCCATCGGCCTGCCGCTCACCGCTCAGATCGCAGGTCGGTGACCATGCGCCGCGAACATCTCGCCTGGGCGGGACTGGCAGCGATGACCGTCTCGTTCGGCCTGAACTTCTCGATGGGCGTGTTCTTCGCACCGACCGCCGCGTCCTACGGGGTCAGCGCCGCCGCGCTGGCACTCGCGGCCGCTCTGGGCACCACGGTCACCGGGCTGGCCCAGCCGGTGGTGGGGCGGCTGCTGGATCGCGTCGGAGCCAGAACGGTGCTCCTCGGCGGGCTGGCGCTGATCTCGGGGAGCTACCTGGTGCTGTCCGTGGTGCGCACGACCTGGGAATTCGTCGCGGCCTACATGCTGCTGGGCGGCCTCGGCTTCGCCGCCTCCTCCACTCTGGCGGTCACCACGCTGATCGGGCGGGCCCTCGGTGACCGGGTGGGGCCCGCGCTGACCCGCGCCGCCATCGGCATCAACCTGGGCCAGCTGATCGGGCCGTGGGCCGCGACCGCGCTGTTCGAGCCGATCGGTGTCCGGGCCACCTATGCCCTGTTCGGTGCGCTCGGCCTGGCGGTCACGGGCATCCTGTGGGCCGTCCTGCCGGCGGATCGAGTAGTCGGAGTCGTTGCGGGACAGCCGGAATCGCTTGCCGGGCGAGGCCGCGTGCTGTTGTCGTTCGGGTTGCACTCGGCCACCCTGTACGTCGTCGTCCTGATGCTGCCCAGGCACGCGGTCGAGGAGGGCTGGTCGGTGGTCGACGCCGGGCGGCTGGTCGCGCTGGCTGCGCTGGCCGCCGGGCTGACCTCGGCCGCCATGGTGCGGCTGCAACGCCGGTTCCGACCCGAAAACCTGGTGCGCGGACTGTATCTGGTTCGGATCGCCGCGCTGGGGTTGGCGATCTCGCCGCTGGGTGCGCCGGCGCTGGGCGTGGTCGCGGTGCTGTTCGGGGCCGCCTCCTTCCCGGTCATCCCGTTGACGATGGCGGTGCTCTCGCGCGGCCTGGATCCGGCGCGCATGGGCCGCACGCTCGCACCCGCCTGGGTGATCCATCAGCTGTCCGCCGCGGCCGGCTTGGCGGTCGCGGCTCTGATCCACTCCCAAACCGACAGCTACCGAGGATATTTCGCGCTCGGACTGGCCTTCAGTGCGGCCGCTCTGCTGCTGCTCGCACCCGCTCGCGACACCGCGGCACTGCCGCCCCGATACCCCGGAGACCGCCCCCGGCGAGTCGCCCATCCAGCCCGATAGCCCACGAGGCGTCGATGTCGTCGGGGGCCGTCCGGCCTCCGACCGTTCCGAAGAGGAGAAATTCAATGTCCGCAGTACGTCACAACACCGTCGAGATCCAGGGCCTGCCGGTCTTCTACCGTGAGGCCGGTGACCCGGGCAAGCCGACACTTGTTCTGCTGCACGGCTTTCCGACCAGCTCCGCGATGTTCCGCAACCTGCTGCCCGCGCTGGCCGACGACTACCACCTGATCGCACCGGACCACATCGGCTTCGGCCAGTCGGCGATGCCCTCCGCGCACGCCTTCGAGTACACCTTCGAGAAGCTCACCGAGATCACGCTGGCCCTGCTGGACACCCTCGGCGTCGACCGCTTCGCCCTCTACATCCAGGATTACGGTGCCCCCATCGGCCTGCGCATCGCCTCCCGCAACCCCGACCGGGTGACCGCGCTGATCACCCAGAGCGGCAACGCCTACCTCGAGGGCTTCACGCCGTTCTGGGAGACGTTGTTCGCCCACGCCGCCGATCGCGCCGCGCACGAACCGGAGGTGCGCAAGCTGCTCGACCTCGACGCCACGAAATGGCAGTACACGCACGGTGTTCCGGCCGACCGGCTGGCGCTGGTCAGCCCCGACACCTGGACCCTGGACCAGCACTTCCTGGATCGGCCGGGCAACAAGGAGATCCAGCTGGACCTGTTCGCCGACTACAAGGTCAACCTGGACGGCTACCCCGACTTCCAGAAGTACTTCGCCGAGCACCGCCCGCCCACCCTGATCGCCTGGGGCGAGCACGACGAGATCTTCGGTCCCGACGGTGCGCGGGCGTTCCTGCGGGATCTGCCCGACGCCGAACTGCATCTGCTGGACGCGGGCCACTTCGCGCTGGAGACACACGGACCGGAAATCGCCGCCCTGATCCGGGATTTCCTCGCCCGCGCGCTGCGCCACTGAGGCCGGAGGTGTGCTCATCCCGCCGGGGTGAGCACACCGTCCGCGCTCCCGCAGATAGCAGAAATCCGGTCTTGACAACGCAGCGAAAATGGGGGGTTGTCGAGACCGGGAAATCTGGGCACGTTGGGGAGATGAAAATTCTTGTCACCGGGGCAACGGGGAACATCGGGCGCAAGGTCGTGGACGAATTGCTGGCGCGCGGAGCCGAGGATGTGCGGGCGCTGACCAACAATCCGAAGAAGGCGGCGCTGCCGCCGGAAGTCGAAGTGGCGGAAGGCTTTCTCGGACGGCCGGACTCACTTCCGGCGGCGTTCGAGGGCGTGGAGCGGTTGTATCTGGCGCCGTACCTGCCCACGGTGACGGAGACGGTGCGGCTGGCCCGGGCGGCCGGGATCGCCCAGATCGTCGACCTCTCCGGCGACGAGTCGACCGATTGGCAGCCGATCGCGCAGGCCGTGGAGCAGTCCGGCTGTGCGTGGACGCACCTGTACACCGGGGAGTTCATGGAAAACGCCACCATGTGGGCGGAAGCGATCCAGGCCGGCGACCGGATCCAGGAGCCGTACCCCGCCGCCGCCAACGCACCGATCGCCATGGCCGACATCGCCGTCGTCGCGGCCGTCGTGCTCCTCGGATCCGGGCACGAGGGCCAGACCTACAACCTGACCGGCCCGGAAACCCTCACTCGCGCGGAAAAGCTCCAGCAGATCGGCGCGGCACTCGACCGCAAGCTCGAGGTGGTCCCGATCTCCCGCGAGGAAGGCATCCGGCAGCTCACCCCGAGCATGGGGGAGTACGCCGAGTGGTACCTGGACGGCATGGCGGCCATGGAACAGCACCCCCAACAGGCAACCACCACCATCGCCGACCTCACCGGCGCCCCAGCCACCACCTTCGCCCAGTGGGCCCGGGACCACGCCGACGAATTCCGGAACGGCGGCCGCTGAGCGGGCTGCACGGCTCGGAACCGTTTGCCGCGCAACAGAGTCCGCGACCTGGATCTGTTGTCGCGCAGCGGAGTTCGGCGCTCGGCACTACCTGGCTGCTCGCTGGCCCCACTGGCGGTTGGTGAACGAACCTGCACCGTCGGCACGACAGTCGCACGGCCGTGGGCGTCGCGCGGGTTCGGCGGGGCTGGCGACTCGGCCAGCACGCGGACCGGTCGGTGGCGTCGTGCGGGCGCGGCGATGTGTCCAGTCCATCAGCCAGCGGTCCGGTCGGGGGCGTGCCGCAGTGAGCAGGCCCCCGACCGGGAACTCACTGTGCGTCGAAAGCTCGTGCGCGCAGCGAGCGTTCGATGCCGGCCTTGCCCTCGGTCACCAGGCGGCGCAGGGCCGGGGGGTGGTTGTCGGCGAGGAACTTGTCGGCCTTGGCGACCGCATCCTGGCTGATGTCCCAGGCCGGGTACAGGCCGACGACGACCGTCTGCGCGACCTCGCTGGAACGCCGCTCCCAGACGCCGGGGACATCGGAGAAGTAGCGGTCGGTGAACCCGAGCAGGAGATCGCCCTGCCCGGCGGGCGCGAAGCCGCCGACGATGGAGCGGGCGGTGATGTTGGGCAGGGAATCGTCGCCCATCACCTTCGCCCAGGCCTGCTCCTTCACCGCGGCCTGCGGGCGCGCCGTCGCGGCGGCGGCCGCCTGCCGTTTGCCCGCCGCGGTGGGATCGCGCTGCAATTCGGCGTCGATGAACGGGGTTTCCAGACCCTCGGCATCGATCACGCCCGCGGCGGCCAGCGCCGTGACCACGCGCCAGCGCAGATCGGTGTCCACCGTCAGGCCGGGCAGGCCCGCGTCGGCCGGGGGGCCGTCGAGCAGGGTGCGCAGCACGTCGGTGTGCCGCTGCTCCAGCTTCGCGCCCGTCAGCGCGTTGACGAAGGCCAGCTGATGATCCGAACCCGCCTCGGCGGCGCGCGCGAGTTCCAGCAGCTTGTCGGTGAATTCGGGCCAGCCGGTGCCGGCCGCCCAGGCCGGGTCGGCGTAGCTGGCGATCGAGGTGTGCGCCTGCATGAGCAGCCGCTGCACCACACCGATCTCGGATTCCGCGCCGACGCCGCGCTGCACCAGCGCGACGAAATCACGGGCCCGCATCTCGGCCTGACGCGTCATCTCCCACGCGGCCGACCAGGCCAGGGTGCGCGGGAGCGGTTCGGCGATATCGCCGATCCGGTTGACCAGCACGTCCAGCGACTCCGGATCCAGGCGGACCGAGCAGTAGGTCAGGTCGTCGTCGTTGACCAGCACGAACTTTCCGCTCGGGGTGCCGACCAGATCCGGCACCTCGGTGCGTTCCGCCGCCTGGAGATCCAGCTCGACCCGCTTGGTGCGGACCAGCTTTCCGCCTTGATCGTCGTAGACGCCGACGGCCAGGCGGTGCACCCGGCGCTCACCCGCGCCCGGCGCCGCGCCCTCCTGAACCACCGCGAACTTCGTGAAGTTGCCCGCGTCGTCGACCTCGAAATCCGGGCGCAGGATGTTCAGGCCGGTGGTCTTGAGCCACTGCGCGCCCCAGTCGGACAGGTCGCGGCCCGAGGATTCCTCCAGCGCGGAGAGCAGGTCGTCGAAGGTGGCGTTGCCGTAGGCGTGCTCGGCGAAGTAGGCGCGCAGGCCCGCCAGGAACGGCTCCAGGCCGACGTAGGCGACGAGCTGCTTGAGCACCGAGGCGCCCTTGGCGTAGGTGATGCCGTCGAAATTCACCTCGACCGCGTGCAGGTCGGGGATGTCGGCGGCGATCGGGTGCGTGGAGGGCAGCTGATCCTGGCGGTAGGCCCAGGACTTCTCCACGTTCGCGAACGTCGTCCACGCGCTCTTGTACTCGGTGGCCTCGGACTGGCAGAGCACCGAGGCGAAGGTCGCGAACGACTCGTTCAGCCACAGGTCGTCCCACCACTTCATGGTGACCAGGTCGCCGAACCACATGTGCGCCATCTCGTGCAGCACCGTCTCGGCGCGGCGCTCGTAGGAGGCTCTGGTCACCTTGGACCGGAAGACGTAATCCTCCAGGAAGGTGACCGCGCCCGCGTTCTCCATCGCGCCCGCGTTGAACTCCGGGACGAACAGCTGGTCGTACTTGCCGAAGGCGTAGGGGACGCCGAAGTTCTTGTGGTAGAAGCCGAATCCCTGCTTGGTCTCGGTGAACAGGCGCTCGGCGTCCATGTGCTCGGCCAGCGAGGCGCGGCAGTAGATGCCCAGCGGGATGGCGCCGTGCTCGTCGGCGTACTCGTCCGTCCACTCCGCGTAGGGGCCCGCGATGAGCGCGACGATGTAGGTGCTCATCCGCGGCGTGGTCTTGAACACATGCTTGCCGGGCTCGGCGATCAGGCTGTCGACGGCCGCGCCGTTGGAGATGACCTTCCACTCCGGCGCCGCGGTGACGCTGATGTCGAAGGTGGCCTTCAGGTCCGGCTGGTCGAAGCAGGCGAACATGCGCTTGGCGTCGGCGGTTTCGAACTGGGAGTACAGGTAGACCGCGTCGTCGGTGGGATCGACGAAGCGATGCAGGCCCTCACCGGTGTTGGAGTATTCGCAATCGGCCTCGACCACCAGCTCGTTGCGCTCGGCCAGGCCGGACAGGGCGATGCCCTTCTCCTCGTCGTAGGCCGAGACGTCGAGCGCCGTGCCGTTCAGCACCGCCGAGCGCACGCCGGCCGCCACGATGTCGATATAGGTGCTCGCCCCGGCCTGCGCGGTGAAAGTGACTGTGCTGCGGGAGAAGAAGGTGCGCTCGCCCGGTTTACCCGCCCCGTCGGTCAGGTCGAGTTCGATGCGGTAGTTCTCGACTTGCACCGTCGAGGCGCGTTCGATCGCCTGTTCGCGTGTGAGGTTGGGTGCGGACATGTGGCTCCTTCGGAGTCGAAGAACGGGCACTGCGGAAGTTTCTGCTCACCACCCTAATCCTCCCGACCGCCGCGCTCCGGTGAGTTTTTCCGCGCCGGTATTGTGCAGCTCAGACCACCCCCCACGATTCGGAGGCTCGACGTTGAAGCATGTGCACGCCGGTAAGGTGCGCGACCTGTACGAGGACGGCGAGACCCTGCTGCTCGTGGCCTCGGACCGGGTCTCGGTCTACGACGTCGCGCTGCCCACCCCCATTCCGGACAAGGGCGCACTGCTGACCCAGCTGTCGAACTGGTGGTTCGAGTTCTTCGCCGACGTGCCCAACCACGTGCTCTCCACCACCGACGTGCCCGCCGAGTTCGCGGGCCGCGCCATCCGGGTCAAGCCGTTGAAGATGGTGGCCGTCGAGTGCATCGCCCGGGGCTACCTCACCGGCGGCGGCCTGAAGGAATACCAGGCCACCGGCGCGGTCTCCGGCATCTCGCTGCCGCCCGGCTTGCGCGACGGCGACAAGCTGCCCGAGCCGATCTTCACGCCCACCACCAAGGCTTCCGAGGGCCACGACGAAGCCATCACCTTCGACGACGTGATCCGGCAGGAGGGCCGCGAGGTCGCCGAGCGGTTGCGCGAACTGACGCTGTCGATCTACCGCCGGGGTGCCGAGCACGCCGCCTCGCGCGGCGTCATCGTCGCCGACACCAAAGTCGAATTCGGCTGGGACGGTGACGTTCTCACCCTCGGCGACGAGGTCCTCACCTCGGATTCCTCCCGCTTCTGGCCCGCCGACCAGTGGGCCCCCGGCCGGGCCCAGCCCTCCTTCGACAAGCAGTTCGTCCGCGACTGGTCCACCTCCACCGGCTGGGACAAGGAGCCCCCCGGCCCGGAGATCCCCGCCGACATCGTCGCGGCCACCCGCCGCAAGTATGTCGAGGCCTACGAACTCATCACCGGCCGCACCTGGGCCTAGCCGAGCAGCTCGGCCAGCCGCCCCGGAAAGGGCTGCTGGCCCTTGGTCAGCTTCTCCGCCGCCGTCTCCAGATCGAACCATTCGACCCGATCGATCTCCGGGAACTCGGCTCGTTTCCCGGACCGCGGCGGCCATTCCATCTCGAAGGTGCCCGGCACGATGGAATCCGGCTCCAGGTCGGCCTCGACCGCCCAGGCGACGACCGTCTTCCGCTTCGCGCCACTGCCGTAGGAGACCGTGCCGAGCTCCACCCACTCGCCGTCGGGCGCCGCGACCCCCAGTTCCTCGGTGAACTCCCGCCGGGCGGCCGCCTGCGCGTCCTCCTGGTCGGGCAGGTATTCGCCCTTCGGAAGCGACCACGCGCCAAGGTCTTTGCGGGCCCAGAACGGCCCGCCCATGTGGGCGAGCAGCACCTCCGGGCCCGCCGCGCCCCGCCGGAACAACAGAACCCCCGCGCTGAATGTCTCTGCCACGCCGTGCAGTCTGCCCCAGCCCGCCGACAAGCCCGCGCGGGGTATCGGCCGGGCCGCGGCGGCCGACAGCCTGCCGCTCAAGGCAGCGGCGGGAGCTCCAGGCGTTCGCGGAACGTGCCGCCGACCGGCTCCGCGGCGACGATGTCGCGCCGGCGCAGTTCCGGGAGCAGGCCGTTGAGCAGGAAGTCGCGGGTGCGGGGGTCGGCGAGACCGCCCAGGGAGATGACGTCGAGCGCGCCCGCGTCGTAGCGTTCGGCGATGGCGTCGGCGAGTTGCTCCGGGGTGCCGGCCGCGGCCCAGTGGCCGGTGTCCTTGGCGGCGATGATCAACTCGCGCAGGGTTTTGCCCTGCCGCGCGAAGCCGCTGAAGATCTCGACGCGGCCGCGGCGGCGGCGCACCGTGGACAGGTCGGGCAGCAGGTGCTCGGGGATGGGCTTGTCCAGGGGCAGGTCCGAGAGGTCGACGTCGCCGCCGAGCATGTCGGCCAGCGCCAGGCGACCGGCGTCGAAGTCGGTGGCCTCGTGTTGCTCGCGGACCAGCTGCGCGACTTCGGCTTCGGAGGAGCCGTAGGTGGCGTGGAACGAGCTCATGATCAGCGGTAATTCGGGCGCACGCCCCAGTTCGGCTGCCCGCGCGCGGATCTTCGCGGTGTAGATCTCGGCGTCGGCCAGGGTCGGCAGCGAGGTGAAGACGACCTCGGCGAAACGCGCCCCGAGTTCGACGCCCGCCTCGGATTGCCCGGCCTGGAACTGCACCGGGCGGCGCTGCGGCAGCGGCGGAATGTTGAGCGGGCCGCGCACGGTGAAGAATTCGCCGGAGTGATCGATGGGTCGCACCCGATCCGGGTGCAGCGTCACCGCGCCGTGCTCGTCGCGGGTCAGGGAGTCGGGCTGCCAGCTGTCGAACAGGGCGTTGACCACCTCGAGCGCCTCGGTCGCGCGGGCGTAGCGCTGTTCCGGGCTCGGCAGATCCGCACCGCCGTAGTTCTCTTCGCCGAGTGCGGAAGTCACCGCGTTCCAGGCCGAGCGGCCGTTGCTGACGTGGTCCAGGGTGCCGAAGAGCCGCGCGAGATTGTAGGGGTGGTGGAAGGTGGTGGTGACCGTGGCGATCAGGCCGATCCGCTCGGTCACCGCGCTGAGCGCCGCCAGGAAGATCAGCGGCTCCTGCGCGCCGATCGCGCCCTGGGCCCCGAAACTCAGCAGGTCGGCGGCGAACAGCGCGTCGAACCCGTTGGCCTCGGCGAGTTTCGCGATCTCGATCGACGACTCCAGCGTCGAGCGGTGCGGATCCAGTGCCGCGGTATAGACGTCCGTGGAACCGCTGACGCCCGTAACCGTTTTCAACCGTCGTCTCACGGAGCAAGACTGTCCGCCGAGCCGGGGCCGGTCAACGATTGTGCTCAGCGTGAGCAGGAGGAAATACGCTGGGGCAGCAGGAATCCGGGTGAGCGCAACCGGTGCCCGTCCGGGCCGGGCCGGGCTAGCGTTCCCGGTCGGAACGGGAGGAGACTGTGGTGACGATCGAGGCGGACCTCGTGACGCATCCCCTCGACGACCCGGTGCGCACCTCTCTGCGCGGTGAGCACCGCCGGTTCGCCGAGTGGTCGGGCCGGATCGTGCGCTACCAGCCGGAGGTCGCGCGGTTCGTCGGACATCCGCCGGCCCTCGACGATCGGGACTGGGTCGACTTGGCCGCCCTGCTCGGCCCCGGCGGCACCACCGGTTTGCGCGGCGCCCGCCACGTGCCGCCCGCGGGCTGGACGGTGCTGGATCACGTCGGCACGGTGCAAATGGACGGCAGCGCACTGCGAGTGGCTCCCGATCCGGAGCTCGAGGTGCTGACGCCCGCGGCGCTGCCCGAGATCCTGGAGCTGATCGCCCGCACCGAACCCGGGCCCTACGCCCCGCGCACCATCGAGATGGGCACATACCTGGGGCTGCGCGTCGACGGCGCGCTCGTCGCGATGGCGGGGGAGCGCCTGCATCCGCCGGGCTGGACCGAAATCAGCGCCGTGTGCACCGATCCTGCCCACCGCGGCCAGGGCCTGGCCACCCGGCTGATTCGCGCCGTCGGTGCCGGAATCCGGGACCGCGGCGAAATTCCCTTTCTGCATGCGCTCGCCGGCAACACCACCGCGATCAGTCTGTACCGGGCGCTCGGTTTCACCCTGCGCAAGCGCGGCACCCTGACCTTCGTTCAGGCTCCCTGGTTCTGACGTGGTCGTATGTCCCACTCCGCAGGTTCGGACACACCTTCCGCCGTGGCGTGCGGGCGGGCATAGCGCCTGCCTATGTTGTGAGCCATGTCGACACTGATTGTCCTGCGGGGTAATTCGGGTTCGGGCAAATCGACAGTCGCGCACGCCGTGCAGCGCCGTTTCGACCGCGCCACGGTCGCCGTCGTGCCGCAAGACGTTGTCAGACGCCAGATCCTGCGCGAGCAAGACAGGCCGCACGGCGTCAATATCGCCCTGATCGAGCACATCGCCGCGTTCTGCCTGGCCGAAGGGTGCGTCGTCATCGTCGAAGGGATCTTGCGCGCGTCCACGTACGGTCCGATGCTGGGCCGCTTGTCCGCGACCGCCGCACGCAGCTTCTTCTATGCCTACGATCTGTCGTTCGAGGAGACGGTCCGACGGCACGCGACCAGGCCGCAAGCCATCGCGTTCGGGCCCGAGGAGATGTCGGCCTGGTATCGAGGCTGGGACGCCCTCGATTTCGTGTCCGAAGTGCGATTCGACGCCGGGTGGTCGGTGGACGCGGCGATCGAGCGGGTGTGTGCCGATATCGCCGGGACCTAGCCGGTTGCCGCGCTGCGAGCGCCCGCGATCAGCCGGTTGCCGAACTCGACTGCCGATGCGGCACGCCGCACGCCGGCCGGTGCCGCCCGCAGCGTGGCGAGCGTGTGCTCCGGCAGGAGTTCCACCCAGGCGCGTGGCCCCGAATAGGAGGCCAGCTTCTCGAGCACGGCATCGGCGCGGCGTGCTTCCCATGCGCGAACCTGATCGCGGCTGCCGATGCTCGCGCGGATCTCGATGGTCGTGGAAAGCCGCTCGGCCCGCGTGCGCCAGGCCATCGTGAGCGCGACCATCGCTCAGGTCGCCGAGCACGGCATCGAGGGCCTGAGCATCAACGAGGTCGCCGAGCGAGCCGGCGTGGGCGGTGACCACGGTCTACCGTCGCTGGGGTGCCCGCACGGCGCTGGTCGCCGAGGCCCGCCGCCACTTCTGGAACCACCGCTTCGAGCAGGCTGAACCCGTGATCGGCCGGGCCATCGCCGCGGCGAACTACCTTCGAACGCCGACCCGCCCGAGGTCGTCGAAACGCTCTGCGCGCCAATGTATTTCCGCCTGCTGCCCGGCGACCGCCCCCTCGACGCCGCCTTCCTCGCCCACTGCGTCGACAACACGGTGCGGCTGCACGGTTCGGTGGAATGGGTGGCGACAGCCCAGGTCAACAAGCTGCTGACCGGGATTTCTCTGTCGGGGTGACAGGATTTGAACCTGCGACCCTCCGCTCCCAAAGCGGATGCGCTACCAAGCTGCGCTACACCCCGTTGGCCACGGCCGACTGTGGGCCCGTGGACGAATGATCCCCCTGGAAGAGCGGGTGACGGGAATCGAACCCGCACCATCAGCTTGGAAGGCTGAGGTTCTACCATTGAACTACACCCGCGAGGCATACGACATCGATGGGATCGCCAGATGTCGTGTGCGCAACGACTGTACCGAATGTCCGCGCGGAAACGCCAATCGCCCCGGCCGGGCCTGTCGCCGGGCGCCCGGGGGCCGGTCCCGGCACACTTCCGGCGTGTCAGTCCGCGACTCTCCAGCGAACCGAAATTAGGTGTAACGCTTTGCGGCCTGGAGCGATGTCATACCCGATCGCCATTCGCGAGGCAACGGAAACTCGTTGTAAAACGCCGTTTTTCGGGGCCGGGTGGCTTGCTAGGATCCTTTTTGCCGGACGGGGGTATCTGGAAAGGGGGCGGTGAGCGTGCGCCGTGCTTGGTGGACCGAACCGCGTGGCAGTAGAGGTGAGGCCGGCTACTGGCTGGGTGCGCTGCGCCCTGCTACCGACGCCATCCGTGGCGGGTGAGTGCGATGTTCGAATCGACACCCCCCGTCAAGGAGATGGCGCGTGCCTGGGCCCGTGCCGTGTGCGCGGAACCCGGCTCGCACACCACGATGAAGGACCTGGAACCTGTTCTAGTCGATATCGTCAATCGGCTGCTTTCCCTGGCCGAATCGGAGCCGTTTCCGATGCTGGACGCGCGCGCCCTGGGCGCCCGCCTGGCCGAACCGCCCTTCGAGCGCACCCGGATGCTGGCGCAGGCCAGCCGCTGGCTACTCGGCTTCCCGGCGGGGCGGCCGGGGTCGCTGGTCGCGACGCGCTGGCCGTTCGTGGCCAGCCAGGCCATCGACAGTTACGCCCAGGCCCTGCAGGAGCGCGCGCTGGCTCAGCAGGAGCAGAACATCTCCGCGAAGGTCTCGCTGCGCGTGCAGGAGATCGCCGCGCTGCAGCACCGGCTGCGGCACGAGGCCACCCACGACGCGCTCACCGACCTGGCCAATCGCACCCTGCTGCAGGACCGGGTGCGCCGCATGGCGGCCGACCCGGCCGGCAGCGTCGGCCTGCTCCTGATCGATCTGGACCGCTTCAAGCAGATCAACGACGGCTACGGGCACGCGGTGGGCGACGAGGTGCTGGTGGAGCTGGCGAACCGCCTGCGCGAGGTGTGCCCGCCGGAGACGGTGATCTGCCGCTACGGCGGCGACGAGTTCGTCCTCGCCGTCGACCGCGAGTACGGCACCCTGGCCCGGATCGCCCACCAGATCGTGGCCGCCCTGCGCGACCCGGTGTGGACTTCGGCCGGGCCGGTGCCGGTCTCGGCCAGCGTGGGCACCGCCTACAACCCACCGGGCGCGCCCTGTGATTTCACGGATCTCCTGCGTCGCGCCGATCGCGCGATGTACTCGGCGAAGACGGCCGGCGGCCGGCGGTTCGCTTTCTCCGATTCCGACGAACCGGAGATAGACGCCGCCGTCGCCGGCTGACGTCAGCCGCGGCCGAAGTCGGCCGCGTGGTCCCGGGCCCACTCCGCGAAGGTCTGGGCCGGGCGCCCGGTCACCTCTTCGACCGTGTGCGACACCGGCGGCGCCACCTCGGTCGAGGTCTTCCAGCCCGCCAGAATCGCGGCGGCCACGGCGGGCGGCACGGTCCGCTCCAGTTCGGCCCGCGCCTGCTCGATCGACGATTCCACCACCCGGATCTCCCGCCCGATCGCCGCGGCGATGTGCCCCACCTGCTCGCGCATGGTGATCGCCCCGGGCCCGGTGACGGTGTACGCGGTCCGCTCGTGCCCGGGCACGGTGAGCGCGGTCACCGCCAGTGCCGCCAAGTCCTTTTCGTGCACCGCGGCGATCCGCGCCTCGGGATAGGGCAGGTGCACCCGCCCTTGCTCGCGGATGGACCGCTGCCACCACCACACGAGGTTGGTGGCGAACATGCCGGGCCGCAGGAACGTCCACGCGAGCGCCGAGTCGCGCAGCGCGGATTCGCACCGGAAATGGGTCCAGGCGATCGGATTCCGTTCGGGCTCGGGCTCCAGGGCGGCCAGGGAGGACACGAGCACGACGTGGCGTACCCCGGCGGCTTCGGCCGCCGCGACGAAGCCGTCCAGCCCGTCGGGCCGGGCGTAGACGAACACGCTGTGCGCACCGTCGAGCGCCGCGGGCAGCGTTCCGGGGCGATCCAGGTCGGCCGCGACCGTTTCGGCCCCGGGTGGCAGCGCGGCGGTGCGGGGATCGCGACTGGTCAGACGCACCTGTGCGGCAACGGCATTCAGGCCGGCCGCGACCTGGCGGCCGACGTTTCCACTGGCTCCGATCACTACTGTCGTCATGGCCGGAGCGTAGGCAGCCCGGCTCACCATCGGTAAGTACCTACCCGGAGGTAAGCTGCCGAGATGGCGGTAGGCCCACAGGTCCGGCAGCCCGATCTCGGACCCGAGAGTGACGGATATCACCCCGAGTGCGCTTGGTGGGAGGTGGTCGACATCTCCGGCCGCTGGACCGGACAGATTCTGCACACTTTGCGCGAGCGGTCCCTACGGTTCTTCGAGCTGCAGAACAAGATCGACGGGGTCAGCGACAAGATGCTGTCGCAAACATTGCGCATGCTGGTACGCGACGGTCTGGTCACGCGCACCGTGGAGCCCACCACGCCGCCGCGGGTGAGCTACGAACTCACGGCGCTGGGGCACAGTCTGGCCGAATCGCTGCAGCCGTTCGTGCAATGGATCCGCGCGCACGCCGGCGCGGTAACCGCGGCCCGCGCGGCGCACGACAGCGCGCGGGCTCAGTCCGGCTGACAGGTGGGGCACCAGAACAGGTTTCGCGCGTCCATCACCGCGTGCAGGACCGTGCTGCCGCACACGCGGCAGGGCGCGCCCTGGCGGCGATAGACGTAGGTGCGCGGGCGATCCGGCGCGTAGGAGGGTTCGCCGAAATCGTGTTCGGGGCGCACGACGACCATCTTCCCCACGCGCACACCCACTTTCATCAGCGCGACCAGGTCGGTCCACATCGCCTGCCACTCGTCGGCGCCGAGCGCGGTGCCGGGCCGGTGCGGTGAGATGCCGTGCCGGAACAGCAGTTCCGCGCGATACACGTTGCCGACCCCGGCGAGCACCTTCTGATCCATCAGCAACGCGCCGATCGGCCGGCGCGAGCGGTGGATGCGCTGCCAGGCCCGGTCCGGGTCGGCGCCGCGACGCAGCGGATCGGGGCCGAGCCGCTCGGTCAGCGCCGTCACCTCGGCGGCGGTGTAGAGCTCGCAGGCCGTCGGCCCGCGCAGGTCGGTGCCGCTGGCCGCGCCGACCATACGCATCCGGACCTGGCCGACGGGTTCGCCCATGGGCACACCGGATTCGGTGAACGCGCCGTAGAGCCCGAGGTGCACGTGCACGATCAGTCCGGACTCGTAGCGGTGCAGCAGATGCTTGCCCCAGGCCTCGGCGCGGACGAGCACCTGGCCGTCGACGCGGGCCGCTCCGGTCGCGAATTTGCCCTGCGGGCTGGACACCCGCACCACCGCACCCGCGAACGCGCGCTGGTGTGACCGGGCCAGCCGATGCAGCGTATGCCCTTCCGGCACTGCCGATTCCCTTCGATCCGAAACGAGAAGCGGGGCATGACCGGCTAGTCATGCCCCACTTCGCGGAAACTGTGTGCCGTCGGCGCCTCAGTAGGCGGGCACCGCGGGGGCCTCGCCGGACTTCTCGTACTCGGCGAGAATGTCGATGCGGCGCTGGTGCCGCTCCTCGTCGGACCACTCGGCGGCCAGGAACGCGTCGACGATGGCCAGCGCCTCCTCGGTGGAGTGCATGCGGCCGCCGACGCCGATCAGCTGCGCGTTGTTGTGCTGACGGGCCAGCTGCGCGGTCTCCACGCTCCAGGCGAGCGCGCACCGGGCGCCGGGCACTTTGTTGGCCGCGATCTGCTCGCCGTTGCCGCTGCCGCCGAACACCAGACCCAGGCTGCCCGGATCGGCGACGGTGCGCCGCGCGGCCTCGATGCAGAAGGCCGGGTAGTCGTCGAGGGCGTCGTATTCGAGAGCGCCGCAGTCGACGACCTCGTGGCCCGCCTTTTCCAGATGAGCCTTGACGTGATTCTTCAGTTCGAAACCGGCATGGTCGGCACCCAGGTATACGCGCATGGCAGGGATTCTGTCAGGCCGGTCCGAGCGGCCTTCGGCAGGGCACCCGTGCCGGTCGCGGGGCGGGAACCGCGGCGCGGGAAAACGGTACGGTCGAAATATGCAGTCGCAGGACCCTCAGCCGAATCCGGATCCGCACGGCGCGCCCGAACCGACCAGCGGGTCCTACGGTCCGTATCCGAGCGGTGCGCATCCGGCGCCCTACGTCTACGGCGCGCCGCCGCCTCCGCCGCCGCAGCTCCAGCCGCGGGGGCTGTCGCCGTTCGGCATGCCGGCCCGGCACAGCTGGGAGATCGGGCTGCTCTGCGTGGTCGTCGGCATCACCGCGCTGATCTTCCTCGTCGCCGCGCTGGATCTCGTGCTGGTGCTGTTCCTGGGCGGCGAGACCGCCCTGGGCGTCTACACCTTCTATCTGCTGCTCGCGCCGCTGCTGGTGTGGTTCGGCCGCGGCACGCTCTACGCCCGGCTGCGGGTCAACGGCGTCAAGATGTCGCCCACCCAGTTCCCCGAGGGGTACCGGATGGTGGCCGAGGCGGCCGCGCGCTTCGGCATGGCGACGCCGCCCGACGCCTACGTGGTGCTCGGCAACGGTCAGATCAACGCCTTCGCCTCCGGCCACGGCTTCCGCCGCTTCGTCGCGGTGAACAGCGACCTGTTCGAGATCGGCGGCGCCGCACGCGAACCCGACGCGCTGGCCTTCATCATCGGGCACGAGGTCGGGCACATCGCGGCGGGCCACGCCTCGTACTGGCGGATGCTGGGGATGTATCTGGCGCCGTTCCTGCCGCTGCTGGGCCCCGCGCTGCTGCGCGCCCAGGAATACACCGCCGACAATCACGGCGTCTGCTTCCGCTACGCGGGTACGCCGGCCGCGATGGGCACGCTGGCGGCGGGCAAGTACCTCAACACCCTGGTCGCCTACGACGAGATGGCCAACCGGGCCACGTCCGAGCAGGGCTTCTTCGTCTGGGTGTACAACGCCATGTCCAGCCATCCGGTGCTGACCTGGCGCATGTGGGCGCTGCGGGACCGCACCCGCCACGGCAAGCTGTTCATGCGCCCGGAGACGCCGCCGCCCGCCGGCGCGGCCACCCCCTACGGACAGGTTCCGGCGCAGCCGCCGAAACCCGTCCCGTAGCCGGGCTCAGTCGAAGGCGGGGTCTTCGGTGCGGGTGCGCTTCAATTCGAAGAAGTGCGGGTAGGACGCCAGCGCGACCACGCCGTCCCACACCTTGCCCGCGTCCTCGCCGCGCGGGATGCGCGAGAGCACCGGACCGAAGAACGCGACGCCGTTGACATGGATGGTCGGCGTGCCGACATCCTTGCCGACCTTGTCCATGCCGGCGTGGTGGCTGGCGCGCAGCGCCTCGTCGTACTCGGTGCTCTCGGCCGCCTGGGCCAGCTCGGCGGGCAGGCCGACCTCGGCGAGCGCGTCGGCGATCACCGCGGCCAAACTCTCCTTGCGGTCGTCGCGCTCGTATTCGGCCCGGCGGTCGTGGATGCGGCTGCCCATCGCGGTGTAGAGGGGCGACAGGATCTTGTCGCCGTGCTCCTGCGCGGCGGCGATCGCGACCCGGACCGGGCCCCAGCCGGTGGCCAGGAGCTCGCGGTACTGCTCGGGGAGATCCTCGCGGTCCTCGTTGAGCACCGACAGGCTCATCACGTGGAATCGGGCCTCGATGTCGCGGACCTTCTCGACCTCCAGGATCCAGCGCGAGGTGATCCAGCACCACGGGCACAGCGGGTCGAACCAGAAATCGGCGACATTCTTCTCGGTCACGGTATTCCTCTCGATCGGTGGTGCGGCAGCCGCCGACGCACGCGGCACGGCCGTTATCGAAGACCAACCACGCGCTCGCGCGATTCGTTCCCGTTCGCCGAACCCGGGTTGACACCGGCGCCCCGCCAGTAGGGTAGGTAGCGGAGTCCCGGTTCCCACCACGGCAAGGAGTCCGCCATGACCTCGGAACGTCATTTCGTCATCGTCGGCGGCGGTCTGGCCGCCGCCAAGCTCGCGGAAGCCTTGCGGGCCAATGATTTCGACGGGCAGATCACGCTGATCGGCGCCGAGGAGCATTTGCCCTACGAGCGGCCACCACTGTCCAAGGAACATCTGTTCGGCAAGAAGAACCTCGCGGATTTCACCGCGGCGACGGGGGACTGGTACCGCGATCATCGCGTCGACGTGCGGCTCGGCACCGAGGTGCGCGCCATCGATCGCGCCGCGAAAACGGTGACACTCCCCGACGGTTCGACGCTCGGCTACGACAAGCTGGCCCTGGCCACCGGCTCCGCGCCGCGGCGGCTGGATCTGCCCGGCGCCGACGGGCCGAACGTGCGTCAGCTGCGCACTATCGAGGATTCCGACGCCATTCTGGATCTGTTCGGCGGCGCGTCCAAGATCGGGCGCCTGGCCGTCGTCGGCGCGGGCTGGATCGGCCTCGAGGTCGCGGCCGCGGCCCGGTCGGCCGGAGTCGAGGTCACCGTCGTCGAGTCCGCGCGACTGCCGCTGCTCGGGGCGCTCGGGCCGGAGATGGGCGAGTTCTTCGCCCAGTTGCACCGCGACAACGGCGTCGACCTGCGCCTGGACGCGGGCGTGTCCGAGATCGGCGCGTCGGGCCTGCGGTTGGCCGACGGCAGCTCGGTCGACGCCGACGCGGTGCTGATCGCGGTCGGCGCGGCGCCGAACGTGGGCTTGGCCGAGGCGGCCGGGCTCGAGGTGGACAACGGCGTGCTGGTGGACGCGAGCCTGGCCACCGCCGACCCCGACATCGTCGCCGTCGGCGACATCGCCGCGCAAGACCATCCGCGCCTGCACCGGCGGATCCGGGTCGAGCACTGGGCCAACGCGCTGAACCAGCCCGCGGTCGCGGCACGCACCATGCTCGGCGAGAGCGCCGAATACGACCGGCTCCCTTACTTTTTCACCGATCAGTACGACGTCGGCATGGAGTACACCGGCTACGCCGCGCCGGGGGACTACGCGCGCGTGGTGGTGCGCGGCGATCCGGGCAAGCGGGAGTTCGTGGCGTTCTGGCTGGATTCGGCGGATCGGGTGCTGGCGGGCATGAACGTCAACGTCTGGGATGTCACCGACCGGATCAAGGAGTTGATCAACTCGGGCGATCCCGTCGACGCCGACCGCCTGGCCGATACCTCGGCCGAATTGTGAAGTAGGTCACACTCCCGCGAATACGTCGAGAGCGGCGTGCCGGTTCCGACCTACCCTCGAGAGCGCCGGACGGGCGCGCCGAACGGCAAGGAGCCGACCATGAAATACCTGCTGCTGAAGACCTATGGCGACGCGGCCCACTGCGACACCCCGATCAGCGAGTGGGCGCCGGAGGACATCGCGGCGCACATCGAGTTCCAGCGGGCGCTGGGCGACGAGCTGGCCAAGTCCGGCGAACTGGTGGACGCGCAGGGGCTCGCGGGTCCCGACGAGGCCCGCATCGTCAGCTCCGACGGCCGCTCCGCGCCGGTGGTGACCGACGGGCCCTTTCCGGAAACCAAGGAATTCCTGGCCGGGTACTGGCTGGTGGACGTAGACAGCCCCGAGCGCGCCCTGGAGATCGCGGCGCGGGCCTCGGCGAGCCCGGGCCCGGGCGGGCGGCCGATCGGGGAGTACATCGAGGTCCGGGCGCTGATGAGCCACCCGGACAGCGCGTGACCGAGACGCTCTCCCGAGCCGGTACGGACCTGCTGCGCGAGCTGGCGCCGCAGGTCCTCGGCGTGCTCGTGCGCCGCTTCGGCGATTTCGGCGCGGCCGAGGACGCCGTCCAGGAGGCGTTGCTGGCCGCGGCGACGCAGTGGCCGGCCGAGGGCACGCCGGCCAATCCGCGCGGCTGGCTGATCCAGGTGGCGCAGCGGCGGATGGCCGACGCGGTGCGCGCCGAGGTCGCCCGCCGCCACCGCGAGGTCGCGGTATTCGAGCGCGAGGTCGCCGACGCCGAGACCGTCGACCGGGACGACACGCTGGCCATGTACTTCCTCTGCTGTCACCCGGCGCTGTCCGACGCGGCCGCGATCGCGCTGACCCTGCGCGCGGTCGGCGGCCTGGGCACCGCCGAGATCGCGAGCGCCTTCCTGCTCCCGGAAGCGACCATGGCGCAACGGATCACGCGCGCCAAGAAGAAGCTGTCCACGCTGGACCGCCCGTTCGCCCGCCCCGGTGACGCCGAATGGCGCGCCCGGCTCGGTCCGGTCCTGCACGTGCTGTACCTGATCTTCACCGAGGGGCACACCACGAGCGCGGGTGCGCAGCTCCAGCGCACCGATCTGTCGGGGGAGGCGATCCGCCTGACCCGTTCGATCCACGCCCTGCTGCCCGTCGACACCGAGGTCGCCGGTCTGCTTGCGCTGATGCTGCTCACCGACGCCCGGCGCGCGGCCCGCACCGGCGCGCTCGGCGAGCTCATCCCGCTCGCCGAGCAGGACCGCTCCCGGTGGGACCGCGGGCTCATCACCGAGGGTGTGCGATTGACGACGGGCACACTGGCGCAGGGGCTTTCGGGTCCGTATCAGGTCCAGGCCGCGATCGCGGCGGTGCACGCCGAGGCGGCGCGGCCCGAGGACACCGACTGGTCCCGGATCCTGGCGCTGTACGACATCTTCGAACGCCTCGCGCCGAATCCGATGGTCGCCCTCAATCGCGCGGTGGCCGTCGCCATGGTCGAGGGTCCCTCCGCCGGTTTGGATTTGGTCGATGCCCTGGAGAAGCAGCTGGCCGGCAGTCACCGGCTCGACGCGGTGCGCGGTCATCTCCAGGAAATGGCGGGCGATCATCCCGCCGCCATCGCCGCCTATCGGGCCGCGGCGGCGCGCACGACCAGCACGCCGGAGCGTGACTATCTACTGCTGCGCGCCGCCCGCCTGCGGTCCGCCGCCTCCTGAACGCTGGGATGGCGCTGAAGCGGGGGTGCGGCGAAATATAACGTGTTCTACTTGCCGGATCGGCCGGCGATTCAGGGGGTTGCGCACGTGGGCACATCGAAGGGTCCGCTCGCGGGCATCCGGGTCATCGAGCTGGCCGGCCTCGGCCCCGGTCCGCACGCGGGCATGATGCTCGCCGATCTGGGTGCGGATGTGGTGCGGGTGCAACGCGTCCCGGACCACACGGCCACCCCGGCGCAGTTGCGCGGCCGGACCCTCACCGCCGCCGACCTGAAGAATCCGGCCGACCTGGCCGCCGTGCTGGCGCTCGCCGAACGCGCGGATGTGCTGATCGAGGGCTTCCGGCCGGGGGTGGCCGAGCGGCTCGGGCTGGGGCCCGAGGTTGTGCTGCACCGCAATCCGCAGCTCGTGTTCGCCCGAATGACCGGCTGGGGCCAGAACGGCCCGCGTGCCCGGCAGGCCGGGCACGACATCAACTACATCGGGCTGACCGGCGCGCTGCACGCCATCGGCCGCCGCGGCGAGCGCCCGGTGCCGCCGATCAACCTGCTCGGCGACTACGGCGGCGGCTCGGTGTTCCTGGTGCTGGGCGTGCTCGCGGCGTTGCTGGAGCGGGACCGCTCCGGCCAGGGGCAGGTCGTGGACGCCGCGATGGTGGACGGCGTCATGACGCTGTCGCACGTGTTCTGGACCATGGCCCAACTCGGGCAGTGGTCGCCCGAGCGCGGCACCAACCTGCTCGATACCGGAATGGCCTGGTACGACACGTATGCCACGGCCGACGGCAGGCACATGGCGGTGGGCGCATACGAGCCGCAGTTCTACGCCGAACTACTGCGCGTGCTCGAGCTGGACCCGGAATCGCTGCCGCCGCAACGAGACCGGGCCGGTCAAGAGGTACTGCGCAAGGCTTTCGCCGAGAAATTCGCGACGCGGACACAGCGCGAGTGGGCGGCGCTGTTCGACGACGTCGACGCCTGTGTCACGCCGGTGCTCACCTTCACCGAGGCCGCCGAGGACGCACATCTCACCGCCCGCGGCTCGGTCATTGATATCGAGGGCCTCAAGCAGCCCGCGCCCGCGCCGCGGTTCTCCCGCACGCCCGCGCCGCCGCCGATGCCCGCGCCGGCGGTCCTGCGCCCGATCGGCGAGATCTGGCGCAGCGCGCCCGAAGAGTGACGCGGGTTACATTCGGCGACAGCAAGCTGCTTGCTATTACCGGGCGGCGGTCTCCGCGGAGGCGCCGAGATAGCCTGGGCCACTGCGGGATAGGGGCCCGTTCCGCGACCGGCACGGTGACCTGGGACAACTGACACCGCACATGATTGGAATTTGCTACCACCGCGTGGGTTCGCCCGGTTGGCCGCCGTCGCCGCTGATAGGCTGCCGGGGCTCGATGACTGTGCCGCGGACCTAGATCGAGGGGGTGAGCCTGGTGCTATCGGTGAGGGGGCACGGGTTGCCCGGCGCGGCGTCGCGGGCGGATGAGCAACTGGGGGGCACACCATGACCGAGCAGCGCCGGGGTGCGCCGGGCACCGATCCGGCCTATGTTCCCGATCGTGAATCCTTCGACGCCTATACCCATCAGGAGATCTGGGACCAGGTGCACGAGGCGCTGGACCCGGCCGCGCTGGGGCGAACCGCGGACGGCTGGGGTGCGGCGGCGCAGACCCTGGCCGAGTCGTTCGACGCCTTCGCCGTCGCGGTCCGCCGCGAGTTCGGCGAATGGGGCGGCGTCGCCGCCGCATCCGCCCGGGCCTCGACCGAGGAGTTCATCGAGGCCGGGGCGGCGGCCCAGCAGGTCTGCGGCGAGGTGCGCCGGCTGATGGAGGGCAATTCCGCGGCCGCGCAGAAGGTGCGCGACGCCATCCCCGCGCCGCCGGCGGCCTATGTGCCGCATCCGGATCCGGTGGTCGAGGTGGTGGAGGGTGGCCCGCGGAAGATGGCGCACGACATCGCCGCCGCGGATGCCCTCGCCGACGCGCAGGACGCGCTGACCTTCCTCTACAACTCGACGCTGGTGGCCTCCGGAGATGCCGTGCCCGCCTTCGGCGACAGGCCGGGAGAGCTACCGTGAGATGGGAATTCAGCCCGGACGAATTCACCTACGTGTGGTCGGTGGAGACCGGCCTGGACCGGCGCCCGTACCCCATCAACATGGCCCATCGCGGCACGGTGCGCAACGAGAACGACTGGGACAAGCTGAAACTCGCCGAGCGCTTCGTGCGCAACGCCGACCCGGACCTGACCGGCGCGCTCACCCTGTGCGCCCGCCCCGACGCCACCACCCTCACGATCTCCGGTGATCGCTACGCCCCCGACGGTCAGTCCGAGGAGACGATTCTCGCCTTCGGCGCCACCCATCAGGTGTGGGGCACGGTGCTGATCGCCGGCCCGTGCGATGTCACCGTCATCGCCTGCCACGCCCGCAATGTCCCGCATCATCTGGTGACCACGATCGGGTCCGCGCCGTCGGGGCGCCTGCCCGCCATGCGCGAACCGCGCGAAGCGGTGCTCTACGACGATCCGGCGCACTGGCAGCAGACCGACATCGCCCGCCGCGCAGCCACTTTGCGCCGCACCCTGCACCGCCCCATCGACGCCCGGGGCTTCATCACCGTCACCGTGGCGCCGCAGGACCCCATGTCCCCGCCCACCCGGCATCGCACCTGGCTGGATTTCACCGGTGACGGCCGCTACCTGCTGACCACCAGCACCGAACTCACCCTGGCGCCGGTCACCGAGCATGCCCTGGCCGCGCAGCTCAAGCGCCTCGCGGCGATCAGCTGAGGCTCACGCCGGTACCACCTCGGCGACCAGGAACTCGTCCAGGAATTCCGCTGTCCTGCGGTCGAATTCGGCGTATTGCGCGTCGCGTTCCGCGCCCGCTACGGCCGCCCCGAGAAGCAGATTCCCCGCGTCGTCCAGCCGCTGCGGCCGTTCCTCGGCATCCGGGAGCACGCCCACCCGGGAGTAGGCGAAACCGCAGTAGTAGGCGATGCCCGCGCTGAGATTGTTCTCCAGCGTGGCCTGCATGCCGGGCAGGAAGGCGTCGTCACCGGCGATACCGGCCAGACCGAGCCACAGCATGCGCTTGCCCGCGAGCCGGGGCTTGCTGCGGCCGTAGGCGAATCCGTAGTTCCAGACCCGGTCGATCCAGCCCTTCAGCAGCGCCGGCAGGTGCTGCCAGTACACCGGGAACACCGCGACCACCACGTCGGCGGCCAGCAGGCGAGCCATATGTTCCTGCACCACAGCGGAATACGCCTTGTCTCGATTACCCCAGTCGGGCTGGTCCGCGGTGTTCATCCGCGGGTCGAACCCCTCGGCGTGCAGGTCCAGATAGTCGACGCGATAGCCGGCGGCTTCGAGCCGCTCGGTGGTGCGGCGGGCGGTATGCGCGGTGAGCGAGTCGGTGCGATGGTGGGCGACGACCACGAGGGCGGTGTTGTTCGGCACGGTGGTTTGCTCCTTTTCTGCGGGATGTTCTCGGCTCTTCGAGTACACCTCTGAATGCGTAGACGATCCATAGGAGAAACACTTCGATGGATAGGAGTTCGTCTACGATGGTCGCATGGATCCGGTGAGCTCTCTCCTGAACGGCATCCGCGCGGAAGGCTCGGTGGTCAGCAACGCGCGCCTGGAGCCGCCGTGGAGCATCCGCTTCGCCGAAAAAGCTCCGCTGACCATGATCTCGGTGCTGCGCGGCGGAGGCGTGCTGGTGCTGGCCGACGGCACTCGGCGGCCGGTCGGCCGGGGCGACACCGCGGTGGTGCGCGGGAGCGCGCCGTTCCATCTGGCCGATGATCCCGGCTCGCTGGACCGCTCTCACCTCGAATACGAAATGGCCTGCTTCGCACCGAGTTCGGACTGTGCCGAGCAGGAGATCAGCGGAATACGCTGGGCCACGGACACTCCCGAGACCACCGCGCTGATCGTCGGCTCCTACCGCGCGGCCGGCCGGCGGCCGGATCGGCTGTTGCGGGCGCTGCCCCCGGTGCTGGTGCTGCGCGAAGACGTCGACACTTGCGAGTGGCTGGAGAAGGCCGCCATCGATTCGGCCCACCACCTCGCCGGTTCCCAGGCGCTGATGGACCGCCTGCTGGACTGGGCCCTGGTCTGCACCCTGCGCACCTGGTTCGACCAAGCGGGCGCAGGCGCACCCACCTGGTATCGCGGCCTGTCCGATCCGATCGTCGCGCCGGCCCTGAAAGCCATGCACGCCAGCCCTTCCCGGTCCTGGTCGGTTGCCACCCTGGCCGCCGAGGCCGGCGTCTCCCGGGCGCTGTTCGCCAAGCGCTTCACCGACCTCATGGGCCGCCCGCCCCTGAGCTATCTCACCGACTTCCGCATGGACGAGGCCGAGGAGCTGCTCGCCGGTACCGAGCAGACCATCGCCCAGATCGCCAAGGCCGTCGGCTACGCCGACCCGTTCGGTTTCAGCGCCGCGTTCAAGCGCTATCGCGGGCAGAGCCCCACCGCCTTTCGCGCCTCGGCGGCCTAGCCGAAAGGCCGCGCGACGTGTGCCGGACACGTCGCGCGGCAACAGCTCACAGGCGCGGGTCGACCGGCTCGGACTCCAGGGCCAGCACCGCGAACACCGCCTCGTGCACGCGCCAGAGCGGTTCGCCCGCCACGAACCGGTCCAGGGACTCCAGGCCGAGGGCGTACTCGCGCAGCGCCATGGAGCGCTTGCGACCGAGGCCGCGGTTGCGCAGGCGCGCCAGGTTGTCCGGGCGCTGGTACTCCGGGCCGTAGATGATCCGGAGGT
Organism: Nocardia sp. NPDC050435; assembly: GCF_040655395.1. Taxonomy (NCBI): domain Bacteria; kingdom Bacillati; phylum Actinomycetota; class Actinomycetes; order Mycobacteriales; family Nocardiaceae; genus Nocardia; species Nocardia sp. NPDC050435. The sequence goes on from NZ_JBFAJW010000003.1 coordinate 314,251, forward strand.
ATTCCGGGCCACGGCATTTCACCCCGGGCTGGACCAGGCGGCCGGTGCGCTCGGCGTTCGCCTCGTCCGATGGTTTCCCGGGCCCGCGCACCAGCGAGCGCGCCGGCTTGACGACCATGCCCTCGCCGCCCGCGGCGGTCAGCTCGGTCCACCACGCCGTCGCGGCGGCCTCCTGCTCCGGCTGGGTCAGGTCCAGCACCATCCGGCCGGTCGTGGTGAACAGGCCGGTGTCGGCGGCGGCCAGGCGATCGATCCGCTCCAGATGCCACAGATGCTCCCGGGGCGCGTAGTTCACGCCCTCGCCCGCCAGGATCTGGAACGGGGCCAGGCGGATACCGTCGAGTCCGTCCACGCCCCAGCAGTAGCGGCCGTAGGCGGCGGTGAAGCGGTCGGCATCGGCGCGGCGAGCCGTGGTGCGGGCCGCCAGCTCGCTCACGTCCAGGCCGCGATTCGCCACGGCGGCAAGAACTTCCGAGGCGGAGCCGAGCGCCGCGCGCGCCGCCGCGCCGACCGCGGCGTACTGGCCGCGCAGCAGCCCGAGCGCCTTCGCCGACCAGGGCAGCAGTTCGGTGTCGAGCACCAGCCACTCGGTCCGCAACTCCTCGAACAGCCCGGCCGCCTCGGCGGCGGCGCGGACCCGGGCCAGCAGGGCCTCGGTCTGCGTCGCGTCGTCGAAGAACGGACGCCCGGTGCGGGTGTAGATCACGCCGGTCGCGCCGTCGTTCGCGCCGAAACGATCGCGGGCGACGGCCGCCGACCGGGTGAGCACGACGATCGCGCGCGAACCCATGTGCTTCTCCTCGCACACCACCTGCTCGACGCCCTCGGCGCGGTAGTAGGCGAAGGCTTCCGCCGGATGCTCCAGGTAGCTCTCCCGGTCCGAGGTCGCGCACGGCGACATCGTCGGCGGCAGATACACCAGCCAGCGCGGATCCAGCGCGAAGCGGCTCATCACCTCCAGCGCCGCGCCGGCGTTCTCCTCCTGGACGCCGACGCGGCCGTGGTGGCTGGTTTCCACGACCCGGCGGCCGGTCACGTCGTCGAGATCGAGCACGCCCGGGTCGCGGTGCACCACCCCGGCCGGCGTGGCGATGGTGGTGGCGTTCAACGGCCGCACCGGCTCATACCAGACCTGTTCCGCCGGAACGGAAACCGGCTCGCGCTCCGGATAGCGCAGCGCGGACAGCCGCCCGCCGAAGACCGCGCCGGTGTCCAGGCACAGCGTGTTGTTCACCCAGACCAGCTCGGCCGTCGGGACGTGCCCGTAGAGCACGGTGGCGCGGCCGCGATAGTCCTCGGCCCACGGGTAGCGCACCGGCAGCCCGAATTCGTCGGTCTCGCCGGTGGATTCGCCGTACATGCAGAAGGAGCGCACCCGGCCCGAGGCCCGGCCGTGGAACTCCTCCTTCAGCCCGGCGTGCGCGACGACGAGATTGCCGCCGTCCAGCACGTAGTGGCTGATCAGGCCACGGCAGAAGTCCAGCGCGGACTTGCGGAAATCCTCGTCCTCGGCCTCCAGCTGGGCCAGTGACTCGGCCAGGCCGTGCGCCGGATTCACCTTCTTGCCGCTGAGCGCGCGCACCAGCTTGTGCTCGTGGTTACCGGTGACGCACAGCGCCGTCCCCGCCGCGACCATGCCCATGACCAGGCGCAGCACGCCCGGGGTGTCCGGGCCGCGATCGACCAGGTCGCCTACGAACACCGCGGTGCGCCCGGCCGGGTGCCGGGCGCCGGCCGGGCGGCCCGCGTCGTCGCGCTCCAGCTCGTAACCGAGTGCCCCCAGCAGGGTTTCGAGTTCCGAGCGGCACCCGTGCACGTCGCCGATGACGTCGAACGGGCCGGTGAGCTCGCGCTTGTCGTTCCACGCCTTCTCGTCGGCGATGGTCGCGGCATCGATCTCCGCGATGCCGCGCAGCACGTAGATCTTGCGGAAGCCCTCGCGTTCCAGTCCGCGCAGGCCGCGGCGCAGTTCGCGCTGCTGCCGGGTCACCACGTGCGCGCCCAGGTGCGCGCGATCGGCGCGGACCGCGTTGCGCTCCAGGCAGACCGCGTCCGGCACGTCCAGCACGATCGCGACGGGCAGCACGTCGTGCGCCCGCGCCACCGCCACCAGCTCCTGCCGCGCCTTGGGCTGCACATTGGTGGCGTCGACGACCGTGCGCAGCCCGCGCCGCAGCCGCACGCCCGCGATGTGGTGCAGCAGCGCGAACGCGTCCGGTGTCGCCGACTGGTCGTTCTCGTCGTCGCTGACGATGCCGCGGCAGGCGTCGGAGGACACGATCGCCGTCGAGCGGAAGTGCTTGCGCGCGAAGCTGGACTTGCCCGATCCGGTACTGCCGATCAGGACGACGAGCGAAAGCTCCGGGATGCTCAATTCGGTCATCACGCGGCTCCTTTCTCGTCGTGGTGCGTGGCGGCGGTGAAGACCGCCAGCTGGGTGGGTGACCCCACTTCCGCGTCGGGCGTGCCGATCGGGACGTGGCGCACGGTGTAGCCATAGCGGGTGGCGACGCCCGCGGCCCAGGTCGCGAATTCCGCCCGGGTCCACTCGAATCGGTGGTCGTCGTGCCGGAAATCGCCGTGCGGCAGGGTTTCGTAGCGCACGTTGAACTCCGCGTTCGGCGTGGTCACCAGAACGGTCGCCGGGGCGGCCGAACCGAAGACGGCCTGCTCGAGCGCGCCCAGCCGCGGCGGATCGACGTGCTCGATCACCTCCATCAACACCGCCGCGTCGTATCCGCGCAGCCGGGCGTCGGTGTAGGTGAGCGCACCCTGCCACAGCGTGAGCCGGCCGGCCACCCGCTCGGGCAGGCGCTCCAGGCGCAGTCGCCGCTTGGCGATGTTCAGCGCGCGCATCGACACGTCGACGCCGACGATCTCGGTGAACGTGGTGTCCGACAGCAGTTCTCGCAGCAGCACGCCTTCGCCGCAGCCGAGATCGAGCACGCGGTGCGCACCGGCCTCGCGCAGTGCCGCCCGCACCGCCGCGCGCCGCGCGACAGCCAGCGAGGGCTGCGGCGCTGCGGACTCGGCCGGAGTCGAACCCTCGGGTGTGGACCCCGGCGGACCGCTGTCCGGGCCCGAAGTGCCGGGGGCCGTTGCCGATTCGACACGATGAGCGCCGTCGAGCGCGGCTGCCGCACCGTCGGCGTGCGATGCGTCCGGTGCGGTTTCGGGTGTCTCGTCGGCCGTCACCTCGATCGCGTCGAGCGCCTCCGGGTCCAGCTCGTCCACCTCGGCCAGCCGCGCCAGCGCGGTCCGCACCAGCGAATGCCGCCGGGCCAGGTAGCGCCGGGTGATCCAGGCGCGCTCCGGGTGCTCGGCCAGCCACCCGGCGGCGGTGCGGATCAGTTTGTCGACCTCGTCGGCGGCCAGCCAGTAGTGCTTGGCGCCGTCGAGCACCGGCAGCAGCACATACAGGTGCGAGAGCGCGTCCGCCAGGCGCATGGTGCCGGTGAGTTCCACTCGCACGTAATGGGATTCGCCCCATTCCGGAAACGCCGGATCCAGGGGCAGGGGAGTGGCCTCGACCGCCCAGCCCAGCGGCGCGAACACCTTGGCCGCCAGCTCCGGCCCGCCCTTGCACGGCACCGCGGGCAGTTCCACGCGCAGCGGCAGCGCGGTCTGCGCCAGCTTTGGGCGCAGTTCACAGCGCCCGCGCAGCGCGGTGCGGAAGACCGACCCCAGCGCCACCGACAGCAGCGAGGACGCCGCGTACGGCCGATCGTTGACGTACTGCCCGAGACTGAAATCCGGGGTGTTGCGGGAACGCCCGCGCACCAGGCGGATCGGATCCACCTCGAGCAGCAGCGCCACCGTGCAGCGCTGCTCGCCGGCCTCCGGATACAGCACGTGCGCGGTGCCGTAGGACTGCTCGAACGCCTGCACCCGTCCGGGGTTCTTGTGCAGCAGGAACCCCAGATCGGAGGCGGGCCAGTCCGCGCCCGCCGGTCGTGTGCAGGTGATGGTCAAGAGCATGCTGCGATCGTCGCTCACCTGTGCGAACGCCGCAAGGGAGTTTCAGCGGCTGGGGTCGGGCCAGGTCCAGTCGGCGACCACCGGGATGTCCTCGCCGTGCTCGCGAGTCCAGGCCCGGGCGTTCCAGCGCGCGTCCACCATCTCCTGGCGCAATCCGGCCGCCTTCTCGCGCAGGCCGGGCACCCGGTCGATGACGTCCATCACCAGGTGGTAGCGATCCATGTCGTTGAGCATCACCATGTCGAAAGGCGTTGTGGTGGTGCCCTTCTCCTTGTAGCCGCGAACGTGCATTTCGGAATGGTTGGCGCGCTTGTAGGTCAGCCGGTGGATCAGCCACGGATAGCCGTGGAAAGCGAAGATCACCGGGCGGTCCCGGGTGAACAACGTGTCGAATTCCCGGTCCGGCAGGCCGTGTGGATGCTCGTGTTCGGGCAGCAGCCGCATCAGGTCGACCACGTTGACGACTCGGATTCGCAGGTCCCGCATGCGGTCGCGCAGGATCGCCGCCGCGGCCAGGGTTTCCAGCGTCGGGACGTCGCCGGCGCAGGCGAGCACCACATCCGGGGTGGTGCCGAGGGTGTCGTTGTGCCCGGCCCAATCCCAGATCCCGGCGCCGCGCGCGCAGTGCACGGCGGCGTCGGCGACCGAAAGCCAGTCCGCCTGAGGCTGTTTCCCGGCCACCACCACGTTGACGTAGTGCTTGGAGCGCAGGCAGTGGTCGTAGACCGAGAGCAGGGTGTTGGCGTCCGGCGGCAGATAGACCCGCACGATCTCGGGCTTCTTGTTCAGCACCACGTCCAGGAAGCCGGGATCCTGATGGGTGAATCCGTTGTGGTCCTGTCGCCAGACATGCGAGGAGAGCAGATAGTTCAGGCTCGCGATGGGCCGCCGCCAGGGCACCTGCGCGCTCGCGTCCAGCCATTTGGCGTGCTGGTTGAACATGGCGTCGATGATGTGGATGAACGCCTCGTAGCAGGTGAACACCCCGTGCCTGCCGGTGAGCAGGTAGCCCTCCAGCAGGCCCTGGCACATGTGCTCGGAGAGCACCTCGATGACCCGGCCGCGGGGGTCCAGATGTTCGTCGTAGCGGCCGATCTCGGCCTGCCAGTCCCGGCCGGTGACCTCGAGGATGTCCTGGAGGCGGTTGCTCGCCAGTTCGTCCGGGGCGAAGGTCAGGAAGTTGTCCGGGTTGGCGGCGGTGACATCGCGCAGCCAGGCGCCCAGCACGCGGGTGGCCTCGTGCTGGGCGGCGCCGGGCGCGTCCACCGGGACGCCGTAGCCGCGCCAGTCCGGCAGTCGCAGATCACGGACCAGCATGCCGCCGTTGGCCACCGGGTTCGCGCTCATCCGCCGGTCGCCGCCGGGCATCAGGTCGGTGAGTTCGGCGACCGGGCGGCCGTCGTCGTCGAAGAGCTCCTCGGGCCGATAGGAGCGCAGCCACTGTTCGAGCACCGCGCGATGGTCGTCGTTGGTGCGGGCGCCGGGCAACGGCACCTGATGCGCGCGGAACGTGCCCTCGACCTGGTCACCGTCCACCTTGGGCGGGCAGGTCCAGCCCTTGGGAGTGCGCAGCACGATCATCGGCCAGCTCGGCCGCTGCTCGTCGGCGCCGCCGCGCGCCGCCCGCTGGATCCGCGCGATCCGCTCCAGGCAGGTGTCCACGGCCGCGGCCATGTCCTGGTGCACGGTGGCCGGATCGGCGCCCGCCACCACCAGCGGGTCGTAGCCGTAGCCGCGCAGCAGCGAGAGCAGTTCCGGCTCCGGAATGCGGGCGAGGATGGTCGGATTGGCGATCTTGTACTCGTTCAGCGCCAGCACCGGCAGCACCGCGCCGTCCCGCGCCGGATTGAGGAACTTGTTGGCGTGCCAGCTGGCGGCCAGCGGGCCTGTCTCGGCCTCGCCGTCGCCGACCACGCAGAACACGGTGAGATCGGGATTGTCCAGGGCCGCGCCGAAGGCGTGCAGCAGCGAATAGCCGAGTTCGCCGCCCTCGTGGAACGAGCCGGGCGTCTCCGGCGCGCAGTGGCTCGGCACCCCGCCGGGGAAGGAGAACTGCGCGAACAGTGCGCCCATGCCGGCCGCGTCGCGCGGGATGTGGCTGTACAGCTCGGAGTAGGTGCCCTCCAGCCAGGCACAGGCATTGGGCCCGGGACCGCCGTGCCCCGGCCCGGCGACGAACGCGGCGTTCAGCCCGCGCCGCCGGATCGCCCGGTTGGCGTGCACCCACACCAGGTTCAATCCGGGCACGGTGCCGAAATGCCCGAGCAGGCGCGGCTTGATGTGCTCGGCCGCCAGCGGTGCGCGCAGCAGCGGATTGTCCATCAGATAGATCTGGCCGACCGCCAGATAGTTGGCGGCGCGCCACCACGCGTCGATCGAGGCGAGTTCGTCCCGCTCGAGCGGGCCCGGTGCGTCGCCGAGACGATAGGGGGTGGGCGCGACGGTGTCGCCGCCGGAGCTCTCGACGTTGTCGGCCGAGGTATCGCCCCCGGCACTGGCCAGGTGGGTCATCAACGGGCTCCTCACGCTCGGTGGAATCCAGCCGTCTTGCGTGCAGTACCCATTCTGCGGGAGGCAGCACCGGATCGAGGCCGGATGGCCGCGCGACCGGCCGGTGCAATAGGGTCCGCCGCATGCGAACACTGGCCAGGATCCTCGGAACGGTCGCCGTCGCCGCGACCGCGCTCACACTGACCGCTTGCGGTGGCGACGAGGACAACAAGAGCTCCGCGGAACCCACCTTCGGCAAGGTCCCGGCGCAGCAGACCAACGCGGAGTGCACCGCCGACGACATCGAGGTGGTCGGCGGTTTCGGCACCGCGCCGAAGATCACCATCCCGGACACCTGCACGCCGCCGACCAAGCTGGTCACCAAGGATCTGGTCGCGGGCAGCGGCGCCGGTGCGGCCGCCGGCCAGGCCGTGACCATGAACTACTCGCTGGTCACCTGGTCGGACAAGAAGAAGCTGGACAGCTCCTTCGACCGGGGCAAGCCGTTCCCCCTCACCCTCGGCGCGGGCCAGGTCATCCAGGGCTGGGACCAGGGCCTGGTCGGCGTGCAGCAGGGCGCGCGCCGGCTGCTGATCGTGCCGCCGGCCCTGGGCTACGGCGCCGGCGGCAACGGCATCCAGCCGAACGAGACGCTGGTCTTCGTCACCGACGCGGTCAAGATCGGCCGATAAGTCCGCTCGCGGGCAACCCGACCGCCGGGGGTGGAAATACACCCTCGGCGGCGTTCAACTAACCTGGTCGGGATGCGTACACCGCCTCGTCGTCCCGACGAGCCCGGGTCCCCTTCCATCATCGAAGCGGATTTCGGCGTGCGCACGCCACGTTTGCGCAGCCAACGACAACGATGACCGAACCGCACAACGAACAAGGAGCATGTCCGTGAAGAGCACCGTCGAGCAGCTGAGCCCGACCCGGGTCCGGATCAATGTCGAGGTGCCCTTCGAGGAGCTGAAGCCCGACTTCGACAAGGCGTACAAGGCGCTGGCCCAGCAGGTTCGCATCCCCGGCTTCCGTCCCGGCAAGGCCCCGGCCAAGCTGCTCGAGGCCCGCCTGGGCCGCGGCGCCGTGCTGGAGCAGGTCGTCAACGACGTGCTGCCGGGCCGCTACAGCGAGGCCGTGCAGGCCGCCGAGCTCAAGGTCATCGGCCAGCCGGAGATCGACATCACCAAGATCGAAGACGGCCAGGAGCTCGCCTTCAGCGCCGAGGTCGACGTGCGCCCGGAGATCACCCTCCCGGCCTACGACGACATCGAGGTCACCGTCGACGCGTTCACCATCTCCGACGAGGACATCGACGAGCAGCTGCAGTCACTGCGTCAGCGCTTCGGCACGCTGACCGGCGTCGAGCGCGCCGTCAAGGAGGGCGATTTCATCTCCATCGACCTGTCCGCCACCGTGGACGGCGAAGAGGTCGCCGACGCCTCCACCACCGGCCTGTCGCACGAGGTCGGCTCCGGTCAGCTCATCGAGGGCCTGGACGAGGCCGTCGTCGGCCTGTCCGCCGGCGAGTCCGGTGAGTTCACCTCCACGCTGGTGGCCGGCGAGCACGCGGGCAAGGAAGCCGTCATCAAGGTGACGGTGCAGTCGGTCAAGGAGCGCGAGCTGCCCGAGGCCGACGACGAATTCGCCCAGCTGGCTTCGGAATTCGACACCCTCGACGAGCTCAAGGAAGACCTGAAGACTCGCGTCCAGCGCAGCAAGCAGGTCACCCAGGCCGGCGAGATCCGCGACAAGGTGCTCGAGGCGCTGCTCGACAAGGTCGAGGTCCCGCTGCCCGAGGCCGTGGTGAAGGCCGAGATCGAGGCCGTCGAGCACGACGCCGTGCACGGCTTCGACCACGACGAGGCCAAGCTGGCCGAGGCGCTCGAGGCGCAGGGCTCCTCGCTGGAGGAGTTCAAGAAGGACACCAAGGAGTCGGCCGAGAAGTCGGTCAAGACCCAGCTGCTGCTGGACGCCGTGGCCGAGGCCGAGGGCACCCAGGTCGGCCAGGAGGAGCTCACCGAGCGGATCCTGTTCCAGTCCCAGCGCTACGGCCTGTCGCCGGAGCAGTTCATCCAGCAGGTGCAGCAGGCGGGCCAGCTCGGCGCGATCTTCGCCGACGTGCGCCGCGGCAAGGCGCTGGCCGGCATCGTCGGTCAGGTCAAGGTGACCGACTCCGAGGGCAACGCGGTCGACACCGCCGAGATGTTCGGCGCTCCGGCCGACGAGAACGTGGAAGAGGCCGCCGAAGAGACCGTGGCCGCCGAATAGATTTCAGAAAAGCCCAGGGCAGCAAGATCTTGATTGCGCTCTGAGCGAAGAAGGGGCGGTACCGGGAGTTCGGTGCCGCCCCGCTTCGTTAGTGTTTGTGTCAGCGAACGCTGTGTAGGTTTTTCCGTACAAGCAAGCCGGTGAGAAGAGAAGGCAGGTATCCGTGACAAACAACCAGGCAGGGGTCGTCATGACAGCCGCGACTGCTGGTCTCAACCTCAGTGATTCGGTGTACGAGCGCCTGCTGCGTGAGCGCATCATCTTCCTGGGCCAGCAGGTCGACGACGATATCGCCAACAGGCTGTGCGCCCAGATCCTGCTGCTCGCGGCGGAGGATCCCAGCAAGGACATCTTGCTCTACATCAACTCGCCGGGTGGCTCGGTCACCGCGGGTATGGCCATCTACGACACCATGCAGTTCGTCGAGTGCGATATCGCCACCTTCGGCATGGGTCTGGCGGCCTCGATGGGGCAGTTCCTGCTCACCGCCGGCACCAAGGGCAAGCGCTACGCGCTGCCGCACGCGCGGATCATGATGCACCAGCCCTCGGCCGGCATCGGTGGCTCGGCCGCCGACATCGCGATCATGGCCGAGCAGTTCGCGCACACCAAGCGTGAGCTCAACGAGTTGCAGGCGCAGCACACCGGCAAGTCCCTGGAGCAGGTCACCGCCGACGCCGACCGCGACCGCTGGTTCACCGCCAAGCAGGCCCAGGAGTACGGCTTCATCGATCACGTGATCGGCCACGCCAACCAGGCGAACGGCGCGGGTAACTGAGCCGCAGCGAAAACCGCTCACTCACACAGACTTTGGAGACGAAGATGGCCCTGATCGACCCGCGCGCCGGACTGTCCGGCATCGCACCGGCGAGCCCCCAGGCCCGCTACATCCTGCCTTCGTTCATCGAGCACTCGAGCTTCGGTGTGAAGGAGTCCAACCCGTACAACAAGCTGTTCGAGGAGCGCATCATCTTCCTCGGTGTGCAGGTGGACGACGCCTCGGCCAACGACATCATGGCGCAGCTGCTGGTGCTGGAGTCGCTGGATCCCGACCGTGACATCACCATGTACATCAACTCGCCGGGTGGCTCGTTCACCTCGCTGATGGCCATCTACGACACCATGCAGTACGTGCGCGCCGACGTCGCCACCGTCTGCCTGGGTCAGGCCGCCTCGGCCGCCGCCGTGCTGCTGGCCGCCGGCACGCCGGGCAAGCGCGCCTGCCTGCCCAACGCCCGCGTGCTCATCCACCAGCCGTCGCTGGAGGGTGGCATCCAGGGCCAGGTGTCGGATCTGGAGATCCAGGCCGCCGAGATCGAGCGCATGCGCCGCCTGATGGAGACCACGCTGGCTCGCCACACCGGCAAGGACGCGGACACCATCCGCAAGGACACCGACCGCGACAAGATCCTCACCGCGCAGGACGCCAAGGAATACGGCATCGTCGACACGGTGTTCGATTACCGCAAGCTGAGCGCACAGAAGTAAGCAACGCGGTTCGGGCCCTCCCGGCGAACGCCGGGATGCTCGGATGTTGCTGATTGTCAGGTGAATTCGGCCGGGCAGTGTGCCACGCGGCAGACTGCCCGGCCTGTTTTCTCCGGTCGATTCGCGCACGGGAACGCGCGGATCGGCGATTCCGGGCTCCGGCCGGGGCGAATCCGCCCTCGTAGCGCGGAACGTGTTACAAAGCAGTGAGAACTCGCACATCCCGCGGCGAGAAACATGCTCGAGTTGTCGACCTCCGTCGCACTGACCGGGTACGGTCGAGCTAGGGACCTTTGCTCCCGGTTGACGGCGCCGCCCGACCCGCGGGAAACACTCGAAGTGTTCGTGATTACACGCGAGTACGGCGGAAAGCTGGCAACCTGGATAGACGGTTGCACGCGGACAAGGAAGTAGGGACCCACGAGATGGCGCGCATCGGAGATGGCGGCGATCTGCTCAAGTGCTCGTTCTGCGGAAAGAGCCAGAAGCAGGTCAAGAAGCTCATTGCGGGACCAGGGGTGTACATCTGCGACGAGTGCATCGACCTGTGCAACGAGATCATCGAGGAAGAGCTGGCCGAGTCCAGCGAGGTCAAGCTCGATGAGCTGCCCAAGCCGGCGGAGATCCGGGATTTCCTGGAGAACTACGTCATCGGGCAGGACACCGCCAAGCGCACCCTCGCCGTGGCCGTCTACAACCATTACAAGCGCATCCAGGCCGGCGACAAGAGCCGCGACAGCCGCGGCGAGATGGTCGAGCTGGCCAAGTCCAACATCCTGATGCTCGGCCCCACCGGCTGCGGCAAGACCTACCTCGCGCAAACCTTGGCGAAGATGCTGAACGTGCCGTTCGCCATCGCCGACGCCACCGCGCTCACCGAGGCCGGCTATGTCGGCGAGGATGTCGAGAACATCCTGCTCAAGCTGATCCAGGCCGCCGACTACGACGTCAAGCGCGCCGAGACGGGCATCATCTACATCGACGAGGTCGACAAGATCGCCCGGAAGAGCGAGAACCCCTCGATCACGCGCGACGTCTCCGGCGAGGGCGTGCAGCAGGCCCTGCTGAAGATCCTGGAGGGCACCCAGGCGTCGGTGCCGCCGCAGGGCGGCCGCAAGCACCCGCACCAGGAATTCATCCAGATCGACACCACCAACGTGCTTTTCATCGTGGCGGGCGCGTTCGCGGGCCTGGAGAAGATCGTCTCCGACCGCACCGGCCATCGCGGCATCGGCTTCGGCTCCGAGGTGCGCTCCAAGGCGGAGGTCGACACGATCGATCACTTCGCCGAGGTGATGCCCGAGGATCTGATCAAGTTCGGCCTGATCCCCGAGTTCATCGGCCGCCTGCCGGTCGTCGCCTCGGTGACCAACCTGGACAAGGAATCACTGGTCAAGATCCTCTCCGAGCCGAAGAACGCGCTCGTGAAGCAGTACATCCGCCTGTTCGAGATGGACGGCGTCGATCTGGAGTTCACCCAGGACGCGCTCGAGGCCATCGCCGATCAGGCCATCCTGCGTGGCACCGGCGCCCGCGGCCTGCGCGCCATCATGGAGGAAGTGCTGCTCCCGGTGATGTACGACATCCCCAGCCGCGACGATGTCGCCAAGGTTGTCGTGAACGCCGACACGGTCACCGAGAACGTGCTGCCCACGATCGTCCCGCGCAAGGCTCAGCGCGCCGAGCGCCGCGAGAAGTCGGCCTAGGCATTCCGGCTACAGCCTCGAACGGCCCGTGCGTCCACTGGACGCACGGGCCGTTCGGTCATATCCGCGGTCTGGCGTAGTCGATACCGGAATCGCGTCGATTTCGAGATTCGCAGGTGTACAGACCTGTCTGTTGGGGTACACCTGTATCAAGGGTTGAGCAGCCAGCCTAGTTGCGAGCCACATTGCTCGTGGTGAAAAAATGCACGCCGGTAATGGTTTTCAGGTTGCCGTGCGCGACAGGACCGGGGTTCCCATGTCCGTCATTACCACCCGACTCACCGCCTCGCCCACGCGACGGCGCTTTGCCATGCCGCAACGGCCACATCCCGCCGACCGGCTCCAGGTGTCGATCACCCATCCGAGTAAATCCGTCACGCTGTGCGCGGTCGCGGGCGAGATCGACCAATTCACCGCCGACCGCTTCCGCCGGGAGCTGATCGGCTGTCTCGATACCGCGGCGCCCACGGTGGTCGTCGATCTCTCCAACGTGACGTTCTTCGGCGTCGCCGGCCTGCGCGTGCTGATGGAGGCCCGCGATTGGACCGGGCACACCCGGCGCAGGCTGCGGCTGGTAGCGGGCACGTCCTGTGTCGATCGGGTCTTCGAGGTCGCGCGGACGGCGGCCGACTTCGAACTCGTCCCGGATCTGGCTACGGCCGTACTCGACGACTAGCGGCTGTGCGGCCCGGGCTCGCGGAGTCCGGCCCGCACTCCGATTCCAGTGCCCCCGGCGACTCAGCTGGGGGCACTGCTCATGTCGTCTTGGCTCCAGTACGCGCGCATGCGGATGATCTTGCCCGCGTCGTCGAACTCCATCACGTCGATGGGGGACAGGGTGAAGCGCTGGTCGCCGAACTTGGTGACCAGGGTGAACAGGAAGGCCGCGTGGTTGCCCGCGATCCGCACCGTCTCGGCGTGCAGTTCGGTTTCCCGATCCAGGTTGGCGATCACCTCGTAGAACTCCCGGATGGCCGCGTGGCCCTGGCGGGGTTCGCTGCCGATGGGGTCTTCCACCGTGGCATCGGGTGCGTAGAGCTGCACAATGTCCTCGGTCGGACCGGAACCGACCAGCTTGACGTACTGCTCGACCACGTCGCGGATCTGCTGTGTCATGAAAACCCCTAGCGAATTGAAACCTGTTCCAATTCGGAGGGTAGCAGTGTGCCCCGCCGCCGCGGGTGGGGATCTCACCAGGCGGGTCGCCCGGGCGGATTACACCGCCGACGACCCGGAAGCTCCTGGCTGTGGCACTGTGGTGCTGGCTGCTGTGGACCGGTGACGACCCGTGGGTCGCGCCCGGGGTGGGGAGCGCCATTGCTCCCCCTGGTTCGCCGTTGAACCTTTGTCCTGTGCAGGGCTTTGTGTTGATTACGTCGGTGCGCGCCCGTTCGCCGTTACGCCTGTCAGGGGGCCTGTGCGGGCGCGTTTTCGGGCCCGGGCGGGGCGATGCGCGTGCCGGTGAGCCGGGGCTGATCTCCCCGCCGCGGAAATTCGCCGCGCGGCTGTCGGGAATCGCTGAGTGCTTACTGTCCAACGCATTTCGGCAAAAGGCACGGGCGAGCGATGGCCGGAAATGCCGGAATATGCTGTGGGGGAAAACAACTCGAGAACTGCCTTAGCTGCGCCGGATCGGTGCGAACGCGCCGATCCGTGCGCGGGGTGCGATGTGGAACTTCCCGGAGATCCCGTCGCCGTGGGGGAGCGCCACCCGCCGTGCGCGAATCCGGCACTGGTATCTTCCTCCGGACCGCCGGGCGCCCGGCAGTCACCCACGAGGTGACGAACCGGGTAAGTGAAAGCTGCATGTTCCGTATTCCTTTCGTCCGTTTCGCCCGTTATATGCGGGCGGTGCACGGGTTTCGACGCCGCGACACCAGAAACTCATCGCCACATTCACGCGGTGTGTCGGCACGGAACCGCCAGGTACGTGCTGTTTACTCGGTCCGGTCAACCAGATGTTCGATCCAGATTTCGAGTGACGAGTGAAAGCGGAGGAGTTATGGCACTGCCCACGATGACCGCCGAGCAGCGCACCGAGGCGTTGGCCAAAGCGGCCGCGGTGCGCAAGGCGCGCTCCGAACTGATCGGCAAGGTGAAAGCTGGCAAGGTCTCGGTCGCCGAACTGCTGAAGAAGGCGGAGAACGATGACCTGGTGAAGAAGACGAAGGTCGCCGCCGTGATCAAGGCGCTGCCCGGAGTCGGACCGGTCAAGGCCGCCAAGCTGATGGACCAGGCCGAGATCCCGGAGGATCGCCGGATCGGTGGACTGGGCGCCCGCCAGCGGGCCGCGCTGCTCGAAGCCCTCGAGGCCTGAGCCGCACCGAATTTCGGTAGGTCGTAGGCTGCTGGGCATGGAACGAACGCTCACGTCCGTTGCTTGGTTGTGTGTGGAGGATGGCAGGCTGCTCGCGGTTCGCACTCGGGGCCGCGACGCCTTCTATCTTCCCGGCGGCAAACCCGAGCCGGGGGAGACCCTGGCGCGAGCGCTCGTCCGTGAAGTCCGAGAGGAAGTCGGCGTGCGGCTTTCCGAACACGCCGTCACACCCGAGGTGATCATCACGGCTCCGGCCCACGGTCGCCCCGGCACCCTCGTCGAGATGCACTGCTTCCGCGCACCGGGATCCGGCGTACCGGCTCCCGCCGCGGAAATAGCCGAAATGGCTTGGCTCGGACCAGAAGACGGCCATCTGTGCGCGCCGGCCGTGGTGCGGGCCCTGGGCCACCTCACCTCCGTCCGAGGCTGGGAATGGTCCCGCTGAATCAGCTATCCGCTCCGCCCCGCGGCCGAAAGGCTGTGGGGCGGAGATAGTTTCAGCGAGTTCGCCGCCGCGGAAAGCGGAATTCGATCGGGTCCGGGTCGGGCACCTGACGGCCGGGCGGCGGCACCAGCAAGCAGGCCACCCCGAGCCCGAGCAGCGCGAAGACGCTGATCAGGCTGAGTGCGTAGCTGACCGATCCGAGCTCGGCGGGCTTGTGCGCGGCGTGATAGATCAGATGCGGCACCGAGAACACCAGCCAGCCCAGCCCGGTCGCCTGCGCGAGCGCCGCGCCGCCGCGCCACAGCGCGAACAGCGAGATCGCGCCCAGTGCCAGGAAGAAGCCGCCGACATCGCCGGCCAGGTGGTGATTGAACGGGCCGTCCACCGAGATCCACTGCATCCCGAAACCCGGGAAACTGGTGTACCAGGAGCGTGGCGCGAGCACCGCCCACAGGCCGGTCAGCAGGCCGATGGCGGCCAGAATCCCCAGCATGATCCGCACGGCCAGCCAGCGCCGGCGGTGCTGCTCGAAGTGCATGCGGACCCGCACCCCGTCGGAATCGCCCTCGAACCTGATCCGCATCGGTCACTCCATTCCCTGCCGAGACGATCGGTGCTGTCACCGTAAACCGGCGACACAGGTACCGGCAAGGGCGGCTGTCGCTAGCTCCCCGTCCCGGTGATGCGCTGCCCGCCCGAGTAGATGTTCATGGTTTCGCCACGCAGGAACCCGGCCAGCGTGAGACCGGACTCGGCCGCCAGGTCGACGGCCAGGGAACTCGGCGCCGAGACCGCGCCGAGCAGCGGAATACCCGCCTGCACCGCCTTCTGCACCAGTTCGAACGAGGCGCGGCCGCTCACGATCAGCACGAGATCATGTGCGGGAACGCGATTTTCGCGCAGCGCCCAGCCCAGCACCTTGTCCACGGCGTTGTGCCTGCCGATGTCCTCGCGCAGCGCGAGCAGCGTGCCGTCGGCGGTGAACAGTCCGGCCGCGTGCAGGCCGCCGGTGGCGTCGAAGACGGCCTGCCGGGCGCGCAGGGTTCGCGGCATCGCCGCCAGGGTCGCGGCGGCGACGGTGAGCCCGTCGGCCGGAATCGGATAGCGGGTCCGGGACCGAACCTCGTCCAGCGCGGTCTTGCCGCACAGGCCGCACGCGCCGGTGGTCAGGAAACCGCGCGGGCGCACCCTCGCGGGGGAGCGCAGCTGGACGTCGAGCACGTTGTAGGTGTTCTGGCCGTTCTCGTCGGTGCCCGCGCAGTACCGGGCGCTGACGATGTCTTCGGCGTGGCCGATGATGTTCTCGCTCAACAGGAATCCGTGCACCAGATCGATGTCGGCGCCGGGCGTGCGCATGGTGACCGTCAGCGATTGCCCGTCCAGGCGGATCTCCAGCGGCTCCTCGACGGCGAGCGTGTCCGGGCGCTTGATCGCGCCCGCCTCGGTGATACGCAGGGTGGGACGGCGGGCGGTGACCCGGCTCACGATTGCGCACCGACGTGCGCGTGCGGCTCCAGTCGGATCGTCACCGCCTTGGAGGCGGGCGTATTCGACCGGGCCGCAACGTGATCGAGCGGCACCAAGGGGTTGGTCTCGGGATAGTAGGCGGCGGCGTTGCCGCGCGGGGTCGGGTAGGCGACGAGGCGGAAGCCGGTGACCCGGCGTTCGGAGCCGTCGGTCCACTCCGAGATCAGGTCCACCAGATCGCCGTCCGCGAAACCGAATTCGGCGATGTCGTCGGCGTGCACCAGGATCACGCGGCGGCCGCCGTGCACGCCGCGGTAGCGGTCGTCGAGACCGTAGATGGTGGTGTTGTACTGATCGTGGCTGCGCAGCGTCTGCAGGATCAGCCGGCCCGGCGGCACCGGAAGCCAGTGCAGCGGGCTCACGGCGAAATTGGCTTTACCTGTGGCCGTTCGGAATTCGCGGGCGTCGCGGGGCGGGTGCGGCAGCACGAAGCCGTTGCGCTCGCGGACGCGGCGGTTGTAGTCGGCGCAGCCGGGGACCACGCGGGCGATGGCGTCGCGGATCTTGTCGTAGTCGCGCCGGTAGCGATCCCAGGGCACCGGATGATCCGGGCCGAACAAGGCCAGGGCCAGCTCGCACACGATCGCGACCTCGCTGCGCAGGTGCTCGCTGACCGGGTGTAATCGCCCGGTGGACAGATGCACCATCGACATCGAATCCTCCACCGAAACCTGCTGTTTCGCGCCGGACTGTACATCGGCGTCGGTACGGCCCAGGGTGGGCAGGATCAGCGCGGTGCGCCCGTGCACGACGTGGCTGCGGTTGAGCTTCGTCGACACCTGCACGGTGAGCCCGCAGCCGCGCAGCGCGGCCTCGGTGACCGCGGTGTCGGGGGTGGCGGAGACGAAGTTGCCGCCCATGCCGTAGAACACCTTGGCGCGGCCCGCGCGCATCGCGCGGATCGAATCGACGGTGTCCAGGCCGTGCGCGCGCGGACTGGCGATGCCGAATTCGCGGTCCAGCGCGTCCAGGAAGGCGGCGGGCATCTTCTCCCAGATACCCATGGTGCGGTCGCCCTGCACGTTGGAGTGGCCGCGCACGGGGCACACGCCCGCGCCGGGCTTGCCGATCATGCCGCGCAGCAGCAGCAGATTCGTCGCCTCCTCGATGGTGGCGACACCGTGCACCTGCTGGGTCAGGCCCATCGCCCAGCAGATGATGATGCGTTCGGCGCCGGCGAACAGTGTTGCGGTGCGGTCGAGTTCGGCCCGGGTGAGCCCCGTCGCCTCGAATACGGCGTCGAGATCGACCGCGCGGGCGTGCCGCTCGTAGTCGTCGAACCCGGCGCAGTGGGCGTCGACGAAATCCCGGTCCAGCACCGTGCCGGGCGCGCGATCCTCGGCCTCGAACAGCAGCCGGGCCAGGCCCTGGAACAGCGCGAGATCGCCGCCGAGCCGGATCTGCAGGAAATCGTCGGCGATCGCGACGCCGGTCGTCATGCCCCGCACCGTCTGCGGATCGCGGAAGCCGAGCAGGCCCGTCTCGGGCAGCGGATTGACCGCGATCACCTTGGCGCCGTTGGCTTTCGCGCCCGCCAGCGCGCTGAGCATGCGCGGGTGATTGGTGCCCGGATTCTGGCCCGCCACGATGATCAGATCGGCCTTGCCGAAATCATCGATCGACACCGAACCCTTGCCGATGCCGATCGAGCTGTTCAGCGCCGCGCCCGAGGACTCGTGGCACATGTTCGAGCAATCCGGCAGATTGTTGGTGCCGAAACTGCGGACCAGCAGCTGGTACAGGAACGCCGTCTCGTTGGCGGTGCGGCCGGAGGTGTAGAAGATCGCCTCGTCCGGAGAAGCCAAGGCGCGCAACTCCGTCGCGATCAGACCGTAGGCGTCGTCCCAGTCGATCGGCTCGTAGTGCGTGGCGCCGGGGCGCAGCACCATCGGGTGGGTGATCCGGCCCTGCTGCCCCAGCCAGTAGCCGGACTTGTTCTCCAGATCGTCGATCGAATGGGTGGCGAAGAACTCGGGCGTGACCGTGCGCAGCGTCGCCTCCTCGGCAACGGCCTTCGCGCCGTTCTCACAGAACTCGGCGGGGCGGCGGTGCCCCGTCGGCTCCGGCCAGGCGCACCCCGGGCAGTCGAACCCGTGCACCTGATTGACCCGGGCCAGGGTGCGGGCCGTCCGGAGGACGCCCATCTCCTCGACCGAGCGCTTCAGCGAGACGGCCACGGCGGTGAGGCCGGCCGCCCGCTGCTTCGGCGGCGTCACGCTCAGGGCCGACTCGTCGATGTCCTGTCCGGGACCGCTGCGATGCATGGTCGATATTGTCCTCTCATCGGGCCAGTTATCGCCAGCAACCCCAGTCAGCGGCGCTTCTGCAAGATCTTCGGTACCGCCGAACGGCGTTCGGCCGCGCGATAGGTGACGATGCGCTCGCCGATCCGGATACTCCAGCCCGGCGGCAGTTCGGTCGCGGCCGCGCCGATGCGGGTCCACTGCTCGGCGCCCGGCGCGGCGATGAACGTGCCCGCGGGCGTCCCGGCGTCGCGCACGAAGACCTTGCCGCGCTCCGGAGTCACATAGGCGTGCACCCGCGAGACGTGCCGGTCGCGCGGCACCTGCAACGGCGCCGCCGCCCGGGTGCGCACCGAATCGTCGGCCGACGGGCTGCGGCCCAGGACATAGGGCCGGTCCAGGGGATAGGTGGAATCGCCGAAGACCAGCGCACCGGTCGAGGAGCCACGCCCGGTGGGCGGCGCGGCCGGTGGGCGCGGCGGCTCGGGCAGCGGATTCGGCTGCGGGACAACCGGATCCGAGTCGGGCACCTGCGACCAGGCCTTCGGCATAGCGGCCGTGCTCGCCGGCTCGGCCCGCCCACCCTCGGACTTGGCGGTCGGTCCGTCGGCGGCGGCGAGATCCGCGGGACGCCGGGGTGCGCGCCCCGGGCCCGAGATTTCCGCGCGGTCCGAGGGCGCCCGGTTCTCGACCCGCTCCAGACCGGTCGCCGGGGATCGGGCGGAGTCGTCCGCGGCGTCGAAGCCGAGGGTTTCCGCGCCACCGGAATCCGCGGGCTTCCGGCGACTGGTCGACGACTTGCTGAGCACAGGCCGGTCGGCCGGGGATCGGCCGGGACCCGGGGTGTCTGTCTGCTCGGCGCTGGATGCAGGTGCTGTGCCGGGTGTGCCCTCGGCCGGGGTCGCCGATGGACGGCTGGGACTCGAGGTCGCCGCGTGCTCGGCCGCGGATGTCGGTGCTCTGCCGGGACTGGAAGCGGCCGCGTGGTCGCCCGGGGATATCGATGCTCGGTTCGCGCTGGAAGTCACCGCGCGGTCGGCCGAGGTGGCTGGTGATACGTGCGGTCCCGAGGTTTCGGTCAGATCGCCGCGTGCGTCCGAGTCGGCGGCGAGAGCAGGTTCGGCGGCTCGGGTGTCCGGCCGTTCGCCTTGCGCGACCCGGTCCGGGAAATCGCCGACCCCGGCCGGTGTCCGGCCAGATGCGGAAGCGGCGACTTGGTAGGGAGCGGAGTCCGGTGTGCGTTCGGAGCCGGTGCCGATGGTCCGATTGCGACCGGAATCCGAGGCGTGGCCGGGGCTCGCACTGCGGTTGTTGCCTGTGGTGCGGCCGAGGGCGGGATCCGGTGCTTGTCCGGGGTTTCCGCCCTCCGCGGGCGAGGGTGCGCGGCCGGTGTCGAGGGCTGCGCGGCTTCGGCGGGGGGCGTCGGTGCGGTCGGGGACGGTGGGTTCGTCGTAGGCGTCCAGGGCGTCGAATCCGGCGGGCATGGTCTGTGCCGGTTCCGGGGTTCGGGGTTTCGGGGCGGTGCGCTGGGCCGGGCGTTTGCCGGCGCGGCGCAGGCCGATGCGGAATTCGAAACCGCCGCCGGGGACGATGCCGTCGCCCAGGTTCGAGCGGGGATGCACGGGCATGTCGATGTTGCCGCTGACGCTGATGCGGCGGATGGGTTCGCGCACGATCTCGTCGACCCAGGTGAAGGCGCGGGCGCCGGATAGTCGCCGGGTGCCTTCCGCCCCTTGGATTTCGGCGATGAGCGGGCCGCGCAGCAGGATCACGGTGCCGTCGGAGGTGGGGGCGACCAGGCCGAACGGCGGCGGCTCCGAGCCGCCGACGAAGATGACGGCCGCCAGCCGCTGCACGATCGCCGCACCGGGGTGGTCGCCCGCGGCGACGGCCTCGATCGCGCCGAGAATCCGGTCGGTTGCGGCGGTTTCGCCACCCAGGTAGATCACGACCTCGCCGAAGCGTGCGATCAGACCTTCGCCCGGTGCGATTCCTACGGTCGACGGGTTCTTGACCACCCCTCGCCTCCTTCCAGCACCTGCCCGCGCCGCGTCGGCGCACCGCGGCACGAGCGGCGGATTCGGTGGCCACGCACGCTCATACCGGCGTCCAGCATAGGGCGTCGGAATGGGTGCGGTCCGGCCTGTGAGCGGATGCGCGGACGCGCCCGGGGAACCGCCGGACCGCCGCGTGCGGTGCGAATTCGGCGACAGCGCCGCCGCACTCGGTCGAGGATCCGGTGCGGCCTGCGGTGATGAGAATCATCCGCGCGCGGCGAAGACATCGCGGTGTTCCGGAACCCATTGCGCGCACGGCACTGCCGGGAGACCGGTGCTCGAATCGGCAAGGGGGCTGGGCATCGGCCGCGAGGCGCCTGGGAAGGACGCCGCTGATCTCCAGCAGCCATGCGGCGAAATCGGCTGATCTTCAGTAGCCATGCGGGGGAAATCTGCGCGAATGATTGCGCGCTGTCCGCGCTGGGAATGCTCAGGTGCGAGCGGTTGCCCAGCCGCGCGCATGGCTCGCGCCGCCCGGCCCCTCCGACACGAACACTGTTCGTATCAAACGCTGTTCGTCGGCGCGTATGCTCGGTCTCATGAGTGCACCCGTCAGCCGCCGCGCCCGTCCGGCGAAAGCGCCGCTCAGTCGCGAGGTCATCGTCGAGACCGGGCTGCGCATCCTCGACCGTGAGGGCCTCGGCGCGCTCACCATGCGCCGTGTCGCCCAGGATCTCGACACCGGCGCGGCCTCGCTCTACGTCTACGTCGCCAACCGCGACGACCTGATGGCGGCCATGCTGGATGACGTGCTCGCCACCGTGCCCGAGCCCGAGGACGGCGATTGGCGCGAGCGGCTGGACGCGCTGATCCATTCCGCCATCGCCGTGATGAGCCGGCACGAGGGACTCGCGCTGGTGGCGCTCGGATCGATCCCGACCAGCCCCAACGCGCTGGTCCTCATCGAGCGCATGCTCGGGCTGCTCGCCGAGGGCGGGCTCGACGCCCGGACCAACTCGTGGGCCGTCGATCTGCTCTACCTCTACATCACCGCGCAGGCCGCCGAGCAGAGCGCCTACAACGTCAAGGGCGGCACCGAGGAGAGCACCCTCGCCGCCGCGCAGCAGAAATTCGACGAGCTACCCGCGGAGCGCTATCCGATGATCGTGGGCCTGCGCGAGCACATGCTCACCGGCGGCGACGCGCGGGAGTCCTGGGCGCAGCGCGTGCTGATCAACGGAATACTCGCTACGCCCGCAGGGTGATTCCGTGCCAGGATCGGTCATGCGGAACATCCGGTCGGCGACCGAAGCCGACCTGCCGGTACTCCAGGAGATCGAGCGGGCGGCCGGAAAACCGTTCGCGGACATCGGAATGCAGGCGGTCGCCGACGACGACCCACCCGCCCTGTCCACGCTGCGGGAATTCCAGCAGGCCGGTCGCGCCTGGGTGCACCCGAACGCGGAGGATCGCCCGATCGGTTATCTGGTCCTGGGTTTGGTCGACGGCAACGCCCACATCGATCAGGTTTCGGTCGATCCGGAATTCCTCGGCCAGCGCCTCGGCAAGGGCCTGATCGATCACGCCGTCCACTGGTCGAAAACCCGTGGCCTCCAGGCGATCACCTTGACCACCTTCACCGAGGTGCCCTGGAACGGCCCCTACTACGAGCGCCTCGGCTTCCGGTACCTGACCCTCGCTGAGGAAACTCCGGGTCTGCGCGAACTGCGCGCCGCCGAATCCGCCCACGGCCTCGACCGCTGGCCGCGCGCCTGCATGCGCGCCGAATTGGCGGACTGGGTCTTCGGCTGACCGGAGGAGGGTTCGACCGGCGAGACCCCGGCTCGAAGTGCCTCCCGCGCGTGATCCGCTACGCGGAACTGGTCGAGCTGGGCGCGGCCGAATCCGCTAGCGGCCTGGCCGCTGGCCGTGTGCCTGTATGCGCGCCGACCGGCTTCGGCTGATCGGAGTGGGGTGATGCGGCGAGCGCATGCAGGCCGCGAGCATGTGTGCGCCGCGACGAGTTGGCCGATTGGACTCTCGGCTGGCTGGAAAAGGGTTACGCGCCAGCGCACGATGTGGCGGGCAGGCCGCGCGCGTAGGTGCCGTGCCTAGCTGCCCGGGGCGACGACCGTCCTCCGATCGCCGCCCGATCAGTGCAAGGTGGTGAGGCAGGCGGAGGAGGCGGCCGGTAGGGCGGCGGCGCGGTCTTCCGGGACCAAGCCGATGCGGGTGCGGCGGTCGAGCAGGTCGTCCGGGGTCAGTGCGCCCTCGTGGGTCACCGCGAAGGTGAATTCGGCTGTGGTCACGTCGATCCCGGGGGCGACCGGCAGGTGGTTGCCGGCGGCGAGTACCTCGGGCGCCTCACTGCCGTACCGCTCGACCAGTGGTTGCGGTGCGGCGATCCGGTCGCGCGCCGCACCGGATACCGCGCCGACCAGGGGCAGCCGTTTGGTGCGGCACGGTGCGGCGGTGAGGTGGCCCGCGGTGATCGCGGCGTCGACGGCGTCCTCGGCCATCTGGCGGTAGGTGGTGAGTTTGCCGCCGACGATGGTGACGACGCCGTTGGGGGAGTGCAGCACCGCGTGCTGCCGGGAAATGTCGGCGGTGCTGCCGTCGCCGGTCTTCAGCAGCGGGCGCAGGCCGGCGTAGGAGCCGCGAATGTCGTTGCGGGTCAGCGGTTCACGCAGTGCGGTATTGATGGTGCCGAGCAGGAAGTCGATCTCGGAGTCGGTGGGTTTCGGTTCGTCGGGCACCGGGCCGGGCGCGTCCTCGTCGGTCAGGCCGAGGTAGACCCGGCCGTGCGCGGCGGGGAAGGCGAAGACGAAACGGCTGGTGGACCCGGGCACCGGCACCGTCAGCGAGGCGCTGAGCCCGCCGAAAGCGGCGGCGTCGAAAACCAGGTGCGTGCCGCGACTGGGCCGCAGCTCGATGCTCGGATCGACCTGGTCGGCCCACACGCCGGTGGCGTTGAGCACCGCGCGGGCGCGTACCCGCAGCGTCTCCCCGGTGAGGGTGTCGCGCAGAGTGGCGCCCTCGCCGGTGACATCCAGGGCTTCCACCCGGGTCAGCACGCTCGCGCCCGCGGCCGCCGCGGTACGCGCCAGCGCGACCACCAGGCGTGCGTCGTCCACGAGCTGCCCGTCCCAGGCTTGTAGCCCGCCTCGCAAGCCCTCCCGGCGCACGGTCGGCGCGAGCCGCAGCGTCTCGGCGGCCGCGACGCGCCGGGAGCGGGGGAGCAGCGCGGGCGGCGTTCCGGCGCTGCGCCGCAACACATCTCCGGCCACGAACCCGGCGCGGATCAAAGCGCGCTGCGCGCCGCCGATGCCCGGAAGCAGCGGCACCACCTGCGGCAGCGGGCGCACCAGATGCGGGGCGGTGGTGCGCAGCAGGATGCCGCGCTCGACGGCGCTCTCGTGCGCGATCCCGACCTGCCCGCTCGCCAGATACCGCAACCCGCCGTGCACCAGCTTCGAACTCCACCGGCTGGTTCCGAACGCCAGATCGTGGCGCTCCACCAGCACGGTCCGCAAGCCGCGAGCCGCCGCGTCCAGCGCGGCCCCGGCTCCGGTGACCCCGCCGCCGATGACCAGCAGATCGATCTCACCAGCGTCGCCGAGTTCGCGCAGCTCGCGCTCCCGTCGCGGAGCGTTCAACGCGGAGTTCGCAACCGAATTACCAGTCATCGCAGTGCCTTTCCGGTGGTGAATGATGTGTCGATCCGCGGCGCTCCTGGGCCGTCCCTCATCCCGGCACCGCCCCGGGACGGAGGTAACCATCGATCGCGGCGGCCAGTTCGCCGTCCAGGGCCGCCCCGCCCAGCAGTGGTTCGACCGTCCCCGCGGACTGCACCGCCGACTGCGCGATCAGCAGCAGCATGGTGGCGAGTTGGTCGGGTGCGCCTGCGCGGATGGAGCCGTCCTGCTGGCCGTCCCGGATACCGCTGGCGAAGAGCTCGATCAGGGTGCGCTGGTTGCGGCCCAGGCGGCCGAAGACGTAGGTGAGCATGAGGTCGGTGTCGGTGCGGAAGATCTTGCCGAACAGCGGGTTCGCGCGGATCTGCGCGGCGCCCGCGACGATGCCCTCGACCAGCCGGGCCCGGCCGGACCCGGCGGTGGGCATGGTGGCGGCGAGGATCGTGCGCAGTTCGCGCACCAGGAGCTCGGCGACCAGCGCGCCGGTGTCGGGCCAGCGCCGGTAGACGGTGGGCCGGCTGACCCCGGCGCGGCGCGCCACCTCGGTGAGGGTGGTGCGGCGGACGCCGAACTCCTCGACGCAGGCGCGGGCCGCCTCGAAGATCGCGAGGTCGATGGCGGACAGCTCGGGTTCGGTGACGGGCTCGGACATGTGTCTCCTCGTTACTGCTTGACACTCTATGTCAAACTGTAACGCATGGTCGATACGCAGCGCACCGAAGCGGAATCCGAGTCCGTCCTGCACCCGGGCGGCACGCCGCGAGCGGCGGATATGGTCTGGGACGCCTGGGGCGTCCCGGCCGGGCAGCAGCCACTGTCCGCGCAGATCCGGGGGCTGCTCGCCCAGGTCTTCGGGGTTTCCGGTGATCCGGTGGCGCGGCGCGCCGAGGGCGAGGTCCCCCTCCGCGAGACAGCGCTGACGCCGGCCCAGCGGAGCGGGCTGGCCGCGGTGGTCGGTGCGGCCAACGTCTCCACCGACCATCATGATCGTCTGCTGCGCGCGGGTGGCAAGAGCACCCCGGATCTGCTCCGCCGCCGGGCCGACGGCCCGCAGGACGCCCCCGACGCGATCGTCTTTCCCGCCGACCACGCGCAGGTGCTCGCGGTGCTGGAATACTGCGCCACCCACGAGATGGCGGTGGTGCCCTTCGGCGGCGGCACCAGCGTGGTCGGCGGCGTCGACCCGGTCCGCGGCCGCTTCGCCACCCTGATCGCGCTGGATCTGCGCCGCCTGACCGCGGTCTCCGAGATCGATCCGGTGAGCGGCACGGCCACCCTCGGCGCCGGCCTCACCGGCCCGCAGGCGGAGGAATCGCTCGCCGCACATGGACTTTCGCTCGGTCACTTCCCGCAGAGTTTCGAGTTCGCCAGCATCGGCGGGTTCGCCGCCACCCGGTCCTCCGGGCAGGCGTCCGCCGGCTACGGCCGCTTCGACGATATGGTCCAGCGCCTGAAAGTCGCTACGCCCATGGGGACGTTGACGCTGGGCCGCGCCCCCGCCTCGGCGGCCGGGCCGGACCTGCGCGAGCTGTTCGTCGGCTCCGAAGGCACGCTCGGCGTCATCACCGAGGTCATGCTGCGCGTGCACCCGAAGCCGGAAACCATTGCCTACCAGGCCTGGTCGTTCCCCGACTTCGCCACCGGCGCCGCCGCGCTGCGCACGGTCGTGCAGGCCGGCGCCGCGCCGACGGTGCTGCGCCTGTCCGACGAGGCCGAGACCGGCCTGAACCTCGCCCGCTCCGGCGACATCGGCGGCCAAGCCGTCACCGGCTGCCTGGCGATCACGACCTTCGAGGGCACGGCGGCGCACGTCGCCGCCCGCTCCGCGGAAGCCTCCGCGCTGCTCAGCGCCGCGGGCGGCACCGCGCTCGGCGAGCCCCCCGCCCAGCAGTGGGAGCACGGCCGCTTCCAGGCCCCCTACCTGCGGGACGCGCTGCTCGACGTCGGCGTGCTGTGCGAAACCCTGGAGACCGCGACCACCTGGTCCAACCTGGCCGGGCTCAAGGCGAAGGTGACTGCGGCACTGACGGATTCGCTCACCGCGCAGGGCACCCCGGCGCTGGTGATGTGCCACATCTCGCACACCTACCCGACCGGGGCCTCGCTGTATTTCACCGTCGTGGCCAAGCAACTCGACGACCCGATCGCGCAGTGGGGCATCGCGAAACAGGCGGTGGGTGACGCGATCATGGCCGCCGGCGGCACCATCACCCATCATCACGCGGTCGGCACCGACCACCGGCAGTGGATCCCGAGCGAAGTCGGCGACCTGGGCGTGCGTGTCCTGCGCGCGGTGAAACAGGAATTGGATCCCGCGGGCATCCTGAACCCTGGAAAACTGATCTGATGACATCGGCGTCACCTCTCTCCTCCGCCCTCGTCGTCACCAACCGGCTCTCCGGTCTCGGCAAGGGCCACGATGTCGCGGCCGCGGCCATCGCGCGGCTCGCCGAACGCGGCGTCGAGGTCACCGAGATCCGCGCGCCCTCGGCGGCGGAATCGGTTCGGCTGGTGCGGGATTCGCTCGCCGCCGCGGACCGCCCCGACGCGGTGATCTGCGTCGGCGGCGACGGGCTGATGAACGTGATGCTGGCGGCCGTCGCGCAGACCGGCGTCCCGCTCGGCCTGATCCCCAGCGGCACCGGCAACGACCTCGCCCGGGCGCTCGGCGTACCCACCGACGACCCCCGGGCCGCCGCGGATCTGGCCGTGGCAGGGCGGACCCGGGTGCTGGATCTCGGGCGCATCGAAGCCGCGGGCGCCGCGCCGATGTGGTTCGCCACCATCACCGGCACCGGGTTCGACGCGCGAGTAACGCTGCGCGCCAACCGGATGCGCTGGCCCAAGGGCCCCTCCCGCTACAGCTTCGCGGCGCTGGCCGAGCTGGCCGGCGGCCTCGCGGTGCCGTACCGGATCGAGCTGACCGGCGTCGCCCCCGGCGCGCTGGACAATCCGGCGGGCGACACCGTCGTCGAGACCGAGGCCGTCATGGTCGCCATCGGCAATACCCGCACCTATGGCGGCGGCATGCTGATCTGCCCCGACGCGGAACCGGACGACGGCCTGCTCGACATCACCGTGGTCCGCGCGGTCTCCCGGCTGGAGATGCTCAAGCTGCTCCCGGCGCTGTCGGCGGGCAAGCGGATCGACCATCCGGCGACCGTCCAATACCGGGTCGCGGCGGTCACACTGGACGCGGAGGGCGCGCCGGCCACGGCGGACGGCGAGCCCGCGGGGAGCCTCCCGGTCACGTTGCGTGCGGTTCCCGGGGCGCTCACGGTGCTGGTGCCCTGAGCGGTCGTGCCTGGGCGGCGACGTCGAGGTCGTCGCCACGCTGGACGCCGATGACTGTGCACGGCGGCGAGCCGCGTCGGGGGATGCCGCCTGGCGAGCCTCGTCGTCAGGCAGCTTCGAAAGTCACGCGGTGCATCCGGTTGACCGTGGTCCGGTCGGCGAGCACCACCGACGCGGAACGCACCGGCGCGCGCGGCTTCTCACCTGCCAGGCGCACCATCATCCGCTGCCAGCGGCGGCAGTGCAGCGAGAAGAAGAACCCGTTGGAGCGGCGGCCGCGGGCGTACTGCCCGGCGCGGGCGACGGTCGGCGGCACGTCGAGCATGACCAGGTGCAGTTCGCGGCCGTAGACCGCCGACCAGCGGGCGATCAGGCGGCGCGCCCAGCCGAAGGTGGCGCAGTCGTGGATGACGACAGGCCCGCGCGCATCGCGCAGCGCCGCCCGGATCCCGGCGTAGTGGGCCACGTGCACCACCGGCCGCCACAGCGGGTAGGGCAGCCAGCCGAGCTTGTGCCGCAACCGATTCCGGGTGTGCTGGGAATCGATCACGATGGATCCGGCCGGGCCCCGCGGCGGCGTCTCCAGCTCGGCGGTGGCGCCGAAGAACATGCGTAGCGCGGTGCTCTTGCCCGCGCCCGGCACGCCCGCGAAGATCAGCGCCGAGGTTGCGGGGTAACGCAATTCGCCGATGGTGGCGCCGCGGAGATCATGGATCGCGTCGGGCGCCACGGTGTGCGCGGAGGCCGTGCGATACCGGGGATCCGGGAAATGCGGCTCCGGCGAATGCACCGGTAGGGCGTCGAGCGGGGGGTTCACCCCTCCTAGCGTTCACCAGAGCGCCACGGTTCGGCAACCGGGAAAACCCTGAACTTGCACCTGATTTCGGGTGGTCACCGGGGTTTTACCCGTCCGACCTGCCGGTTTTGCCCGAATTTGTGGAGGGCATCACGATTGCTGCCGACTCTTCGGCCGGGCCCGCACGTGCATGCGCTCGCCCTGACTGCCGAACAGGCTGAGCAATTCCACCGGTGCGCCGCCGGTGCTGCCGAACCAATGCGGTTGACGGGTATCGAATTCCGCGGTTTCGCCGGGCCCGAGGATCAGGTCGTGCTCGGCCAGGATGAGCCGCAACCGCCCGGACAGCACATAGAGCCACTCGTAGCCCTCGTGCACCCGCGGATCGGGCTCGCTGCGATCCGGCGGAATGATCATCTTGTAGGCCTGCAACGGCCCGGGCTGGCGGGTCAGCGGGAGCACCGTGGTGCCGTTGACCTTGCGAGCGGTTGGGTGCACGCGCGGGTCCGCGATCTTGGGCGCGGCCACCAGTTCGTCGAGGGGCACCTGCAACGCCATCGCGACCGGCAGCAGCAGTTCGAGGCTGGCCTTGCGCTGCCCGGACTCCAGGCGGGACAGGGTGCTCTTGGAGATGCCGGTGGTCTCGGCCAGCGCGGTCAGGGTGATGTCACGGTGGGTGCGCAGCGCCTTGAGCCGGGGGCCGATGCCGGCCAGGGCGCCCGCGATGCCTGGTTCGTTCTGCATCTCTCCAGTGCACCTCGGCTTCCCGCATTTGGCAACTATTGTTGCCGAGATCGCACCATGTGGTGACTCACGCTGGTGAGCGCCGGACGGGTGGTGCTGAACGACGCGCTGGTCGACGGGCACACCCGGCTATCGGTCGGCGCGAGAAGCTGAGAATTGCTTATGGATTCGCGGCCGGACCTCGGATCGCCGGTAAGCTCGGCTGTGGAGGCGAAGTCTTCGGTGTCCCTCATCCACCGAAGACTTCGCCTTCCGTATTTCCCCCGTTCGGGGCGCGGGCGATCGGCCCCGCGCCGACAACTAGAATGCCGGGGTGACCAGCGCAGCCTCTGATAAGCCGAATCGTGCCGACGCCCTGCCCAAGAGCTGGGACCCCAGCCAGGTAGAGAGTGCGATGTACGAGCGCTGGGTAGCCGCTGGATATTTCGCCGCCGACCCGTCCAGCGAGAAGCCGCCCTACTCCATCGTGCTGCCGCCGCCCAACGTCACCGGCAGCCTGCACATGGGCCACGCCCTGGACCACACGCTGATGGACACCCTCTCGCGCCGCAAGCGCATGCAGGGCTACGAGGTGCTGTGGCTGCCGGGCATGGACCACGCGGGCATCGCCACCCAGACCGTGGTGGAGAAGCAGCTCGCGGTCGACGGCAAGACGAAGGAAGATTTCGGCCGCGAGCTGTTCATCGACAAGGTCTGGGACTGGAAGCGCGAATCCGGCGGCCAGATCCAGGGCCAGATGCGCCACCTCGGCGACGGCGTGGACTGGAGCCGGGACCGCTTCACCATGGACGAGGGCCTCTCGCGGGCCGTGCAGACCATCTTCAAGCGCCTCTACGACGCGGGCCTGATCTACCGCGCGGAACGCCTGGTGAACTGGTCGCCGGTGCTGAAGACCGGCATCTCCGACCTCGAGGTGGACTACAAGGACGTCGACGGCGAGCTCGTCTCGCTGCGCTACGGCTCGCTCGACGACGCCGAGCCGCATGTGATCGTGGCCACCACCCGGGTGGAGACCATGCTCGGTGACACCGCGGTCGCGGTGCACCCCGACGACGAGCGCTACCGGAGCCTCGTCGGCAGCACCATGTACCACCCGATCACCGGCCGCCAGATCGTGATCGTGGCCGACGACTACGTCGATCCCGAATTCGGCTCGGGTGCGGTCAAGATCACGCCCGCGCACGACCCCAACGACTTCGAGCTCGGCCTGCGCCACAACCTGCCCATGCCGACGATCATGGACGAGACCGGCAAGATCGCCGGGACCGGAACCGAATTCGACGGCATGGACCGCTTCGAGGCGCGCGAGAAGATCCGCCTGCGGCTGGAAGCCGAGGGGCGCGTCGTCGCCCGCAAGTACCCGTACACGCACAGCGTCGGCCACTCCGAGCGCTCCGGCGAGCCGATCGAGCCGCGCCTGTCCATGCAGTGGTGGGTGAAGGTGGAAACCCTCGCCAAGGCCGCCGGCGACGCCGTGCGCAACGGCGACGTCAAGATCCACCCGGCCAGCCAGGAACCGCGCTGGTTCGAATGGGTCGACAACATGCACGACTGGTGCATCTCGCGGCAGCTGTGGTGGGGCCACCGCATCCCGATCTGGTACGGCCCCGAGGGCGAGATCGTCTGCGTCGGCCCGGACGAGCAGGCGCCCGAGGGCTACGTGCAGGACCCGGACGTGCTCGACACCTGGTTCTCCTCGGGCCTGTGGCCGTTCTCCACCATGGGCTGGCCCGACGCCACCCCGGAGCTGGCCAAGTTCTATCCCACCAGCGTGCTCGTCACCGGCTACGACATTCTGTTCTTCTGGGTGGCGCGGATGATGATGTTCGGCATGTTCGTCACCGACGACCCGGCGCTGGCCGCGGGAAAGACGGACAAGCAGGTGCCGTTCCAGGATGTGTTCCTGCACGGCCTGATCCGCGATCAGCACGGCAAGAAGATGTCCAAGTCGCGCGGCAACGGCATCGACCCGCTGGACTGGATCACCGAATACGGCGCGGACGCGACCCGGTTCACCCTGGCGCGCGGCGCGCAGCCCGGCGGCGACCTCTCGGTCGGCACCCCGCACGTGACGGCCTCGCGCAGCTTCGTCACCAAGCTGTTCAACGCCACCAAGTTCGCGCTGATGAACGGCGCCGAACCGGGCGAGCTGCCCGCGCGCGAGATGCTCACCGACGCCGATCGCTGGATCCTGGACCGCCTGGACGAGGTGATCGCCGACACGGACGCGACGCTGGACCGCTACGAGTTCAACAAGGCGTTCGAGGGCTTGTACCACTTCACGTGGGACGAAATGTGCGACTGGTACCTGGAATTGGCCAAGGTGCAGTTCACCGAGTCCGAGGAACGGGCGGCCGGCACCCGCATCGTGCTCGGCAACGTGCTCGACTCGGTGCTGCGCCTGCTGCATCCGGCGATCCCGTTCGTCACCGAATCCCTGTGGCAGGCGCTGACCGGCGGCGAGTCCATCGTGATCGCGTCCTGGCCCACGGTCTCCGGTGTGCCCGCCGACGCGGTCTCCGATCGCCGGATCGCCGACACCCAGCGCCTGATCACCGAGATCCGCCGCTTCCGCAGCGATCAGGGCCTGGCCGACAAGCAGAAGGTGGCCGCCAAGCTGCTCGGCCTGGACGGCGCGGACCTCGTCGCGCAGCAGGCCGCGGTGGCGAACCTGGCCCGCCTCACCGAACCGGGCGCCGATTTCGCGGCCACCGCGTCGCTGGAGGTGCGCCTGAGCACCGGCACCGTCACCGTCGAACTCGACACCTCCGGTTCCATCGATCTCGACGCCGAACGCCGGCGCCTGGAGA
The DNA here is from genome assembly GCF_040655395.1 of Nocardia sp. NPDC050435. Taxonomy (NCBI): domain Bacteria; kingdom Bacillati; phylum Actinomycetota; class Actinomycetes; order Mycobacteriales; family Nocardiaceae; genus Nocardia; species Nocardia sp. NPDC050435. The sequence continues at coordinate 346,052 of NZ_JBFAJW010000003.1, forward strand.
AGGATCTCGCCGCGGCCGAGAAGGAGCTGGCGCAGACCACCGCGAAGCTCGGCAACGAGGCCTTCCTGGCCAAGGCGCCGGAGAACGTCGTCGACAAGATCAAGGGCCGGCGCGATGTCGCCGGCGCCGAAGTCGACCGGATCAAGGCCCGCCTGACCGAGTTGGAGGGCAAGTGAGCGACGGGGAAGACCTGGACTACGACGACAACCCGGAACCCGAGCGCCAGTTCGCCGCGGCGGAACTGAGCTCCGGCCCGTCCCCGGTGGACCTGGCCGAAATGGCGCTGGTGGAAGCCGAACTCGACCGGCGCTGGCCGGAAACCAAGATCGAGCCCTCGCTCACCCGCATCGCCACCCTGATGGATCTGCTGGGTTCGCCGCAGCAGAGCTACCCGGCCATCCACATCGCCGGCACCAACGGCAAGACCTCGGTGACCCGGATGATCGACGCCCTGCTCACCGCGCTGCACCGGCGCACCGGCCGCGTCGTCAGCCCGCACCTGCAGCTGGCGACCGAGCGGATCAGCATCGACGACCAGCCGATCACCCCGGGCAAGTATGTCGAGGTCTTCCGGGAGTTGCAGCCCTACATCGAGATGATCGACAAGCGGTCCGCCGACGCCGGCGGCCCGCAGATGAGCAAGTTCGAGGTGCTCACCGGCATGGCGTTCGCGGCCTTCGCCGAGGCGCCCGTCGACGTCGCCGTGGTCGAGACCGGCCTCGGCGGGACCTGGGACGCCACCAACGTCATCGACGGTCAGGTCGCCGTGATCACCCCGATCGGGCTGGACCACACCGATTACCTGGGCCCGGATCTCACCAGCATCGCGGGGGAGAAGGCGGGCATCATCAAGCGCACGCCGGACGACCTGCTGGTCCCGCGCGACACCGTCGCCGTGATCGCCGAGCAGGAGCCCGAGGCGATGGAGGTGCTGCTGCGCCGGGCGGTCGAGGTGGACGCGGCCGTCGCCCGCGAGGGCGCGGAGTTCCGGGTGCTGGCCCGCCAGATCGCCGTCGGCGGCCAGCAACTCGAATTACAGGGCCTGGGCGGCGTCTACGACGAGATCTTCCTGCCGCTGCACGGCGAGCACCAGGCCCGCAACGCGGTGCTCGCGCTCGCCGCGGTCGAGGCGTTCTTCGGGGCGGGCAAGGACCGCCAGCTCGACCTCGAGGCCGTACGCGCCGGCTTCGCGAGCGTCGCCAGTCCGGGCCGGATGGAACGGATGCGCAGCGCGCCCACCATCTTCATCGACGCCGCGCACAACCCGCACGGCGCGAAAGCGCTCGCGGCCACCCTCACCGCGGAATTCGACTTCCGCAAGCTGATCGGCGTCGTGGCGGTGCTGGCCGACAAGGACGCCGCCGGCATCCTGGAAGCATTGGAGCCGGTGTTCGACGAGATCGTCGTCACCACCAACGGCTCGCCGCGCGCCCTGGACGTCGACAGCCTGGCCAACCTCGCGGTGCAGCGTTTCGGCGACGAACGCGTCGTCACCGCCGACACCCTGCCCGACGCGCTGGAAACCGCCATCGCGCTCGCCGAGGAAGCGGGTGAGGCGGGGGAGATGGTCTCCGGCGCGGGCGTCGTGGTGACCGGTTCGGTCGTCACCGCGGGCGCGGCCCGCTCCCTGTTCGGAAAGAACCCAGCGTAAAGGTGTTGGCTGTGACTGAAGCCGAGGAAACCGTCCCCGCCCCCGCGAACGATCCGTGGAAGGGATTCCGCGGAGTGATGGCGGGCACCCTGATCCTCGAGGCCATCGTGGTGCTGCTGGCCCTGCCGGTACTGGGCAGCGTCGGCGGCGGGGTCACCTGGGTCTCGGGCACCTACTGCGTGGTGCTGGCCCTGGTGATGATCCTGGGCGCCGGACTGCAGGGCCGCCCCTGGGCGTTGCGGTTCAACCTCGGGTTGCAGGTGCTGGTGCTGCTCGGGGTGTTCTTCCACCCCTCGATCGGCGTCATCGGCGTGCTGTTCGCGGTGGTGTGGGGATTCATCGTGATCCTGCGCAACGACGTGCGCCGCCGCATGGAGGCGGGGTTGCTGCCGAGCCAGCGGATGCGGCGCTCCGCGGAGTGAGCCGGACGGTTGCCCGGGAGATGCGGGCAGCGGGAGAACAGCGTTCGACGGCGCCCACTATGCTGTCGCCGTGACTGAGCAGACGTTGGTACTCATCAAGCCGGACGGCGTTGCGCGCGGCTTGACCGGCGAGATCCTCGCCCGGATCGAGCGCAAGGGCCTCAAGGTCGTTGCCCTCGAGCAGAAGAACGTGTCGGACGAGGTGGCCAAGGCCCACTACGCCGAACACGCCGAGAAGCCGTTCTTCGGCTCGCTGATCGAGTTCATCACTTCCGGGCCGGTCGTGGCGGCCATTCTGGAGGGTCCGCGCGCCATCGCGGCCTTCCGTCAGATCGCCGGCGGCACCGATCCGGTGGAAAAGGCCGTGCCCGGCAGCATCCGTGGCGACTTCGGCCTGGAAACCCAGTACAACCTGGTGCACGGCTCCGATTCGCCGGAATCCGCCAAGCGGGAGATCGCCCTCTGGTTCCCGGAATTCCCGGCCTGATCCGGTCCGCGCACCGGGTGCGCTGAACGGTCGCCATCGGCGCATCGAGTCTGCGCCGATGGCGAACGAGCGGTGCCCGGTGTGGGATACTGGCAGTGGTTGCCACGGGCGCCGACTATTCGCGCAGGTACGCGAGTTATCGGTGCCGGGTAACCGGATGACACCGCGGTTCGATGCCGATCATCGCTGCCACGGATGTCCGCGCCCACTTGGGGCGGGGGTGTTCGCGTCGGCATGCTGGATGAACGCTCACCCCGCGGAGTTCAGCCAACAGCCAGGCGCCGCGTGACCAGTGAGCCCGACCGACGAGAACCGTTGGCGGTAACCGGGCACGCGGGGCGAGACCACAGGACCTCGCACCACCGGTGTGAGGTGGACGGACAGTGCCCCCGCGTCGGCCGCGTTACTCCATACCGGGAGGGACGCGCCCGGGGGCCCGAGGAGACTTCGTGGCCGATCAAGAGCCGCTGGAAACAACATCACAGGATGCCGATCAATTGCCGGAGCGAATCCGAGTTCATGCACTTGCCAAGCGGCTGGGAGTGACGAGCAAACGCATCCTGGCCAAACTCACCGAGTTGGGTTCCGACGCGCGGAGCGCGCAGTCGAACGTCGACCGGGCGGTCGCGGAGTCCGTGCGCGACGCGCTCGCCGAACCCGAGACCGAAACCCCCGCTCCCGCCGCGGAGCCCGAGGCCGCGCCCGCGCAGCCGGGGCTGCTCTTCTCCGCGCCCGACCCGGTGCACGGCGTGCCGAACCCGGGCAGCGGTTCCACCGAACCCGCCCACCAGCCCTCGGTGCAGCTGTTCACCCACGTGGACCGGGTGGAACCGCAGACCACCGAAGCGGCCGTGTTCGAGGCCGCGAACGTCGCCGCGCCGCTGTTCCTGCCGCCGGACGCCTCGGCGGTCGAGCAGGTCCGCAAGCAGCGCCGCTCGCGCCGCTCCGAAGAGCGCAAGGTCGAAGAGCCGCCCGCCGAGACCGACGAGGTCGAGGAGGATACGGCCGCCGACGCCGAGGACACCGATCAGAACGAGGACGGCGATCAGCCGCGCCGCCGCCGCCGGGGCCGTCGCGGTCGCGGCCGGGGCCGGGGCGAGCAGCACGCCGAGAACGAGGGCGAGGACGGTGACTCCGACGAGGAGAGCGCCGCCGAGTCCGCCGACACGAGCGAGGGCGCCGACAACTCCGACGCCGACAACGACGCTGACAACGACGACGACGAGTCGAACGCCGAGGGTTCGACCCGGCGCCGGCGGCGTCGCCGCCGCCGCAAGGTCGGCGGCGAGGGTGGCGACAGCGAGTCCGCCGCCGACGACGATCCGCCGAACACGGTCGTGCACGAGCGCGAACCCCGGAACAAGAGCCGCAACCGCGGCAACGTCGACGAGGTCCAGGGCATCACCGGGTCCACCCGGCTCGAAGCCAAGCGGCAGCGCCGGCGCGACGGCCGCGAGGCCGGTCGCCGGCGTCCGCCGATCCTGACCGAGTCGGAGTTCCTGGCCCGCCGCGAAGCGGTGGACCGGGTGATGGTGGTGCGCGAGAAGCACTTCGCCGGCGTCGGCGGGGGCGATCACCCGATCACCACCCAGGTGGCCGTCCTCGAGGACGACATCCTGGTCGAGCACTTCGTCACCAACACCGGTTCCGCGTCGATGGTGGGCAACGTCTACCTCGGCAAGGTGCAGAACGTGCTGCCCTCCATGGAGGCGGCGTTCGTCGACATCGGCCGCGGCCGCAACGGCGTGCTCTACGCCGGTGAGGTGAACTGGGAGGCCGCCGGGCTCGGCGGCAAGGAGCGCAAGATCGAGCAGGCGCTCAAGCCCGGCGATCAGGTGCTGGTGCAGGTGTCCAAGGACCCGGTGGGGCACAAGGGCGCCCGACTGACCACCCAGATCAGCCTGGCCGGTCGCTTCCTGGTGTACGTGCCGGGCGGCACCTCGACCGGGATCAGCCGCAAGCTGCCCGACACCGAGCGCAAGCGGCTCAAGGAGATCCTGCGCGACATCGTGCCCGCCGACGCGGGCGTGATCATCCGCACCGCGTCCGAGGGCGTCGCCGAGGACGAGCTGGCTCGCGACGTGGAGCGGCTGCAAGCCGCGTGGCGGACCATCGAGAAGGCGGCCGCCGACAAGGGCAACAGCCCCAAGACCCTGTACGAGGAGCCCGATCTCCTGGTCAAGGTCGTGCGCGACCTGTTCAACGAGGATTTCTCCAAGCTCGTCATCGAGGGCGAACGCTCCTGGAGCACGGTGGAGAATTACGTCCGCACCGTCGCCCCGGACATGCTCGACCGCGTGCAGCGCCACGAGAACAACGGCGTGGACGTCTTCGAGACGTACCGCATCGACGAGCAGCTGGCCAAGGCTCTGGATCGCAAGGTGTGGCTGCCCTCCGGCGGCACCCTGGTGATCGATCGCACCGAGGCGATGACGGTCGTCGACGTCAACACCGGCAAGTTCACCGGCGCGGGCGGCTCCAACCTGGAGGAGACGGTCACCCGCAACAATCTGGAGGCGGCCGAGGAGATCGTGCGCCAGATGCGGTTGCGCGATATCGGCGGCATGATCGTCGTCGACTTCATCGACATGGTGCTCGAATCCAACCGGGATCTGGTGCTGCGCCGCCTCACCGAGGCGCTGGGCCGCGACCGCACCCGGCACCAGGTGTCGGAGGTGACCTCGCTCGGCCTGGTCCAGATGACGCGCAAGAAGCTGGGCACCGGCCTGGTGGAGGCGTTCTCCACGACCTGTGAGCATTGCCACGGCCGCGGCATCCTGGTGCACAACTACCCGGTGGAGCCGTCGTCGTCGTCCGGTTCGGACGACGGTGCGAACCGCAAGGAGTCGGGTTCGCGCCGGCGTCGCGGGCGGGACAAGAACACCGCGAGCGCCGCACCGGCCGCCGCCCCCGCGACCACCCCGGTCGACGAGGACGCGGAGACCGACGAGCAGATCGCGGTCAAGCGGGCGCACCCCGTGGCGCTGGCCATGGCCGCGCACCACGAACACGACGAGGACGACGCGGTCACGGCCGTGCCCGAGGAGGACGCCGCCGACGAGGTGGTGGCCGTGTCCGAGGAGGCCGTGGCAACGGTCGCCGAGGAGGTCGGGGAGCCCGGGGTCGAGGCGGTCGCGGCGCGGGCGCCCGAGCAGCCGGAAGCCGGGAACGTGCCGGCGCCGGCTGAGCAGGCCCCGGCCGCGGGGGACCGGCAGGCGCCGGCTGAGCAGGCCCCGGCGGAGAGCGGTCGACAGCGCTCGGCGCAGGGTGCCGAGCAGACGTCGGGCAGGGGTCGCCGGCGATCGGCGGCCAGGGCGACCGGGCAGGCGTCGGTTGATACAGCTGCCGAGTCGGCCGCAGCTGCGGCGGCCGCTGTACCGGTCCAGGATGCGGCCGTCGAGTCGGCGAAGGCCGATGAGCCGGTGGCGGACAATTCCACTGCGCCCGCAGCCGGCGCAGCTCCGGAGCCGGTGGCCGACGAAGCAGCCGGCAAGGCCGCGGACCGCGCGGTTGCCAACGGTGTGCCGGAGGCTCCCGAAGCTCGCCCGGCTCGCCGCAGGCGGGTGGCCCGCTCGGCCGCCGCTCCGGCGGCCGACAGCGCGGGCGCGGTGTTCGTGCTGTCCAGCACGGACGAGCCCGCGACGCCGGTGGTCGACTTCGCGGCCGAACCGGTGCCGAGCGAGCTGCTGCAGCGCAAGCCGCGGCGGCGGGCGGTCGGTCGCCCGGCGGGTCCGCCCGTCGACGAGTAAGCCGGGGTTGCCAGATCGGTGCGGGACCCGCGAATTGGGTCCCGCACCCCAGGTCTGGTAGCCTTGGTCGGTCGCTGCCTGGCGATGCGCGCTGTGAAGTACTGACAGATTCCGCGCCCCGTGCAGCAACCAGCCAAGAAAGTGTGTGCGTCGCACCCTGCGACGTGAACAAGCACGAGCAGACATCATTCGAGTGGAGGAAGCCGACCGATGGCAACGTACGCAATCGTCAAGACCGGCGGAAAGCAGTACAAGGTCGCGGTCGGTGACCTGGTGAAGGTCGAGAAGATCGAAGGCAAGCCCGGCTCCGCCGTGGCGCTGTCCCCGGTTCTCGTGGTCGACGGATCCGACCTGACCACCGACGCCGACAAGCTGGCCAAGGTCTCCGTGGCCGCTGAGGTCGTCGAGCACACCAAGGGCCCGAAGATCCGCATCCACAAGTTCAAGAACAAGACCGGCTACCACAAGCGCCAGGGTCACCGTCAGCCGCTGACGGTCATCAAGGTCACCGGCATCAAGTAAGACTTACCGAGGAGAATTCAGCTATGGCACACAAGAAGGGCGCGTCCAGCTCGCGGAACGGGCGCGATTCCAACGCCCAGCGACTCGGCGTCAAGCGTTTCGGCGGCCAGAAGGTCAACGCCGGCGAGATCCTGGTCCGCCAGCGCGGCACCCACTTCCACCCCGGCGTGAACGTCGGCCGTGGCGGCGACGACACCCTGTTCGCGCTTGCCGCGGGCGCGGTCGAGTTCGGCACCAAGCGTGGCCGCAAGACCGTCAACATCGTTACCCCGGAGCCGGCTCAGGCCTGAAGCTCCACTCGTGGGTGAGGGGCTTCGCTCCTGACCTACACAGACGCGACAGCGGGTCAGGGTGTAAGCCCTGGCCCGCTTTGCTGTTCACAAGTTGGTTGTGTCCGCAGTGCCTGTCCCTCAGGGGACGTTGAGCCAGAAGGAGGATGATTCGGCTCATGTCCAAATTCATCGACCGCGTCGTGCTTCATGTGAGCGCAGGCAAGGGCGGACACGGTTGCTCGTCCGTGCGCCGGGAGAAGTTCATGCCGCTCGGCGGCCCGGACGGCGGCAACGGCGGCAACGGCGGGGATGTGATCCTCGAGGTCGACTCCAACGTGCACACGCTGCTGGACTTCCACTTCCACCCGCACGCCAAGGCCGGCAACGGCAAGCCGGGCGAGGGCAGCAACCGCGAGGGCAAGCGCGGCGAACCGCTGGTGCTGAAGGTTCCCGACGGCACCATGGTGCTGGGCCGGGACGGCGAGGTGCTCGCGGACCTGGTCGGCGCGGGCAACCAGTACATCGCCGCGCGCGGTGGCCGCGGCGGTCTGGGCAACGCGGCGCTCGCCTCCAAGGCGCGCAAGGCCCCCGGGTTCGCGCTGCTCGGCGAGGAGGGTGAGGCCGGGGATCTGATCCTCGAACTGAAGTCGCTGGCCGACGTCGGCCTGGTCGGTTTCCCGTCGGCCGGTAAGTCCTCGCTGGTCTCGGTGCTGTCGGCCGCCAAGCCGAAGATCGCGGACTACCCGTTCACCACCCTGGTGCCGAACCTGGGTGTGGTGCAGAGCGGCGACACCACCTTCGTCATCGCCGACGTGCCCGGCCTGATCCCGGGCGCCAGCGAGGGCCGTGGCCTGGGCCTGGACTTCCTGCGCCATCTCGAGCGCTGCGCGGTGCTCGCGCACGTCGTCGACTGCGCCACCCTGGAGCCGGGGCGCGACCCGGTGTCCGACGTGGACGCGCTGGAGGCGGAACTCGCCGCCTACAAATCCGAACTCGCCGTCGATTCCGGTCTCGGTGATCTGGCCGACCGCCCGCGCGTGGTCGTGCTCAACAAGACCGACGTTCCCGACGGCAAAGAGCTGGCCGAAATGGTCACCCCCGAGTTCACGGCGCGCGGCTGGCCGGTCTTCGAGATCTCCGCGGTGACCCGGCAGGGCTTGCGCCCCTTGACCTTCGCGCTCGCCGCCATGGTGCGCGAGTACCGCGAGGCGCACCCGAAGGCCGCGCCCAAGCGCCCGGTGATCCGGCCGATCGCCACCGACGCGCCCGGCTTCACCGTCCTGGTCGATCCCGACGAGGAAGGCGGCTTCATCGTGCGGGGCGTGCAGCCCGAGCGGTGGGTCAAGCAGACCCAGTTCGACAACGACGAGGCCGTGGGCTACCTGGCCGACCGGCTGGCTCGCCTCGGCGTCGAGGAGGCGCTGGTCAAAAAGGGCGCCGAGCCGGGCGCGCCGGTCACCATCGGCGATGTCACCTTCGAGTGGGAGCCGGCGATCTCGGCGGGCGTCGACATGGTGCCCACCGGTCGCGGCACCGATCTGCGGCTGGAGCAGGACGACCGGATCAGCGCCGCCGAACGCAAGCACGCCTCGCGGGTACGGCGCGGTCTGATCGACGAGGACGGCAACGAGATCAAGCGGGACACGAAGTAGTAGTCCGCCGGGTCCGGCGCGCAGCGCCCCGGGGTTCGATCGCGGTAAGGGAGTTCGATTGTGACGCAGGTGAATTCGGAGTTCTCGGCGGCCGTCTCACCGGACGGGCTGAGTGCCGCGCGGCAGGCGATCGCCTCGGCGCGCAGCGTCGTGGTCAAGATCGGTTCCTCGGCGCTGACCAGTCTGCAGGGCGGGCTGGACACCGCGCGCCTGGACCGGCTCGCCGACGCGGTGGAGGCGCGCATGCGCGCGGGCTCCGACGTGGTGGTGGTGTCCTCCGGAGCCATCGGCGCGGGGCTCGCGCCGCTCGGCTTGGCTACTCGCCCCAGGGATCTGGCGACCAAGCAGGCCGCCGCCAGTGTCGGTCAGCTGGCGCTGGCGCACGCCTGGGGCACCTCGTTCGCCCGCTACGGCCGCACCGTCGGCCAGGTGCTGCTGGTCGCCGACGACTTCTCCCGGCGCGAACATCACCGCAACGCGCAGCGCACCCTGGATCGGCTGCGCTCGCTCGGCGCGGTCGCCGTGGTCAACGAGAACGACACCGTCGCCACCGAGGAGATCCGGTTCGGCGACAACGATCGCCTGGCCGCGCTGGTCGCACACCTGGTCGGTGCGGAGGCCCTGGTGCTGCTCTCCGATGTCGAGGGCCTCTACGACGGTGATCCGCGCAAGGGCGGCGCCAACTTCATCCCCGAGGTGCGCGGCAGCGCGGATCTCGACGGTGTGATCGCCGGCAGCGGCGGCGCGCTGGGCACCGGCGGCATGGCCTCCAAGCTCTCCGCCGCCCGCCTCGCCGCCGACGCGGGGGTTCCGGTCCTGCTGGCCGCGGCCGCCGAAGCCGACGTCGCACTGACCTCCGGCACGGTCGGCACCGCGTTCGCCGCCCGGCCGACTCGCCTGTCGGCCCGCAAGTTCTGGGTCCGGCACGCCGCCGACAGTCGCGGTGCGCTGGTCCTGGACGACGGCGCCGTGCAGGCTGTCGCCGAGCGCCGCCGTTCGCTGCTGGCCGCAGGCATCACCGCTGTCCGGGGCCAGTTCTCCGGTGGCGACGTCGTCGATCTGGTCGCCGCGGACGATCGGGTCGTGGCGCGCGGTGTAGTCGAATACGACAGCACCGAGCTATCGACAATGCTCGGCCGTTCCACCACGGACCTTCCGGAAACCATGCGCCGTCCCGTGATTCACGCCGACGACCTCGTCGGAATCTGAGCGCACTCAGGAATCCCCGCGCGCCAGCGGTGCTCGGTACAGCACCTCGACGTACATGATCCGACCGTCCACGACATCGAGAGTGAGCATCCCCGCTGCGGGCGACAGGGCCAAGGTCCGGTGCCCGGCGGGATAGGGCTCGCCCGCGGGATGATCTGCGGTGCGCAGACTTTGGCAGAAATCGTCTTCGCAGCGGCATTCGTCGACGAGCCGTAGATCATGCACGCTGATCGCCAGTTCGGTCTCTCCTTCGGCCGTCAACAGCGTGCTCAATTCCGCCGCGAGATCCGGAAAGACCTCGCGGAGGAGTGGGGCGGATTCGTTCATGCCGCGGGCGGTCGGAGAACCGGGAGGTCTGTTTGAACGAAATCGTTGCCGATGCACAGGATGGGTAGGCCGAGTTCTTCGGCAAGCGCGTAGGTGAAACAGTCACCGAAGTTCAGCGCGGCTTTGTGCCGGCCTTTCCCGTAGCGGAGAAACGCATCGACGGCGCGCTTTGCCAAGGCGTGGTCGAACGGCAGCACGGCGATCTTCGTTTCGCGAAGGAACCTTTCGCTGCTCCCCGGTTTCTGATGTGGCTTCGAATCGATGACGATGCCGAATTCGTGCGCGGTGGGCGCGGCGATCAAACGGCCCGAGGCGTTTTTCAATTGCTGGGCCAGCCAGTCGCAGTCCGGTTCGTCGCGCATGATGGCGACCAAGGCGGAGGTATCGGCGACGAGCGCGCTCATGCGGGCAGGCCGTTCTCGTCGTAGCCGATGATCTCATCGGGCGTTCGAGTATCGGGTTCGCCGACGCTGTTGTATTCGTCGACGAGTCGGCGGATGCGTAGGAGGTAGTCGTCGGGGTTGCGGTAGGAGCGCACCCGATCCAGCCGTTCGCGCAACGCGATCGTGACGGCCTCGGTAATGGTTTCGTGCGTTTCGGCTGCAAGCTCACGCGCCAGCCGATCGGCCTCTTCGGTCTTGATGCTCAACGCCATACTCCAATTCTAGAAGTTTGGGGAGGATCTAGAAACGCTCGAGACCCCAAAGTTACTCGAACTGGTGTTTGGGTCAAGGGCCTTTCGGCCCTTATGGCGTGGGGAAGAGGCCGGGCTGGTTGGCGGTGGGCGTGGGCTGGTTCGGGTCCTCCGGAATCGGCCCGGTCACGCCCGGCTGGCCGCCGGGATCGGGCAGGGCGGGAGCCTGATCGGAGTCCGGAATCTGGTTCGGGGGACCGGGTTCGGGCGCGGGAGCGGCAGGCGGCTGCTCCGCGGTCGGCGCGGGCGTGCTCGGCTCCGGCGCGGCTGGGGGCGGCGCGGGAGTCGTGGGCTCTGGTGTGGCAGGTGGCGGCGCGGGAGTCGTGGGCTCTGGTGTGGCAGGTGGCGGCGCGGGTGTCGTCGGCTCCGGGGTGGCGGGTGGCGGCGCCGGGGTCGTCGGCTCCGGTGTGGCCGGAGGCGCGGGCGTGGTCGGTTCCGGCGTTGCGGGCGGCGTGGTCGGATCCGGTGTGGCAGGGGGTGCGGGCGTGGTCGGATCCGGAGTAGCGGGTGGCGATGGTGTCGTCGGTTCCGGCGTGGTCGGCGGCGCGGGCGTCGTCGGATCCGGCGTCGCCGGAGGCGGTGCCGGTGTGGTCGGCGCGGGGTCGGGCGCGGGCTGCGGATCGGGTGTCGGCTCCGGCGTCGACGGCTCCGGATCAGGCGTGGACGGCGTCGGCTCCGGAGTCTCCGGCACCGGATCCCCCGGATAATCCGGCATCGTGTCCGACGGCGGAAGCTGCTGCGGCGGAGAGTATTCCGGCTCGCTGGGCGGCACCACCGGCTGCTCCCGCAGCCCGGGAATCACCGGCGGCTCCGGCAGCGCGGGCACACCGGACCCGGCCAAGCCGTAGGCCGGCTTGTAGATCATGTTCATCGCCAGCACGGCCTCTTGCCGCATCGCCTCCTGCGCCATCTGCGCGCTGATGACGTTCGCCGCCTCCAGCAGGCGCGCGATGGCGCCGACCGGCCCGGAACTCCCGGGCGGCACGACGGCGATCTTGACCGCCTCCGCGGCCGCGGCGACGCCGCCGAGCCGGGCGCCGACCTGGCCGAGGATGGCGCTGAGCTCGTCGACGGAGGCGGCGAAGCTGCGGGTGCTGGCGTAGGCGGCGTCGGCGGCGGCGCCCTCCCAGGCCATCGAGTTCATGACGCGATCGGTGCTCGCGCGGGTGAGCGGGAAGGAGGTGGCCAGGGTGCCGGCCGCCTCCAGCCAGGTGACCGAGGCGCGCAGGATCTCGGCGGCGTCGATCTGCTGGGTGCCGGCGTAGATCTCCTCGTGGCGCATGGACTCGAAATGTTCCATCGAGGTGATGTAATCCGGATCGTTGCCCGTCATGCCCGCACGCTCGCTTCCAGGGCGCGCATGGCGGCGGCGTTGGCGGCGTCGGCCTCTTCGTAGAGCCCGGCGCTGGTCAGGAAGGCGGCCTGCATCGCGTACGCGGCCTCGATGTAGTTGTCGAGGAGTTCGGCGGCGTCGCGCGCTTTGGCGCCGAACCCGGCCTGCAACTCGCGGGCGGAGCCGAATCCGCCGAAACCTTGCAGGTCGGCTAGGGATTCGAGACGGCGTCGGAGGTGGACGAGCCGATCGGCCTCGTGCTGATACATTTCCGCGCAGCGCCGGGCCGCCGCGGGGTCGAAGTGCACGGAGCCCGCCGCGGCTCGTTCCTGAAACGTGGCGATATCGGCTCGGCTGGTCTCGATCGTCATACGCACCCCTGCTAACTCTCGGTCGGACCAGACTAACCGCAAGTACCGGCGGTTAGCCAAGCATCAGGAATCAGCGGTGCTGGGCCGGAATTCGTTTCTGCAGCTGGCTCGCGAGCTGCTCGGCGGAGGCCGGCACGATGTGCACGGTGTCGCCCGCTTTGATCAGGTAGCGGCCGTCGCCCCGCACGTCGATCCAGGTGTAGTGGATGGGCGGGGTGGGATCGGGCCGGTCCAGCCGGGGCTCGATGCGGATATGGCCCTCGGCGGTATGGGGTTTGAGCAGCAGCCGGCGGATCGGGGTGGCGCCGCGCTGCGGGGTGACCGCCTCGGCGTCGCGCACGGCGTCGGCGGTGGCGGCGCGGGAGGGCTCGCGCCCGGCCGGGGTCTTGGGCAGCAGCGCCGCGATCCGGCTGCCCAGCTTGTCGGCGCGCCCGATCGAGAGCTGCACGCGCCCACCGAAATCCGGCCGATTGCCGGGTTCCTGCACGGCGAGCACCGCGCGGTCGTAGACGACGCACGCGAGCAGGCGTAACTCGCTGCCCGGGGTGTGCGCGCCGCCGATCGACACGATCCGGGTGTGCGGTGCGGCGAGGATGCGCAGGCAGGCCGACAGGTCCGGGTCGCTGCCGTGCGGCAGTCGCTCGGACAGTTCGAGCCGCAGTTTGTGCGCGGCGTCCTCGGTGCGCGGCGTCTCCAGGATGCGCAGCGGGTAGGGGTGCCGGTCGAGTTCGGTTTCCCGCCACAGGTGCGCGAACTCGTCCGGAGTGAATATCCAACCCACGCCCGAATCACTCCTCACAAACCCCACATATTTGGTGGCAGCATAACGGGTACCGGCGGCGAGATCGCGCGCTAACGTCGCGGTCGATTATCGGATATACCAAAACACAACCCCTCGGTTTCGCTCGGCCGTCGTTGAACGCCCGTGTTGTCAGGTCGAGTGCCCTACTCCGCCCCGGTTCGCCGGGGTGACGGGAGACGCTGTGCAGGTATTGGGTCCCTGGAGCGATCAGGCCACGATCACCGCGCTGGCCGGCGGTAAAGCGCGCGGCTTGCACAGCGTGCACAACGGCGGTTTCCGGGTCCCGGAATGGGTGGTGCTGGGCACCGATGTCTTCGAGCGCTTCGCCGCCGACGCCGGGCTGACGCCCGCCGTCGCCGCCTTCGGCGCCCTCGAGGATCTCGACCAGGCGCTGACCGCCGGCGCCGAGCTGCGCGCGCGGCTCGGCTGCGCCGAGCTGTCCGGCCCGGTCCGGGAGCTGATCGCCGACGGCTACCGGCGGCTCGGCGCGGGGTCGATCGCGGTCCGCTCCTCGGTGCTGGCCGAGGACGGCGCCCGGCACTCCTACGCGGGCCAGTTCGACTCGTATCTGAACGTCAACGGCGCCGACGCGGTGCTCGACCGGGTCCGGGACTGCTGGGCCTCGGCGTTCTCCGAGCGGTCCATCCGCTACAGCTTCGCCCAGCGGCAGCCGCGCGCGGGCGCGGCGGCGGTGGTGTTGCAGCGGCTGGTGGCGGCCCGGGCCAGTGGCGTGGTGTGCACGGCGAACCCGATCACCGGCGCGCCGGACGAGGTGGTGGTGAGCGCCGTCTACGGCCTGGGGGAGGGGCTGGTCTCCGGCGCGGTGGACGCCGACTCGGTGATCGTGGAGAAGTCCACGGGCGCGGTGCTGGAGACCGTCCTCGGCGACAAGGAGAGCAGTTTCGCCCCGGCCGCCGATCAGGGCTGCCAAGTGCGGGAGGTGGATCAGGAGGACCGGGAGCGCCCGGTGCTCACCGCCGCCGAGATCGCGGAGCTGACCAAGCTCGCCCGCCGGCTCGAAAGCGACCACGGCGTCCCGCAGGACATCGAGTGGGCGATCGACGACACCGGCATCTGGGTGCTGCAATCGCGGCCCATCACGACGGCGGTGCGCGGCGGCGCGGACGCCCGCTGGGCGGCGGCGGTGATCCAGGGCGCAGGCGAGGCGGTGCCCGAGGGCGAACTGCGGATCTGGGACAACGCCAACATCATCGAGAGTTTCAGCGGTCTCACCTCGCCGCTGACCTACAGCACCGCCGCCGAGATCTACGGCCGGGTGTACCGGGGCTACGCGCGGTCGCTGGGCGTGCGGGGCAGCCAGCTGCGCCAGGCCGAACGGTGGACTTCCGTGCTGCTCGGATCGTTTCACGGCCGGGTGTACTACAACCTGCTGCACTGGTATCGGATGGTCGGCATCGCACCCGGGTACCGGCTCAATCGCAAGGTGCTCGAGGCCGCGCTGGGTGTCGACGAGCCGCTGGCCGACGACATCGCGAAGACGCTGCGCCCCTTCACGTTCCGTACTCCGTTCGGGCGGATCTGGGCGCGCACCGTCACGACCGTGCGCTATCTGCGCCGCCTGTTCGGGATCGATGAGCAGGTCGAGCGATTCCTGGCGGAGTTCTACCGGGTCTACGACGACTACGAGGCGCGCGACTACACCGCGATGACCGGGGAGCAGGCGTATCGGGCCTACCGCGAGGTCGACCGGGATCTGGTGGCGCGCTGGGGCCCGCTGATGGTGCTCGACGCGATCCTGCTGACCTGCACCGGGTTGCTGTTCGGGCTCACCAGGCTGTTCCTGCCGAAGGCGCCGGAGTGGCTGGCGCTGACCGTGGTGGGGCCCGGGGCCGACATCGAATCGGCGGAGCCCGCGCGGGCGATGACGGCGCTGGCCGAGCGGGTCGGCACCGATCCGGCGCTGACCGAACTTCTGAATTCGACACCGCCGCAGGCGCTCTACGCCGAACTCGCCGGCTTTCCGGAGTTCCGGGCCGAGGTCGACGCCTACCTCGAGCACTACGGCTACCGCAGCCTGGACGAGCTGAAGCTGGAAACCCCGGATCTGCGCGAGGATCCGGCGGGCCTGTTCATCATGGTGCGCAGCACGCTCGCGACGTTGCGCCAGCACGGCCGCCCCGGCCCGGACCCGGATCGGCGGGCCGAGGCCGAAGCCTATCTCGACGCTCATCTGCGCGGCCCCCGCCGCCGGATCTATGAACGCTTGCGCGCCAAGGTTTCTCGCTGTGCGGCGCATCGGGAGCGGGTGCGGTTCTGCCGCACCAGAGCGTTCGGAATGGTCAAGCGGATGATCCGGGCGATGGGCCGCGATCTGGTGGCCCGTGACGTGCTGGACGAGTTCGGCGACGTCTTCTACCTGACCGTGCCGGAGTTGCGCGGCTGCTACGAGGGCGCCGACCCGGAGCCGCTGCGCAGGCTGGTCACCGCTCGGAAAGCGCAGCGCGCCAGGGACGCCGAGCTGGTCGCGCCGGCCCGGTTCGTCACCCTCGGCTCCGGTTTCGGCCGGGCCGAGCTGGCCGGGCAGGGCTGGGTACCGCGCACCGACATTCCGGTCGCGACCCCCGGCACGGTGCTGGCGGGTACGCCCTCGGCGGTGGGGGCGGTGACGGGCCGCGCGCTGGTGGCCGACGAGCCCCACGATTTCGCGGGCGCCGATCCGGCGGGCGGATCGAAGGTGCTGGTCGCCTACCGCACCGATCCCGGCTGGGTGGCGGCGTTGCCGTCGGCGGCGGCCCTGGTGATCGAGCGCGGCAGCCCGCTCACCCACGTGGCGATCGTGGCACGCGAGCTGGGTGTGCCGACCGTGGTGCAGATCAAGGACGTGACGAAGAAGGTGCGTACGGGCATGCGGTTGCGCGTCGACGGCTCCGCCGGGACCGTGACCGTGCTGCCCGGGGAAGGTACGGGCGATGGGACCTGAGGACTCGGCGCGGCCGGCTCCGGACTGGGCGCGCAAGCTGCTGGAGCGGACGCTGGAACTCGTGGCGATCCCGGACGATTCGGCGGTCCTGCTGGAGGGGTCGCTGGCCGAGGGCTTCGGCAATTCGGGCTCGGACGTGGATTTCCTGGTCGTCGCGCCGGGCGCCGACGAGCTGCCCACGTTGCCCGCCGTGCTGTTCGTCGAGGGCCGGCGGGTGGAGGTGCGCACCAGGTCGGCGGGCCAACTGCGCGAGCAGCTGTTGCGGCTGGCCGACGGCCCGGACGAGGACCTGCTCAACCGCTGCCAGCGGTTCCTGCGCGCGATCGAGATCCGTTCCGGTGCTGTCGATCTCGTGGACCTGCGCGCGCTGCTGCCGTATTCGCGCTTCACCGGCGTGCTGGCCGACTGGTGGACCGCCCGCGCCGTGCAGGCCCTGCGCTACGCGGTGGCGCTGCGCGCCCTGGGCGCTCGCGCGGAGGCGGGCGGCTGGGCGCGCGACGGGTTGCTCCAGGCCGTCAAGGGCTGGGCGGCGCATCGCGGCGAGACCTACCTGGAAACGAAATGGCTTCCGCACCAGCTCGATCGGCTGCCGCCCGATCCGCTGGTGCAGCGATACCGCGAACTCGCGGATCCCGATTCCTGGCTGCTGGAGGACGCCGAACGCGACTTCGGCGACCTGCGCGGCGCGCTGGGCGACGGCCGGGCCCGGCTGCTCGGTGAGCAGCTGACCTGGGAGCAGGTCTGGGAGCTGGCCGCCGCGTTCGGCGTCACCGGGGTGGCCGACGACCCGCACCAGGTGCTGCTGGCGCGCCTGCCGAAGATCACCACCTGGACCATCGGCGAGCGCGTCCACGTGCTGCGCGCGGACCGCGATGTCTTCGTCTTGTCGGCCCGGGCCGCCCGGGCCTGGCGCTCGGTGGTCTTCCGGCGCTCGATCCGCGAGGTGCTCGACGGCGGGGCTCCGGACAGCCGGGCCGAATTCGCCGCCTTCGTGCGGCTGGGCCTGGTCGGATTGCAGTGGCGCGGAGCCGGTCCCCTCGAACCCGCGCTGGCGATGTGCAAACCGCTGCGGCCGAGTACGCCGGTGCCCGGCGGCCTGACACCCGTGCTCGGCCTGACCGGCGCCGCCCGCGACGACGAGATCGCGACCCTGTGCCCGCTGCCCGCGGACCGGTTCACCGCCTGCGGCATGAACGTGGTGTGGTCGAACATCGTGCTGGAGAACGCCCGCGAGGATCTGGCCGGGGCGGTGGCCGACGAGCAGGGCGCGGTCGCCGACATCGCCGCGCATCGCCTGATCGCCATGGGCGTGCGAATCCTGCTGTCTTCCTTCGGTGTTCATCCGCTGCCGGCCGACGTGGCGCCGCTGGAAACGGTGCGCGCGATGCTGCCCTCCGACGCGCTGCGCCGCACGGATCTGCTCACGGCGCTGGAAGCGGCGCAGCGGGTGCGCTTTTCGCGGATCCTGCGCGCGGGCGCCGATCCGGAGGCCGGGCTGGCGCTGCTCGACGATTTCGCGGGCCTGGTCCGCTGGGTGGCCGGCGGCGGCACCGCGGCCGGGTTCCCGTCCTCGTTCGATTCCCGCGAACAGTGGAGCCGCACCCTGGCGCTCAGTTACGAATGGCTGCGCCTGGCGGCCTACCTCGATACCGAGCTGCCGCTCGACGAAGCCCGCGATCTGCTCACCAGCGGTGGCCGGCAGCCGCACCTACGATCCGGTGGTCCCGCATGAGCACACGAGACACAGTCCTGGTCACCGGGGCGAGCGGCCTGGTCGGCGCCGAGGTCGTCGCCCGGCTGGCCGCGGCGGGGCGGCCGATCACCGCGTTGCTGCACAAGGATTCGAGCATCGTCCGCAACGACGGCACGGTGCTGGAACCCGGCAGCTCGTTCTCGGGGGACATCCGGCTGCCCGGTTTCGGCATGTCCGATCGCGATGCCGTCGACCTGGCCGAGCGCGTGGGGGTCATCGTGCACAGCGCGGCCACGACGGCGTTCAACGCCGCCGCCGCGGACTACGAGGAACTGAACGTCCGCGGCACCGCGCACGCCCTCGACCTGGCCCGGGACTGGGATGTTCCGCTGGTGTACGTGAGCACCGCCTATGTGTGCGGTTCCCGCAACGGCACCATCACCGAGGACGAGCTGGAGGCGGGCCAGAGTTTCGCGAACGGCTACGAGCACAGCAAGTTCCAGGCCGAGCGGCTGGTGCGCGCCGCGGGCCCGGAGGTGGCCTGGGCGATCGTGCGCCCCGGCATCGTGACCGGCGCGCAGGACACCGGCGTGATCCGCGAGTACAAGAACCTCTACTCGGTGGTGAAGCACATCGTCGAGGGCCGGTTGCGGACGCTGCCGGGCCGTTACGACGCGACCCTGGCGCTGGCACCCATCGACCATGTCGCCGACGTGATCGCCGCGGCGGTCCTCGATTTCGATTCGGCGGCCGGGCGGACCCTGCACGCGCTGGGCCGGGACGCGCTCTCGCTGCGCGAGATCTCCGACGTGCTCGCCGAGTACCCGTCCTTCGCGGTGGCCACCTTCGTGCCCGAAACCGCCTTCGCCGAAGCGGAATTGGCCGAGCCGGAGCGCACGGCCTATCACCGGGTCGGATCGCGCTACACCAGTTACTTCCAGCGCCGCCTGGCCTTCGACACCACCCGCGCCGAGATCTTGCTCGGCCGGCCCGCTCCCGCCACCAGTAAGGAGTACCTGCGCGTGCTACTGGACTACTGCCTCGAATCCGGTTATCTCGGTGCGCTGCCCGGAGGCGACCGGTGACCGCGGTGCGGCCGGGGCTGCGGACCCTGCTGGAGCCGCTCACGCCGTCGGCGGCGAAGGCCGAGGTCTACGCCGAGGACACCTACGTGCAGGAGACCGTCGAGCACCTGCGGCGATCGGGCCGGGAACCGGGCGCGTTCGCGCGCGAGCACTCGCTGCTGCTGCTCAAGCCGGACGCCGTCGTGGCGCGGGCGGTCGAGCCGACGCTGGACTGGCTGGCGGCGAACGGCTTCCAGGTCGTCGGCGCGCGGCGCGTCGCGGTGAACCGGCACCTGGTGCGCGCGATCTGGTACTTCGCCTGGAACATCGCCTCGCCGGAGCGGCGGCGGCTGGCCGACCTGCTCGCCGGGATCTCCGACGCGCTCGTCCTGGTCCTGCGTGGCTCCGACGGTGAGCTGCCGGTCCCGGTGCGGTTGACCGAGGCCAAGGGGCCGACCGATCCGCGCCGGCGACAGCCCGGGCACCTGCGCTATGTGCTGGGGCGGCACAACTTCCTGCTGAACCTGGTGCACTCACCGGACGACCCGGCCGACGTGCTGCGCGAGTTCGCGATCCTTTTCGACGAGGACGCCCGGGCGGCGGTGCTGGCGGGCGGTAGCGCGTCGGCGGCCGACCTGGCGGGCGAGCTCTACGCGAGCACGCCGGAGCGCAGTTTCGAGCGCGCCGCGGCGCTGGCGCGGGTGCGGCGGGATCTGCTGGAGGTGGGTGTACCGGTCGCGGCGGAGCTGTCCGACGCCGACTGTGCGCGGTTGTTGCACGAGGCGTGGGACGCCGGTCACGAACTCGACCCGTGGTCGGTGCTCGTGCTCGGGTCCTACGTCCTTCCGATGCGGGCCGGCACCGGGCCGCAGACCCTACCGCCGGTGACGGCGCAGACCTGGTTGGAGGGCCGATCATGACGCAGATCTCGGCCGTGACGGCATCACATCTACGCACCGTGTCGCGGGTGCTGGCGCATCGCTGCGCCGTGTCGGAGGTGCTGGTGACCTCCCTGGATCGAATCGGGCCGGACGATTTCCTGGCCGGCGCGCAGTTGCCGCGCATGCACGCCTACTACGGCGATCACGCCGGGGCGCTCGGCCTGCGCCACGATCCGCTGGTGGTGATGGAGGCGGCGCGGCAGGCCGCGATCGCGGTGACGCACGAATTCTTCGGTGTGCCACTCGAGATGGCGTTCATCGTGCGCACCTTCAACGGGACGGGCAGTGATACCGGCGTCTGGGCGACGGGCATCGCGCCCGCGGATCTGGTGCTGAGCGTGCGGGTCTCGGCGCGGCATCAGCGCGGCGGCGGCCTGCGCGGGCTCGATCTGGTCCTCGACATCGCCTGCGGCGGCGCGCCGATGATGACGGTGGACGGCTCGTTCTCCTGGACCACTCCGCTGCGCTGGGAAGCGCTGCGGCGCGAGTTCCGGGAGAGCCTGGGGCTGGGCGAATTCCGCGGCGCCGCACCGCTGTCCGAGCGGGCACCGGCCGCACTGGTGGGCCGGGCGAACCCGCGCAATGTGGTGGTCGGGCCGCCGCGGACGCGGGGCCGGGTCGCGCGCGCCCCGGTGCTCGCCGACCTCGGGCATCCCTTCCTGTTCGATCATCCGCTCGATCACGTGCCGGGCAGCCTGCTGCTCGAGGCCGCGCGGCAGACCGCGCTCAGCCTGCTGCCCGAGCAGCCCCGGCTGATCGGTGTGGGCAGCACGTTCGAGCGATTCGTGGAACTGGACAGTCCGGTCGAGTGCGTCGCGGAACTGGTCGAGTCCGAGGTCGATCCGATCGTGGTGCGGTGCTCGATCGAGCAGGCCGGGGCGGTGGCGGCCCGCGTCGACCTGGAATTCGGCGCGGACGCGGTGGTGTCCGATCCGGACGGGAAAGCCTGATGGACCTCGACCTGCTGACCACGACGCGGGCGTTCCGCAGGCGGCTGGATCTCACCCGGCCGGTCGCGCGCCGAGAGGTGCTGGACTGCCTGGATATCGCGGTGCACGCCCCGAGCGGGACCAACCGGCAGCCGTGGCGGTTCCTCGTTCTCGACGACCCCGCGACCAAGCAGGCCGTCGCCGAGTACTACCGGAAAGCCTTCGCCGCCTACCTTTCCGCGCGCACGCCGCGCCCGGACCAGCTCCGCGATCTGGGGTCGGGGCAGTACCTGGCCGAGCACCTGCACGAGGTGCCCGCGCTGGTGCTGGTGTGCACGCCCGGCCGGCCGCCGGCGCACCCGCTCCAGCTCGCCAGCTTCTACGGCTCGGTCTATCCGATGGTCTGGAATCTGTTGCTGGCGTTGCACTCTCGCGGGCTCGGCGGCACGCTGACCACCGCGCACCTGGCCTACGAGCGGGATATCGCCGACCTGCTCGGCATCCCGTTCGAGGAGATCAGCCAGGTCGCCCTGCTTCCGGTGGCGTACCTGCGGCCCGGCCCCGCCACACCGGCTGCGCGCACCCCGGCGGCCGAGCTCACCCGGTGGAATCGCTGGGACGGCGCATGACCGGAACCGGCGTCGCGACGGGGCTGTTCACCTCCCTCACCAGGCTGGCCCACTTCACCAGGGTGATGTACAAGCCGCACTACCTGCTCTACGCCATTGTCTGGGTGCTGGCCCTGGAAGCCACGGCCGCCGCTGTGGCGCAACCGGATACGCCCTGGCGCCCGAGCGCCGCGACCGCCGTCCGCATCGCCGTCGTCGCCCTCACTCTGCTCTATCTGCGCATGCTCGACGAGCAGAAGGACCTCGACTACGACCGCGTGCACCACCCCGACCGCCCGCTGGTCACCGGTGCGGTCTCGGCCGCCGAACTACGCGCCGCCATGGCCGTGCTCGCGCTCGCCTGCCTCGCCCTGAGCCTGACCCTCTCCCTCCGCTCGGCCGTCCTGATCGCCGCCGTCCTCGCCTACGGCCTGGCCCTGTGGGCCATGGAGCAGCGCTGGAAACCCCTGCGCACCAGCGTCCTGCTGAACCTCGCCGTCACCTACCCGATCCAATTCCTGGTCATCGCCTACGTGCTGCTCTCCGCCCTCGACACCGGCGACCTCGCCCCGTCCTGGCGGGCCGCCACCGCCGTCACCCTGATCTCCACCGGCGTCTTCCTCAGCTTCGAAATCGCCCGCAAAACCACCCGCACCCCCCACCCCGGCGAACTCCTCTACTCCCACCCCCTCGGCCCCACCGGCAGCGCCCTCACCGCCCTCCTGTGCGCCACCCTGGCCAGCACGGCCTACGCGACCCTCGTAGGCCCAGGCGCCTGGATCCCTTTAGCCCTCTTGGCAATCCCCGCCACCGCCACCTACCAATTCCTCCGCACCCCCCGCCCCGCCCACCCGATCCTCCCCGCCGTCGCCTTCACCCTCCTCCTCTACCTGACTCTCATCGCCCTCGCGATATAGGGACCGCAGGTTCCGAATCACCGGGGCTTGTGGAGGGTGACGGGGAGGTGGTTGGGGGTGGGGACGAAGTCGCGGGTTTTCGGGTGGACGGGTCTGTGGGGGGTGGGGGTCGGTTGCCAGGTGGAGAAGAGGGCGGCGGTGGCGAGGGTGAGGGTCATGAGGGCGAAGGTGTTGCCGGGACAGTGGCGGGGGCCGACGCCGAAGGGGAGGATGGCCTTCTTGTCGATTTCGTCGACGCGGCCGGGGAACCAGCGGTCGGGGTCGAAGGTTTCCGGGGACGGGTAGTAGTGCTCGTCGTGGTGGATCAGGTAGGGGCTGTAGACGAGCATCGCGCCGTCGGGGAGGGTGACGCCGCCGAGGGTGACGGGGCCGTCGGCGGTGTGGGTGCTCACCCACGGGGCCCAGTAGCGCAGGGTTTCCAGGATGATCTGGCGCAGGTAGGGCAGTTCGGCGACGTGCTCGGCGCGGACGGGGCCGGTGCCGACGAAATCGGCCAGCTCCCGGCGCAATTCGGCTTCCACGTCGGGATGCCGCAGGATCTCGTGCCAGACCCAGGCCAGGATGGAGGCGGTGGAGCCGACGCCGGCGGCCAGCATCAGCAGCAGTTCGTCGGTGATCGCGGCGTCGTCCAGCCGGGCCCCGGTTTCGGCGTCGGTGTGCCGGATCAGCGCCGAGAGCACGTCATGGAAGTCCCGGTCGGCGCGCCGATAGGCGGCGATGACCGTGCCGATCTCCGCGCGCAGGCGTGCGGCCTCGGCCGAGAAGCGCCGATCGGCCAGCACCCGCAGGCGGCGCACCGGCGGCGGCAGCGCCGCCCGCACGATGACCTGCTCCAGCAGCCACGGAATGGTTTCGCGCACTTCGCGTTTGGCGGTGCTGGTGAAGTCGGCGGTGAACAGGGTGGCGGAGACGATATCGAGCACCAGCCCGTGCGCTTCGGGGACGAGATCCAGTTCCCGCCCGGTGGGCAGCCGCCCGGCCCAGCCGTTCGCGAGGTCGGCCGCCACCACCGCGTACTCGTTGATCCGGCGCTGCCGCAGCGCCGGAGCGATCATGCGGCGGCGCAGCGCGTGCGGCGCGCCGCTGAGCACGTTGGACGCGGCGCGGATCACCTCGTGCATGGTCTCGCGCAGTTCCTCGCGATGGAACGCGCCCGCCTCCCCGAAGGCGATCTCGCGCACCAGGTCCGGCGTGGTCACCACGTAGGCGGGCCGCGGGCCGAGGTAGACCCGCACGATGGGCCCGAGGGCGGTCAGCGAGGTCACGAAGGGGAGGGCATCGCGTAGCACGGCCACGCTGTGACCGAGCAGCGGCAACCGCCGCGGTGCGGTCGGAATGGTATGGAGCACAGGCGAAGTCGATTCGGTAGACAGCATATCCTGGTACACGGCGAGCAGATCGGTGGTCAGCGCCGACTGGCGGGCGGAATCGGCATGCGCGGCAAGCACTTCGCGCATGGAGGTCAGCTGCGCGGGATCCGCCGCCAGCGAGCCCAGCGCGGCCGCGATCGCGGCGACCGAGGGATCGGCCGTGCACACGCCGCCGCCTTCGGGCACGGTCTCGGCGAGGTTCGGATCGCAGTAGAGCACCGGCAGTTCCATTGCGACCGCCTCCAGCAGCGCCATCCCCTGGGTGTCGAACCCGGCGGAGGGGAACAGCAGCAGGTCGTGCTCGCGCATGGCCGCCAGGCACGCGGCCTGTGTGACGCCGCCGCGCAGCCGCACCCGATCCCGCAGGCCGCCCGCCGTAATGAGCACCCGCGCCGGCTCCGAGAGTTCGCCCGTGCCATAGACATCGAGCGTGCAGCCCGGTGTGCGCCGCACCGCCTCGATCGCCTCCAGCAGGCGCTTCTCCGGCGAGAGCCGGGCGCACCAGAGCACCCGCAGCGGTGCGGCGGCGACCGCGGGCGGGCCGAGGCGCGCCCGTTCGAGCAACTGGTCGTCGACCCCGTTGGACAGCACCGTGAGCCCCCGCTCATAGCCGTGCGCGCGCAAGAGCCGGGCGAAGTGCCGCGAGGGCACGATCACCCGGTCGGCGGCCCGGGCCTGCCCGACCATGGTGTGCCAGGCGTGCCGGGCGGCCCGCGACTCCGCCGACCGGGGCAACCCGCCCCGGTGCGGGACGAAGCGGCCGTGCGCCGCCCGCAGCAGCAGTGCCGAGAGGTACGGCACCGGCGAGGTGTGGGCGAGGAAGACATCGTCCCGGCTGTGCATGGTCTGCACGACCGGGACACCGTGCCGCCGCCCGGCCCGCAGCCCGGCCACGGCGACGCCGTAGGTGGTGTGCAGATGCACCACGTCGATCGGGCCGCGCTCGGCGATGGCCGCGTCGATCGCCCGGGCGTTGGCCCGGGTGGGGCCCACGACCGCGAACCCGTTGACCTGTAGCCCCGCGACCGCCGAAAGAACCACCACACCCGGGTCCGGTTCGGTAGATTCCGGCGTAGGCGCGGTGAACACGGTGACCTGGTGCCCGAGCCGCGCCAGCCCCTCCCGCTGGGCGCGCACCGAGGACTGGATTCCCCCGATCGTCGCGGGATGGAAATCGCTGAACAGTGCGATGTGCACGGGTTCACCGTACGGACCCCGGAGGGTTCATGAGTCAGGATTTGCACAGCCGGCACCGGACCGAGTGGATACGGGGACGATCATGAGAATCGCGATCCCGCTGACCGGCACCCGCGGCGATGTCCAGCCCGCCGTCGCCCTGGGGCTGGAGTTGCGCCGCCGCGGGCACGACGTCTTCGTGGGCGCGCCGCCGAACCTGGTCGATTTCGTCACCCGCGCGGGCCTGCCCGCGGCCGCCTGCGGCCCCGACGTGCAGCAGCTGTACTCCTCGCCGGAGGGGCAGCGCGCGCTGGCCGCGGGCAGCAGTTTCCGGCTGATGCAGCTGGTCGGCAAGCAGATGGCCGGGTACGCGACGCGGATGAACCGCGAGGTGATCGAGGTCTGCGACGGCGCCGACATGATCGTCTCGACCATGCTCACCGAGGACCGGGCGGCGTCGGTGGCCGAGGCGATGCGGGTGCCGATGGTCTCGCTGCACGGGTTCCCGTCCCGGATGAACGGCGCGTACCCCTTTCCCGGCGTGCTGCCGCCGACCGCGCGGCCGCCGGCGCTGGTCAACCGTGCCACCTGGCTGCTGGCGGAGAACCTGCGCCGGGTGGTGTTCCTGAAGTACCTCAATCAGCTGCGCCGCGAGCTCGGCCTGCGCGGGTCGCTGACCAGCCCGGCGGAGATGCTGGCCCGCCGGTCGGTGCCCGAGGTGCAGATCTACGATCCCGCGCTGGTACCCGGCCTGGCCGAGCAGTGGGACGCGCGCCGCCCCCTGGTCGGGTTCCTGCCGCTGGAGCGCTTCACCCGGGAGGCGATCGGCGAACTGGCCGCCGACCACGGTGAGCTGGTGGCCTGGATCGCGCAGGGCGAGCCGCCGGTGTACTTCGGTTTCGGCAGCATGCCGATCCAGGACACGCACGCGGTGCTCTCGATCGTGCGGGACGTGTGCGAGCGCCTGGGCCTGCGCGGCCTGGTGAGCGCGGGCTGGAGCGATCTGGACGTGACGGCGGCCGAGACCGGTCCGGACATCACGGTCACCGGGCCGGTGGCGCACGACATCGTCTTCCCGCTGTGCGCGGCGGCGGTGCACCACGGCGGCATCGGCACCACCTTCGAGAGCCTGCGGGCCGGATTGCCCACGGTGGTGTGCTCGGTGTCCTTCGATCAGCCGATGTGGGGCGGCCAGGTGCAGCGGCTCGGTGTGGGCGCGCACCTGACCTTCCAGCAGCTCGATCGCGAGCATCTGACCGCCGCGCTGCGCACCGCCCTCGGCGAGGAGACCCGGCAGCGCACGAAAACCCTGTCCGCGCAGCTCTATTCGCACGCCGACGCCACCTCCCGGACCGCGGACATCGTCGAATCGACCGCGGCCGGGTGAGCGCGGCCGCCGATTGCGCGGTGATGGTGCGGCGCAGTGCGCGCCGCACCCTGCGCAGTCGCGACACCCTGGTGATCTCGCTGCTGCTGCCGATCTTGATCATGCTGCTGTTCGTGTACGTCTTCGGCGGCGCGATCGAGGTCGACGGCCCGTACCTGGACTACGTGGTCCCGGGGATCGTGCTGCTGTGCACGGGCTTCGGGGCCTCGATCACCGCCACGGCGGTCGCCGCGGACATGACTTCCGGTGCGGTGCAACGGTTCCGGACGCTGCCGATGTTCCGGCAGGCGCTGCTGGCCGGGCACGCGGGGGAGGGGCTGCTGCGCAATCTGGCGGCGATCGCGCTCGTGCTGGCGCTGGCGCTCGGGCTCGGATTCCGGCCGCGGGCGGGCGTGGGCGGCTGGCTCGTCGCGGTCGCGCTGCTGGGGCTGTTCGTGCTGGCGATCACCTGGATCGCGGTCGCGCTGGGCCTGCTGGCCGGCAGTCCGGAGGCGGCGGGCGGGTTCACCTACGCCATCATGTTCATTCCTTACCTGAGCAGTGCTTTCGTGCCGACGGCCGGCATGCCGGGATGGTTACGGGGGTTCGCCGAACAGCAGCCCGCCACCGCGGTCGTGGACAGTCTGCGCGCGCAGTGGAGCGGGCTACCCGACGACGACGTGGTGCGCGCGGTGTTCTGGTGCGCGGGGTTGACGGTGTTCGGCTACCTGGTGGCCGCGCTGCGCTACGAGCGCCGCTAGCTGTCGGGCCGGCTCGGCGTCCGCTCGGCGGCCGTCGCCAGGTAGTCACCGAGTTCGCGCCGCAGCGTCACATCCAGCGAGCGCGCCAGCGTGCTGTGCACCGAGGCCACCGCGACCTCGCGCATCTTGTTGAGCATCGTTGTGGTCTCGGCGATTTCGGCGCTGCTGTCGGGCAGCCACCCCGCGCCGTGCTCGTCCACGATGTGCTGCTTGGCCGCCGTGATCATGATGTGGGTGATGTCGTCGATCCGGTCGGCGACCTTGGCGTAGATCTCGATCAGCATGCGCAGTTCGATGCCGTACTCGTGCAGCTCGGCGAAGGTGGCCAGCAACTGGGTGTCGGTGAAGACGACCGTGTCGCCGTCGAGCCGCACCAGCTTCATCTCGCACAGCCGATCCACCAGTTCGTCGGTGTCGGCCCCGAGGATGGTGCCGATGAGTTCGCGGGAGATCTCGAAGGTCTCCTCGGCGCTCCACGGCGCGGTGACCGCGTGCTGTAGCCCGAGCACCTCGGTGAGGTCTTTGCCGGTTTCCCAGCTGGTGATGAAGTCGGCGATGTGCGCGGTGGTGAAACCGCGTTGCAGCAGCGCGTCGATCAGGCGCAGGCGCTCGAGGTGGGCGGCGCCGTAGAGGCTGGCCCGGCCGTCCTTGCCGAGCGGCGGCGGCAGCAGGCCGCGTTCCTGATAGGCGCGCACGTTGCGGGTGGTGGTGCCCGCCGCGCGAGCGAGATCATCGATCCGGTATTCCGGCATCGATCACACACCTTCCTCGCCCACCATGCGCCTACCGGCGCTCCGACATCCCGCTCGATCGCCCGAGTCTAACGGGCCACGCGGGCCCGCCGACGCCGCCGCGCACGGCCTCGCCGGCCGCGCACCCGGCGGCGCGCGGCGGACGAGACCGTGCGGCCGTCACGACACCGCGGCGATCCGGGAGCGCCGGGCGAGGGCGGGGACGACCTCGTAGTCCGCCAGTTTCAGGGTGCGCAACTGGTTGACGTACTGGGTGGCGAAACCCGGGTACATCGTCGCGTTGAACCCGTCCTCGGTGAGGTACCAGCTGTGGCAGCCCGAATTCCAGGTGGTGGCGGTGAGCCGGCGCTGGATGGCCGCGTTGTAGCGGTCCTGCTTGTCCTGGCGCACGTCGAGCAGGCGCAGATCCTGATCCAGGATCGTCTTGATGGCGCCGGACAGGTAGTCCAGCTGCGCCTCCATGTACACCAGCGCCGAGTTGTGCCCGGGCCCGGAGTTCGGTCCGAAGGTGAAGAACAGATTCGGATACCCCGACACCGCGACGCTCTTGTAGGCGTAGGCCCCGCGCGACCATTCCTCGGCCAGCACCCGGCCGCCGCGCCCCACGATCGGGATCGGTGTGCCCGCCTTGGACACGTCGAACCCGGTGGCGAAGACGATGCAATCCGCCTGGTGCTCGATACCTTCGGCGGTGCGGATGCCGTTCTCGGCGATCCGGGCGATGGGCCAGGTGATCAGCTTGCAGTTCTCACGTTGCAGCGCCGGGTAGTAGTCGTCGGTCATCAGCAGCCGCTTGCAGCCCGCCCGGAAATCCGGGGTGAGCTGGCGGCGCAGCCACGGATCCTTGACCTGGCGGCGCAGCTGCGCCTTGCCGACCAGCTCCACCACCCGGGTCAGCGGCGTGTTCCAGACGACGCCCAGCGCCACCGACTCGTGCCCGTAGAACCAGGCCTGCCGGGCCAGCGACTCGGTCGCGGGCACCTGCCGGTAGAGCTGCTTGAGCAGCGGGCTGGTGCGCCGGTTGACGCGCGGCAGCACCCATCCCGGCGTGCGCTGGAAGACCTTCACCGAGGCCGCGGTCTCGACCAGCTGCGGAATGATCTGCACCGCACTGGCTCCGGTGCCGACCACCGCGACCCGCTTGCCGGTGAAGTCGTAGTCGTGATCCCAGCGGGCGCTGTGGATCTTGTGCCCCGCGTAGTCCTCGATGCCGCGGATGGCGGGGAAGCTGGCGTTGGCCAGCGGCCCCGAGGCCAGCACCACCGAGCGGGCGCGGACCGGCTCGCGGCCTTCGATGGCGATGGTCCAGTGCCCCTCCGCCTCGTCGAACTCCAGCCCGGACACCGTGTGGCCGAACCGGATGCGCTCGTGCAGGCCGTATTCGGTGGCCATCGAGTCGATGTAGCCGAGAATTTCGCGGCTGCCCGAGTAGGTGTGCGACCAATCCGGGTTCTTGGCGAAGCTGTAGGAGTACAGCCGCGACGGGATGTCGCAGGCCGCGCCGGGATAGGTGTTGTCACGCCAGGTCCCGCCGATCCGGGTGCTGCGCTCGAACAGCCAGAAGTCGTGAATGCCCTTCTGCCGCAGCCGGATCGCGGCGCCGATGCCCGCGAACCCGGCGCCGATGATCGCGACGTCGATGGTCTTCATGCGGCCGGCTCGTAGGTGAGTTCCTTCGACCACGTCGGGTCCTTTCGCAACAGCAGCTTGGGTACCCGGGCGGTGACCTTCACCAGCGCGTCGGCCAGCAGGTGATAGGGGTGGCCCCGGTTGATCACCCAGCCGCCGTGCATCTTGACGATCTGGTACATCGGCAGCCGGCGCGCGAATTCGCTGCGCTCGCCGACGTTTCCGTAGCGCTTGAGCGCCGCGTACAGCTTCTCCTCGTCGACGCCCATCGCCACGATGTTGTCGCGCATCTTGTTCAGCAGCGGGACGTAGCTGAGCACGCCGATCAGGAAGGTCGGCTTCACCCAGCCGCCGACCAGTTCGATCAGCAGCTTGCGCATCTCGGCGTGGCCGAGCACGTCCATCACCGCGAAATCGACAGCCAGGTGCCGGGATTCGTCGGCGTTGATCTTTCGGAAGACCTCCTGGCAGACCGGGTCCTCGATCTCGTCCATGATGAACTTGACCAGCGCGCCGTCCAGCGCCACCTCGAGCATCGGGATCACGGTGCCCAGGAACGACAGCGACATGTCGTCGGAGTACTGATCCAGGAAGTCGATCACCAGCTTGACGTTGATGTTCGGCTGCGGGATCTCGTCACCGTCGAGCATGCCCCACCGCTTCATCAGCGCCAGTTCGGCGTTGGCGTGGCGCTGCTCCTCGGCGTGGAAGTACCGGTAGATCTCGCGCAGCGTCTCGGTCGGCGCCTTCTTGGCCATGGCGGCGAAACCGCGGGCGCCCACGTTCTCGATCCACATCAGGTCGGCCATGAACGGCTTGAGCTTGGCGTGCAGCTCCGGCGAGATGGTCTCCACGCCGGGTGCGTCCCAGTCGATATCGGCCAGCGCCCACTGCCGGTCCTTGATCTTGCGGAGCATGTCGTCGAAGTCCATAGCGATGGCCATGTCAGACTCCTGTCTTGTCGGTGACCGTGATCCGGTCGGGGGAAGGCGAAGTGTCCTGCGGCAGCAGACGTTCCAGCAGGCCGAGGGCGAAGGTGTACTGCGCGGGGAAGTAGCGCTTGAGCCGCCAGACGACGTGCGCGTCGATCTGCGGCAGGACGTAGAGCTGACCGCGATCGTGCGCGTCCAGGGTGGTCTTGGCGACCTGCTCGGGCGTGAAACCCGTAAGGCGCATGAGGGTTTCGGCCAGACGGGTGGCCTCGCCGGTGATCCGGCCGTCGCGCGCGACATTGGTCTGCACGAAGGTTGGGCACAGCACCGTCACGCCCACCCCGGAACCGCTGAGCTCGGCGGCCATGGTCTCCGACAGCGACATCACCGCGGCCTTGGCGGTGTTGTAGGCCGCCATCGAGGGCGCGGCGGCGAAGCCGGCGGCGGAGGCGACGTTGATGATGCCGCGCGGGCGTTCGCGCGAGGCGCGCAGCTGCGGAGTGAACACCTCGCAGCCGTGCACCACGCCCCACAGGTTGATGCCGAGCGCCCAGTTCCAATCCTCGAAACCGATGTCGCCCACGTGCTTTCCGCCGATGCCGACCCCGGCGTTGTTGATCACCAGCGAAGCCGGGCCCTCGAAGATCGAGGCGGCGAAGCGGGCCAGGTTCTGTACGTCCTCGCGCTGGGCGACGTCGCAGCGGAAGGCGTGCGCCGCGCCGGGGTGCTCGCGCTCGATCAGGGCGACGGTCTCGTCCGCGCGCGCCTCGTCGATGTCGGAGCAGATGACCTGCCCGCCGCGGGCGGCGATCTCCAGGGCGAAGGCGCGGCCGATACCGCTGCCCGCCCCGGTGACGACCGCGCGCGCTCCGTAGGAGCGGCGGGGGCGCACCGCCAGGGGGATCAGCTTTTCCAGACCGAACATCTCAGCTCACTTTCTCGACGGTGGCGGTCACCATTGCCGCGCACAGGAAATCGGCGGCACGGGCCAGCGCCCGGTCGGCTTCGGGGACCAGCATCGGCAGCGCCTGGAAGACGTGCACCTGGCCGGGCCAGATCTCGAGCGCGCAGTCGCCGCCCGCCGCGCGCACCATCGCGTGCAGCGCGCGGGCGTCGGCGGCGAGCATTTCGGTGCCGCCCGCCTGCACCAGGATCGGCGGCAGCACAGTGCCTTTCGGGATGTTCAGGCGCAGCCGGGGCGCGTCGGCGGGCAGGCCGCGGGTGTACTGCGCCGGCAGTTTGCTCGCGGCGTGCGCGGTGATCAGCGGATCCGGCCGGCGGCGTTCCTGCGCGGCGGCCAAGCCGAAGGTGAGGTCGAGCAGCGGCGAGAACATCGCGACGGCGGCCGGCTGGGGGCGGGAGCGGCGATCGTTTTCCAGCAGCAGGTCCAGGGCGAGGTGACCGCCGGCGGAGTCGCAGCCGATGACCAGGTCGGCGGCAGCGTAACGGCCGAGCAGCCAGGCGTAGCCCGCTTCGATGTCGTCGGCGGCGGCCGGGAAGGGATGCTCGGGGGCGAGCCGGTAGTCGACGACGAACACCGGCAGCCCGGTCTGCTGCGACAGCCGGGCGGCCAGCCCGCGATGCGTGCGCGCCGAGCACAGCACATACCCACTGCCATGTATGTAATAAACCGCCTGCGCACCGAACTCCACGCCGGGCGCCCGCACCCACTCGCCGCGGACCGCGCCGGCCCGGACCTGGGTGACCGTGCTGCCCGCCGGCACCGGGCCGCCGATCGCCATGAGCGTGGCGATGAGCGTCCGGCCGAACCAGATACCAGGGGGATTCATGGGAATGGCGTTGTGCACCGGGCGCAGCGCCAGCGCAGCGGCGGTGGCCGTGACGGTGGCGCGCAGGGAGGGCGCCGCCGGAATGGCGGGGACCGAGGTCCTCGTTGACCTTGTCATGCGTTCAGCATCACCGATTAATGTGCCAGTTGTCAATGGCACATTCGTGACCGAAAAAGCGGGCCTTGTTACCGGCCCGCTGGTTTCGGAGTCAGTACCCGCGTTCCGGCTCGATCGGGGCCAGCAACTCCCGGCCCGCCACGAACCGCTCGACGTTCGCGGCCACATGATCGGCGAAAGCCGCCAGCCGCAACTGCGGCGGGTTCGAATCGTGCGGCGTGATGATCGCGTTCGGCAGCGCCCAGAGCGGATGCCCGTCCGGCAGCGGCTCCGGTTCGGTCACGTCCAGGCCCGCGCCGGCGATCACGCCCGAGGCCAGCGCCGCCACCAGCGCGTCGGTGTCGATCAGGCTGCCGCGCGCGATATTGATCACCCAGGACGAGGGCTTGAGCCGGGCCAGTTCCTCCGCACCGATCAGATGCCGGGTGGCGGCGGTGGCCGGGGCCGCGATCACCACGTGATCGGTGCGCGACCAGACCTTGCCGAGCTGGTCGGCGGCCACCGTCTCCACCGAATCCGGGATACCCGGCCCGGTGACCGGGCGGCCCGACCGGTTGACCGCGATGACCTGGGCCCCCAGCGGCGTCAACAGCGGAATCAGCGCCCGCCCGATACCGCCCGCGCCGACGATGGTGACGGTCTTGCCGCGCAGGGTGCCGACGTGCGGGAAGAAATCCTGCTGCCGCCAGCTCGCCGCGCGCAGATGCTCGGGCAGATAGCGCACACCCGCCAGCAGCAGCATGAGCGCGTGCTCGGCCACACTGTGCGCGAAAGCGCCCGCCGCCGAGGTGAATCGGACCTGAGGATGGCGGGCCAGGATGCCCGCGGTGAACCAATCCTCGACCCCGGCGGCGGGCAGCTGCACCCACTCGACGCTCGCGGGCAGTTCGTCCGGGAACTCGCCGGGCCCACCCGCCCAGATCAGCGCTCGCGCGTCAGCGAGCTCGGACACCGTCGCACCGCCCTCCCCGACGGCCTTGATCAACAGGGTGGGTTCCGGTTTGGCCGGGCCTACGGCGATCGGAACGACTGATTCACTCATCCTGCGGACCTCCCTGGTGAAAGCGCCGGCCGAATGCGGCCCGGAACTACAGTAATCGCGCGGTCAGGGCTGGTCTTCGGGCAGGTCCGCGGCGATGCGATCGCGGTCGGCCCACTCCAGCAGACCCTCGATCCGGAACACCGCGTCATCGATGCCGGCGTGCAGATCGCCGAGCTCGGCGTAGCGGGCGGGCACCGTCTTCATCGTGAAGTCGCGCGGATCGATGTCGGGGATCTCGTCCCAGCGCACCGGCGTGGAGACCGTCGCGTCCGGCACGCCGCGCACCGAGTAGGCGGCGGCGATGGTGTGGTCGCGCGCGTTCTGGTTGTAGTCGACGAACAGCAGCTTCGGATCGCGGTCCTTGCGCCACCAGGTGGTCGTCACATCCTCGGGGGCGCGGCGTTCCACCTCGTGCGCGAAAGCCAGCGCGGCCCGGCGCACCTCGGCGAAACCCCACTCCGGGTCGATCCGGACGTACACGTGCAGTCCGTGACCGCCCGAAGTCTTCGGCCAGCCGACCGCGCCCAGATCGTCGAGCACCTCGTGCACCACGCCCGCCACCCGCTGCACCCGCGACCACGGGCAATCCGGCATCGGATCCAGATCGATCCGCCACTCGTCGGGGCGCTCGGTGTCGGCGCGGCGGGAGTTCCACGGATGGAACTCCACCGTCGACATCTGCACCGCCCAGATCACATCCGCGAGTTCGCTGACGCACAGCTCGTCGGCGGTGCGGCTGTAGCGCGGGAAGAACACGCGCACCGTCGGCACCCACGGCGGGGCGCCCGCCGGCAGCCGCTTCTGGTGGACCTTCGCCCCCGCCAGCCCTTTCGGGAACCGGTGCAGCATGCAGGGCCGATCGCGCAGCGCGTTGACGATGCCGTCGCCGACGCTCAGGTAGTACTGCACCAGGTCGAGCTTCGTCGCACCGGTCTCGGGGAAGTACACGCGATCCGGATTCGAGATCCGGACCGTCCGATCCCCGACATCGAGTTCGATGGCGGGACTCCCAGACTTACTGGCCACCTGTCCGACGATAGCGGGCGCGTGCGTGCCGCGCTGGTCGTCAGGGGACCACACGCCGTTCAGGCCGCGTCGCGCGCACCGTATTCGTGTGCCCACGAGCCGTCGCAGGAGCCGAACGGCAGGCCGTGCCACGCGCGCGGGCACCCCGGGTTCGGGCACCGGCTGTTGGCGGCGGAGTTCGCGGACTGCTCCCGGTCCAGGCGAGCAGCCATCCATTCGTCGAGTTTCTTCGGGTCCATGCCCTGTCAATTCCCGTTCGCGACCCGCGATCCGCGCATTGTTCCCGATTGGTGACTGGACAGCGCGGGATTGTTATCGAGCGGGGGTGGCCCGGCTAGGTGACAGTCGCCAAGGCGAACGGCAGGACGGCCGGAGCGCCCGCCGAGCGCAGCGCGTGCGCGGCGCAGGTCAGCGTCCAGCCGGTGTCGGTGCGCGCGTCGACCAGCAGGATGGGGCCGTCGACGGTGGACAGGTCCGGGATCTCCCACGAGTCGTACAGACCCGCGACGCGGTGCGCCGAATTGGCCGCCGACACCGGGGGATGGCCCGGCCGGATCGGCAGGGTGCCCAGATCGCGCAGCCGGCCCACCTCGGCCAGCCGCGCGGCCAGCGTCGCGGTGAGCACCGGGTAGTCGGGATTCTCCATGGCCATGACGGTGGTCGGGCGGGCGCTCCACTCCCAGCCGCGCAGCACCGCGATACAGGCATCGAAGACATTGTCCGGAATCGGGTCGTCGGGGGCGTCGAGCAGGGCGCGCAGGCGCTGACCCCAGCCCAGATCGGTGAGGCGGCCCAGCGCCCGGCCCGTCTCCGCGCCCTGGGTGATCTTGCCGGACAACGGGATACCGAGCTTCGCCAGACCGGTCGGCCACTGCTTGCGGGGCGCCAGATCCAGGCCGGGGCGGTCCAGGCGGGCTCGGGTCGCGGCCAGATCGGCGGCGTCGACGGTGGTGTCGAGGCGGGTGCCGGTGCAGTTGTCGCAGCGGCCGCACTGCGCGGCATTACCCTCCAGCGCGGCCAGGCCCGGATCGTCGAGCTGGCGGCGCAGGAAGTTCATCCGGCAGGCGGTGGTGGCCTGGTAATCGATCATCGCCTGCTGCTCGACCTCGCGCGCGGCGGCCAGGCGCTCGTAGCGCTCCGTGTCGTAGGTCCACTCCTGGCCGGTGGCCAGCCAGCCGCCGCGCACCCGGCGCACCGCGCCGTCCACATCGAGCACCTTCAGCACCATCTCCAGCCGCGAGCGGTTCAGCTCGACCAGCGGTTCCAGCGCAATCGTCGACATCGGCCGGTCGAAATCCAGCGCGTCCAGCACCGCGCGGACGATGTGCTCGCGCGGGAAGGCGACCGAGGCGAAGTAGCTCCAGATCCGGGTGTCCTCCGGGCCCGGCAGCAGGACGACCTCGGCGCGGTCGGTGCCGCGGCCCGCGCGGCCGACCTGCTGGTAGTAGGCGATGGGGGAGGAGGGCGCGCCCACGTGCACCACGAAACCCAGATCGGGCTTGTCGAAGCCCATGCCGAGCGCGGAGGTCGCGATCAGCGCCTTCACCTCGTTGTTCAGCAGCGCCTGCTCCAGCACCTCGCGCTCGGCGGGATCGGTCTGGCCGGTGTAGGCGGCGACGGTGTGGCCGTGCGTGTTCAGCACGTCGGCCAGATCGTGGGCGGCGGCGACGGTGAGCGTGTAAACGATGCCCGAGCCCTTCAGCTCACCCAGGTGGCGGCTCAGCCAGGCGGTGCGCTCCACGGCGTCGTCGAACCGGACCACCGACAGGTGCAGCGATTCCCGGTCCAGCGTGCCGCGCAGCACCAGCGTCTCGGTGCCGATCTGGGTGGCCACGTCGGTGACCACGCGGTCGTTGGCCGTGGCGGTGGTGGCCAGCACCGGGACATCGGAGCCCAGATCCGCGATGAGCGTGCGGATGCGGCGGTAATCGGGCCGGAAATCGTGGCCCCAGTCCGAGACGCAGTGCGCCTCGTCGATCACCACGAGCCCGGCGTCGGCGGCCAGCCGCGGCAGCACCTGATCCCGGAAATCGGGGTTGTTCAAC
Source organism: Nocardia sp. NPDC050435 (assembly GCF_040655395.1). Lineage (NCBI taxonomy): Bacteria > Bacillati > Actinomycetota > Actinomycetes > Mycobacteriales > Nocardiaceae > Nocardia > Nocardia sp. NPDC050435. The sequence goes on from NZ_JBFAJW010000003.1 coordinate 382,642, forward strand.
CGTTCCGGACTGACCAGCAGCACATCGATCGCCCCGGCGGCCACCTGCTCGTGGATCTCGTCCCACTCGGTCATATTGCCGGAATTGATGGTCGCGGCGACGACTCCGGCCCGCTCCGCGGCCGCCACCTGGTTGCGCATCAGCGCCAGCAGCGGCGAGACGATCACCGTCGGCCCCCGCCCGGCTCCGCGCAGCAGCTTCGCCGCGATGAAGTACACCGCCGACTTGCCCCAGCCCGTGCGCTGCACCACCAGCGCGCGCCGCCGCTGCACCACCAGCGCCTCGATCGCGGTCCACTGATCCTCGCGCAGCCGGGCCTGCGGCCCGGCCAGCTCCCGTAGCAGCTGCTCGGCCCGATCCCGCAGGTCGGGCGCCGAAAGGTCGATCGCTGGGGTGCCGGGGGCCGTGGTCATGCGCTCCATCGTGCCCCATCCCACCGACACGCGGCTCCGGTCCGTCTGCCCGCTCGGGCTGGCGGCCGCCACGCCCCGGCATAACGATGACCCCGGCTCGGCGCGAACGAGATACCTGCGACAGCGGGATGCGCGCCGACGCCTCTCCGCCTTCGGGAACCGGGCGAGGCGCGTTCCGGCCCGCGATCTCCGTCCGCGCGAGATCATTCGGGTACCTCCGAGCCGGGCGCGGGCGCGCCGGGCGAGGAACAATGAGAGTGCCGGGTCGTGGAGTGCGGGAGGCGGACTATGTCGTACCAGTACCAGTCGCCTGCGGGGTGGTCGCCGCCCGGCGCCGAATTCCGTACCGGCGGCGGGTTTTCGCGGTTTCTGACCGGGGCGCTGGTGTGCCTGATCGTCACACCGATCGGCATCGGGTTCGCCGCGCACGGGGCGGCCACCGCGCGGCAGTGGGTGATTCTCGGCGATGCCGCGGATCGGGCCGGGTCGACCGCCCAGATCCTGGTCGGCGCGGCGCTGCTGCTCTTGGTGGCGGGGCTGGGCGCGTACTCGCCGGCGGGGCCGATGCTCGCGGGTCTGGTCTGGGGCGTCTTCCCCGGCGTGGTCTATTTCCTGTTCCCCGAGGACACGTTCCGGATGATCGGGGACATCCCGCTGCTGTCGGACGAGACCCGGCTGGCCGTGCACGCCTGGGTGATCAACGGCTGTATCTTCCTCGCCGGGGTGCTGCTGGTCGGCGCCGGTGCGGCCGCGACCTTCCGGCGGCGCTGAGTCAGGTTCGACCCTCGGTCTCCTGCGCCTGCCGCAGCGCCATCGACTCGGCCGCCCAGCGGGCGCGGATCACCCGGAACCCGGCCCGCTCGGCGTCCACGCACACCAGTTCGTCGTCGTCGACCAAGACCCGGATCTCGCGGTCGCGGGCGAGGCGGCGCAGCACCTCCAGCTTCATCTGGCGGGCGGGACGGCGATCGTCGTTGCGTCGCAGGAAGATTCGGTCCGCGGGCAGATCGTGGGCTTCGAGCCAGCGCAGCGTGTCCTTGCGGCAGCGTTCCGGACGGCCGGTCAGATAGGCGATCTCGCAATCCCGCGCGTGCGCGCGCAGCAGGGCCACGCCCGCGTCGAGCGGCGGATCGTGCGGGGCCGCCGCGAAGAACGCGGCCCAGTCGCGCGGTGCGCGTTCCAGGAAGTGCTGACGGTGCTCGGTATCGGCGAGCGTGTTGTCCAGATCGAACACGGCCAAGGGTCTCACGCGCTCACTGTAGGAACCCGGTCCCGGCGGGTCGTCCGCCGGGACCGCGTTCAGCCCTTCACGCACAGCACCTGGCGCAGGGTCGCGACCACGTCCACCAGGTCGCGCTGGGCCTCGATCACCTGATCGATGTCCTTGTAGGCGGCCGGGATCTCGTCGACCACGCCCGCGTCCTTGCGCGACTCCACCCCCTCGGTCTGGGCGATCAGATCCGCCACGGTGAACTGCCGCTTGGCCGCGTTCCGGCTCATCCGCCGCCCGGCGCCGTGCGACGCCGACTGGAACGAGGCCGGATTTCCCTTACCCCGCACCACATACGAACGCGTACCCATCGACCCCGGAATCAGCCCCAGATCGCCCGCGCCCGCCCGGATCGCGCCCTTGCGGGTGACCAGCATCGGCACCCCGTCGATCAACTCCTCCGCCACATAATTGTGGTGACAGGAAATCGGCTCCTCGAAACGCACGGTGCGCTCGGCGAATTCGTCCCGGACGGCCTGGCAGATCAGCGCCAGCATCACCGCGCGATTCCGGGCGGCGAATTCCTGCGCCCAATTCAGGTCCCGCCGGTACGCGTCCATTTCCGGGGTCCCGGAAAGGAATACGGCCAAATCGCGATCCGGCAGATCCGCGTTGTGCGTGAGCTTCCGGGCGACGGCCATATGCCGCTCGGCGAGTTCCTTGCCGATGTTCCGGCTTCCGGAATGCAGCAGGATCCAGACGGAATCGTCGGTGTCCAAGCAGATCTCCACGAAGTGGTTGCCGCCGCCGAGGGATCCCATCTGCTTGTGCGCCTTGGACTCCAGCGCCTGCACACCGGAATGCAGATTGCCGAACGCGCCCCAGAACTGCTGCCAGCCCTGCGCGGTTCGGGCCGCCGCACCGTGCGACGCCGCCACACGGGCACCGAGCTTGCGAACGTCGACCGGATCCTTGTGCGCCTGGAACCCGACCGGCACCGCGGCCTCGATCCGGGCGCGCAGCGAGCGCAGATCATCCGGCAGATCGGCGGCGGTGAGATCCGTCTTCACGCTCTCCATGCCACACCCGATATCGACACCCACCGCGGCCGGAGCGACCGCGTCCCGCATCGCGATCACCGACCCGACCGTCGCCCCTTTACCGAGGTGCACATCCGGCATCACCCGCACTCCGTGCACCCATTCCAATTGCGCGATATTGCGCAACTGCTGCAACGCGGCCTGCTCGACCTCGTGCTCGGGGGCCCACATCAGCGTCTGCGCCTTGGTCCCGCGCAGCTCGACCGGAAACATCTCGTCGATCCTCTCGTGTTGATAGATCATCAACGATAAGGATCGTCTCCGAGCATCGCACTCCAATTTTCGCCAGGTCAGGACTCGGCGAAATCGGCGGAGAGGCCGCACATCCGCCATTGGCCGTCGCGGCGGGTCATGGTGGCGGCGTAGTCGATGTCGGTGAAGTAGCGGCGATATTTGTCGGGGATGTTGGTGAAGGTTTCGCGGGCCAGGAAGGTGGCCGAATCAGGGGTGTGCTGGGCGATTCCGGTGGTGGTGTGCTGATAGTCCGCGTCGCGCAGTTCCGGGCCGAGATGGTTGTCGTACTGCGGGGTGTGCTGCAGGACGAAAGAGCTGACCGCCTGGGCGGCCTCGGGGCACAGCATCGAGTCGAAGGTTTCCCACTGCTGGGTGTTGGCGGCTTCGGTGAGCTCGCGCACCGTCCGCACCAGCGCGGGGTCCAGGGTGGCCGGGTCGGCGGGGCGCACCGGGTCCGCGGTGGCGGCGTAGACCTGGGGCGCGGGCAGCGGGGTGTATCCGGCGGAGGTGATGTGCGCCCGCGCCGCGCGTGCCCAGGCGCCGTCGTCGATCATGGCCTGGATGGCCGCGGTGATCCCGGACTGTAAATCGGTGTCGCCCTTGCGGACACCGACGCCGTAGCGCTCGCGGGTGAACGGGTGCCCGACGACGCGCAGGTCGCCGGGCGCCTGGGCGGCGTACCCGGCGAGCACGACGTCGTCGGCGGTCACCGCGTCCACCGCGTGGGCGCGCAGGTCCGCGACGCAGGCCGCGTGGTCCGGCCGCGTCGTCACTCGCACGTCGGCGGCGAAGTCGCGTTCGATGCGCTCCGCGGCCGTGCCGCCCGCGGCGGTGCACACGGTGCGGCCGCCGAGATCCTCGGGACGGGTGACAGCGGTCTCGTCCGCGCGCACCATCAGGTCCTGGCCCGCGACGAGATACGGTCCGGCGAAGGCGATCTCGCGCAGCCGCTCGGCGGTGATCGCGTAGGCGCCGAGCACGAAGTCGACGTCACCGCCGCGCAGCAGCTCCTCGCGTTCGTCCGGGGGCGCCTCCACCCAGGTGATGTCCTCGGGCGCGGTGCCGAGGTGGGTGGCGATGTAGCCGGCGATCTCGATCTCGAATCCGCGTGGCCGCCCGTCCCGCATGACCGACAATCCGGGCTGGTCGACGGCGATGCCGACCACATACTCGGTCGCGGTGTACTCGGATTCGGACGCGCACGATACCGGCAGCAGGCCGGCCGCGAGGCAGGCCGCGAGGATCGAGCGCTTCATCGAGTCGAATCTCCTGTCTGGACGGGGGTTTGCTTGGGAATGGGCGCGGTGCCGCGCACGGGCGGCGGCGGGGGCGGGATCGCGCCGAAGGCATCGCGCACCTCCTTGCAGGCCAGCAGGATCCGATCGATCTCGAGATCGGTGAGCGCGGCGTGCAGGCAGAAGCGGACCAGGGTGCGGTTGCGCGCGGTCGCGGGCGGGCACAGCACCGTGCCGAAGATGCCGCGCGCTTCCAGGAAGTCGCGGATGGCCATGGCGCGCAGGTCCGGTCCGGCCTGCAGCGACACGATGTGGGCGGCCGCCGCCTCCAGGTCGAAGCCCAGCGCGCCCAGTCCCTGCCGCACCCGCTCGGACACCTGGACGAGGCGCTCGCGCCGCCAGTCGTCGGTGCGCACGGCGGTCAGCGCGGCGCTGATACCCGCGAGGTCGTGCGGCAGCAGCGTGGAGGAGAAGACCGCCGGGAACGACTCCATCCGGAAATAGTCGACGAAATCGACGCCGTTGGCCGCCACGAACCCGGCCCGCCCGGCCAGTGCCCCGGACAGGCTGGCGACCCGGAACGGCACCCGCTCGGTGAGGCCCAGCGCGGCCACCGCGCCCGCGCCCAGCGGCCCGTCGGTGCCCAGGGACCGGGATTCGTCGACGACGAGCAGGCTGCCGGTCTGCTCGGCGACATCGCACAGCTGAGCCAGGGGCGCACGGGAACCGTTGCTGCTGTAGATGGAATCGACGGCGATGATGCCGGGCCCGTAGGTGCGGATCTCCTCGCGCAGATGCCCGGGGAAGTTGTGCCGGAACGGATGCAGCGGCGCCCCGGCGACTTTCGCGCCGTGCCACATCGACATGTGCGCGAAGCTGTCGACGTAGACGGGCGTGCGCGGGTCCGCGATCGCTTGCAGCAGGCCGACATTCGCGTCCCAGCCGGATTGGCAGAGGATTCCGGCGGGGGCCCGCATATGATCAGCTAACGCCCGTTCCACGATGGCCTGCGGATGGCCGTCGTCCACGAACGCCCCCGAGGTGAACCGTGCGCCGCCCGCGGCCAGTGCCGTGCACATCGCTTCGGCGACGCGGTGATCGCCGGCCAGGCCCAGATAGTCGTTGCTGTTGAGCAAGACGGCATCCGGGCTCGGTGGCAGGCCGTGCAGCAGATGCCGCCCACCCCATTCACCGACCACCCTGCCGTAGGAGAAGCGATCGACTCGGCTCTGCACCCGATCGGCGATGGTGGGGATCACAGACGAACTCCCTTCACTGTCCAGGCCCGTCCGTCTGTCGATCACCACCCCGATCGGAGACGCAGCAGGCTGCGGCAAATATGGAGCATCGCGTGTGATTGAACCACCGGTCTCTCGGAACGGAGGACATTCGGCCGAATTCGCGGCCCTCGATTCTTCGCCGAATCGGACAATCGCCGAACTGGACGGTCGACTGCGAAACGGGTGGGACTGAAGGGTTTTCGGTTCAGATACCTATCGGTCGCTTCCGTGGGCGGCGTCACCGAGCAGCCGGGCGATCGCCGCCGCGTCCGGAATCGACGCGCTCGCCCCGAGTTCGGTGGCCGCGAGCGCCCCCGCGGCGCACGCCCACGGCAGGGCCCGCTCCGGGCCGCGATGCCAGGCGGCGGCGAGCGCGCCGGTGAACGCGTCACCCGCGCCGGTCGTGTCCACGACCCGGACCCGCGGCGCCGGGAATTGCGCCACCCCGTCCGGCCCGCGATAGTCCGCCCCGGCACCGCCGCGCGTGGTGATCACATGCGGCACCGCCGCCAGCGCCGCGCCCAGACGCTCGGCCTCGCCCGAATTCACCACGGCCACATCGATATCCCGCCACAGCTCGGCGGGCAACTCGCGCACCGGCGACGGATTCAGCAGCACGAGCGTGCCGTGCGCCCGGGCCCGGCGCGCGGCGGCCGCCACCGTCTCGACCGGAATCTCCAGCTGGCACAGCAGGATGTCGGCGTCGGCGACGACGCGCAGATCGTCCGCGTCGAGCTCGGTGAACCGCGCGTTCGCGCCGGGCGTCACGATGATGGTGTTCTCGCCGCTCCGCTCGACCACGATCGTGGCCACCCCGCTCGACCCCGGCAGCGACCGCAGCCGTGCCCCGCCCACCCCGGCATCGGTCAGCACCTGGCGCAGCTGCGCGGCGAACGGATCCCGGCCGACCGCCCCGAGGAACTCGACCTCCGCGTCGGAACGCCGCGCGGCGATGGCCTGATTCGCGCCCTTGCCACCCGGCACCATGGCGAAGCCGGTGCCCAGGACCGTCTCGCCCGGCTCGGGCCTGCGCTCGGTCGTGCAGACCAGGTCCATATTGATACTGCCGAGCACGGCGACCTTCGGCGGCTGCGTCATGCCGCGACGGTAGTCCCCAGCGTGGATATCCGCCGTGATTTCGGGTGGGCGCGGTCAGTAGGCTGTACCCCATGAGTGCAGGAACGACGACCGAGATCGATACCCGCGAGGTGGTGCACGAGGCCGCGCGAAAGGCTCGCGTCGCGTCCCGGGCACTGGCCCAGCTGACCACCGCGCAGAAGAACGAGGCCTTGCACGCCGCCGCCGACGCGCTGCTCGCGGCCGCCGACACGGTGCTCGCCGCGAACGCCGAGGACATCGCGGTCGCGCAGGCCGCCGGCACTGAGGAGTCGCTGCTGGACCGGCTGCGCCTGACCAAGCCCCGCATCGACGGCATCGCCTCCGGCCTGCGCCAGGTGGCCGGCCTGCCCGATCCGGTCGGCGTGGTGGTGCGCGGGTCCACCCTGCCCAACGGCCTGGAGATCCGGCAGACGCGGGTGCCGCTCGGCGTGGTCGGCATGGTCTACGAGGCGCGGCCGAACGTCACCGTCGACGCGTTCGGGCTGGCGCTGAAATCCGGCAACGCGGCGCTGCTGCGCGGGTCTTCCTCGGCCGCGCACTCCAACGCCGCCCTGGTGCGGGTGCTGCGCGAAGCGCTGACCGCCCAGGGCATTCCGGCCGACGCGGTGCAGTTGCTGCCCAGCCACGATCGCTCCAGCGTGACCCACCTGATCCAGGCCCGCGGCCTGGTCGACGTGGTCATCCCGCGCGGTGGCGCCGGCCTGATCAACGCCGTCGTCCGCGACGCCCAGGTGCCCACCATCGAGACCGGCACCGGCAACTGCCACGTCTACGTGCACGCCGCCGCCGATCTCGAGATGGCCGAGCAGATCCTGATCAACGCCAAGACCCGCCGGCCCAGCGTCTGCAACGCCGCCGAGACGGTGCTGATCGACGAGGCCGTCGCCGCCACCGCGGTGCCCAGGCTGCTCGCGGCGCTGGAGCGGCACGGCGTCACCGTGCACGGCGATCTGCCCGGCCTGGTCCCCGCCGACGACAAGGACTGGGGCGAGGAGTACCTCACCCTCGATATCGCGCTCAAGGTCGTCCCCGATCTGGACGCCGCCGTCGAGCACATCAACACCTGGGGCACCGGGCACACCGAGGCCATCGTCACCGCCGATCTGGCGGCGGCGCGCGAGTTCACCAGCCGGGTGGACGCCGCGGCGGTCATGGTCAACGCGTCGACGGCCTTCACCGACGGCGAGCAGTTCGGGTTCGGCGCCGAAATCGGCATCTCCACCCAGAAGCTGCACGCGCGCGGGCCGATGGCGCTGCCGGAGCTGACCTCCACCAAGTGGATCGTCTGGGGTGACGGGCAGGTCCGCCCGGTCTAGTTCTTCCGTCATCCCGGCGAACGCCGGGATCCAGCCCCACCGTAGCGTGGGAAGCGAGTTTGCAGGGAAGGACATCGCATGGGTTCCGAAGGCACGGTGCAGGAGCCGATCTTCACCTCGGTCGACGACGTGATCGACCGGCTGGCCGGCACGGGCTACCTGGCGGACAAGGCGACGGCGACGTCGGTCTTCCTCGCCGATCGGCTCGGCAAGCCGCTGCTGATCGAGGGCCCCGCCGGTGTGGGCAAGACCGAACTGGCGCGGGCGGTCGCGCAGACCGCGGGCGCCGAGCTGGTCCGCCTGCAGTGCTACGAGGGCGTCGACGAGGCGCGGGCGCTCTACGAGTGGAACCACGCCAAGCAGATCCTGCGCATCCAGGCGTCCAGCGAAAACGACTGGGAAGAAACCAAAGCCGACGTCTTCACCGAGGAGTTCCTGCTCTCGCGGCCGCTGCTGACAGCCATCCGCCGCAGCGACCCGACGGTGCTGCTGATCGACGAGACCGACAAGGCCGACGTCGAGATCGAGGGCCTGCTGCTGGAGGTGCTCAGCGACTTCGCGGTCACCGTGCCGGAGCTGGGCACGATCACCGCGAGCCGCAAGCCGTTCGTGGTGCTCACCTCCAACGCCACCCGGGAGCTGTCCGAGGCGCTCAAGCGGCGTTGCCTCTACCTGCACCTGGATTTCCCGGACGAGGAACTGGAACGCCGCATCCTGGCCAGCCGGGTGCCGGAGCTGTCCGCCGCGGTAGCCGCTCAGCTGGTCCGGATCGTGCACGTGCTGCGCGGGATGCAGTTGAAGAAGCTGCCCTCGGTCGCCGAATCCATCGACTGGGGCCGCACGCTGCTCGCGCTCGGCATGCAGGACATGGACGACGCCACCGTGCGCGCCACGCTCGGCGTAGTGCTCAAGCACCAGGCCGACCACCAGCGCGCGCTGGCCGAACTGAAACTGGCTTAGTTCGCGCCGTGAGCTCAGCGCCCGGAGGAGGTAGCGCAGCGTGACCATCGAGGGCGTCGCGAGCGGCGCGAATTGGCAACAGCAGTCCGGGCTGGAGGCCCCGCACGGGCTGTCCGGTCACCTGGTCGGATTCGTCGAAGCGCTACGGGCGCGCGGGATTCCGGTCGGCCCGTCGGAGACGGTGGACGCGGGCCAGGTGGTGACCGTGCTGGATCTGATGGACCGCGAGGTGCTGCGCGAGGGCCTGGCCTGCGCGCTGCTGCGCCGCACCACGCACCGCGCCACCTTCGACGGCCTGTTCGACCTGTGGTTCCCGGTCGCGATCGGGCAGCGCTCCGCCGTGGCGGATCACGAACTGCCGCGCACGCCCACCGGCGACATCGACATTCCCGCGCTGCGCGAACTGCTCGCGGATCTGCTCGCGCGCGAAGGCACCGAGGAGCAGCTCGAGCAGGTGGCCGCGCAGCTCGTGGAGCAGCTCGGTCAGTATCAATCCGCGCAGGGCCCCTCGTTTTCCGCGTATCAGGCGCTGCGCGAGGTCCAGCCGCAGACGCTGCTCGCGAAGATTCTCGCCGGACTGGCCATCGGGCCCGGCGACTCCGATTTCGACACCGAGATTGCCCGCCGTGCCGCCCGCGGGCGCATCGACGGCTTCCGCGCCTCGGTGGAAGCCGAAACCCGCCGGCGCGTCGCCGAGCGCATCGGCCGCGAACGGGTGGCCGGTTACGGCGTCGCCCGGCAGGCCGAGGACGTCGATTTCCTGCGCGCCTCCGAGCGGGAATTGACCGAACTCAAGCGCAGCACCCAGCGGCTGGCCCGCATCCTGGCCTCGCGGCTCGCGGTGCGCCGCAGGCATTCTCGCCGCGGCGAGATCGATCTGCGCAAGACGCTGCGCCGTTCGATGTCCACCGGCGGCGTGCCGATCGATCTGGTCACCCGCAAGCCGCGCCCCGGGCGACCGGAACTGGTGCTGCTGTGCGATGTCTCGGGTTCGGTGGCCGGGTTCAGCAGTTTCACCCTGCTGCTGGTGAGCGCGCTGCGCGAGCAGTTCTCCCGGGTCCGGATCTTCGCCTTCGTCGATCAGGTCGACGAGGTCACCCGATTCTTCGACCCCCGAACGCCGTTGGACCAGGCGATGACCCGGATCTTCACCGAGGCCGCGGTGGTCGGTATCGATGGGCATTCCGACTACGGCAGTGCCCTGGCCGGTTTCGCTCGCGACTACCCCGACGCCGTCACCAGCCGCAGTTCCCTGCTCATCCTCGGTGACGCCCGCACCAACTACCGCGACCCCGAACTGGAGACGCTGCGCGCCCTGGCCGACACCGCCAAGCACGCGCACTGGCTCAACCCGGAACCCCGGACTCAGTGGGGCTCCGGCGATTCCGCCGCCGAAAAATACGGTCAGGTGCTGGAGATGCACGAATGCCGCTCCGCCCGCCAGCTCACCGAGGTGGTCTCGCGCCTGCTCCCGGTCTGAGGAGACAACCATGGACGACGCACAACTGCTCGAGTACTGCCTGGCCAAACCCGGTGCCCGGCAGGACGAACCGTGGGAGGGCGACATCGTCGCGAAAGTGGGCGACAAGGTGTTCGCCTTCCTCGGCAACGGCGGCTCGGTGGGTCTGAAGTGCGGCCGCGACCGCGACGAGGCCGACGAGCTGATTCGTGTCTACCCCGATGACGTGTCGGCCTCGCCCTACATCGGCCGCTACGGCTCGAACACCATCCGGCTCGGCGGCGCCGTTCCGGCCGATGAGCTGCGCGAACTGGTCGATCAGTCCTATGCCGCCGTCGTCGCCAAGCTGCCCAGGGCCAAGCGGCCGAGCAGCTGAGACTCTCGTTTATCAGTCGTCGTTAAGGGAATTGTTGGCGGCTCGGGTCATGATCCGCACTCATGGTGACGAGAACGCCGGATGTCGGCGGCGTGGCGGGGAACAGATGCTCTGATCTTTCGGGGGCGGGCACGACGTCGACGGGGCAGGTGCGCCGTGCTCGACGGTGAGGGGACCTATGGGGGAGCGTCCGAGGCGGTGCGGCTCGCGGATCTCGCCGCGATCCGGCTGCTGGAGCATCCGGGCGACGCGGAAAAGTATCTACGGCAGGCGATTTCGTGCGGCCACGGGACACTGCCCGCCGAACACCTGGCCCGGCTCCATTCCCAGCTGGTGATGGTGATCGCCGGCCGGCCCGGCCGGGAACTCGAACTCGCCGAGGCCGCGCAGGAGGCGGCCGCGCGCTGGGCCGGGATCTCCGAGGCCGACACCGCGCACCTGAGCTTCGTCGCCGCGCGGGCGCTGCACCGAGCCGGTCGGCACGACGCCGCCGTCACGGCGTTCGCCGCGCCCCTCGACGCCGGCGCGGCCCCCTACCCACCGGCGGAGATGGCGCTCGTCCTCGGTCAGTACGGCCGATCGCTGAAGCTGCTCGGCCGCGACCAGGACGCGGCCCACCAATTCCTGGAGGCCGCGCGCCTGGCCCGGCACGACCCGTCCCACCAGCAACTGCGCGCCGAACTGACCATGTCGGCGGCCGCGGCCCTGGACTCGTGCGGCGAAGACGACCAGGCCCAGCTCCTCTACCTGCGCGCCGCCCGCCTCTGGCAGGAAATCGGCCAGCTCAGCAAACGCTCCCGCTGTGTCCGATCGGCCGCCTGGCTGCAATTCTGGGCCGACCCGGCCGACCCCACCGGCCCAGCCGCCCTCCGCGAACTGCTGACCGAACTGGAACACCTGGAACGCACCGCCCCTTCCGCGGTGGTCCGCATAGAACTCGCCAACACCCGCCGCCAGCTCGCGGACATGGCGGAGCAGTAGCCGTACTGCGCGACCCGCGCGGGCGCGGCGGCGCCACGCGCGGGCGCTAAGCTCAGCAGTCATGCAGAAAACGAGGCGGCGCAAGCTGGGGGTGATGGGCGGGACGTTCGACCCGATCCACCACGGTCACCTGGTCGCCGCCAGCGAGGTCCAGCATCGTTTCGACCTGGACGAAGTGATCTTCGTGCCGACCGGGCAGCCCTGGCAGAAGGCCGACCGCCAGGTCAGCCCGGCCGAGGACAGGTACCTGATGACGGTCATCGCGACCGCCTCCAACCCGCGCTTCTCGGTCAGCCGCGCCGACATCGATCGCGGCAAGGTCACCTACACGGTGGACACGCTGCGGGAGATGCGCGCCCAGCACGCCGACGCCGAGCTGTACTTCATCACCGGTGCGGACGCACTGTCCAACATCCTCACATGGCAGGATTGGGCCGAACTGTTCGAACTGGCCAAGTTCGTCGGGGTGAGCAGGCCGGGGTACGAACTGAACACCGATCATCTGACCGAACATCTGCGGGATCTCCCGGCCGATGCGGTCACCATGATCGAAATTCCCGCACTGGCGATCTCGTCCAGCGAATGCCGCCGCCGCGCCGGCGAGGGCCGGCCCGTGTGGTACCTCGTCCCGGACGGCGTAGTGCAATACATATCGAAGCGGAGCCTCTACGAGCCCGCGGAACGGAAGGTAGCCAAGTGACGGCATCGGTCGAAGCGGTTGAGATGGCGCAGGTCGCCGCACGCGCGGCGGACGAGAAGCTGGCCTCCGACGTGGTGGTGCTCGACGTCTCCGAGCAGCTGGTGATCACCGACTGCTTCGTCATCGCGTCCGCGCCGAACGAACGTCAGGTCAACGCCATCGTCGACAACATCGAGGAGAAGCTGCGCGAGGCCGGGCACAAGCCGGTGCGTCGCGAGGGCACCCGCGAGGGGCGCTGGGCGCTGCTGGATTACGTCGACGTGGTGGTGCACGTCCAGCACAACGACGAGCGCAATTACTATGCGCTGGAACGCCTGTGGAAGGACTGCCCCGTGGTGGCGGTGCCCGGCCTCGGCGAACCCGGCGGCAACGGCGCGGCGACGGCTCCGGAAGCGGCGGACCCGGTCGAGTGAGCCGCGCATGGAGACAAGCCGGTGTGCGCACCCTGATCCTGCTGCGCCACGGGCAGACCGAATGGAACGCCGCCGATCGGATGCAGGGTCAGATCGACACCGACCTGACCGAACTCGGTCGTAGGCAGGCCAAGGAAGCGGCCCGGGAGCTGGTGTCGCGCAACGCGATCGCCATCGTCGCCTCGGATCTGCGCCGCGCCCACGACACCGCGCTGGCGTTGTCCGAGCACACCGACGTCCCGGTGGAGCTGGACCCGCGCTTACGCGAAACCCACCTCGGCGACTGGGAGGGCCTGACCCACCTGGAAGTCGACGCCGACTACCCGGGTGCGCGCGTGGCCTGGCGGCTCGACGCCGCGTACCGGCCGCCGAACGGCGAGAGCAAACTCGAGGTGGGCGCCCGGTCGCTGCCGGTCGTACAGGAATTGTTCTCCGAGCGACAGGACTGGCCCGGCCGGACTATCATCCTGGTGGCGCACGGCGGGCTGATCGCCGCCCTCACGGCCGCGCTGCTCGACTTGCCGCCACAGAACTGGCCCGCCCTCGGCGGGCTGGCCAACACCAGTTGGGTGCAACTGAGCAGCCACGGTCCAGGCATCGAGCAGCCCGGGTGGCGTCTCGATGTGTGGAACGCAGCGGCGAAGGTAGCTCCCGATGTCCTCTGAAGAGCCGATCAAGTCGGTACCGGACGAGTTGTTCAAGAAAGTCACGGCCAAGGCCGAGCGACAACTCCCCGATGCCCTGTTCGGTCCGGCGCCCGCGCCGAAACCGGCGAAGAAATCAGACTCCGAGGAGCCGATCAAGTCGGTTCCCGACGAGCTGTTCAAGCGGGTGACCGCCAAAGCGGAACGGCAGTTGCCGGATGCGCTGTTCGGGCCCGCGCCCGCACCGAAGGCGGCTCCGAAGGATGCCGCGGAGAAAGCCGATCCGGCCGTCGCGGCGGCGGAAGAGCTTTCGGATCCGGCGCAATCCGATCCGGGTTCCGTGGCGGATGCGGCTGCGGACGAGGCCGATCCGGGTGCCGGAGTGGGCAGCGATAGTGCCGGTTCGGCAGGCGACGTGGTCGATTCGGGCGCTGATCTGGATCAGTCCGGGGTGGGTGCCGATGGTGCCGGTAACGCGCCCGATTCCGGCAGTTCCGAGCAGGACCCGGCCCGTTCGGCGGAAGACGCGCCCGACGAGGCCGAGTCGGTCGGCGATGCGGCTGGAGCGGTGCGGAATTCGGCTGATTCGGCGGTCGTGCCCGCTGATCCGGCCGAGGGTTCGGCAACCGGCCAGAACGGTCCGGCCGATGCTGAGCCTGTCGGTTCGGCGGATGCTGCCGCTGCGCCTGCTGGTTCGGCCATCGAGCAGAACGGTTCGACCGGCACAGCCACTGAGCCCGCTGGTGCGGCCGTCGAGCGGAACTGTTCGGCCGATGCAGCCGCTGAGCCCGCTGGTTCGGCAATCGGCCAGAACGGCTCGGCCGATGCTGCCGCTGCGCCTGCTGGTTCGGCAACCGAGCAGAGCGGCTCGGCCGATGCTGCCGCTGCGCCTGCTGGTTCGGCAACCGAGCAGAGCGGCTCGGCCGATGCTGCCGCTGAGCCCGCTGGTTCGGCCGTCGAGCAGAACGGCTCGGCCGATGCTGCCGCTGCGCCTGCTGGTTCGGCAACCGAGCAGAACGGTTCGACCGGCACAGCCACCGAGCCCGCCGGTTCGACCGGAAGTGCCGCGGCCGCTGCCTCGATCGGTGCTCCCGATCCGGCTGGCACCGCCACCGATCCAGCCGTTTCCGCCGCCGCCCTCGGCGCTTCGGCGGCAACCGATTCCGCTGTCGCGCCAGCCGCTGATCTCGATGTCGCCCCCACCAGCGGCGCGAAGTCCGACCAGTCGGCCCCGAGTTCCACGAACCCCTCGGGTCTCGTCGCCCCCGTCGAAACCGACCCGGCGGCAGTCGATCTCGCTGCACCGATCACCGAACTCGCCGCGCCGGGCCGCGAAACGCCAGCGTCTACAGCAGCAGTCACCGCTTCAGCGCCTGACTCCGCCGTCGTCACAGCGCCGACCAAGCGCCCCGTGCTCCTGGTGGTCGCCGACTCCCTGTCCTACTTCGGCCCCGAGGGCGGCCTGCCCGCCGACCACCCCCGCATCTGGCCGAACCTGGTTGCCGCCGAACTGGACTGGGATGTCGAGCTGGTCGGCCGGATCGGCTGGACCTGTCGCGACGCCTACTGGGCGCTGATCGGCGACCCGCGCATCTGGGCCGCGGTGCCGAACGCCGGCGCCGTGGTGTTCGCCGTCGGCGGCATGGACAGTCTGCCCTCGCCGCTGCCGACCGCCCTGCGCGAGCAGATCCGCTACATCCGCCCGCCGAGCCTGCGCCGGATCGTGCGCGCCACCTACAACTGGTGGCAGCCGAAGCTGGCGAAACTCGGTCGCCCCGTGGCGCTTCCGCCGCGCGTCAGCGTCGACTATCTGGAGCAGTCGCGAGAGGCCCTGGCGCACCTGCGCCCGGATCTGCCCTTCATCGGTGTGCTGCCCTCGGTGCACAACTGCGCCGCCTACGGTCGTGTGCATCGCGGCCGTCCGCGCGCGGTGAAGGCGCTGCAGGCGTGGTCTGCGCGCACCTCGGTGCCGCTGGTCGACCTCGGTGAAGCGGTGCGCGAGAACGTCTTCTCCGGCGAGGCGAACCCGGACGGCATCCACTGGGGCTGGGCCGGGCACACCGCGGTCGCCAACGCGATGGTCAAGACCTTGCAGGAGGTTCGGTAGTCCGTGGCCGTCGTGGTCGTCACCGATTCGTCCGCAAGCCTGCCTGCCGACCTCGCCGCCGAGCTGGAGATCGCCGTCGTACCGCTGCATGTCCTGATCGGTGACCGGGCGGTGCGCGAAGGCGTCGACCCCGTCGACATCGATTACAGCGCCGACACCGTCACCACCTCAGCGCCTTCGCCCGGTGAGATGCGCGAGGTGTACGAGCGCGCGCTGGAGCGCAGTGGCGGCGACGGCGTTGTCGCCATACACATTTCGCGTCAACTCTCGGGGACGTGGGAAGCCGGCCGGCAGGCCGTGCGCGACATGGACGCCGCCCACCGGGTCCGCCTGGTCGACTCGCTGGGCGCGGGTTTGGCCACCGGACTGCCGGTGCTCGCCGCCGCGCGGCGCGCCCGCGATGGTGGGGCGCTCGACGTCGTCTACGACACGGCGGTCGCCGCGGCCAGCCGCGCCCGCACCTTCATCCTCGTCAACCGCACCGAGCAGTTGCGCCGCGGCGGCCGGTTGAGCAGCGCGGCGGCCTTTTTCGGCAGCGAACTGGTCACCAAACCGCTGTTGCAGATCGTGGGCGGCAAGCTCGAACTCCGGGAGAAAGTCCGCACCCGCTCCAAGGCTTACGCGAAACTCGTTGCGGCGGCGGTGGACGAGGCCGGTGAGGATGGAGCCGCCGTCGCGGTCCAGCACCTCGGGGCCCCGGACGCCGCCGAAACCCTCGCCACTCAACTCCGCGACACGATCCCCGACATTCGTGAACTGATCATCGCCGAATTCGGCCCGGCCCTGGGAGTTCACCTGGGCGCGGGCGCGGTCGGCGTACTGGTCGTGCCCGGTGGCTGCGGCTGATCGTGCAGCGGTTCCAGCCACCCGTGGCAGCGACTGGTGGCCGGCAACTGGCCGGGCCGGGGTGGGGTGGCGCTGGAATGTGGCCGGGGCGCATTAGGATTCGCGGGTGACCGGATACGACCACTACGACGGGTTCGAGCATCTCGACACTTCGACGCTGCCGCCGCGCCAGCACCAGATTCTCGTCACCATTCGGGACTGGGTGCAGCGCCACGGATACGCGCCGAACACGCGTGAGATCGGCGACGCGGTGGGGTTGCGGTCGGCCTCCTCGGTCTCGAAGCATCTGAAAAGCCTGGAGGACCGCGGCTTTCTGCGTCGCAGCGCCACCATGTCCCGGCCCATCGATGTGCGCATGTTCCTCCAGGGCACACCCGCGCGCGGCGGCTCCGAGGATTCGGTCGCGGTGCCCGTTCTCGGTGATATCGCCGCGGGCACCCCGATCCTGGCCGAGGAACACGCCGACGACACGCTGACATTGCCGCGCGATCTGGTCGGCCGTGGCGCGGTCTTCGGTCTTCGCGTCCGCGGCGACTCCATGATCGACGCCGCGATCTGCGACGGCGATATCGTCGTCATCCGTCAGCTGCACGAAGCCCATTCCGGTGAAATCGTCGCCGCGATGATCGACGGCGAAGCCACCGTCAAGGTGTATCGCCGTCGCAACGGACACGTCTACCTGGAACCGCGCAACCCCGCCTACGACGTCATCGACGGTGACACCGCAGTGGTTCTCGGAAAAGTCGTCTCCGTCATGCGCCGCGTCTGATCATCACGCACCCGTCTCCCGAAACCCACTGCGTAGCCTCGGGTTCGGGCTAGTTATCCACAGCCCGCACTTATCCACAGCCTCCCCGAAAACCCCAGGTCGCTCCGGTTCCGATCGCGTCCCTTCTGCGTACCGTCACGCCCATGCCACGCAACGACGAACGCGAACGGATCCGCCGCCGACTCGGAGCGCTCACCACCCGAGTCCACGCCAGCCGCACCGCAGGTCTGCCTCTCGCCACACCCACCGACCACCCCACCGCCCGATCACCCCGCACCCCGGCCAGCGCCCCCTGCGGCAAACGCTATGTCCGCGAGGCAGGCTCACCGCCTGCGAATTCACCAGCACCCGTGAGGTCACCGGGTTTCCGAGCCCGAGCATCCTTCGGAACGCCCGATTCTCGGAACCCGGCGTTCGCCGAGTCACCGAGCTTCCCGCACCGAGAATCCGTCGAGACAGCAGATCTCCGAGAACGAGCGGCTGTCGAGTCGGTGGGTTGCTGCGATCATGCCGCCGCTGGACCGGACGCTCAGCATCATGGCGCTGCTGGGCCGAACGTTCAGCCCTATGTCGCTGCTGGGCCGGACACTCAGCATCATGCCGCTGCTGGGCCGAACGTTCAGCCCTATGTCGCTGCTGGGCCGAACGCTCGGCAGCATGCCGCCGCTGGGCCGGATTCCACGACCGTGCCGCTACCGGTTCGCCGGGCTGCGAGCCAACCCCCGTCTGGATGCCGGGCTCCACAGACCCTGCCACCACTGGACCGGACCTCCGGAACGCTGCCGCCATTGGAGCGCCGAGTCTCCGAGAGCCCGCGCTGGCCGAGCCGTGCACCACAGACCCTGCCGCCGCTGGACCGGGCCTCCGGAACGCTGCCGCCATTGGAGCGCCGAGTCTTCGAGAGCCCGCGCTGGCCGAGCCGTGCTTCCGAAGCCCAGCGTCCGCCGAGATAAGGGCCTTTCGCGACCCCGCCCACGGTCAGATCGAGATGCGGCCCACGTCGGCACGCCCTGCCTACGGCTGCTGTGCGCAACCAGGACAGCGTGTCGCGCCAGTCACCGGTCGGTGCGGGTGCGCTGAAGCGAGCTCAGGCACAGCCGATCCTGTCGACACGCCCGCCGTATCGGAAGCCTCCCTCCAGGCACGCGGAGCGGGCGAGGCACTTCGCGAGGCGAAACCTGGCGTTTTGGAGCGCAGTTCGATGGCGAGCGTCGCGGACGATTTCGACGATCCGCACCAGGTCCAGCCCAGCGCGCACAATGCCGCCGAGACGAGTCGGCAGTCGACAGCTCGCCCGGTCTCCCAGCAACACCGGAACATCAGCCGCCTCCTCGAGGAAACGAGAGCCGCGAGGAGCGTTGATGATCCGGAGGATTCGGGACTCTGGGATGCGGATGAGCTGCCCGACGACGATCGCCCACTCGATCGATCCGAACCCGATGACGAGATCGGGAAGGTGGTGGCGCCGAGCTGGCTGCGCGAGCCGAGGCGGCAGCACAGTCGCTGGGACGATCTGGTACCGGAGCGTTTCCGTGGCGCGCGCCTGGATCCCGGCCGGCGTGGGGTACTGACGCTGGTGGCGGTCGGAGTGCTGGCGATGATCATCGCGGCCGTCGTCGTGCTGCGCGAACGTCCAGTGACGCAACCGGTCCCACCGCTTGCGGCGCTGCACTCCACGTCCTCCCGTCCTCCGAACGAAAGTTCAGCCGACAAGTCGGCCGCCGAATCCGCCGAGAGCCCGAACACCGGAACGTCCGGCACCCCGGCCCCGGCCGCCGAATTGGTGGTCAGCGTCGTCGGCCTGGTCCACCGCCCCGGCCTGGTCCACCTCCCGACCGGCTCACGTGTCGCCGACGCCATTACCGCCGCGGGCGGCACCACCCCGGAGGCCGACCTCACCGGACTCAACCTCGCCCAGCGCCTCCTCGACGGCGACCAAGTCCTCCTCGGCCCCACCCGCGCCGCCGCCACACCCGGCACACCCCAACTCGGCAGCGGCACTCTCAGCACCGGCAGCCCGAATCCCGCTCCCAACAACCCCGCTGCGTCCCCGACCTCCCGCCTCAACATCAACACCGCCACCGAAGCCGAACTCGACACCCTCCCCGGCATAGGCCCGATCACCGCCCGCGCCATCATCACCTGGCGGACCACCAACGGTCCCTTCACCGACGTCACCCAACTCGGCGAGGTAGACGGCATCGGACCAGCCCGTCTCGCCCGCCTGCGCGACTTGGTCCGCATATGAACCCCCGCAACCCGTCTCGCCCGCATCGCGCCGGACCGCAGATCCCTGCAGGCGAATGGCGTCCCGCGGTCCGCCAACCACACGCGCGGCCCACGGTGGGGTGTCGCAGGGGCGAACAGGGGAAAGCGGCTCGACGCGAACACCTTCGGTCGGTGGTCGTATGAGCGTGCGGGATGGCGGCGATACGGTCCAGGACGCCGACGGGGCGAGCGGTCGAGAGAAGGAGCGCTGCGGGGGAGGGGATGTCGAGGTGACGCTGCCGTCGCAGCATGCCCAGGCACACGCACACGCACACGCACATGCGCAGGCCCAGGCACACGGACACGCGCAGGCGCATGGGCAGGCGCGTACGCATGCAGACTCGCCGACGCCGACGCCGACGCCGACGCCGACGCCGACGCCGACGCCGACGCCGACGCAGGCACAGGCGCAGGCGCATAGGCAGGCGAAGGCACGTGCGCAGGCACAGGCACATGGGCAGGCGAAAACCCAGGCACGTCCCCAGGCCCAGGCCCAAGCTCGGGCGCATGCCCAGGCCCAGGCTCAAGTGCAGGCCCAGGCGCAGGCGCTGGATGCGCGGCTGCTGCCGGCGGCGGTGTGTTGCTGGGGTGCAACGATCGCGGCGTTGGGGATGGGCTGGGTCGGCGGGGTCTTGCTGGCCGGTGGACTAGTGGTGCTGGCGCTGGGTTTGTGGGGGTTGTTGGTGTGGGCGGTGATGCATCGACGGGAGCGGTGGCGCGCGGGTGTGGTGGTGGCGTTGGCGGCTGTGTTGCTGGGAGCCGGTTTCGCGGGGGCGGCGGGATGGCGGGCGGAACGGGTGGAGGCGCATCCGCTGCGGGATGTTGTCGGGCGGTCCGTGCTGGTGGTCATGGTGCCTGCAGATGATCCGAAGGCACTGCGGGTGAACGGTTTCGGTGGGGAACAGCGGTGGATGGTGCGGGGGAGGCTCACGGAGTTCCAGCTGGCAGGCAGGACGGTCCGGGCCGGGGGAGCGGTCGTTGTTCTGGGGACCGGGGCGGAGTGGGGACGGGTGGTGCCAGGGCAGGCACTTCGATTTCGGGCGCGGGTGCAGATGCCGGCGCGCCGGGATCTCACGGTGGTGTCGTTGCGGGCGATGGCGAAGCCGGAAAGAGTTGGAGTGCTGCCCTGGTGGCAGCGAGCGGCCGTGGCGGTGCGTGGTGATCTGGCCGGCGCGGCTGAGCGGGCGTTGAGTGCGGATGCGGCCGGATTGTTGCCTGCACTGGTGGTCGGTGACGTGTCGCGGTTGCCCGATTCGGTGCGAGCCGATTTCGAAGTCGCGGGCCTGCAACACCTTTGCGTGGTGAGCGGCGCGAATTTCACGATCTTGTTGTCGGTGGTGTTGTTCGTGGTGCGGATGCTCACCTTGGGTCCGCGCGTGGCGGCACTCTTGGCGGCCGGGGCGTTGGTCATGTTCGTGGTAATCGCGCGCCCGGATCCCAGTGTTCTGCGTGCCGCCGCGATGGGTGCGATCACGTTGCTGGCATTGGTGACCGGGCGGCGCAAGCAGGCTCTACCCGCACTGTGCGCGGCGGTCATAGGGCTGCTGGCGCTGTGGCCGGAGCTGGCCGTGCAAGCCGGTTTCGCACTGTCGGTGGTCGCGACGGGCGGATTGATTCTGTTGGCGCCCAGCTGGGCCGATTGGCTTCGGGCACGGGGATGGTGGCGGTTGCCGGCCGAAATTCTCGCGGTGTCGGCGGGTGCGTTCGTGGTGACGGTGCCGATCATGATCGCATTGACCGGGCGGATCAGCGTGCTCGCGGTACTCGCGAATGTGCTTGTCGCGCCGGTAATCGCACCGATCACGGTGCTCGGAGCGGTGAGCGCCGTGCTGGCCTGCCTCTGGCCGCCGCTCGCGGAACCGGTGCTGCACTGCGCCGCACCACCGCTGTGGTGGTTGCTCTCGGTAGCCGAACGCGCGGCGGCCCTGCCGGGCGCGACCATCTCGGTCCCGGGCGGCACGATCGGTGGCGTGGTCGCCGCGCTCCTGATCGCGGTCACGGTATGGGCGCTGCGATCCGGAGCGTTCCGGCGCTGCACGGCAGCCGGACTGGTCGGAGCGGCGGCCGTCCTGCTCCCGATCCGGATCTGGCATCCCGGCTGGCCACCCGGCGACTGGGTGATCGCCGCCTGCGATGTCGGCCAGGGCGACGGTCTGGCCCTCTCCCTCGGCAACCGCAGCGCGGTGCTCATCGATGTCGGCCCCGACCCCCGCCCGATCCGAGCCTGTCTGGATCGCCTGCGCGTCAAGCGCATCGAACTCCTCGTGCTGACACACCCACACGCCGACCACATCGGCGGCTTGGCCGGCGCGATACACGGCCGCACAGTGGGGGCGATCGCGGTCGGCCCCTACGAACTGTCCGGACCGCTCGACGACCCACGCTGTGCCAGCGAAACAGCAATCCCCGCATCGAGTCGTGATTGCGCGAGGGCGAAAGCCGCTGAACATGATCCGAGGCAGACAGATACCGAAAAGCACCGCACCGAATCGGCGGCCGCGGTCCCGCCCAGACGCGGACCTGTCACCACTCCCGCACAGATCGCGACCCTCGCCCGCCAATCATCCATCCCGGTCGTCGAACTCTCCGCCGGCCGGACCCTGCCCTTCACCACGGTGCGACTGGAGGTCCTGGCACCCGCCCCGACAACCCAAGCCCCGGACCTCGACCCCGACCACGCCAACGACCGCTCCGTGGTCCTCGCCGCCACCACCCCCGCCGGCCGCATCCTGCTCACCGGCGACATCGAAGCCGAAGCCCAACACCGCCTCATAACCTCCGGCATCAACCTGCGCACCGACATCCTCAAGGTCCCCCACCACGGATCCCGCACCACCACAAAAGAATTCCTGACCGCCACCCGCCCCCGCCTAGCCCTGATCAGCGCCGGCACCCACAACACCTTCGGCCACCCCCACCCAGCCATCCTCGCCGAACTCACCGCCCTCGGAACCACCATCGCCCGCACCGACCAGCACGGCGACATCATCGTCACCGCGAAACCGACCCTGCGAACGGTGACCACCCGCCACCCGAAACCCACCGAGTAGGTCCTGAACCGTCCGATGACCGCGAGAGAAGTCAACTGAATGAGGAGTGCCATGGTGCGAATGTCGAGAACTAAATTCTTTGCGCCTGTTGGTTTCCTGAGAGAAGCCAAGCGGGAGCTGGGTTACACCACCCAGCAGGAAATGCTGTTGGCTCTGGTTCGCGAGGAGTTGGAGTTCACCGGGGAGAACGCGTCGGAAGTGGCGGCAGCCTCGGATCCCTGGGGCGGCACACTCCCGATTCAGTACCCCGACTGGTTCTACCTGCCAGGTGAGCGCAAGCAGACGACGGTCTACGCCCCGGAAGGACTCCTGGAAGACGCCGCCCGTGCCCTCGGTTATCCGGACGAGGAGGAGATGCTCCTGGACCTAGTCCGATTCGCCCTACTCCACGCCCGGCGGCAGAAATCGGCGCCGCGAATCGCTGTCGGTGCGGGACCGTAGGATCTTCGTCGTGAGCCAGCGCAGCGAGCGATCGAGGAAGAGTGGCCCGTTCGGGAGGCGGTGTGACGGTGAGTGAGCGGCCGGCCTCGCTTCAGTTGGTGCTCGGGGATGAGGAGTTGCTCATCGAGCGGGCTATCGCGGAGATCACGCGGGCGGTGCGGGCGGGGGCGCCGGATCCGGAGGCGGTGCCGGTGGATCGGATGCGGGCCGGGGATGCGAGTACGGCGGAGCTGGCCGAGCTGCTGAGTCCGTCGTTGTTCGCCGAGGACCGGGTGATCGTGCTGGAGTCGGCGGCGGAGGCGGGGAAGGACGCAGTGGCGGTGATCACCGAGGCCGCGGCCGATCCGCCGGAGGGCGTGGTTCTGGTGGTGCTGCACTCCGGGGGCGGCCGGGCGAAGGCGCTGGCGCCCGCGTTGCAGAAGGCCGGGGCCGTGGTGCACGACTGCGCCAAGCTGACCAAGGCCGCCGAGCGCGTCGAGTTCGTTCGCGCGGAATTCCGGGCGGCGGGGATCCGGGTGTCCGGCGACGTGGTGCAGGTGATGATCGAGTCCGTCGGCTCGGAGCTGCGGGAGCTGGCCGCGGCCTGCTCGCAGCTGGCCGCCGACACCGGCGGCAAGGTCGACGTGGCCGCGGTGCGCCGCTATTACTCCGGCAAGGCGGAGATCACCGGTTTCGATGTCGCCGAGCTCGCGGTGACGGGTGATCGCCCGGCCGCGATGGAGGCGCTGCGCTGGGCCAACGATCGCGGCGTTCCGCACGTGCTGCTCGCCGACGCGCTCGCCGATTCGGTGCACACCATCGCCCGCGTCGGCTCGGCGGGGCGTGGTGATCCGTTCAAGCTGGCGCAGTCGCTGGGCATGCCGCCGTGGAAGGTGAAGAAGGCGCAGGCGCAGGCCCGGAATTGGACTCCCGCCACGATCGGTTCCGCGCTGCAGGTGGTCGCCACGCTCAATGCCGACGTCAAGGGGGGTGCCGCCGACTCGAGCTACGCGCTCGAACACGCGCTCACCCGCATTCTCGATCTGTACGCAGCGGGCTGACCTGCGAAAATACCCACGAGATCATGATCACGTGGGTAAACGTCCAGCTATCGGGCACTGTGGATAGTGGCTATGGATGAACAAGCGGGACCGAGCTCCAGATTTGATGACTCCGAGCGTGCCGGTAAACGGCACGCTCGACGTCTGTCTGCTCGCGGAAACCGCGGTGCGCATCGGACCCCGTCCCCGGCCCGCCGCCGGGGCCGCATCGCCGCGAAGATGGCAGCGGGCGCGCTGTCGGCGGTAGTGCTCGCGGGCACCGCGGTCGGCTGGGCCACCGAGAGCAGTTTCGACGACGGCTTCGGCCGCTCTGACGCGATCGGCGACGGCCCCCGCTCCCTGGGCGGCGACATGAACATCCTGCTGATCGGCCTGGACTCCCGCAAGGACTTGAACGGCAACGATCTGCCGAAACAGGTGCTGGACAAGTTGCACGCCGGCGACGGCCAAGAGGGCGGCTACAACGCCAACACCCTGATCCTGGTGCACATCCCGGCCGACATGAAGAAGATCACCGCGGTGTCGATTCCCCGCGACGACTACGTCAAGGTGTCCGGAATCCCGGGCTACACCAGCGTCAAGATCAAAGAAGCCTACGGCCTGAAGAAGGCCATCGTGCAGGACCAGCTGGCCGCGCAGGGCGTGACCGATCCCAAGCAACTGGAGTTCGCGGGCCGCGAGGCCGGTCGCGCCTCGGTGGTCAATGCCGTGCGCGATCTGACCGGTGTCCCGATCGACCGTTTCGCCGAGGTGAGCCTGGCCGGTTTCTACCATCTGTCCGAGGCGCTGGGCGGCGTCGAGGTCTGCCTGAAGAATCCGGTGCAGGATCTCGAGTACTCGGGTGCGAACTTCCCGGCGGGCCGGCAGCGCCTGAATCCGGAGCAGTCGCTGGCCTTCGTGCGCCAGCGGCACGGCCTGGAGAACGGCGATCTCGACCGCACCCATCGTCAGCAGGCGTTTCTCACCTCGGTCGCACTGGACCTGCGCAAGTCGGGCACCTTCACCGATATCGGCAAGCTGACGGCCCTGATGGACGTGGCGCACCGCGATGTGGTGCTCTCGCAGGGCTGGAACGTCACCGACTTCCTGCGCACCCTCGGCACCGCGCGCAGCCCGCTGGTGGAATTCCGCACCCTGCCGATCCTGCGCTACGACGTCGTCAACGGCCAGGACGTGAACATCGTCGACCCCGCCGCCATCCGCCGCGAAGTCAAGGCGGCCTTCAGTGCCGAGCCCGCGACCCCGCTGCCCACTCCGAGCGGCACCGTCGACATCGCCAACGCCGGCGCGGAAAGCGGCGCGGCAGCCACGCTGTCCACCTTCTTGACCAGTCGCGGCTACACGAAGGGCACCGTCGGCAACAACACCACGCTGACCCCGACCTCCATGATCTATCACGCCCCCGGCGCGGAATCCGACGCCGAAGCCTTGGCCCTGACCCTCGGACTCCCCCTCGCGGAATCCGCCTCCGTCACCCCCGGCCACCTGAAGGTCGTCCTCGGCACCGATTTCACCACCCCCACCGAACTGGCCGCGAACTCGGAGCCCCAGACTCCCACCAGCGCCGCTCCGGACGTCGGCAAACCCGTCGACACCACGATCGCGGGCGACTCCATCCCCTGCGTGAACTAGATTCCGCCGCCGACCACGTGGTCGACCCGGTTCGGTCTGCGCGTCCCCTCGCTGCATCCCGCCGGGCTGCCGATCGTCGCCGTTTCGCTCGCGGTGGCGGTGGCTCGGCGGCAACGCAAGGGGCGCCGAGCCACCGGCCTCCTGAGCGCCGTCGCGCGGGATGGGGGTGTCAACGAATGCGATCCTCGCCGTCGGCTGGCGCCAAGACGACGCCAGCCCGGTTCGGCGGCACGTGATCCGGATGCAGGAGAAGCCAGCGATCCGCTGCGCACCGAGCCGCCCAACCCAAGCTGTTGCGGGCCGTACAACCCGAGCTGCCGCGCATCCGAGTCGTCGGGGGCCACGCACTTCGAGCGGCCGCACAATCCGAGCCGCTGCGGGCGTAGCACGCCCAACCACAGATGTTCTGGGCGGCTAATGCCCCGGAATTGGTGCTCAACGGCAGTTTGGTCACTGCTTTACGGCAAGCCGGCGCTGCTCCATGGCAGGCCGCTCGGGGGTTCCCAATCGGATTCCGGGGAATCTGCCCCCCACCAGGGCCGCAGCCATGGCGTGAATGTTCGCATTACCGAATGCTGCCCGAGTGGGCCTGCTGTCTGGCCGACTAGCTCCCGGACCCACCCTGGCGAGCTAGGCCGCGAGCCCCCAACTGAACCGCGGCGCGGCCGCGAATGTCGTCGTGATGGCGGCTCAGCGAGCCACCTGAATCCCGGCGAGCACCACGCTCGCACGACCGGCCGAAGCGGATCCAGCCGGGCAGATCAACCCACCCGGCGAGACCAACGGAGCTACTCGCCCGCCGCCGCGGCGAAAACCGGCTCCTCGTCCTCATCGGACTCCTCGTACCGGCCTTCCCACTCCTCATACGCCGGGACATCCTCTTCCCGGGTGACGATCCACTCCAGGGACTGGACGCCATCCTCATCCGGGACCAGCACGTTCTCGATCTTGATGCCGATGCCCAGCACCTCGGCCGCCCGAATCACCTCCGGCAGATCCTCGGCCCTGACCACAGTCTGATTCGCGTACACGGTAACCATGGGCGGAATGGTAGCCGCACCCACCGACAAGCCGGCAACTATCGGGTGAACTGGAAAATCATGCTCTGAGCACGACAAAAGCCGCCGTGGTCATCAAAGCCACGGCGGCTACGTCTCATGCATGGGCGGCAGCGCGCGCTGCCGGGAAATCAGATCTTGTTCAGCGCGAGGGCCAGAGCCGACTTCTTGTTGGCGGCCTGGTTGGCGTGGATGACGCCCTTGGAGGCGGCCTTGTCCAGCTTCTTGCTGGCAGCCTGCAGACGCGCGGTGGCGGCTTCCTTGTCGCCGGAGGCGGCGGCCTCGCGGAAGCTGCGGATCGCGGTGCGCAGTGCGGACTTGACCGACTGGTTGCGCTTGCGAGCGGCTTCGTTGGTACGGATCCGCTTCATCTGGGACTTGATGTTGGCCACGCCTGTTTCCTCGTGTTCCTTCGCTGGGGGTCTGTGCTGGAAAAGTCGTTCGCGTGCGACACACCCGGAGTTTTCCGGTAACGCAACGCCGAAGGTCAAGGGTACCAGTCACCCGTCAGGGCACGAAATCGGTGCTCGATCTCCGCGGATTCGTCCCGTTGCGCCGGTAGGTTCGGCCACAAGGCGTGCCGCGTACCGGCGCGGCGTTCTTCAGCGGTATCTCGTCCCTCCATAGCTCTGAACGGCGGAAGGTGTGGCAGATGTCTGACGCGGAACGGGAAGTTGTGATCGAGGAGGTCGTCGAATCCGACGGCCCCGGCCAGATCTACCCGCAGGTCCCGGAGGGATTTGTGGAGATCCCGGAGAGCAAGAAGTTCGCGGCCGAAGCGCTCGGCACGTTCATCCTGGTGATCGGTGGCGTCGGCACGGCGGTGCTGGCGGGCGAGCGGGTCGGGGCCCTGGGCGTCGCGCTGGCCTTCGGCCTGACGCTGATGTTCCTGGTGTACGCGATCGGGCCGATCTCGGGCTGCCACGTCAACCCGGCCGTCACCCTGGGGCAGTTGCTCATGGGCCGACTACCGGTGCGCACCGCGGTCGGCTACTGGATCTCCCAGGTGGTCGGCGGCCTGCTGGCCGGCCTGGTGCTGTTCGCCCTGGCCAAGAACCTGCCCAGCTACGACCGCAGCATCGACGGCCTGGGCGCCAACGGCTGGGGCCCGCACAGTCCCTCGGCGCAGACCGGTCCGCTGGGCGAGGTCGTCATCCAGAACGGGTACGGCGTGGCCGCGATGATCATCATCGAGGTGATGCTGACCGCGCTGCTGGTCTTCGTGGTCCTGGCCTCGACCGACCAGATCTCCGACGCGCCGCTGGCCGGCCTGTCGATCGGCGTCACGCTGGCGGTCATCCACCTGATCGCGATCCCGGTGGACGGCACCTCGGTGAACCCGGCCCGCAGCCTCGCGGTCGCCTGGTACCAGGACGGCGCACCCGGCCAGGTCTGGGCGTTCGTGCTGTTCCCGCTGATCGGCGGCGTGCTCGGCGCGCTGGTGTACGCGATGATCTTCGGTCGCGGCACCCGCGAGCAGCTGGCCGCCTGAGCTGACAGTCCTCGACCCCGATCCGGCCCGGATCGGGGTCGAGCTGTGTCAGCACCAGTTGTAGTCGATGACCAGCCGGTGTGCGACGAGGTCGAAGCTCTTGCGCGGCACGATCGCCCCTTCGCGGCGGATGCCCGCCTCCGGCACGTCCAGCACCCGGTCCAGCCGGACCCAGCTGGGCCGGCCCTCGTGATCCCAGCTGCCGCTGCCGATACCGATCCAGTTGTCGTCGTGGGCGCGTTCGGCGTTCGAGGAGAGCATGAGGCCGAGCAGGGTGTCGCGGTCGCGCCCGACGACGAGCACGGGGCGGTCCTTGCCGTTGTTCGGGTCCTCCTCGTAGGGCACCCAGGTCCACACGATTTCGCCGGGGTCGGCGCGACCGTCCAGCTGCGGGCTGTAGACGATCTGCCGGGCGCGGTGCGCGGTGGGCACGGGGACGGACGCGGCCGGGCGTCCGGCGAGGTCGGGGCCGCGCCGACCGCGCTTCTTGACGATCTTCGGGCCCTGCGCTTTGGCGATTAAGCCGAGCTGCTTGCCGATCGTGTTCCAAGTTCGGGCCATCCACGCATGGTAACGGCGGGCCGCGTTGTTCTCATCCGCGCGGAATGTGTTGCGCCGTGGGGGGATTGCCGAGGCCGCTGACCAGCGCCGGGTCCAGCGGTCCGGGCTGTGACCTGCGCTACGGCGCACCAGTGGCATTCGGCACCGTGTGCCCATGGGACGATAGGGGCTAGTTTGCCGATACCCATGAGGAGTGGAGTGCCCGCCAGCTTCGCCGACACGACGTTCACCGACCCGTCCCGGATCCGGAACTTCTGCATCATCGCCCATATCGACCACGGCAAGTCGACGCTGGCCGATCGGATGCTGCAGCTCACCGGTGTGGTCGAGGAGCGGGCCATGCGCGCCCAGTACCTGGACCGGATGGATATCGAGCGCGAGCGCGGCATCACCATCAAGGCGCAGAACGTCCGGCTGCCGTGGCAGGTGGACGGCGCCGACTACGTGCTGCACATGATCGACACTCCCGGCCACGTCGACTTCACCTACGAGGTGTCGCGCGCCCTGGAGGCCTGTGAAGGCGCGATCCTGCTGGTGGACGCCGCCCAGGGCATCGAGGCGCAGACGCTGGCCAATCTGTACCTGGCGATGGAACGCGATCTGACGATCATCCCGGTGCTCAACAAGATCGACCTGCCGGCCGCCGACCCGGATCGCTACGCCGCCGAGATCGCCCACATCGTCGGCTGCGAAGCCGATGACGTGCTGCGGGTTTCGGGCAAGACCGGCGTCGGCGTGGCCGAACTGCTGGACCGGGTGATCGAGCAGGTGCCGCCGCCGGTCGGCGCGGCCGACGCGCCCGCGCGCGCCCTGATCTTCGACTCGGTCTACGACACCTACCGCGGCGTGGTCACCTACGTGCGTGTGGTGGACGGCAAGCTGACTCCGCGCCAGAAGATCAAGATGATGTCCACCGGCGCGCAGCACGAACTGCTGGAGATCGGCATCGTCTCGCCCGAGCCCAAGCCCACGCAGGGGCTCGGCGTCGGCGAGGTCGGCTACCTGATCACCGGCGTGAAGGACGTGCGGCAGTCCAAGGTCGGTGACACCGTGACCACCGCCCGCGACGCCGCGCCGCAGCCGCTGGCCGGCTATCAGGAGCCGCGGCCGATGGTCTACTCGGGCCTGTACCCGGTCGACGGCTCGGATTACCCGAATCTGCGTGACGCACTGGACAAGTTGCAGCTCAACGACGCCGCGCTGACCTACGTCCCGGAGACGTCGGTGGCGCTGGGCTTCGGATTCCGGTGCGGCTTCCTCGGTCTGCTGCACATGGAGATCACCCGCGAGCGCCTGGAACGCGAGTTCGGCCTGGACCTGATCTCCACCGCGCCCAACGTGATCTACCGCGTGGAGATGGAAGACGGCAAAGAGCACGTCGTCACCAATCCCTCGTACTGGCCGGAAGGCAAGGTGCGCCAGGCTTTCGAGCCGGTCACCAAGTGCACCGTCATCGCGCCGAGCGAATTCATCGGCACGATCATGGAGTTGTGCCAGGCGCGGCGCGGCGAACTGCTCGGCATGGACTACCTGTCCGAGACCCGGGTCGAGATGCGCTACATGCTGCCGATGGCGGAGATCATCTTCGACTTCTTCGATTCGCTGAAGTCGCGCACCCGCGGCTACGCCAGCCTCGATTACGAAGAGGCCGGCGAGCAGGCTTCGGCGCTGGTGAAGGTGGACATCCTGTTGCAGGGTGAGGCCGTGGACGCGTTCAGTGCGATCGTGCACAAGGACGCGGCCCAGCCCTACGGCAACAAGATGACCACCAAGCTGCGCGAATTGATCCCGCGCCAGCAGTTCGAGGTGCCGATCCAGGCCGCGATCGGTTCCAAGATCATTGCCCGCGAGAACATCCGCGCCATCCGCAAGGACGTGCTCGCCAAGTGCTACGGCGGCGACATCAGCCGTAAGCGCAAGCTGCTGGAGAAGCAGAAGGAAGGCAAGAAGCGGATGAAGACCATCGGCCGCGTCGAGGTGCCGCAGGAAGCGTTCGTCGCCGCGCTGTCCTCCGACGCCGCGTCGGACAAGCCGAAGAAGTAGCGCGGATCCTGCCATCCGGCCTGGTCGCGGTCGGCGGTTGCCCCCGAAGAAGGGGCTTGTCGGTCGGTTTTCCGGATGGCAGGGTTATGGTGCTCGTCACGGTCGCGTCTTCGATCTTCTTGGAGGATGTGACAGTTGGGTTCTGCACAAATATCCTCGTAGTGATCTTCACTCGGTCGGGGCCCGGTGTGGTGAGGATGCTGGAACCTAGATGTGGAGCCTTGCATGACGCGTGACCTGCCCTTCGACGGCACTGACGACACCGAAGTGGACGAGGCTGCGAGCGATACCGCCTATCGCGTGGCGACCGGTGTGGCGCGGGTGGCGCGCGCCGGCGCCTACGTCACCGGCGGCGCCCTGATCGCGTCCAACGGCGGCGGTGTGCCCGCGCGTCCGGGTGACGCGCGCCTGGACAGTTTCAACTCCGGCTGGGCCTACGACAGCGACCCGGATCCGGACCCCGATGTGCCGAGCCCGGTGGTCACCTTTCCGGACCCGGAGCCGAACTGGGACGAGCCCGCGCCCGTCCCGTCGCAGCAGCTACCGCCCGCGCCCGGCCCGCTGGAACAGGCTCCGGCGCAACCGAACTGGATGGACACCGACAGCCGGGCCTCCTGGCAGCCGGGCGATGCCTACACCCCGGGCTGGTACGGCACCGACGTCCCGACCGAGCCGGAGTGGCTGGAGACCGAGACCACGGTCGGCCCCACCGCGCCCAGCGAGCTGGATTGGCTGGAAGGCCCGAGTGAGATGCTCGGCGGCGCGCTGCCCGGACACACGCTGCCCGGGCACGGCAATCCTTTCGCCATTCCGGGCACCCAAGCCTTCGGCGGCGCCAACTTCTTCGACCTGCCCAAGATTCCCACCGCGGGCGACGCCACCGCCGAGACGCCCGATCGCGACGCGGGCAGCGGCTTCGACCCGGGCGTCGGCGACTACTTCGATCCCGGCGGGCTGCTCGACGGCAACCCCTGGGACGTCGGCAGCGGGTTCGGCGACGGCAGTCTGTTCGACGGCGTCGGCGGCGGTTCGGAGTTCGGCGTGTTCCTCGGTATCGATGCCGAGGCGGCGCTGCACACCGAGTTCACCGTCGATTTCGGCATCAACGAGCAGGACGGTCTGTACTTCTACACCAACGCGAAGGTGGAGGCGTCCGCGGAGCTGTCGGTGAAGACGGCCGCGGGCACCAATGTCGGTGATCAGCTCGATCAGCTCTCGGATTGGCTGGATTCCAAGCCCGCCCCGGGCACCGGCTCGGCCCGCACCACCAATGAGCAAGCCGGAACGGCGAATTCGGGTGTCGGCACCGGCGCCGCGCATGGTCCGGCCCCGGTCGCCGCGCAACCGGCCGCGCCCGGCCTGGCGGCTCCCGCCCCGGCTCCGGTGGCTCCGGCCGCCGTGGCTCCCGCTCATGCGCCCGCCGCCCAGCCCGCGCCCGCCCCGGCCGCTCCCGCGCCCATCGCGCCCGCGGCCGTGGCCCCGGTCGCGATGGCGCCCGCCGTCGTCGCACCCGTCGCGGTGCAGCCGGTGGTGGCGACCCCGTTGCAGACCACGATTCAGCCCGAGGCCGCGAGCACGCCGATCGCGAACGTTCTGGTCGGCCCGAACGGCGGTTCCCCGCTGACCGCGCCGGCCGCGGTGGCGCCCACCCTGTTCGATCCGCCGAAGCCCGCGCATCCGGGCAAGCTCGATCCGAAGCTGCCCGACACCGGGCACCCGGGCACCGACCCGGTCACCAAGACGCCGACCACGGTCACCAACACGATCCCGACGCCCAGCACCGGCGCGACGACCGATCCGACCACGGTGAAGACCCCGGATCCGAGCGGCGGGGTCACCAAGATCCCGGGTTCGACGGTGACGCTGCCGGGCACCGACGTGGACGGCACCCCGACCAAGATTCCCGGGGCCACCACGACGCCGACCGCGCCCACGAAACCGGCCCCGAGCACCGATCCGGACGTGACCAAGCCGAGCGTGCCGACCACTCAGCAGCCGACGCAGACCCAGCCGAAGCCCGCGGACCCGACGCACACCCGGCCCACCGCCGATACGCCCACGACCGCGGACGTGCCGACCGTCTCGATGCCCTCGCAGCCGTCGCACAGCGCGCCGACGCCGACCGTCGACATGGATCCGCCGTCGGTGCACGTTCCGACGCAGGCCCCGGTCACGCCCGTGAAGCCGCCGGTGACGGTGAACCCGAAACCGATCAGCGATAACGTCGACTACCAGGTGCAGTACCCCACGCACAGTGATCACCTGCTGTACGCCTCGGGGCTGTCGGGCGGGCTGCTGCCTCATGATCCGGCGCTGCCGCACCACGATGGGACCGACATCACGTTGGTGTAGCCGCCGGGGCGGGTACCAAACGGGTTCAGCTCAACGAAGAGTCGAGAGTAAGGAGCAGGGTTGTCTGCCGCAGCAGGGCTGAAGGCCGCGACGGTGAAACACCCGGACGCGATGGCCCCGCTCATCCGGATTCTGGACGAACTGCGGGAGATGGCCCGAGCCGCGGGCCGCGACGATCTCGGGGGCCGTTTGGGCATGGTGCGCGCGCGGGTCACCGACCCGCGCGTGCGCCTGGTCGTGGTGGGCGAGCCGAAGCACGGAATGAGCACCCTGGTCAACAGCCTGGTCGGGGCGCCGGTCAGCGCCACCGACTCGGCGTTGAGCGTGCCGGTGATCGTCGAATACGGGCCGCAGGCCACCGCGAATCTGGTGAAGTCGCACGGCAACGGCCGGGTGGAACGCCAGCCGGTGGACCCGCTGAACCCCGGCCCGGCGCTCTCGGCGCAGGGTGTGGTGCGGGCGGAGTTCACCGAGCCGAGCCCGTTGCTGGCCGACGGGATCGTGGTGATGGACGCGCCGGGCGCGGCGGGTGACGAGCACACCAAGTGGTCGATGATCGCCGCCGCCGACGCGGTGCTGTACGTGGTGGACGCCAGCCGCGAGCTCGCGCCCCCGCAGCTCGAGCACCTGCAGCGGATCCAGCAGCTGTGCCCGACGGTGATCTGTGTACTCAACAAGATCGACCGGTTCCCGCAGTGGTCGCATGTGCAGCAGCGCAATCGCGACCTGCTGGACGCGGCGAATCTCGGTTTCGCGGTGGCGCCGGTCTCGGCGCTGCTGCACCAGCAGGCCGAGAGCTCCGGCGATTACCAGCGCGATATCGAGTCGGGCATGCCCCAGCTCATCGATCATCTGCGCGATTATGTGGTCTCGCGCGCGGACGCCGTGGCGATCGAGGCCGCCGTGCGCGATATCCGGCTGGTCACCGATCATCTGGCGGTCACGGTGCGTTCCGAGGCGACGGCGCTGCGCGATCCGCGCCGCCGCCAGGAGATCACCGAGCAGCTGCTGGCGGCCCGGGATCTGGCCGAGGATCTGCGCCAGCGCACCGCCAATTGGCAGGTGACCCTGGTCGACGGCAGCACCGAGCTGATGGCCGATATCGAGCACGATCTCAGACATCGGCTGCGCAGCCTGGTCCGCGACGCCGAGGCCGAGATCGCCCAGACCGATCCGGCGCGCGGCTGGAAGGAGTTCGGCACCGAACTCGACGCGCGCATCTGCGAGGCCGTCGAAGAGAACTTCGTGATGGCGCACTATCGGTCGGTGGAGCTGTGCGAGCAGGTCGCCGCGAAGTTCCCGGCCGACAACCGCACCCCGCAGCTGCCGGATCTGCGCCTGGAGAATCCGGGGGAGGTGCTCGAGCCGGTGGCGCCGCTGGACCAGCTCGACAGCGCGAAAGCCAGTGTGACCCAGCAGCTGCTCTCGGGTCTGCGCGGCTCCTACGGCGGCATCCTGATGGTCGGCCTGGCCACCAGCCTGCTCGGCATGTCGCTGGTGAACTGGTATTCGGCCGGCGCGGGCGTGCTGCTGGGCGTGAACGCGCTCTGGGACGACCGCAAGAACCGCAAACTGCGCCGCCGCGCCGAGGCCAAGGTCGCGGTCGCCCGCCTGATGGACGATGTGATCTTCCAGGTGAGCAAGGAATCGCGAAATCGCTTGCGCACCATGCAGCGTGCCCTGCGCGACCACTTCACCGACATCGCCGGCGACACCATGCGCACCGCCGACGAGTCGCTGCGCGCGGCCGAGGAGGCCTTCGGCAAGTACGGCGACCGGCGCGAGGAGCGCATCGCCGAACTCGATACCCGGATGGCCGGGCTGCGCGGCATCCGGGAGCGCGCGGAGGCGCTGGTCCAAGCCTGAGCCGGTCAGCCGGGCTGATTGGCGGGCCGGAAGTTGCCCGCCCCGTGTGACTCCTCGGCGCGGATCACGTGCGTGACCGCGTTGATCAGCGCCAGATGCGTGAAGGCCTGCGGGAAGTTGCCGAGATGGCGGCCGCTGGCGGCATCGATCTCCTCGGCGTAGAGCCGCAGCGGGCTGGCGTAGCCGAGCAGCCGCTGGCACAGCTGCTTGGCCCGGGGCAGCTCGCCGATCTCCACCAGCGCCGACACCAGCCAGAACGAGCAGATGGTGAAAGTGCCTTCCGCGCCGGACAATCCGTCGTCGGTGGTCTCGGTGCGATAGCGCAGCACCAGCCCGTTCTCGGTGAGCCGGTCGGCGATGGCGAGCACGGTGGCGCGCACCCGGTGGTCGTCGGGCGGCAGAAAGCGCAGCAGCACCACCAGCAGCAGGGAGGCGTCGAGGGTGTCGCCGCCGTAGGTCTGGGTGAACACGCCCTGGCTGGTGACGCCGTGCGTGAGCACGTCGGCCTTGATCTCCTCGGCGATGGTGTACCACTCCGCGGCGTGGCGCATCTGCCCGTGCAGCTCGGCCAGTTTCGCGCCGCGGTCCAGCGCCACCCAGGCCATCACCTTCGAGGAGGTGAAGTGCTGGGGTTCGCCGCGCACCTCCCAGATACCGCGGTCGGGTTTCTGCCAGTTGGCGATGGCCGCGTGCACCTGCCGCTCCAGCATCGGCCACAGCGTTTCCGGCACCTGCTGGCGCGATTTCACGTGCAGGTAGACCGCGTCCAGCATGGTGCCCCAGATGTCGTGCTGGTCCTGGTTGTAGGCGCCGTTGCCGATGCGCACCGGCGTGGCGCCGTCGTAGCCGTGCAGGTGGTCCAGGGTGGTCTCGGTGATGACGCGCTCGCCGCCGATGCCGTAGAGCACCTGCAGCGGAACGGGTTTGCCGTCGTCGTCGGTGGTGACGTCGTTGAGGAAGGCGAAGAAATCGTCGGCCTCGCGGTCCAGCCCGAGGGTGTAGAGGCCCCACAGGGCGAAGCTGGAGTCACGCACCCAGCTGTAGCGGTAGTCCCAATTGCGTTCCCCGCCGGGGGTTTCCGGCAGCGAGGTGGTGGCGGCGGCCATCAGCGCGCCGGTCGGGGCGTAGGTCAGGCCCTTGAGGGTGAGCGCGCTGCGTTGCAGGTAGTGGCGCCACGGGTGGTCCGGGAACTTGCCCATGGTGATCCATTGCCGCCAGAACTCCGAGGTCGACCACATCTTCTCCGCGGCCTCGGCGTAGGTGCGCGGTGCGGGCAGCTCCGACCAGGTCAGCGCCACGAATATCTCGTCGCCCTCGGTCATGCGGGTGCGGGCGCGGGCCTCGCGCCCCTCCAGCCCCAGCCGCAGATCGGTGGTGAGCACCAGGTGCGGTCCGGCGCTGGGATCGTCACTGCGGACGGCGGTGGCCTCCTCGTAGACCTTGCCCGTGTACTCCCAGTGCGCGGTGGCCCGGTGGTAGTCGAAGGCCGGCTCGCAGCTCACCTCGAGGTTGACGGTGCCGTTCACGCATTTCACGGTGCGCAGCAGCATGTGCTCGGCGTCCCAGTCCATCGGCGTGCGCCGATGCGTCCGGCTGCGCTGGTCGTTGTTGTGCCAGGGGCCGAGCACCAGGGCGTCGCGCACGATCAGCCAGCCGGTCTCGGTCTGCCAGGTGGTCTCCAGGATCATGCCGCCGGGCAGGTAGCGCCGGGCCGCGGGCACCCGGACGCCGGCCGGCCCGATCCGGAAGTGCCCCGCGCTGCGGTCCAGCGCGGCGCCGAAGATGCTGGGCGCGTCCGGGCGCGGCACGCACATCCACTCGACCGAGCCGTTGGCGGCGATCAGGCAGGTGGTCTCGCAGTCGGAGAGGAACGCGTAGTCGTCGATGGGCGGATAGTTGCCGTGCTGGCCCAGCTGGGTCATCGCCGTCGGCACCGGCAGGTCGGCGGGTTCGTTCTCCTCGGAAGACGCCATACCCTTCATCTTGGGTGCCACCGCGGTGGCCGTCCACTGTGTGCGCGGAATTCGCCATGCACGGCCGAGTCCGCGCCATTGGCGGGCTCTCAGGATCGCCCACTAGGCTGGCGACGTGCAGCGGATCGCAGGATGGTGGGACAGCTTCGAGCTGTGGGTCGCGGGATTGCCGTTCATCCCGCAGTTCCTCGTGGTGCTGGTCGGCATGGTGCCGATCAGTTTCGCCATCGCCTACCTGCTCGATCGCGCGGTGCGCACGGCCATGGCCCTGCTGGGCCGCAACCGCGCCGCCGCCGTCACCCAGGCCGCCGACACCGCCGAACTGCGAATGGCCGGCCCCGAGTTGCGGGTGCCGGCCGATCTCGCCGCGCTCGAGCACGCGCAGAGCGGGGTTCGCTGATGCCACGCTCGCGCGTTCAGCTCGCCCTGGTCGCCCTGCTCGTCCTCGTGGTCATCGCCTGGCTGTTCACGAGGTAGACGGTCCGCCGTTGCGCCAGTCGCTGAGCCGTTTGCCCAGCTTGTTGACGGTGTCGCCGACCTCCTGGCCCACGGTGTTCACCGCGGACCCGACATCCTTGCCGAGGTTGCGCACCGTGCGCACCAGCGGATCCTCGGACTGATCGAAGTTCTGCTTGTAGTTGCGCGCCGCCTCCTTCATCTGGTCGCTGATCCGCGCGTTCTTGTCGGTGTCGCGGTGCGGGTAGTGCCCGCCGACGATCCGGTCGTACTCCCCGGACTGGATCCAGCGCCGCAACTCCGCGGCCCGCAGCACCGAGAACGGATGCGACTGCAATTCCAGGTTGAGCAGCTTGAGCACGCCGTCGCGCAGGTCGCCGGAGCGCTCGTAGTCGTCGGCCTGAGCCAGGAACGCGCCGTGGTTCATCTCCTTGACCCAGGTGCCGCCCGCGGTCTTCATGTGCACGCGGACCGAGGCGTCCACGTCCTGTCCGCACAGCAGCCCGGCCCGGTCGCCGGACAGCTCGGACTTGCGGCTCCATTCCATGAGCGCGGCCACGATCGCGCGTAAAGCCCAGCCGCCCACCGGCATCCAGCCGATGTTGGCCGAGATGCGCAGCAGGTGCATGAGCATGGTGCGGTAGACCGCGTGCCCGGACAGCGCGTGCCCGAGTTCGTGGCCGATCACGAACCGCAGCTCCTCGGTGTCCATCAGATCGATGAGTCCGGTGGTGAGCACGATGAACGGCCGGTCCATGCCGATGGTCAGCGCGTTCACGTGCGGGCTCTGCAGCACGAACATCTCGGGTGTGGTGCGGGCGTCGAGGATCTCGACGCAGTCCTCGCGCAACTGGTGCAGGGAGCGGAACTGGCGTTCGTCGACCCGGACCGCGGTGGCCAGGTAGAGCAGGCGGTGCTGGCGTTCCTGGAGCAGCCCGGACAGGGTGCGCAGGACGGTGTCGAATCCGGCCAGGGAACGCAGCGTCACCAGGGCGGTGCGGTCTGCGGGATGTTCCCAGGCGCGGGTGCTGATGCCGGGCAGCCGGGTACGGATGCGGTCCGGACTGGTGTTCATCGGTTTCAAACCCCCGTGATCATTGAGATTGCAAAGGCGCGGGGCGCCTCTGCTACAGTCTGCCTGTGTCTTCGAGTGTCGTCCCGCAGGTCCGCCATGAACTGGCGTTGATCGCGGTCGGCAATCTCGCGGTCGCGGACATTCTCTGTCGGTGATCGGCGACCGGATCTCGCCGCGCGTCCCTGCCTGTTAGACCGGCGCGCGCCCTCGCGGCCGATCCGAACCCCGACGGCCGCTCGGCCGAAGTCGCGCCACTGCCGCCTCCCCGCGGCAGGTCTACCGATTTCCACGTCTTCTACCGTCATGATTACCCCCGATACCGGGCATGACGGTCCCCAGAAAGGTTCACCGGAGATGTCTCGCAACTCTTGGTTCGGCTCGCGACGCCGTTATGCGGCCGTCGCTCTCACCACGCTCGCGGCTGTAGCGCTGTCGGCGTGCGGTGGCGGAGCCAGCGACACCGTGGGCGGCACCGCCGCCGACGGCAGCGGTGGCACGCTGAACCTGTACGCGTACGCGGTGCCCAAGCCGGGCTTCGACAAGGTCGTGCCCGAGTTCAACAAGACCGAGAAGGGCAAGAACGTCGCGGTCAACGCCTCCTACGGCGCCTCGGGCGATCAGTCCCGCAAGGTCAAGGACGGCGCCGAGGCCGATATCGTCAACTTCTCGGTGGAGCCCGACATCACCCGCCTGGTGGACGCCGGCCTGGTCGACGCGAACTGGAATGCCGACGCCACCAAGGGAATTCCGTTCGGCTCGGTCGTGGCGATCGTGGTCCGCAAGGGCAACCCGAAGGGCATCAAGGACTGGGACGACCTGCTGAAGCCGGGCATCGAGGTGGTCACCCCGAATCCGTTCAGCTCCGGTTCGGCCAAGTGGAACCTGCTCGCGCCGTACGCGGCCAAGTCCGAGGGCGGCAAGAACCCGCAGGCCGGCCTGGACTACCTGAGCCAGCTCATCTCCAAGGAGCACGTGAAGGTGCAGCCGAAGTCCGGCCGCGAAGCGACCGAGACCTTCCTGCAGGGCACCGGTGACGTGCTGCTGAGCTACGAAAACGAGGCGCTGTTCTCCGAGCGCAACGGCGACCCGATCGAGCACGTGATCCCGCCGCAGACCTTCAAGATCGAGAACCCGGTCGCCGTGCTCAAGAACAGCAAGAGCCCGGAGAAGGCCGTCGCCTTCCGTGACTTCCTGTTCACCCCGGCCGGTCAGAAGGCCTGGGCCGAGGCGGGCTTCCGCCCGGTCGACCCGAAGGTCGCCGCCGATTTCGCCAAGGACTTCCCGGCCCCGCAGAAGCTGTGGACCATCGATGACCTCGGCGGCTGGAAGAAGGTCGACAAGGACCTGTTCACGGCCAACACCGGCACCGTCGCGGTGATCTACGACAAGGCCACCAAGTAGCGAGACCGCGGAGGTGGTCCGGCGCACATCCGCGACGGGCCACCTCTTCGCCGCTTCCAGGACACGGGATACTGATCGACTGTGACAGACAGCAAAACCACCGAGGTCGGAGACACCTCCGATGACGGTGGCTCGGTAAAGCTCGACAAACCGGCCCCCGGCCCGGCGCGCCGTCCCCTCTTGTCCTGGCTGCGCGTGACCGGCTCGGTCGGTCCGCTCGGCATCGCGACCGCCGTGCTGTGGCTCAGCGTCATCGTGCTGCTGCCCCTGGCCGCGCTCACCGTGACCTCCTTCGAGGACGGCTGGTCGGGCTTCTGGGACGCGGTGACCGCCCCGGCGGCGCTGGACTCGCTGCGCATCACCGTGTTCGTCTCGGTGATCGTCGCGATCATCAACGTGTTCATGGGCACCCTGATCGCCTGGGTGCTGGTGCGCGACGAGTTCCCCGGCAAGGGCATCGTCAACGCCCTGATCGATCTGCCGTTCGCGCTGCCCACCATCGTGGCCAGCATCGTGCTGCTGTCGCTGTACGGGCCGCAGAGCCCGATCGATATCCACCTCAACGCCACCCAGCCCGGCCTGGTGGTGGCACTGGCCTTCGTGACGCTGCCCTTCGTGGTGCGTTCGGTGCAGCCGGTGCTCATCGAGGCCGATCGCGAGGTCGAGCAGGCCGCGCTCTCGCTGGGCGCGAACAACTGGACCACGTTCCGCCGGATCGTGCTGCCGATCCTCGCGCCCGCCATCATCAGCGGCGGTGGCCTGGCCTTCGCGCGCGCCATCGGCGAGTACGGCTCGGTGGTGCTGATCGGCGGCGCCATCCCGCGCGAGACCGAGATGGCCTCGCAGTACATCCAGAAGCAGATCGAGATCGACCGTCCGGTGAACGCGGCCGCGGTGTCGGTCGCGCTCCTGCTGATCTCCTTCGTCGCGCTGCTCGGCCTGCGGTTGTGGGCCGAGCGCAGCGCCCGGAAAGAGCAGGCCGCGCGATGAATCTGTCCTGGCCCACCAAGATCACGCTGCGCACCGTGGCGCTGGCCTACCTGTTCATCCTGCTCGTGCTGCCGCTGATCATCATTCTCTGGCGCACCTTCGGCGAGGGCCTGGGCGCGTTCATCGATTCGATCAGCACCCCGGCGGCGATCTCGGCGCTGCACCTCTCGCTGATCATCGTGGCGATCGTGGTGCCGGTCAACGTGGTGTTCGGCATCGTGACCGCGCTGGCCCTGGTCCGCGGCCGGTTCCCCGGCCGCACCCTGGTGCAGGGCATCGTCGACCTGCCCTTCGCGGTGTCGCCGGTGGTCGTGGGTGTCGCGCTGATTCTGCTGTGGGGCGCCAACGGCTGGTTCGGCGGCATCGAAAACGCCGGGTTCAAGGTGATTTTCGGCCTGCCCGGCATGGTGATCGCGACCATCTTCGTGACGCTGCCGTTCGTGGTCCGCGAGGTCGAGCCGGTGCTGCACGAGATCGGCGACGATCAGGAGCAGGCCGCCGCGACCCTGGGCGCCTCGGGCTGGCAGACGTTCTGGCGGATCACCCTGCCCGCGATCCGCTGGGGCCTGACCTACGGCGTGGTCCTCACCGTGGCCCGCGCGCTCGGCGAATTCGGCGCGGTGATCATGGTGTCCACGGCGCTGCCCGGCAAGTCGCAGACGCTGACCCTGCTGGTGCACGGCCGATACATCAATGACCACAACACCTTCGGCGCGTATTCCGCGGCGACCCTGCTGATGGGAATCGCTCTCGTGACCCTGCTGTTGATGACCCTCCTCGAACGTAAGCGGGGCGCCAAGTGATCACCGTGACCAACGCGCGCAAGAACTATGGTTCCTTCGCCGCTCTGAACGATGTCAGCATCGAGATCCCGGCGGGCGAGCTGACCGCGCTGCTCGGGCCCTCCGGCTCGGGCAAGTCGACGCTGCTGCGCTCCATCGCGGGCCTGGAGTCCCTGGACGGCGGCATCGTCAGCATCGCGGGCAACGACGTCACCCACGTGCCGCCGCAGAAGCGCGACATCGGTTTCGTCTTCCAGCATTACGCCGCCTTCAAGCACATGACGGTGCGCGACAATGTCGCCTTCGGCCTGAAGATCCGCAAGCGCCCCAAGGCCGAGATCGCCAAGAAGGTCGACGAGTTGCTCGAGATCGTCGGGCTCGACGGTTTCCAGCATCGCTATCCGGCCCAGCTGTCGGGTGGTCAGCGCCAGCGCATGGCCCTGGCGCGGGCGCTCGCGGTGGACCCGCAGGTGCTGCTGCTGGACGAGCCGTTCGGCGCCCTGGACGCGAAAGTGCGCGCGGACCTGCGCAAGTGGCTGCGCCGCCTGCACGAGGAGGTCCATGTGACCACCGTGCTGGTCACCCACGACCAGGAGGAGGCGCTGGACGTGGCCGACCGGATCGCGGTGATGAACGCGGGCCGGATCGAGCAGGTGGGCAGCCCGGAGGACGTGTACGACCGTCCCGCCAACGAATTCGTCATGTCCTTCCTCGGCGATGTGGCCCGGCTCAACGGACATCTGGTGCGCCCGCACGATATTCGGGTGGGCCGGGACCCGAGCATGGCGCTGGCCGCGCACGAGGGCACCGCGGAGTCGGCGGGCGTCACCCGCGCGACCGTGGAGCGCGTGGTGGTGCTGGGCTTCGAAGTGCGCGTGGAACTGCGCAACGCCGCCACCGGAGATCTGTTCGCCGCCCAGGTCACTCGGGGCGATGCCGAGGCGCTGCGGCTGTCCGACGGCGAGACCGTCTACGCCCGGGCCACCCGTATTCCGGAGTTGCCCGCGAGCTGATTCTCCGACAGGCCGCGAGAAATAAGCGGTTCCGGTTATCGACTGTGGTCGAATAAAGTCACAACTGAATACCTTCCAATTCATTCGCCGTAGCCTTTTCGTGTGCGCGGGTAGATGTATGCGGAATGAGGCTCCAGCGCCGGCAAAGAATGCATGGAGACCATGTCGACACGACTACCCGTGTTTGTTTCTACTGCGCTCTGCTGTGCTATCGCCGTTCTCGCGGCAAATTCGGCGACGGTCGTCGCCGCTGCCGCCCGGGCGGGTCTGGAGGTGCCGGCGCCGGTGGCCGTACCCGTGCTCCGCGTCCTCGAAATCGCTTGCCCGGACCGCTATGCCGACCTCACGCTGGCGCAGTTGCTGCCGACCGGCGTGCACGGCAGGCAGCAGCGGTTCGTGCCGAATGCCGAACAATTACACAATGCGCGCCGGATCGTCGATGTGGTGGCGCGGCGCGGCATGCCGCCCTACGCGGCGGTGGTGGCGCTGGCGACCGCATTACAGGAATCGACGCTGCGAAATCTCACCGTGGCGGTGGATTACGACTCGCTCGGGCTGTTCCAACAGCGGCCCTCGGCCGGCTGGGGCACCCCGGAACAATTGATCGATCCGGTGTACGCCACCGAGGCATTTCTGGCGGCCCTGGAGCACAAGGTGCCGAATTATTCGTCGGTGCCGCTCTGGGAGGCGGCGCAGGCGACCCAGGTGTCCGCCTTTCCGGTCGAGTACGCCAAATGGCAGGAGCAGGCCGCGCACCTGACGTTGGCGCTGCTGGCCGAATAGTCGTTCCCGCCGTCGCTTCCGGTCCGGTCGTGCGGACGGCCGGACCGGAAGCGACGGGGGAGCGTTGGGGGACGATCCGGGGCGCGAGAACGTGTATCGCCCGGTTGCTGGGAATCCGCGCGATCCGGCGGCAACCCGGCGGCGATCCGCGC
The DNA here is from genome assembly GCF_040655395.1 of Nocardia sp. NPDC050435. NCBI lineage: Bacteria > Bacillati > Actinomycetota > Actinomycetes > Mycobacteriales > Nocardiaceae > Nocardia > Nocardia sp. NPDC050435. Next base: position 426,232 of record NZ_JBFAJW010000003.1, read on the forward strand.
CGAAATCCGGCGCGCCAGAGCAAGATCCACCGACCGCGCGGTATCTGTGCGGCCTTGCGCAGGTCAGGGCCGGTGCAACGGGTTGGCGTGCAACCGGTTTCACTGCGGTGCTCTAGCGGACAATGGGTTGTCCGGTGGTTGGCACCGGGGTCGCGGGGTGGTTGCGTGAAGGGAGTTCGAAGCAACTCGGCTCGGCGATCAGGTGGATTGCGATGGCGGTTGGTCTCGGTTTGAGCATTGGCACGGTCAACACGGTTTCCGCGCTGGCCGACGATCGAGCCGCCAAATCTCCGCCGGGGCGGCGCCGACCAGCCGAGCGGGCCCCGGCCCGCACCCGCCGCACCACCCTCACCTTCGACAGCACCGGCCTGGCCCGCGTCGGCATGATTCCCCGGCACGGGCGCGCCATCACCGACTTCGCCGACATCGGTCAGCGCACCGCCGCGTCGGCGCGCGTGGGCCATCGGCGGCTCACGCCCGCGGATCTCGTTGCCACCGTGGCGGATTGCCTGATCATCGAGGCACGCCGCGATCCCCGGGCGGTGACCGCGGGCATCACGCTGGCCCATCCGGTCGGCTATACCGAGCACCATATCGGGGAGCTGCGTGCCGCACTGGACGCGATCGGGCTCGATCGCGTCGCGCTGGTGGCCGAGCCGGTCGCGGCGGCGGCCTGGCTGGAGGCCGAGCGCGGCCCGCTCATGCCCGGTCTGGCCCTGGTCTACGACCTGGGCGGCTCCGGTCTCGATGTGACGCTGGTCCGGGTCGGCGCGGGCTGCCCGGTGAACCCGGTGGTGGGCGTGCCGGTGCGGTCCGGTGATTTCGGCGGCCGGGCCTTCGGGTCGCTGGTCGCCGCGCGGGCGGGCCACGGCAGCCACGCGGCCTCCCTCTCCGGCGCGGTGCGCGGCGCGACGGCCGACGAACTGCGCACCGATCATGTGCGCGCCTCGCTGGAGCTGGTCTACCGCTGCTTGCGGATGGCGGACGTGACCATGGCCGACGTGGATTGCGTCCTGGTCGTCGGCGGCGCGGCCCGGCCCGGTGAGGTGCCGCGGGTGCTGTCGGGGGAACTCGCCCGGCCGGTGATCGTCGCGCCCGATCCCGAACGCACCATCGCCGACGGCGCGGCGCTCCTCGCGCAGCGGGCGGCGTCGGGGGAGCCGGAGCCGCCGCAGGCGGGCAAACGGGTCGGCGCGCACCGCAGGAGCCCGGCGGCCGAGCCGGAGGGCCGTCGTTCCCGTGCAACCAGGGCGCTGCTGTTCTCCCGGCGCACCCGGCGCAGGCTGACCAGAGCCGCGACCGCGGTGGGTATGTCCGCCGGCGGCGTCGCCCTCGCGTTCGCGCTGCCCGCGGACGCGGTGATCGCGGGCCTCGCGGTCCGCTGATCCGGATGTCCGGCGGCGGCTTCGACCGGCCGTCGCCGGGTATCTCCGGGGAACGCACCACGGCGCAGTTGACGTGACCCGCCGTAGGTGTAACTATGGGATACAGTAAATCGGTCCCATTGAGGAAGGCAGTGACGACGATGTCCGGAGCCGTTACCCCCGCCGTAGATCCCGACCTGGAAAAGGCGCAGGAATACGCAGCGAAGCTCCTGTTGCTGTCCGAAGGTTCGGTCAACAAGCACTTCGACCCGTTCGAGGATATCGATTGGGACAATCCCGACTTCGCCGCCGACGCCGGCGAGGAGCGGTGGATCCTGCCCAAGTCCGGTGACACGCTCGGCCGCCACCCCTGGTACCTGGCCCAGCCCGACGACGTGAAGATCGCCATCGGCAAGTACCGCCAGGCCAACGTCGCCAAGGTCGGCCTGCAGTTCGAGACCATCCTGATCAGCGGCATGGTCACCCACACCTTCGGGCTGCCCAACGGCGATCCCGAGTTCCGCTACTGCTCCCACGAGATGATCGAGGAGCACAACCACACCCTGATGTTCCAGGAGATGGTGAACCGGATCGGCATCGACGTGCCGGGCATGGGCCCGCTGGTGCGCAAGTTCAAGTACATCGGCGCCCCTGTGGCCGCCCTGTTCCCGAACCTGTTCTTCATGGCCGTGCTGGCCGGTGAAGAGCCGATCGACCACATCCAGAAGGCGATCCTGCGCTCCGGCGAGGACGTGCACCCCATCATGCGCGGTGTGATGGCCATCCACGTCGCCGAGGAGGCGCGCCACATCTCCTTCGCGCACGAGTTCCTGAAGATCCACGTGCCCGAGAAGAACGCGCCCACCAAGTTCGTGCTCTCGCTCGCGATGCCGATCATCATGTTCATCCTGGGCCGCTCGATCTACACCCCGCCGCGTTCGTTCTGGCGCGAGTTCGACATTCCGGACTACGTGCGCAAGGAACTGTTCTACGGCACCAAGGAAGCCAAGCAGGAGTTCAGCGACTTCTTCGGCGACGTGCGCACCCTGGCCAAGGACATCGGCCTGATGAACCCGATCGCCAAGCGCGTGTGGAAGCTGCTGCACATCGACGGCCACACCACCCGCTACCGTTCCGAGCCGCTGCGCGTGGTCAAGGCCGGCTGAGTCGATGCCCTACGTCGTCACTCAATCCTGTTGCAGCGACGCGTCCTGCGTCTACGCCTGCCCGGTCAACTGCATCCATCCCACGCCCGACGAGCCGGATTTCCGGACCGCGGAGATGCTGTACGTGGATCCGAAGGCCTGCGTGGACTGCGGCGCGTGCGCCTCGGCCTGCCCGGTCGACGCGATCACCTCGTCGAAGAAGCTGACCGACGCGCAGCTGCCGTTCATCGAGATCAACGCCGACTTCTACCGGGAGGCGCGCCCGCGCCCGCTGCTGGCGCGCCCGGTGCCCGCCCCGGAGATCCGGACCGAGCGCGAGCCGCTGCGGGTCGCGATCATCGGCTCCGGGCCGTCGGCGATGTACGCCGCCGACGAACTGCTGACCCAGCCCGAGGTGTCGGTGAGCGTGTTCGACCGGCTGCCGGTGCCCTACGGCCTGGCCCGGCACGGCGTCGCCCCGGATCACGATCGCACCCGCCAGGTCAGCCGGCTCTTCGATGTGATCTCGGCCCAGCCCGGATTCAGCTCGTACCTGAATGTCGAAGTGGGCAAGCATGTTTCGCACGAGGAACTGCTGGAGCATTTCCACGCGGTGATCTACGCCGTCGGCGCCTCCGCCGACCGGAAGCTGGGCATTCCCGGTGAGGGGCTGCCCGGCAGCACCTCCGCCACCGACTTCGTGGCCTGGTACAACGGGCATCCCGATCACGCCGCCGACAGCATCGATCTCTCGCACCGGCGCGCGGTCATCGTCGGCAACGGCAATGTCGCGCTCGATGTGGCGCGCATCCTCACGGCGGACCCGGAAGCGCTGGCGCACACCGATATCGCGCCGTACGCGCTGCGAGCGTTGCGGGAGAGCAAGATCGAGGAGGTCGTCGTCCTCGGTCGCCGCGGTCCGGCCGAATCCGCTTTCACCGTGCCGGAATTCGTCGGCCTGCTCGGCTCCGACGTCGATATCGTCATCGACGGCGAGCTGCCGCAGCCGGAGGGTGAACTGCCCTTCCATGTCGCGCAGAAGCTGAAGCTGCTCGAGGGTGTCGCGGCGCGCCCCGCCGGCAAGCGCAAGCGCATCGTCTTCCGTTATCTGGCCTCGCCCACCGAGATTCTCGGCGCCGAGCGGGTGACCGGTGTGCGCGTCGCGCGCAACGAGCTGGTCGCCGACGAGGCGGGCGTGCTGCGCGCGGTGGCCACCGGTGCGACCGAGGAGCTGGAAGCGGGTCTGGTGCTGGCTTCCGTCGGCTACCGCGGTGTGCCGCTGACCGGGCTGCCGTTCGACGAGCGCGCCAACGTGATTCCGAACCTGGACGGCCGGGTGCTCGAGCAGGCCGGTGGCACCGTCTTCTCGGGCGCCTATGTCACCGGGTGGATCAAGCGCGGCCCGACCGGCTTCATCGGCACCAACAAGTCGTGTGCGCAGCAGACCGTGCAGCAGCTGGCCGACGACTTCAACGCCGGTCGCCTGCGGCAACCCGCCCGTGGCGCAGTGGAATTCGATCGCCTGATCCGCGCGCGTCAGCCCGCGGCCAAGGTGAGCGGAGTGGTACAGAATCAGGGTGCGTTGCGGCGCTTGCTCGCTCGCACTTGAAGGACACCCGGCCGCGCTTGAACCGCGACCGTCACAACGCCCGGACCGCGGCCGCGGTCCGGGCGTTGTGCGTTTTTCGGGCTGTGCCGTCGCGCCAGGGCTGGATTGCCCTGCGCGACAGTGCTACCCGGGGCGGTCAGCGGGCGGTGAAGCCGCCGTCGATGGACAGCGCCGCGCCGGTGATGAAGCTGGCCTCGTCGCTGAGCAGGTACGCGCAGAACGACGCGATCTCCTCGGGACGGCTGATCCGGCCGATCGGGTGCAGCGCCGCGATGGCGGCCTCGCCCTCCGGCGTCGCGCCCATCGAGGCGCGGAAGGCGGGGGTGTCGATCGCGCCCGAGGCGATCGCGTTCACCCGGATGCCCTGCGCGGCGGTCTCCAGCGCCACCGCCTTGGTCAGGCCAACCACGCCGTGCTTGGCGGCGACGTAGGGCGCCACCGTGCCCATGCCCACCACGCCCAGGTTGGAGGCGTTGTTCAGGATGGCGCCGCCGCCGGCGGCGAGGATGGCCGGAACCTGGTGCCGCATACCGAGGAACACGCTGGTCAGGTTGAGTTCGAGGTCGGCCTGCCAGCCCTGCGCGGTGACGCCGCCCGCGTCGGCCGCGGAGACCGGTCCGGCGGCCATGATCGCGCCCGCGTTGTTGAACGCCGCGTCCAGCCGGCCGTATTCGGTGACCGCCGCCTCGGTGAGCCGGGCGACGTCGGCCTCGACGGTGACGTCGGTGGGCACGAACAGTGCCCGGCCGCCGGACTCGCGGATCTCGGCGGCCACCTGCTCGCCGGCGTCCTTGCCTCGCGCGCCCAGCACGACCGCCGCGCCCTCGGCCGCCACCCGCCGCGCCACCGCGCGACCCACCCCCGAGCTGGCCCCGGTGATGAGTACGACCTTGTCGGCGAAACGTGTCGACATTGGTAATCCCTTCTCGTATCCGCGATTCCGGCTCGGTCGAGCTGGTCGCTGAGATCAGTCAACCGCTCGGCGGGAGGCAGTGCTGGCGGGAAACGGACTCTGCATTTGACGCGTCATGTATCGCTGACGCCCTGGCTCGAGTCCAGAAAGGCTATTGCTCGGTTACCGACTAGTCGGTGCGCGGTGCCCGGGTTGTCGCGGTTGCCGAATTCGGCCACGTTCAAATCCGACCGGCCGCGTTGTTTCGATCGCTGCAGATTTGCGGAAGCTGGTGCGCACCAGGTGTTTTGCGCCGCGTACAGGGGGCTGGATTGTTTTTCCTTGACCGATCTACCTGGACGTATGGTCAAAAGTGGCCGGAACCCGAACGTTTCATACCAATTCGGATTCCGAAACGACGCATCACCAGTTAACCTGTGGGAGCTGTTTGGAAGACGACCGCGGCCACATGGTTCGACTGTGTGCTGGACGTGGTCACGGTGCGTTGACGGGATAGCGAATGACTACAGTGCTGGGTTTCAGCATCGGTTCAGTGAACTCCGTATCCGCCGCGGTCACCGCGGCGCGACCGCGTCCGGTGGTGCGCACGCGGCGCACCGCGGTGACCTTCGACGGCGTCGGTGCGGCCCAGGGCAGTGGTATGCCCCAATTCAGCACGGCCATCAGCGATTTCGCCGACCTCGCGCACGACCCGGAGTCGGTCGTGGTCGGCGGGCGGCTGTTCTCGCCCGCGAACCTGATCGCGGCGGTGGTGAACGGGCTGGTCGCGGGCGCGGACGAGCCGATCGCCGGTGCGGTGGCCACCTATCCCGCCGTCTACTCCGACAAACAGGTGGCGCTGCTGCGCCAAGCCCTCGATCTCGCCGGCGCCCGCGCGGTCATGCTGGTGCCGGAACCGGTCGCGGCCGCGGAATGGCTGGAGAGCGAGCACGGTCCCGTGCAGCCCGGTTTCGTGCTGGTCTACGACCTCGGCGGCAACAGCCTGGACGTGGCCGTGGTCCGGGTCGGCCCGGATTGGGAGAACCATCCGATCATCGGAAAACCGCTGCGCTCCTACGAGTTCGGCGGCCGGCCGCTCGGCGCGCGGATCGCCCGCTGCGCGCGCGGCAGTACCTCCGACGGGCTGGTGTCGTCGATGTCCATGCGCGACGTGGACGGGCTGCGCACCGCGCATATTCGCAAGTCCTTCGATCTGGTCCGGCAGTGTGTGCGCGGCAGTGGCCGCACGCTGTCCGACATCGATCGGATCCTGGTCGTCGGCGGCGCCGCCCGGCCCCGCGAGGTCGCTCGCACGCTGGCCGAATTGGGGCGTCCGGTGGTGGTTTCGGCCGATCCCGGCCAAGTCGTCGCCGCGGGCGCGGCCCAGTTCGCGGTGCGCGTCTTCGCGCCCGCCGAGGGGGCCCATCATCCGCCCAGGGTCGCCGTGTTCTCCAGCGCGGCAGTCGCTTCCGCGCTGGCGCTGTCCGCGGCGACGGTCTTCGGCGGCGGCGTCGATCCGGACCTGTCGCCGCTGCTGGAGTACTTCCCGAACATCGGCCCCTCCAGCGACGTCCTGCTCTACGAGCCCACCGGCGACGTGCTCACCGACCTCAGCCTGGCCACGGGCGTGCCGCGCAGATCCGTGCAGGCCACCCTGGTCGGCTACGCCGCCGGGTTACCCTCCGGATTACCGGTGGCCCACACCGGTAATCCGGCCGCCAGACCCCAGGGCCCGACCCTCGCCGAGTCCACCCGATCGCGCCTGGAACAACAGCAGCACAACGGATTACCCGCCGCGACCGGCGTGCTCTACGCCAATCCGGCCCGCTTCACCAACCCGCTGCCCTTCGTGCGCAGCAAGCCCGCCCCAGCGCCTGCTCCCGCGCCGGCCCCGAATCCCGCTCCTTCGGTTCCGCCCGCCCAGCAGCCCCCCGCGGCCAACCCCATCCCGAGCGTCAGTCTTCCCGCCGACCAGCAGCCCGCGGTCCCCGCCCCGAGCGCTCCCCAGCCCGCCACACCGGGCACCGGCACCACGACTCCTCCGGACACCGGCGTCTCCACGCCCGGCACGGGCACCCCCGGCACCGGCACGCCGGGCACCGGGACGACCCCACCGGGCACCGGCACGAGCACACCTGATCCCGGCACGGCTACTCCCGGCACCGGCACAGGTACGAGCTCGCCGGGCACCGGTACAGGTACGAGTTCGCCGGGCACCGGCACCGGCACAAGTTCACCGGGCACCGGCACCGGCGGAAACAACTCCTCGACCGGCACCGGCACGTCCTCCAGCGGAACCAACTCCGGCACCTCCTCGGGTGGCCTCAACTCCGGCGACTCCACCTCCGGCACCTCCTCGAACAACACCTCCTCGGGCATGAGCAACACCACCTCGGGCACCTCGTCCAACAGCTCGTCCTCGGGCACGTCCTCCAGCAGCTCGTCCTCGGGCACCTCGTCGAACAGCTCGTCTTCCGGCACGTCCTCCTCCGGCACGTCCTCCTCGAGCAGCTCGTCCTCCAGTAACTCCGGCGGCTCGAACAGCTCCGGCGGCGGTAGCGGCTACGAGAAGTAGTCTGCACGCCGGTGTAGTCGGCCGCCGCCGAGCAGAGCCGAGGATTCTCCGCTGCCCGAGAAACGGCCATCGCTCTCGCATCGAGACCTTGTGTCCAGCAGGCATGTCC
>NZ_JBFAJW010000003.1:434021-854777 GCF_040655395.1 Nocardia sp. NPDC050435
AGTAGCCCACACGCCGGCGTAGTCGGCCGCCGCCGAGCAGAGCCGAGGATTCTCCGCTGCCCGAGAAACGGCCATCGCTCTCGCATCGAGACCTTGTGTCCAGCAGGCATGTCCGGCCCGTTTGCTCGCAACGGTGCGCTCCGCTTGCGGTAGCGGCTACGAGAAGTAGCCCACACGCCGGCGTAGTCGGCCGCCGCCGAGCAGAGCCGAGGATTCTCCGCTGCCCGAGAAACGGCCATCGCTCTCGCATCGAGACCTTGTGCCCAGCAGGCACGTCCGGCCTGTTTGCCCGAGGCGGTGTGCTCCGCTTGCGGCAGCGGTTATGAGAGGTGATCGTTGGACGGCGTGCCCGCCGACCACGTCGTTGGGTGGGAGGTCTTCCGTCAGCCCGAGAACCGGCCATCGGTCTCGCATCGAACCCTTATGTCCGGCCCATTTGCCCGAGGCGGTGCGCTCCGCCTGCGGTAGCGGCTATGAGAGGCGATCGTTGGACGGCATGTCGCCGACCATGCTGGCTGGTGCCGGGGGAGGTTCCTCCGCCGCCGTCACCCGACGTGCGCGCTCGGATCAGGGCTACCGCTGAACCTCGGCCGCCCGGCCCGAGTTGCTGATCCCGATTTCGCTCTCGACTATCGAGTGCGTACACCCGGGGTGCACGACGGGCAGCGGCTTCGCGGTCGGTGCTGTCCAGATCGGTGCGCTTTGCCGGCGGTGGCGGCGACGAGCGGTACCTCGTAGGGCAGCCCCGCTGCTTCGCGGAGTGCAGCGAGCCACCGGATGTCGACCAAGGCCGCAGTCGATACCAGGCGACTTCGCCGCACGTCCCATGGGGAGGGCCAGATCTGCGGCCCGCAGTTGAGGCGCCAGCCTAGAGGATCGCGTCGATGTCAGCCCGCGAAAACAGTTGCTCGCCGAGCCATGCTCGGATGTCGTCGTGGGCGGCTCGGGCCATCGGGGTCGGGTGGCCGGTGAAGCCGTGTGGTGCTTCGGGGTAGAGGCGCAGGTCGACGTCGGTGCTGGAGGCGGAGAGGCGGGCGGCCATGGCGAGGTTGTCGTGGAGCAGGATGTCGGCTGTTCCGACGACCAGGAGAACCGGTGGGAGATGGTCGAGTTCGGCGTAGAGCGGTGAGATGTCGGGGTGCGTGCGGTCCGGTTCGGCGCCGGCGTAGGCCTGGAGGAAGTACTCGTCGGCGATCAGGCGGCCGGCGGGGGTGCGGGCGCTCAGATCGTAAGTGCCGAATTGCAGGACGGCGCAGTCGAAGTCGTTGCTGCCCCGGGCGCGCAGGCGCAGCAGGGTGGTCATCGCGAGGGTCGCACCCGCGGAGAAGCCGCCGAGGGCGAGTTTCGCTGTGCCGAAAAGGCGCTGGGCGTGCTCGATCAGCCAGAGCGCGGCGGTTTCGCAGTCCTCCGGCGCGGCGGGCCACGGGTGTTCGGGCGCGAGACGGTAGTCCACGCTCACGACGGCGATGCCGAGCGCGTCGGCGAGCCGCCGGTTGCCGACGTCGCCGGCGGCGGCCGAACCCATGTAGAAACCGCCGCCGTGGATGTCGAGGAACACTGCGCGCGCCGGGGTGTGCACCGGGACGTGGATCCGCACCGGGACCGTCCGCCCCGCGGCGACGGCGAGTTCCTCGATCGCCGGTGGGCTCGCCGGTGCGGGTGTGGCGGCGTTCGCCCGTACCGCGCGCAACTCGTCGGAACTGCTCGGACCCCTTCCGGCAGCGCGCTTTTCGTAGAACTTGCGCGACCTGTCGACAAGTGCGTGCAGGCGGGGGTCGATCAGGTCGGTCAGTCCGAGACGCATGACCACGAAGGTACGGATCTCTCGTCCGCGCCGATCGCGGTGGGGCGGTCTCCCGGGAGGCCGAAGGATGACGGCGCGGAGGCGTCGATGCACAATGGGCAGGTGGTTGGTCTCGGGGGCGGTCCGCAGCTGGTGGCACTGGATGTGGACGGCACATTGCTGGAAACCGGGTCGGCGATCAGCGCGCGGGTGGTCGCGGCGGTGCGGGCCGCGGTGGCCGCGGGCGTGCACGTGGTCGTCACGACGGGGCGGACGCTGCTGACGACGCGGCCGGTGCTGGCCGAGCTCGGGCTGGTCGAAGGGCATGCCCTGTGTTCCAACGGCGCCGTGCACATCGATGTGGCCCGCGACGAGCCGGTCGCGGTACAGACCTTCGATCCGGGGCCGGCGGTCGAGGCGCTGCGCGCGCTGTTCCCGGAGATGATCTTCGCCGTGGAGAAGGTGGGCATCGGCACCTGGGCCACCGGGCTGAGCCCGGGCGGGTTCTTCCTCGGGGAATATCTGGTGGTCGATCACGACGAGCTGAGCAGCGAGCCGACTCCGCGCCTGAACGGCTGGTGGCCCACCGGCTCGCAGGAGGAAATGCTGCGGCTGCTGGACCGGCTGCATGTTCCCGAAACCAGTTGGGTGCACGGCGAATTCGGCCCCTGGCTCACCCTGTCCCGCCGTGGCGTCACCAAGGGCTGGGCCCTGGAACGGCTCCGGGCCGCGCTCGGCGTCCCGCACGAGCGCACCCTGGCCATCGGTGACGGCCACAACGATCGCGAAATGCTGGCCTGGGCCGGGCATTCGGTGGCGATGGGCAATGCCGTCGACGAGATCCGCGACCTCGCCGACGAAGTCACCGATGACGTCGCCGACGACGGGGTCGCGAAAATCCTCGAGCGCTGGTATCGCGCCTGATCACACCGCTCCGGTCCGGCTCAGCACGTCGAGGTAGTGCGGGTTGCTCATGATTCCGAGGATGTTGCCGAACGGGTCGAGCACCGCCGCCGTCACGAATCCGGTGCCTTCGCCGCGCGGGGTGATCGGCTCGTATTCCTTCGCGCCCAGGGCGAGCAGCCGCGCGAAGGTGGCCTCGAGATCGTCGACGTGCCAGTTCACGATTCCGCCCGCGCCGGGCTCGTTGCGTGCCCCGGCGGGTGCGTAGGCGCGATTGATGATGCCGAGTTCGTGCTGGTAGTCGCCGATGCGGAATTCGTAGTAGCCGCCCGGCACATTGAAATACGGCTGGACGCCGAGGAACTCGGCGTACCAGTCCTTGGCGGCTTCCAGGTCGTCGGCGAAGTAGGTGGTGGTGGCCATTCCGCGCAGCATGTCTGTCTCCTCGGTCGATCGGTTGGTGTATCCAGCATCGCGCGCAAAGTGCGCACCGAATGAGCACTTTTAGCGCGATACTTTCGGTATGCGAGCGGACCGTTTGGTGGCGACCCTGTTGTTGATGCAGTCCCGGGGCCGGGTGACGGCCGCGGAGCTCGCCGCGGAGCTGGAGGTATCGGTCGCGACGGCCCGGCGCGATCTGGAGGCCCTGTCGGCCGCGGGCGTTCCGGTCTATCCGCAGCCGGGCCGGGGCGGCGGCTGGCAGCTGGTCGGCGGCGCGCGCACCGATCTGAGCGGTTTGACCGCGCCCGAGGCGCGGGCGCTGTTCCTGCTGGCGGGTTCCTCGACCGGTGGCGAACCGGAGGTGAAGTCGGCGCTGCGCAAACTGGTGCGCGCCCTGCCGCAGACCTTCCGGGCCGACGCCGAGGCCGCCGCGGACGCGGTGGTGATCGATCCCGCGCGCTGGGGCCAGCACGATCGGACCAGGCCCGGCGTGGTCACCCTCCTGCAACGTGCGGTCGTCGAAAGACGCAGGGTCCGCATCGATTACGAGCGCGCGGGCACCCGCACCAGCCGCCTGGCCGACCCGTGGGGCCTGATCGACAAGGACGCCGTCTGGTATCTGATCGCCGGGACGGAGCAGGGCAAGCGCACCTTCCGGGTGGACCGTGTGCTCGCGGTCCAGCTCACCGACGAAACCGCCGACCGCCCAGCCGATTTCGACCTGGCGACCGCCTGGTCGGAGGTGGTGGGGGAGATGGAGCGCCGCCGCGCCGCCGTGGCCGCCACCGTGCTGATCTCCGAGACGCTGCTGCCGGTCCTGCGCGACCAGCAGGGCCGCCACTGCGAGGTCGACGGCCCGGCGCCGGATGGCCGTGTGCGCGTGCGGATCTCCGCTCCGGACGCCGCCATGGTGGCCCGGCAGCTGGCCGGCTGGGGTGCGGATGTCGAGGTCCTGGGGCCGGCGTCCGTTCGCGCCGAGCTGGCCGCGATCGGCGCCGAGCTGGTGCGGCGTTATGCCAGCTGAACGAGCTATTCGGAGCGAAGCATGCAGTTTTTGATCTTGTCGGTCCCCTCGGATATCAATTGAGCTCTCCGGATCATCGGATCCGGACGATCCCGGTCATCGGGATAGGGGAGATAGGAAATACGCATGGTCCGTAGGACTTTCAACAACGCCGGCCGCAAGGTGATCGCGGGACTGCTGCCGCTGGCGGTGGCCGTCACCTTCGCCGGTGTGGCACAGGCCGATCCGGGTCAGGCTGCCCCCGCCCCGGCGGCGGTGGTGCAGCTGGTCTCCGAGCCGGTCGCCGTGGCGCCGGTCGCCCCCGCCGCGCCCGCGGCCGTCGCGCCGGTCGCCGAGCTGGGTGACATCGCCACCAACCCGAACGCGCAGAACTCCGACCCCATCGCGAACGGGGTGGCGGCGGGCGCGCTGATCGGCGCGGTCGCCATGGGTGTGCTGTGCCTGCCCGCCATGATCGTCGGCGCCATCCCGTGCGCCGTGGGCGGCGCGCTCAACGGCGCCCTGATCGGCCTGATCGTCGGCGCGCTGGCGCCGCAGGTCGTGCCGCAGGTGCTGCCCTGATCCAGGGGTGAAACCAGGCTGGGCCGCGTCCGGGCAACTGCCCGTACGCGGCCCAGCGTGTTTTCCGGGACCCTGCACGGTCACCGGAAAGCGCTGAGCCACAGTCGGTTCGGGAACTGACCGATCGGGCTCGGCGCCGCTCTCTCAGTGTGCCGCAGGAATTCGTTTGCCCAGCGCACGCACCATTTCCGTGGCCACCACCGCGTGCCCGCTGGTGCTGAAGTGGATCAGGTCGGCGCTCATCAGATCCTCGCGCAGGCGCAGCGGATGCTCCCAGAACTCCACCAGCAGAACGTCATAGCGGACCGCGACCGCGCGCAGGATGTCGTTCAGTTGCGCCATCCGGTCGCGCATGGGCCGCATCGGCGCCATGCGCTCGACGTCCCACACGTCGCTGAGCGTGAACGTGGTGAGCTGGGCCCCGGTCTCGGCCAGCGCCGCGCACAGCGTCTCGAGGTTGGCGCGCAGCGCCGCCGGATCGCCGCCGGCCTGGAACAGATCGTTGCCGCCGCAGCTCAGATGCACCAGATCGGGCCGGAACTCCAGGACCCGCGGCAACTGCTCCGCCAGCACCTGCGCACTGGTGGCGCCGATCTTTCCGGTATTCAGGTACGCGAGCGCGGGATTCACGGTGGTGAGGTGGGCGGCCACCCGATCGGCCCAGCCGACAGGTGCGTAGCCGGGGCTCGGATCGCCGACACCCTGGGCGATGGAGTCGCCGAGCACCGCGAAGCGATGCCAGGGCGCGCCGGTCAGGTGCTCGACCGCCGCTTCCGGCGTCAGCAGCAGCGGATCGTCGGCTTCGGTGCGAAGTACGTGGTGCGTCATGGTCATTCCTCCGGGGAGCCCGCGTGCGCGGGGATGGCGAGCACGACCGCCGCCAGCACGGTGATGCCCGCGCAGACGGCGAACAGGGTGTGGAACGCGGTGAGTGGCTGGTCGGGATGCGCGGCGAAGATCGCGGCCAGCAGCGCGACGCCGAGCGCGCCGCCCACCTGCCGGGCGGTCAGATTCATGCCGATGCCCGCGGCGAACTGTTGCGGCGGCAGGGAACTCGCGGCCGCGGTGCCCAGCACGGTGACCACGAGCCCGAGCCCGCCGCCGCCGAGGAGTCCGGCGGGCATCCAGGCCGACCACAGCGCCGGATCGGGACCGAAGGTGCCGGTGCTCATCCACGCGAGGGTGGCGAAGAACAGCGCGGCGCCGAGCACGCCGGCCCAGCGCCGCGCGGGCGCGGTGGTCAAACGGCCGGCGATCGTCGCGGTGACCATCGCCGCCACCGCCCCGATGGTCAGCGCCCCCGCCGAGGCCAGCACCGAGTAGCCCCAGATCGCGTCCAGGAACAGCGGTCCCGCCAGCAGCCAGGCGAACATGGCGGCTCCGAAGACGAACGAGCCGGCGTTGGCCAGCGCGTAGGGCCGGCTCCGCCACAGGTCGACGGCGATCGCAGGATTGTGGTGTGTGCGTGAGCGAATCAGCGCGCCGAGCAGCAGCAGCCCGCCGAGGAGCAGGCAGGCGAGCGTGGCCGGTGCGGTCCAGCCCCACCGCTGCCCCTCGGTGACCCCGGCGACCACGGCGGCCAATCCGAGCGCGACCGCGGCGGTGCCGATCGGATCCGGCAGCGCCCGGCCCGGCGTCCGGGTGTCCGGGAGTGCGAGCCGGGCCGTGGCCACGATGAGCGCGAGCGCCACCGGCACATTGATGAAGAACACGGCGCGCCAGCCGAACGCCTCGACCAGCCCGCCGCCGAGCGCCGGACCGACCACGGCGGCGAAACCGCCCGCGGCCGACCAGGCGCCGATGGCGGCGCCGATCTTCTCGCGCGGGGTGACGCTGAGCACCAGGCCGAGCGCGGCGGGCACCATGAGCGCCGCGGTCACGCCTTGCAGCAGGCGTCCGGCGATCAGCCAGCCCGCGGTGGGCGCCAGCCCGCACAGCAGCGAGGTCAGGGCGAAGCCGGCCAGGGCGAGCAGGAACATCCGGACTCGGCCGAGCGCGTCGGCGAATCGTCCGGCGGGTGTCAGGAAGGCGGCGAACGCGACCGCGTATCCGCTGACCACCCAGGTGAGCGTGGTGGCCGCGGTGCCCGGGTAGGTGCGGGCGATGGCGGGGAAGGCGATGTTGACCACGGACAGGTCGAGGAAGGCGATGAAGCCGGCGCCGCAGGCGAGCAGCAGCGCCCGGCCGGCGGATTTCGCGGCCGGCGGACTGCCGGGACGCACGGACACTTCGGTCATGGAGTGGAGTCCTTCGAGAGGGCGAAACAAAACGCACGATCGTTCGTCCAATAAAACTACGACCGACCGTTCGTCTTTGCAAGTGGGAGATGTCAGAATGGGGGCATGGCAGCAGCGCGGAGCGACCTCGGCACCGAGCGGGAACCGGCGACTCTTGCCGCCGCGGAGCCCACCGATCAGCGGCTCGCCAAGGGCGCCCGCTCGCGCGCCTCGATCGCCCGGCACGCCGCCGACGTCGCCTCGGTGGAGGGCTTGAACGGCGTCACCATCGGCAAACTGGCCACCGATCTGGGCCTCAGCAAAAGCGGCATCGCCACCCTGTTCGGCAGCAAGGAATCGCTGCAACTGGCCGCGGTGCAGGCGGGGCGCGAGGTCTT
The DNA here is from genome assembly GCF_040655395.1 of Nocardia sp. NPDC050435. Lineage (NCBI taxonomy): Bacteria > Bacillati > Actinomycetota > Actinomycetes > Mycobacteriales > Nocardiaceae > Nocardia > Nocardia sp. NPDC050435. Next base: position 441,348 of record NZ_JBFAJW010000003.1, read on the forward strand.
CATCGCGCAGGTCATCACCCCGAGCCTGGACGAGCCGCGGGGCCGTACCCGGGTGCGCGCGATGGTGGATCGCTGGTTCGACCACATCACCGGCGCGGTCTTCCCCGGCGGCTGCTTCCGCACCGCCGCGCTCACCGAATTCGACAGCAAGCCGGGTCCGGTCCGCGACGCCCTGGCCGCCGATCACAACGAATGGCTGAGCTTCCTGGCCAAGGAGATTGGCAAGGGGCAGGACCTGGGCGAACTGCCCGCCGCCGACCCGGACTGCCTCGCCTTCCAGCTCGACGCCGTCATCACCGCCGCGAATACCGCCCGCCAGCTCGGCGACGAGGCCAAGGTCGCGATGGCCCGCACCATCGCCGCGCAGCTACTGGGCGAGTGATCGCACGACCCGGCGCGCTCACGCGGGGAGCGGAAAGCTAGGCCGAAAGGGCCAAGGTGGTGGCGGCCGCGTCGTAGCGGTCCCACACGATGCCGGTCAGCGCGGCATGCGGCCCGATGACGTTGGCGTGCACCAGATCCGGGGCGAGCGCCGCCAGGCGATCGGTGAGCAGGCCCGGGGCGAGGAACCACGGAGCGACGAGCACGTCACCGGCCCCGCGCGCACGCAGGCGGGAAATCGCCTCGGTCACACTCGGTTCGGTGGTCGCGAAGCAGATCTCGGTGTGCCAGCCGGTCAGCAGCGCGAGCCGCCGCGCGACATCGGCGGAGCGGGCGTTGGCGGCCGCGGCGGACGAGCCGACCGCCGCGACGGCGACCCCGAGCCGCCGGGCGGTGCCCAATGACTGAGGGTTGCCGAGTTGCCGTGCGGCGTCGGGCCGGCGGGCGGTGCGGGGGTCTTGGGCGGTGTCGAGTTGCCGTGCTGCGTCGAGCGACTGGGCGGCAGCGCCCGGCCCTGCGAGGTCGACGAATCGCACGTGATCAGCGTGACGAGACACAGCCTCCGGCGCGGATTCCAGCACCCGGTCGCGCAGCGCCTCGACCAGTCGGGGATCCGGTCCGAGCACCTCGGCCTGGGTGATCCGCAACTGCGGGTGCCCGGCCCGCGCGGCATCCAGCAGCGCTGGCAGGTCGGACCGGGCGTGGAAAGCGCTGCCCAGCAGCAGGGGAGCGACCACGACGTGCGTATGCCCCTGCGCCGCAACCGCGTCCACGACCTGCTCCACCGAGGGCGCGCTGAGATCGAGGAAGGCGAGCCGGACATCCAGATCCGGACGGGCGGCGGCGATCTCGGCGACGACCGCCGCCATGGTGGCGGCCGACCGCGGATCGCGGCTGCCGTGGGCAACCGCGATCATCGCGGGCGGGGTAGCGGACATCAGGCGGGTGCGCCGACCTCGACGGCGGTGAGCACGTCGCCGACCAGGCCCGCGGCCAAGGTGTTGCCGCCGGCCGGATCGATCAGCAGGAAGCTGCCGGTGTGCCGGTTGGCGCGGTAGTCGTCGGCCGCGATCGGCTCGGCGACGCGCACCGAGATGCGGCCGATGTCGTTGAGCTCCAGCGCCTCCGGGCTCGGCACCGCGGCCAGGTTCTGCTCGTCGAAACGCTCCACGAGCGCGCCGACGATGGCCTGGGTGGTGCGGGCGCCGTGCTTGAGCAGCAGCCGGGCCCCGGCCCGCAGCGGCTTGTCGCCGAGCCAGCAGACGGTGGCGTCGAAGCTGTCGATCGGCTCGGGCGCGTCGGCGACCGAGGCGATGATGTCGCCGCGCGAGATGTCGACCTCGTCGGCCAGGATCAGCGTGACGCTGCGCCCGGCCTGGGCGACGGCCAGCTCGCCGTCGGGGGTGTCCACCCGCGCGACGGTGGTGCGAATGCCGCTGGGCAGCACCACGATCTCGTCGCCGGGCGACACCGAGCCCGCCGCGATCTGACCCGCGTAGCCGCGGTAGTCGGGGTACTCGGCGGTGCGCGGCCGGATCACGTACTGCACCGGGAAACGCAGCCCGAGCGCGGTGTTGTCGGCGTCGACCGGCACCGACTCCAGGTGCTCGATCAGCGACGGCCCGCTGTAGTACGGGGTGTTCGCCGACCGCGAGGCGATGTTGTCGCCGTGCAGCGCCGACACCGGGATCTCGACCACGTCCTCCGGTGCCCAGCCCAGCGTCTTGGTCAGCGTGTTGAACTCCGCGGAGATCTCGGCGAACACCGTCGCCGGATCGTCCACCAGGTCGATCTTGTTGACCGCCAGTACCAGCTTCGGCACACCCAGCAGCGCGAGCACCGCGGCATGGCGGCGCGTCTGCTCGATGACGCCCTTGCGCGCGTCGACCAGCAGGATCACCAGCTGCGCGGTGGACGCGCCGGACACGGTGTTGCGGGTGTACTGCACGTGCCCGGGCGTATCGGCGAGCACGAAAGAGCGCTGCGGCGTGGCGAAGTAGCGGTAGGCGACATCGATGGTGATGCCCTGCTCCCGCTCGGCCCGCAGGCCGTCGACCAGCAGCGACAGATCCGGCGTGGCCAGGCCCTTGTCGACCGAGGCGCGGGTGACCGCGTCGATCTGATCGGCCAGCACCGACTTCGTGTCGTAGAGCAGGCGCCCGACCAGGGTGGACTTGCCGTCGTCGACAGAACCGGCGGTGGCCAGTCTCAATAGGTCGGCCATCAGAAGTAGCCCTCTCTCTTGCGGTCTTCCATGGCGGCTTCGGAGACCCGGTCGTCACCACGGGTCGCGCCGCGCTCGGTCAGGCGGGAGGCCGCGACCTCGGCGAGGATCGCCTCGTTGTCGGCGGCGTCGGACAGGATGGCGCCGGTGGTGGAGCCGTCGCCGACGGTGCGGTAGCGCACCGAAAGCGTCCGCAGCTCTTCGCCTTCGGCCGGACCGCCCCACACGCCGGGGGTCATCCACATGCCGTCGCGCTGGTACACCGGGCGCTGGTGCGCGTAGTAGATGCTGGCCAGATCGATGTCCTCGCGGGCGATGTAGCGCCAGATGTCGAGCTCGGTCCAGTTCGACAGCGGGAATACGCGCACGTGCTCACCGGGAGCGTGCTTGCCGTTGTAGAGGTTCCACAGCTCCGGGCGCTGCCGCTTGGGATCCCACTGCCCGAAGGCGTTGCGCAGCGAGAAGATCCGCTCCTTGGCGCGCGAACGCTCCTCGTCGCGGCGGCCGCCGCCGAACACCGCGTCGAAGCGGTGCTCGGAGATGGCGTCCAGCAGCGGCACGGTCTGCAGCGGATTGCGGATGCCGTCGGCGCGTTCGGTCAGCCGGCCGTCGGCGAGGTAGTCCTCGACGCTGGCGACATGCAGGCGCAGGCCGTACTTCTCGACGATCTTGTCCCGGAACTCCAGCACCTCGGGCAGGTTGTGCCCGGTGTCGACGTGCAGCAGCGCGAACGGCAGCGGCGCGGGCCAGAAGGCCTTGAGCGCCAGGTGCAGCAGCACCGTGGAGTCCTTGCCGCCGGAGAACAGGATCACCGGCCGCTCGAATTCGCCTGCCACCTCGCGGAACACGTGAATGGACTCGGACTCCAGCGCGGCGAGCGTGTCGAAGTCGGTGATGCCCAGGGCTCGGCCACTGATGGTTTCGGTCATGATTGATGCAACCCGCATTCGGTCTTGGCGAGGCCGGCCCAGCGGCCGCTTCGCGGATCGGATCCCGGCTCCGGCTTCCGCGTGCACGGAGCGCAGCCGATGGACGGATATCCCTCTTCCACCAGGGGATTGACGAGAATGCCGTGGGTGTTGATGTAGTCCTGCATCTCGTCGTCGGACCAGGGCGCGATCGGGTTGATCTTCACCAGGCCGAAAGCTTCGTCGAAGGAGATCAGCGGCGCGTTGGCGCGGGTGGGGGCCTCCACCCGCCGGATGCCGGTGACCCAGGCGTTGTACCCGGCCAGCGACTTCTTCAGCGGCACCACCTTGCGCAACCGGCAGCACTCGGCCGCGTCGCGGGCGAACAGATCCTTGCCCAGCAGCTGATCCTGTTCGGCGACACTGTGTTCCGGGCGCACGTTGACCACGTTCACCCCGTACACGGCCTCCACCGCGTCCCGGGTGCCGATGGTCTCGGCGAAGTGGTAGCCGGTGTCCAGGAACAGCACGTCCACGCCGGAGCGCACCTGCGCCGCGAGGTGCACCAGCACCCCGTCCTGCATGTTCGAGGCGACGATGTAGTTGCCGCCGAAGGTCTTCTCGGTCCACGCCAGCAGTTCGGCCGCCGAGGCGTCCGGGCCCAGTTCGGCCGCGCCCTGCTCGGCGAGGGCGCGTAGCTCGTCCTCGGACAGCTTCGCCGCGACTTGCGTTGTCATAGTTGATCTCCCATCGACCGGGTCACCGAAGGTCGGTCTCGTCGGCGCGAACCGCCCACTGCGCGAAGCGTTCTCCGCCCTCGCGATGCTTGAGGAAGTTGCGCACCACGCGCTCGATGTAGTCACCGAGCTCGTCGCTGGTCACCTTGTGCTGGCGCAGTTTGCGCCCGAAGGCGCTGTCGAGTCCGAGGCTGCCACCGAGGTGAACCTGGAAGCCCTCCACCTGATTCCCGTTGCCGTCGTCGACCAGCTGACCCTTGAAGCCGATGTCGGCGATCTGGGACCGGCCGCAGGAGTTGGGGCAGCCGTTGATGTTGACGGTGATCGGCACGTCCAGGTCGGCGTTGATGTCGGCCAGGCGCTGCTCCAGTTCGGGCGCGAGCACCTGCGAGCGCTTGCGGGTCTCCACGAACGACAGCTTGCAGAACTCGATACCGCTGCAGGCCAGCAGGTTTCGCCGCCAGTGCGACGGCCGGGCCTGCAGGCCGAGCGGCTGCAGTTCGTCGATGAGCTGCTCGACCTTGTCGTCGGCGACGTCGAGCACGATCAGCTTCTGGTACGGCGTGAACCGGATCCGGTCCGAGCCGACCCGCTCCACCGCGTCGGCCACCCGCTGCAGGATGGTGCCGGAGACGCGACCGGCGATGGGGGAGAAGCCGACCGCGTTCAGCCCGTTGCGCAGCTTCTGCACGCCGATGTGATCGATGGGCCGCGACGGCTTCTCCGGCGCGGGGCCGTCGATCAGCTTGCGCTTCAGGTACTCCGTCTCGAGCACCTCGCGGAACTTCTCGATGCCCCAGTCCTTGACCAGGAACTTGATCCGCGCCTTGGTGCGCAACCGCCGGTAGCCGTAGTCGCGGTAGAGCGAGACGATCGCCTCCCACACGTCCGGCACCTCGTCCAGCGGCACCCACGCGCCCAGCCGCTGGGCCAGCATCGGATTGGTGGACAGGCCGCCGCCGACCCAGACGTCCAGGCCGGGGCCGTGCTCGGGATGCTCGACGCCGACGAAGGCGACGTCGTTGATCTCGTGCACCACGTCCTGCTGGCCGGAGATGGCGGTCTTGAACTTGCGCGGCAGGTTCGAGTACTTCTTGTCGCCGATGTAGCGCTTGACGATCTCGTCGATCGCGGGCGTCGGGTCGAGCACCTCGTCGAACGACTCGCCGGCCAGCGGCGAACCGAGCACCACGCGCGGGCAGTCGCCGCACGCCTCGGTGGTGTGCAGGCCGACTTCCTCGAGGCGGCGCCAGATCTCCGGCACGTTCTCGATCTCGATCCAGTGGTACTGGACGTTCTCGCGGTCGGACAGATCGGCGGTGTCGCGGCCGAACTCGGTGGAGAGTTCGCCGAGCACCCGCAGCTGACGCGCGTTGAGCGCGCCGGCGTCGCAGCGTACCCGCATCATGAAGTACGGCGCCTCGAGCAGGTCGATGTTCTCGTCGCCGGTGAAGGTGCCGTCGTAGCCCTGCTCGCGCTGGGTGTAGAGCCCCCACCAGCGCATCCGCCCGCGCAGGTCGGCTTTGTCGATCGACTCGAAGCCCTGCTTGGAGTAGATGTTCTCCACGCGAGCGCGCACGTTGAGCGGGTTGTCGTCCTTCTTGGACTGCTCGTTGGGGTTGAGCGGCTCGCGGTAGCCGAGCGCCCACTGGCCTTCGGACTTGCGGCGGACCGGCTTTCCGGTGCGCTCGCGCCGGGCGGCGGGCTTGGGCTGATCGCTGGGACCGGCGTCGGTAGTCGACGTCATCCTGGGGGATGGCGAGGTGGCGGAGCTTGCGGAGCCGCCGGGGTGGGAAGACAACAGTCGCTCCTGCTGGGGTGGGGTACATCGGCCGATGGGTGCGAGGGGCTGGACTCGCGCCCGCGGTAGCGTGCGGACCGATGCGATTCGAGAGTGCCGGGGAGACCCGGGGGAATGCGCGCCGCTCTGCTACCGGTGCGAACCGGGCAGACAACAGGCGCTGCAGACGCGCTTGAAGTCGACGTGGCGTCGTGCCACCAGTCGTACTCCGGATTCGCGCATGGAGCCTATTGTGCCACGTCAAACGGGGCGTTCCGACCGGGGTGCGATATTTCCCCCGATTTCGCGGGAAATCCGCAGGACGTCCGGGGGTAGATGTGACGGCCGTCATAGATCGGGTCGGTCAGTTGTCCATCAATGCGCCCGGCGCGCCGGTTGTGAACTGACGCACCGGCGCTTGACCTCGAGATAGCTCGAGGTTCGAGGATGGCCTCATGACCGACACCGCCCTTTACACCCCCGCCGACACCGAGGCCGAACTCGCCGCGATCCGCGAGGTCATCGCCACGGTCGATCACGCGCAGCGCAACGAACTGGTCGACGAATTCATCGCCCTGTTCCGCGCCGACGCGATCTGGACCACCGGCCACGGCAAACGGCTCTTCGGACGCGAGGCCATCGCCGAGTTCACCGCCCAGGTGCTGCCCGGGGCCACCGCGGACGGCGGCCACGCGACCTACGACTTCGAGTACGCCATGTTCATCCGCCCCGACGTGGCGGCGGTCAAGCTGCACCAGCGCTACTTCGACGCCGACGGAGCCCTGATCGGCGAAGGCGCGCCGCTCTACGTGATGGCCAAGGAAGACGGCCGCTGGCTGCTCACCGCGAATCAGAACACCCCGATCGTCGCGGGCTGAGGACGTCGTCGCGGTGCCCGGTGAGCTGGGACACGCAGGTGGGTGCGCGCGGCCCCGCGGCGGGTGTTCACACTGGTGAGGTGAGTACTGCCGCCGCTCCCGCGGGAACCGAAGCGACCGCACCCGTGTTGCACGACTTCGGGGGCGGGCCCTTCGGCATCTACATCCACGTGCCGTTCTGCGCCACCCGCTGCGGGTACTGCGATTTCAACACCTATACCGCCGGTGAGCTGGGCACCTCGGCCTCGCCGCAGTCCTGGCTCGCGGCGCTGCGCGGCGAACTCGCGACGGCCGCCGCGGCTTTCGCGCGGTTGCCCGCCGCGACGCCGGACGTGTCGACGATCTTCGTCGGCGGCGGCACCCCCTCGCTGCTCGGCGGCGACGGGCTCGCCGAGGTCCTGGCCGCGGTGCGCGCGGAATTCACCCTCGCCCCCGGCGCGGAGGTCACCACCGAGTCGAACCCGGAATCGACCTCGCCGGAGTTCTTCGAGCAATTGCTCGCGGGCGGCTACACCCGGGTGTCGCTGGGCATGCAATCCGCGGCTCAGCACGTGCTGAAGGTGCTCGACCGCACGCACACCCCGGGCCGGGCGGTCGCCGCCGCGCGGGAGGCCCGCGCGGCCGGGTTCGAGCACGTCAACCTGGACCTCATCTACGGCACGCCGGGCGAACGCGACGCCGATCTCGACGCGAGCCTCGACGCCGTGCTGGCGGCCGGCGTCGACCACGTGTCCGCGTACTCGCTCATCGTCGAGGACGGGACGGCGCTGGCCCGCAAGGTCCGCCGCGGTGAGCTGCCGGCCCCCGACGACGACGTCCTCGCCGCCCGCTACGAACGCATCGACGCCCGCCTCGCCGCCGCCGGTCTGCACTGGTACGAGGTATCCAATTGGGCCGCAAACGATTCCGCGCGTTGCCGGCACAATCTGGGTTACTGGGACGGCGGCGACTGGCTCGGCGCGGGGCCGGGCGCGCACAGTCACGTCGGCGGCGTGCGGTGGTGGAACGTCAAGCATCCGGCGCGCTACGCCGACCGGGTGGCGCAGGGCGGTCTGCCCGCCGCCGGGTGGGAGGCACTCTCGGCCGAGGAGCGCTACACCGAGCGCGTCATGCTCACCGTCCGGCTGCGTACCGGCATCGCGCTGGCCGCGCTGGACCGCTCGGGGGTCGCCGCGGCCGAGCGAGTCGTCGCCGACGGGCTGGCGGAAGTGCGGGCGGATCGATTGATCCTCACCGACCGCGGACGCCTGCTGGCCGATGGCGTCGTCCGCGACCTGCTGACCTGATCGGCCGGTCGCACGCGGGCGCGATCCGTGGCTGCCGCACGTGCGTTCGCCTCGCCGGGTTCCGCAGCCGTCCGCGCGCCGACCCGCCCGTGGCCGCCGGACGATCTTCCGGGCTCCGGTGCGCGGGCGAATTGCTGGGCGCGGAACCGGATTCCGCCGGTGATCTCGAAGCCGCCCGCTGTGCGTTCTCACAACGCCGCGCGCCCATGTTTGCGTGGTCTTGCCTGATAGGCCCCCGTTCTACTATCGCGCTCGACGGGACACGCGTAGGCTCCGGGCAACCCCAAGGAGTCCAATGCCCCAGGCACGCCACATCACGCTGGTCCACGAGCAGAACGAGTTCGCCGAGGCGCGGGCCGCCGAGAAGGCCGAATCGGCCCGGCAATGCGCCGTCGCGGCGCGCACCGTCGCCAGTCACTCCCAGAACGCCGACGACTGCCAGTCCCTGCTGGCCATGCTCGGCCTCGACGCCCTCGCGGGCAAGCACGCCAAGAGCCTCGAGCCCAGCTAGTCCGGCCCGGCCGGAAATCACTCGTGTGCCGCCCGTTCTGGGGCGGCACACGAGTCATTAGACTGGACAACGAGAGGCCGAAGCCGATAACCGGCGCAGCGGTTCGGGTCGATCGCGATCACCACGCCGGCCTGCGAGGCGAAGACCAGCGAGGAGGTGGCGCGATGTCGAGCACCGAGGACAGGCGCTTCGAGGTCCTGCGGGCCATCGTCGCGGACTATGTCGCGACCAAGGAGCCCATCGGGTCGAAAACCCTTGTCGAGCGGCACAATCTGGGTGTTTCCAGTGCGACCGTCCGCAACGACATGGCGGTGCTGGAGGCCGAGGGCTACATCACCCAGCCGCACACCAGTTCCGGCCGCATCCCGACCGACAAGGGCTATCGCCAGTTCGTCGACCGCATCTCCGAGGTCAAGCCGCTCTCCGGCGCCGAACGCCGGGCGATCATGGAGTTCCTCGAATCCGGCGTCGACCTGGACGACGTGCTGCGCCGCGGCGTGCGCCTGCTGGCCCAGCTGACCAGGCAGGTCGCCGTCGTCCAGTACCCCACGGTCTCGGCCTCCACCGTCCGCCACATCGAGGTCGTCGCGCTCAACCCGGCCCGGCTGCTGCTCGTGGTGATCACCGACACCGGCCGCGTCGATCAGCGCCTGGTGGAGCTGGGCGCCCTCGTCGACGACGAGGATCTGGCCGCGCTGCGCGGCCTGCTCGGCAACGCGATGGACGGCAAGCGCCTGGCGATGGCCTCCGCGGCCGTCGCCGAACTGCCCGAAACGGCACCGCCCAAACTGCGCGATGTGCTGATCCGGGTGTCGACGGTGCTGGTGGAGACCTTGGTCGAGCATCCCGAGGAGCGTCTGGTCCTGGGCGGCACCGCCAATCTGACCCGCAACGCCGCCGATTTCGGCCTGCCGGGTTCGCTGCGGTCGGTGCTGGAGGCGCTGGAGGAGCAGGTCGTGGTGCTCAAGCTGCTGGCCGCCACCCAGCAGCCCGGCACCGTGACGGTGCGGATCGGCGAGGAAACCCAGGTCGAGCAGATGCGCACCACCTCGGTGGTGTCCACCGCCTACGGCACCTCGGGTGCGGTGCTCGGCGGCATGGGCGTGCTGGGCCCGACGCGCATGGACTATCCGGGCACCATCGCCTCGGTCTCGGCGGTAGCCCGCTACATCGGCGAGGTCTTGGCCGAGCGCTGAGCGCGGAGCTCCGGCACGCCGCTGCTACGCTCGATACTCGCTGCAACTCCCACCCGGGCGTACGCCGACGGAGTGGGGGACAAGACAGCCGTTTCCACCTTCGAACCCGCGGCCGGATAAAGTTGAGTGCATCCGACTAATGTCCGGTGGCATCGGCGTTCGGTTGGAGCAGACACGCACAGGATGAGCCCACGCATCCGGCATCGGCCGGACTGTGGAGAGCAAACCAAGGACTAGAGACTCAAGTGGCACGGGATTACTACGGACTGCTCGGCGTCGCGAAGAACGCCAGCGACCAGGAACTCAAGCGCGCCTACCGCAAGCTGGCGCGTGAACTGCATCCCGACGTCAACCCCGACGAGGCGGCGCAGGCCAGGTTCAAAGAGGTGTCGGCGGCCTACGAGGTGCTGTCGGACCCGGACAAACGCCGCATCGTCGACATGGGCGGCGATCCGCTGGAATCCGGCGGCGGCGGTGCCGGCGGCTTCGCGGGCGCCGGCTTCGGCGGGCTCGGCGATGTCTTCGAGGCCTTCTTCGGCGGCATGAACGCCTCCGGCGGCGGCGGGCGCAAGCCGCGCGGCCGGGTGCAGCCCGGCGCCGATTCGCTGATCCGGACCAGGCTCAGCCTGGCCGAGTGCGCCGTCGGCGTGACCAAGCACCTGACCGTCGACACGGCGATCCTCTGCGACAGCTGCACCGGTTCGGGCACCAACGGCAACTCCAAGCCGGTGCGCTGCGAAACCTGTGGCGGCGCGGGCGAAGTCCAGTCGGTGCAGCGGTCCTTCCTGGGCCAGGTGCTGACCTCGCGGCCGTGCCCGACCTGCCGCGGCGCCGGCGAGACCATCCCCGATCCCTGCCACAAGTGCGGCGGCGACGGCCGGGTGCGCGCGCGGCGCGAGATCGCCGCGCCGATCCCCGCCGGTGTCGCGAACGGCATGCGGGTGCGCCTGGCGGCCCAGGGCGAGGTCGGCCCGGGCGGCGGCCACGCGGGCGATCTCTACGTCGAGGTCGTCGAGCAGCCGCACGACGTGTTCGTGCGCGACGGCGACGATCTGCATTGCACCGTGCGGGTGCCGATGGTCGACGCGGCGCTGGGCACCACCGTCGTCATCGACACCATCCTGGACGGCCCGGTCGAGCTGACCATCAACGCGGGCACCCAGCCCGGCGAGGTGTCGGTGCTGCGCGGCCACGGCATGCCGCGGCTGCGCTCCGGCACCCGCGGTGACCTGCTGGCACACCTGGACATCGTGGTGCCGACCAAGCTGGACACCAAGCAGACCGACCTGCTGCGCAAGTACAAGGGCATGCGCGAGCGGGACCGTGCCGAGGTGATGTCGGCGCAGTCCGAGCACAACAGCGGCCTGTTCGCCCGGCTGCGCGCGTCGTTCAGCGGGCGCTGAGGTCTTGGCCGCCACGGTCTTCTATCTCGACGACATCCCGGAACCGGGTGCGCTCGCGGTGCTCGACGGCCCGGAGGGGCGGCACGCGGCCACGGTGCGCCGGATCCGGGTCGGCGAGCCGATCACCCTGTCCGACGGGCAGGGGCTGCTCGCCGAGTCCGAAGTCGTGGCGGCGCAGAAGGACCGGCTGGAACTGCGGGTGCGCACCCGGCGGCTGGCCGAGCCGGCGACGCCCCGGGTGACCGTGGTGCAGGCGCTGCCGAAGTCCGAACGCTCGGAGCTGGCGGTCGAGTTGATGACCGAGGCGGGCGCGGATCGGATCGTTCCGTGGCAGGCGCTGCGCTGCGTCAGCAAATGGGAAGCCAAGGCCGCCAAGGCCGTCGAGAAGTGGCGGGCGGCGGCGCGGGCGGCCGCGCGGCAATCGCGGCGGCCCTATGTGCCGGAGGTCGCCGAACTGCACCGCACCCGGGACCTGGTGGAACTGGTTCGCACGGCGACGGCGGCGGGCGCGGTGGTCGCGGCGCTGCACGAATCCGGCGCAGGCCGCTTCACCGAGCTGCCGTTCGCCGGCGCGGGTGAGGTCATCCTGATCGTGGGTCCCGAAGGGGGACTGGATGATTCGGAGATCGACGCGCTGACCGACGCGGGCGCGCGGGCAGTGCTGCTCGGCCCCACCGTGCTCCGCACGTCCACGGCCGCCGCCGTGGCGCTGGGCGCCCTGGGCGCGCTGACTCCGCGCTGGTAACCGGGGCCGCGCGCGGCCCCGGTTGGTAGTTGTCACAGAGTTTCGCTCGCGGCGAACCCGCCGCAGACCTCAGCGCCGCTCGTGCTGCTGCGCCTGCGGCGCCGCGCCCGCCTGCTGATCGGCCCCGTAGGCCTGGCTGATCAGCGCGTTGACATTCTCCTTCGGCACCTCGAACGCGGCGCCGCAGAACGTGCACTCCAGGAAGTGCCTGGTCTTGAGCGGGATCAGCGGAATGAAGAACAGGGTGAACATGGTGACCGCCTTGCGCAGCGCGTGCGCGGACGGATTGTGGCAGTGGGCGCACACCAGCGTGAGCATGGCGAGCTGGTGGATTTTGCGGTTCCAACCCCAGATAAGCAAGGAAAACCCCCGTAATCGTGCTTGATACGCGATAGACCCTACTTCCTGTCGGCCGAATCGTCCTCATGGTTTGTGATCGCGGCTGTTCCGTGATTCCCGGTCGGGGTTGGGTGGAGGTGCGGTGGGAATACTCCGGGGAGGTAGCGGTTTATTCACTGGGCCGTGTCGGTACCCCGCGATAGAATTTGCACACACGAAACAGCTGTCGAGACCGGAAAGCAGGCTGTAGCGACTTTTGCGAACACAAGGCGAGATCGGCGATCCAACGAACCCCACCGCAGGTATCGGTGCCGACGACAACGGTTCGGGCCCCGCCGCTCGTACCGTGCGGTCCAGCATCGACCTCGCGCCGGAATCCGTGTTCCCATTCCTTGGCTCCGCCGACCAGAATTTGCGTGAGCTCGAGCGGCTGCTCGACGCCGACATCCACGTCCGCGGCAATTCGGTCACCCTGACCGGCAAGGCGGCCGACGTGGCGCTGGCCGAGCGCGTCATCGAACAGCTCGTCGCGTTGACCGGCCGCAATCGGGTGGTCACACCGGAAGCGGTGCGGCACACGGTCTCCATGCTCACCGAGGGCTCCTCCGATTCCCCGGCCGAGGTGCTGAGCCTGGACATCCTGTCCCGGCGCGGCAAGACCATCCGCCCCAAGACACTCAACCAGAAGCGCTACGTCGACATGATCGACGCCAACACCATCGTCTTCGGCATCGGCCCGGCCGGTACCGGCAAGACGTACCTGGCGATGGCCAAGGCGGTGCAGGCGCTGCAGGCCAAGCAGGTCACCCGGATCATCCTCACCCGCCCCGCGGTGGAGGCCGGCGAGCGGCTGGGCTTCCTGCCCGGCACGCTCAACGAGAAGATCGATCCGTACCTGCGCCCGCTCTACGACGCGCTGCACGACATGATGGATCCCGAGGCCATCCCGAAGCTGATGGCGGCGGGTGTCATCGAGGTCGCGCCGCTGGCCTACATGCGCGGCCGCAGCCTCAACGACGCCTTCATCATTCTCGACGAGGCGCAGAACACCACCGCCGAGCAGATGAAGATGTTCCTCACCCGGCTCGGCTTCGGGTCGAAGATGGTCGTCACCGGCGATATCAGCCAGGTCGACCTGCCCGGCGGCGCCCGCTCCGGCCTGCGCGCGGCCAGCGAGATCCTGACCGACATCGAGGACATCGCCTTCGCGGAGCTCACCTCGAGCGACGTGGTCCGGCACCGCCTGGTCTCCGACATCGTCGACGCCTACGACCGGCACGAGGCCGAAACCCGTCCTGCGGTCGGCCAGCACTACCCGGGCAACCGCGCCCAGCGCCGGGCCGCCGGCCGCGGCGAGCGGCGCTGACCAGCGGTGATATCACGATGGCGTCCGGTGATCCGGGCGCCATCGTCGTTTCCGCTGGGAGCGGCACACCCGCCGCGTCCGCCGCGGGTCCGCGCGACACCCGGCCGACCGGCGGACTCGACGCCGGGGGAGCTGGCGCGAGCGGGAGCGAATACCCTGTTCAGGTGAGCATTGAGATCGCCAACGAGTCGGGTGTCGACGTTCCCGAAGAAGAGCTGGTCAGTGTCGCGCGGTTTGTGATCGGGCGGATGGACGTGCATCCCGCCGCGGAGCTGTCGATGGTGCTGGTCGATCTCGACACCATGGCGGATCTGCACATGCGCTGGATGGATCTGCCGGGGCCGACCGATGTGATGTCGTTCCCGATGGACGAGCTGGAGCCGGGCGGGCGCCCGGACAGCCCCGAGCCGGGTCCGTCCATGCTGGGCGACATCGTGCTGTGCCCCGAGTTCGCGGCGGGGCAGGCCCGCAAGGCCGGCCACTCGCTGGACCACGAGCTGGCGCTGCTGACCGTGCACGGCGTGCTGCACCTGCTCGGCTACGACCACGCCGAACCCGAGGAAGAGAAAGAGATGTTCGCGCTGCAGGCGCGGCTGCTCGAGGAGTGGTACGAGAGCCTGCGCGAAGCGCAGCGGCGGGCCGAGCTCGCCGAGCGCGACGCGCAGCTGCTCGGCAAGGTCGGGTTCACCGCCCCGGGCGACGAGCTAGGAGCTCCGTGAGCTCGGTGACGCTGATCGTCTGCGCGATCCTGCTCGTCCCGCTGGGCGGGTTGTTCGCCGGTGTCGACGCGGCACTGAACACGATCTCCCCGGCCCGCCTGGACGATATGGTGCGCGCCGACCGGGCCGGCGCCCAGCGGCTGCGCCGCATCGTGGACGACCGCGCCCGCTACGTGAATCTCATGGTGCTGCTGCGCATCCTGTGCGAGATCTGCGCGACCGTGCTGCTCGCCTCGGCGCTGATCGGGATGATGAGCCAGGGCTGGGCGCTGCTGATCACCGCGACGGTGATGGTGCTGGTGGACTACGTGGTGATCGGTGTCGGCCCGCGCACGCTGGGCCGCCAGCACGCCTACACCCTGGCGCTGGCGTCGGCGCTGCCGCTGCAGTTCATCGGCATGGTGCTCGGCCCGGTGAGCCGCCTGCTGATCCTCATCGGCAACGCGCTCACCCCCGGTAAGGGTTTCCGCAACGGCCCCTTCGCCTCCGAGATCGAGCTGCGCGAGGTGGTCGAGATGGCCAGCGAGCGCGGCGTCGTCGCCGACGACGAGCGCCGCATGATCCAGTCCGTGTTCGAACTGGGCGACACCTCCGCGCGCGAGGTGATGGTGCCGCGCACCGAGATGGTGTGGATCGAGCAGGACAAGACCGCCGCCCAGGCGATGTCGCTGGCGGTGCGTTCCGGGCACTCCCGGATCCCGGTGATCGGCGAGAACGTCGACGACATCCAGGGCGTCGTCTACTTGAAAGACCTGGTGCCGTACGCGGATCGGAGCCGCCAGGTGCGGGTGGGCGAGGTGATGCGCCCGGCGGTCTTCATGCCCGACTCCAAGCCGCTGGACGATCTGCTCGACGACATGCAGCGCCGCCGTAACCATATGGCGCTGCTGGTGGACGAATACGGCGGCATCGCCGGTCTGGTGACCATCGAGGACGTGCTCGAGGAAATCGTCGGCGAAATCGCGGACGAATACGACACCGACGAGACGCCTCCGGTAGAAGACTTGGGGGACGGCCGTTTTCGGGTTTCGGCCCGGCTCTCGGTCGACGATCTGGCCGAGCTGTACGGGCTGGAGATCGAGGAGGAGGACGTCGACACCGTCGGCGGCCTGCTCGCGCACGCGCTCGGCCGGGTGCCGCTGCCCGGTTCCCAGGTGGAGGTGCACGGTCTGGTGCTGCGCGGCGAAGGCCACGCGGACGGACGAGGACGGATGCGGATGCACACGGTCGAGGTGCGCCGGGTGCCGGAGAGAGCTACGGGCGAGGAGCCGGACGGTGAGACGCCCGCCCATGACGAGGACGGAGACGCCGATGACTGAATTGGACAGCGAGGACATCAAACTGGTGGTGCTGGCGCGCGGTGCGCTGGGCCGCACCGGCGGCGCCAGCGGCGCCGCGGTGCGCGACACCGACGGCCGCACCTACGCCGCCGGCGAGGTCGGGTTGCGGGCGCTGCGCCTGACCGCCCTGCAGGCCGCCGTCGCGGCCGCGATCTCCAGTGGGGCCGAGGGTTTCGAGGCCGCCGTGGTGGTCGGCGGCCGGCTCTCCGACCACGGTGTGACCGCGGTCCGCGAGGTGTCGCCACTGGCGCGGATCGTGTTCACCGACAAGGAGGGCGCGGTGTTCGAGATCGTCGACGACGGCGCCGAGGTGTCCCGTGGCTGAGGCCCGGGGCGCGGACCGCGCATTCCGTTCCGGCTTCGTCTGTTTCGTGGGCCGGCCGAATACCGGCAAGTCGACGCTGACCAACGCCATGGTCGGCGCGAAGATCGCGATCACCTCCTCGCGTCCGCAGACCACCCGCCACACCATTCGCGGGATCGTGCACCGGGACAACTATCAGTTGATCCTGGTCGACACCCCCGGTCTGCACCGGCCGCGCACGCTGCTCGGCCAGCGCCTGAACGACCTGGTCCGCGATACCTACTCCGAGGTCGACGTGATCGCGCTGTGCATCCCGGCGGACGAGAAGATCGGCCCGGGCGACCGCTGGATCGTCGAGCAGATCCGGCAGATGGCGCCGCGCACCACCCTGCTCGGTGTGGTGACCAAGACCGACAAGGTGACTCGCGACGAGGTGGCCGCGCAGCTGATGGCCGTGTCCCAGCTGCTGGGCGCGGACGCGGAAGTGGTGCCGGTGTCCGCGTTGCAGGGTGAGCAGGTCGGCGTGCTGGCCGATGTCATCGCCGCGCAGATGCCCGAGGGCCCGGCCTTCTACCCCGACGGCGAGCTCACCGACGAGCCCGAGGAAACCCTCATGGCCGAGCTCATCCGCGAGGCCGCGCTGGAGGGTGTGCGCGACGAGCTGCCGCACTCGCTGGCCGTGGTGATCGAGGAGATCGTGCCGCGCGAGCGCGACGCCGAGGAGCTGAACCGCAAGCGCGACAAGCCGCTCGAGGAACTGCTGGACGTGCACGCCAATCTGTATGTCGAGCGGCCCAGCCAGAAGGCCATCGTCATCGGCAAGGGCGGCGCGCGGTTGAAGGAGGTGGGCACGAACGCCCGCAAGCAGATCGAGAGCATCTTCGCCTCCCGCATCTATCTGCATCTGCACGTGAAGGTCGCCAAGGATTGGCAGCGCGACCCGAAGCAGTTGCGCAAGCTCGGTTTCTGAGAGCGGGCCCGGGCTCCGCCGACCAGGCCGTCGATCCCCGAATGTTCTTGTAACGTAAGGGGTTCTCGACGCACTGTGCAGGGGGAGGTCGGCCACTGTGCCGGGTTCGAACGATATCGGCCGATTGCAGCACCTGCTGCGGGCGCTCTACGTCCCCGCCGAGCGGCCGCGGGTGCTGCGCACCCTGCTGCACGGGCGGCGGCGGTTGCCGCGCCCGCTGATCTGCCTGGTGGGCCCGGCCGCGACCAGCGACCTGATGAAGGAACTGCACCAGTGGTTCGGCGAGTCGGGCGGCCGCCGGGCCGTGCCCCGCGCCCGCGTCGAATTGCACCGCCTGGCAGCGGATTCGATCGTGCCCGCCGGGGTGACGGCCACCGCGGAGGCGGAGAACGGGCCGGAGGTGAGCGGGCACTGCCTGCCGATCCTGCAACGCCTGGTCGAAAGCTTCTCCCGGGACGACACCGCGATGGGTCCGATCGCGTTCCCGCGCTATCGCACCGCCGACTGGCTGACTCGCCAGCGCATCGGCACCGAGGAAACCCAGGCCGCGGTGGAGTTGCGCGGCCGCCTGCCGCGGCTGCTGCGCCTGGGCTCCCGCGATTTCGACGCCGGGAGCAACGAGGGCGGCGATTGGATCACCCGGCTGGTCTTCGGCGTGCTCGCGCTCTGGCCGATCCTGCGGCTGTGGATGTGGATCAGCGGGCGGGTGCCGGGCCTGTCGAAGGAGACCCGCTGGTTCATGCACCAGCGCTACATGGCGCCCGAATTATCGGACAGCTTCCTGGGTTTCGCGACCCGGCTGACGGTGCCGCTGCGCTACGACGAGAACGAGGAGCAGGTCGCCAAGCTGCTGGTGCACGCGTTCCTGGAAGATCTGCGCGATGCCTATCGCAAGCGCATCTGGCGGCCCTCCAGCTGGCGGCGCACGGCCTATCCGGTGGCACTGCTGGACACCGTCGGCGCGCACGGCAACGGCGCCGATCTGCTGCGCCGGATCAACGACATCCGGAACGAGACCGGCATTTTCGATCCGCTGGTGGTCGTCGCCGTGCTCGACTACGACCCGCGCGCGCTGTCACCCGCGCGGCCGGTGCACGCGCTGGCCGACATCGGTGACCTGCGCCGCGGCGAAGATCTGGAAAGCCTCGACGAGAGCACGACTTCGGGCGCGGAACCCGATCCGCTGCGGCAGTGGGCGCGCGGCATCGACAACAGCCGGACCAATCGCTCCGCCGACGCCTGGTTGCTGACCCTGGAGCTCCCCGATCCCGTGGCTGGCCGGATCGGGCATCCGCACCGCACCCGCCTGGCCGTCCCGCCCGCGCCGCCGCTGGCGGCCCGCAAGTGGTTCGTCGCCGCGTGCGTGCTGATTCCGGTGGCGGTGCTGGTCGCGGCGCTGCTGGTCGCGGTGCCGGCGCTGCGCGGCGCGGACTGCGCGCACTGGCCGTGGACCTCGGGGATCGGGGTGGCCGAGCGCGACGGCGAGTGCGTGGGCTACAGCGACAACGCCGCGCAGGTCTTCGCCGACGATCCGGAACTCTCGGAGATGCAGCGAGAAGTGTTCCGGCAGAACGCGATCGCGGTCGACATCCGCCGCGCCAATCCCCGGCGCCCGCTGATCTCGCTGGTCTACTTCTCCGGCCTGACCTACCGGTCGACCAACGAGCGCTACCCGCACGCGCAGGTGGAGGAACTCGCCGGGCTGGTGCTGCGGCAGCGCGCCGCCAATGTCGAGAGCAGCGAATCCGAACCGCTGCTGCGGATCGTCGTCGCCAATGGCGGCGCGGCGATGCGGCACGCGGACTGGGTGGTCGAGCGGTTGCTGAGCCCGTTGCTGCGCGAGGACTCGAGCGTGCTGGGCGTCATCGGATTCGACCGCAGCATCGACCAGACCCGCCGCGCCATCGCGCTGCTCGGCGATCTCGGGGTGCCCGCCTTCGCGACGACGCTGTCCGGCAACGGCCTGGAGGAAGCCTCGCCGATCTACTTCCAGCCCGTCCCGCCGAACCGGCGCATCGCCCAGCTCGTCGCGGATTATGTGGCGGGAGCACGCTATCCGGCCGGTGGCCCGGAGGCGGGGCAGCCGCGCTACCGGCGCGTGACGATCTTCCAGCCGAACGTCACCGGTGATGTCTACGTCGAGACGCTGGGCGCCGATCTGCGCCGCGAGCTGACCGGGAAGAGCCTGCCGGTGGAGACCTTCCGGTGGACCAGCCAGCAGGAGCTGTTCCGCTATCCGCCGCCCTGCGCCGGGCCGGAGCTCGATACCGGGCACCTGCTGCTGTTCAACGGGCGCAACCAGGATTTCGGCGCGTTCGTCAACGCGGTGACCAGCGGCTGTCAGGGCGGGGAGGAGCCGCCGATCCTCGGCAGCGACGCGGTCACCAGATTCATCGCGGATCCGGTCGGCCGCAAGGCGGCCCCCGCCGGGCTGACCGTGCGCTATGTCGCCAAGGGGGTGCCCGTCATCCTGGGCGGCGCGGATTGCGTCGAGGGTCGCGGCGTGCTGGGCACCGAGGGCGTCGGCATCGAATTCCGGGATCTCTGCGCCGGGCTGGCGCGGCTGCTCGGTGATCTCAGCCTGTATTCGGCGGCGTGGCCGGGCGACCGCACCGGCCTGGCCTGGGACGTCTCCGGCGCTTTCCTGGCCGCGGTGCGCCAGAACCGGGCCCGGCCGACGCAGACCGACGCCGGCGCTACGCCGAACCGCGCCGCCATCGCGATGGAGCTGCGCACCCGCGACTACGTCGGCGTCACCGGCGCGCTGCGCCTGTCGGTGAGCCCGATCGCCACCGACGCCACCGTCGGCATCCTGATCACCGAGGACGTCGGCCGCGAGTCCGAGCCGCAGCGTTGCCTGCTCATGTACGGGCACCCGACCGGCGACACCTCCGCGCGGGGACCCGACGGGTGCCCGGCGGGCACCAAGAGCACCGCCGAGGAGTGGGCGGCGCCGCGCTGAGCGGCGCCGGTCACCACCAGGGTTCGGGGCGGTGGCGCTCCCAGTGCAGTTCCGATTCCAGTTGCGCCGCCACCGAAATCAGCAGCTGCTCGGAGTTCGCGGTGCCCATCAGCTGCGCGCCGACCGGCAACCCGGCGTCGGTGAAACCGGCGGGCACGTTCACGCTGGGCCAGCCCAGCACGTTCCACGGCCAGGTGTACGGGCAGGCCGCGGTGATGAGGTTGTTGGTGGCGTTGAAGCCGATGCCGTCGATCTCGCTCGCGCGCGGCGGGGGCGTGGCCGTGGTCGGCGCGAGCACCAGGTCGAAATCGTCGAAGAAGGCGCCGATCCGCCGGTGCAGCAGGGGTTCGGCCTGGCGTGCCGCGAACAGGGCGGGCCCGTCGAGCACGCGGCCGAGCCGCACGTTGGCGCGCGTGCGCGGATCCACGGTGGCGCCGGGCATCTGGTTGTACACCGCGCGGATGCCGCTCATCGAGCGCGGCAGGAACGAGGCGCCGATCATCAGGCCGTAGGGCAGGCCCGCGAGAGTCACCGAGTGGCCGAGCTTGCGCAGCGTGGCGGCCAGGCGGCGGGTGGCGGCCTCGACCTCGGGATGCAGCGCGGTCTTGGTGGCGGTGAACGGAATGCCCAGCGACAGCGCGATGCGCAACCGGCCCGGGTCGCGGCCGACGGCGTCGGTGGCGCTGATCGGTTCGGGGGTGTGCCGGTCGCCGGCGTGCGGGCCGGCGGCGGTGTCGAGCAGCAGGGCGGCGTCGGCGACGGTGCGCGCGAGCGGGCCGTTGACCGTGAGGCCGTAGAACGCTTCGGCGTGCGGCCAGGTCGAGATGCGGCCGCGTTGCGGCTTGATGCCGACCAGGTTGGTCCAGGCGGCGGGGATGCGCACCGAGCCGGCGCCGTCGGAACCCAGTGCGGCGGGCACCAATCCGGCGGCCACCGCGGCCGAGGAGCCGCCCGAGGAGCCGCCGGGCGTATGGTCGGCGGCCCACGGGTTGCGGGTGTGGCCGAAGGCGGCGGCGCTGGTGAAGGGCAGCTGGCCCAGTTCGCAGGTGTTGGTCTTGCCGACGATCACCGCGCCCGCCGCGCGCAGCCGGCGCACGGATTCGGCGTCCTCGATCTTCGGCTCGAACTCGCCGCCGCAGCCGAAAGCCGTGGGCTCACCGGCGATGTCGGTGTCGTCCTTGACCGCGATCGGCACGCCGAGCAGGGGGAGCCGCTCGCCCGCGGCCAGTCGCCGGTCGGCCGCGGCGGCCTCGGCCAGCGCGCGTTCGCGCCGGACGAGGCGGAAGGCGTTGAGCCCGGCCTGACTGGCGTCGATCCGATCCAGGGCCGCGGTGACCGCGGCCGTGGAACTCAGCGTGCCGTGGGCGAGGGCGGCGGCGGTCTCGGCCAGCCCGAGATCGGCGGGCTCGGGAGCCCGATCGGGGACCGCCGTGAGACGGCGGCGGCTCGGCGCGGTCATGTGAGCTCCCTCTCTTTCATCCCGATGATACTGAACGGTAACCCCCTAATTGGTCAACCGTCCACGTGGCTTGGCTATAGACATACATACCGTATGTATGTTTACAATCGCCTGTCGATCAAAGGAATTCGAGAGGGGAACCATCATGGGAAGCAGCACTGGACTCGGCCCGGTCCGAGAGCTCGACCTGCCCGGCGGACGCATCCGCTACCACGAGACCGGTGCGGGGCCCACCGTCGTCTTCGTGCACGGCGCGCTCGTCAACGCCGATCTGTGGCGCGATGTCGTCCCCGGCGTGGCCGCGGCCGGGCATCGCTGCCTGACGCCGGACTGGCCGCTCGGCGGGCACTCGATTCCGGTGCCGGACGCCGATCTCACGCCCACCGGGCTGGCCGACCTGATCGCCGCCTTCCTGGAACAGCTCGAGCTGCGCGATGTCACGATCGTGGCCAACGACACCGGCGGCGCGCTCACCCAGATCCTGCTGACCCGCAAACCCGAGCGCGTCGGCCGCGTGGTCCTGACCTCCTGCGACGCCTACGACAACTTCCTGCCGCCGCCGTTCAACCTGATGGCGCTGCTGGCGCGCGTGCCCGGATCGATGCGGCCGTTGCTCGCGCTCACCCGGATCCGCGCGGTGCACCGGCTGCCGATCGCCTTCGGCTGGGTGACCAAGTATCCGGTCGCGCCGGAGATCGCCGACTCCTACCTGCGGCCCGGTCAGAACTCCGGTGCGATCCGGAAAGACCTGCGGCGCTTCCTGAAAGCCACGGACCGCCGCCACACCTTGCAGGCGGCCGCTCGGTTCGGCGCGGTGCGGCAGCCGGTCCTCATCGCCTGGGCGCGCGAGGACAAGATCTTCCCGCCCGCGCACGCCGAGCGGCTGGCCGCCGACCTGCCCAACGCGACGCTGACCTTCCTCGATGATTCCTACGCGTTCATCCCCGAGGACCAGCCCGAGTTGCTCACCGAACGGATCCTGGAGTTCACTCGGCTGCATGCCACGCCGTAGCCAGGAGGACCGCTCCCGTACCACCAAAGCCGCGCTCGAGGCGGCAGGCCGCCGCCTGTTCGCCGAGCGCGGCTTCGCGGCGACCTCGGCCGAGCAACTGGTCGCCGAGGCCGGGGTCACCCGCGGCGCGCTGCACCACCACTACGGCGACAAGCGCGGCCTGTTCCTGGCCGTGCTGGAACAGCTGGAAGTGGACAACATGGCCGAGATCGAGAACGCCATCGCCGCCTCCGGCACCGACGATCAGCTGGCCGGCTTGGCCATCGGCCTCAATACTTTCCTGGAGATCTGCCAGCGTCCGGAGATGATCCGCCTGGCCCTCAACGACGCGCCCGCGGTGCTCGGCTGGCAGGCCTGGCGCGAATTCGAGGTGCGGCACGGCCTGGGCATGACGATCCGCCAGCTCGAGCAGGCCCGCGCCTCCGGCCTGATCCCCGACCTCCCCGTCGAAACCGTCGCCCACCTGCTGCTGGCCGCCATCACCGAAGCCGGCCACCTGGTCGCCCACGCCGCCGACAAGGACACCGCCCGCGCCGAGGCGCAGCAGTCCCTCATGCTGCTCGTCAGCGGGTTGCTGGCAGCGCGCTAGCCCCTCGCCGCAGTGAGTGGTCTCGGATCGCGCCGATATTCTGGCCGGGTGTCCGAACCGTATTTCGGCGGCGAGACCGCCGCGTTCCTGATCGGGTTGACCGCGCTGCGCCGGGCCAACGGCGTTCCGCTGGGAGAGGCGTTCGCGCAAGCCGAGTCTGCTTGGCGGGCACTGATTTCGGAGAAGGGGAACACGACGATGTCGCGCAGTGAGCTGCTGGCATTCCTGCAGCGGTTCGACAACTAGGGGACAACGCGAAGGGCCACCATCGTGCGATGGTGGCCCTTCGGTGTGCGGGGATCAGGCGGGGACCGGGTCGGCGGTCGGGGTGGAAGCCGGTGTGGCGGTGGTGTTCCGGGACTTGAGGGCGGCCGCGCCGAGCAGGATCAGCGCCAGGGCCGCCCAGGCGAGCAGGACCGTGAGGGGTTTCGTGAGGCCCGCGTTGTCGAAGAAGGCGACCGAGCGGATCAGGGAGGCGGCCGCGCCCGGCGGGAGCAGCTGGCCCAGGGCGCCCCAGGGCTGGGGGAGCATCTCCGGGGCGGAGGTGGCGGCGGAGAAGGGGTTGCCGATCAGCAGCATGAGCAGGGCGCCGATGCCGATGCCGGGCTGCCCGATCACGCTGGCCAGGCCGACGATGGTGCCCGCCACCGCGAACGAGACCAGACCGGCGACGGCGGACAGGACCAGGTAGGGCCCGGGGATGATGGACATCCAGCCCTGGATGATCGCCATGCTGAGCAAGCCGCCCGCGACACCGAAGGTGACCAGGCCGATCAGGCGGCCGCCGACGCTGGGCACCAGCAGGCTGAGCAGCACGCCGCCGGCGAGGCCGGACATGACCAGCGGTAGCACCATCGCGCCGAAGGCGGCGCCGCGCGGATCGTCGGCGTCGGCGGCGACGACGTCCTCCACCGGGGCGGCCTGCGCGCCGGACAGCTGCTGCGCCATCGCCGAGAGCTGCTGGGCGACAGCGGGACTGGCGCCGGAGGCGACCAGGACCCGGGGCGCGCCGCCGCCGGTGAGGATGGCGCCGTAGACCTCGCGGTCCTCGATCGCCTGCCGGGCGGCGGCCTCGTCGGCGGGGGTGCTGAGCTCGAAACCGCCCGGGCTGAGCTGATTCAGCTTGTCGGCGACCATGGCGGCCTGTGGGCCGGTGACGGCGAGCGGCAGATCGCGGGGCGCGACATTGGCCGCGGGCCAGGCGAACGCGATCAACATGAGCGCTTGGATGAGTGCGGCCCCGAAGCCGAGCGCCAGGGCCCGCTGCGTGGTGTTCATGGGGTTCTCCCGTAAATCGAATGTTCGTTCTCTTTCGATGGGGCAAGCGTGGCACCGCCGGATTCGCTTGTCAAGAACGAATATTCGTTTTAGTTTGGAAGCATGCCCCGAGTCAGCGAAGAACATTTGGAACGCCGCCGCCAGCAAATTCTGAGCGCGGCTCGGACCTGCTTTGCGCGCAAGGGCTTCTACGACACCTCGATGCAGGATGTCTTCGCCGAATCCGGCCTCTCCGCCGGCGCGGTCTACCGCTACTTCAAGTCCAAGAACGACATCGTCGCGGCCCTGGCAACCCAGACGACGGTCCCGTTGCGCGCCTTGATGATCGAGCAGATCCGGCTCGAACCGCTGCCGACCCCGGCGGAACTGCTCCGGGTCATCGCCGAATACGTGGTCGAGAACGGCGGTCCGGAAGGCGTGGTCCGGCTCGCGCCGCAGGCGTGGGCGCTGGCCCTGGTCGATCCGGACGCCGGCGAATACGTCAAAACAGCGCTGAGCGCACTGCGCGGCTGCTGGCAGGAATACGCCGAGCGGATGCGCGACGCGGGCTGGCTGCCCGCCGACGCCGACCCGCGGATCGTCGCCACGGCCATCATCGGGCTACTGCCCGGCTTCATCCTGCAGCACCTGCTGGTCGGCGATGTGTCGCCGGAAACCCTGGCCGCCGGCGTGCGCACCCTCATGCCCTACGGCGAGCCGCGGTGATTCAGGGCAGCAGCAGGCCCTGCCGGGCGCGGCCCGCGCCGGAGAGCACGAGCAACAGCATGGTGGCCAGCGCCTGATCGTCGAGGCCCGCCGCCGGGAAGGTGTAGCGCAGCATGACATCGGCCAGCTTGTCGTGACTGATCAGCGTGATCGATCCGAACTGTAAAGCGTTGTTGCGCTCGGCGACTCGCTTGTGCAGCGCCGGCTTGAGCGGGCGGTCCCAGGCCAGCACACAGGTCAGGGTGAGCACGTCCAGGCCGGGCGCGAGGGCGACCGCGCGCAGCGAGCACAGCGCGCCCTCGTATTCGAACCCGAGCGAACCCTCGGGATCGACCCGCACGTCCACGTCGTAGAGCGACAGGCAGGCTCCCGCCCGCGCCTGGAGTTCTTCGTCGGATGTTGCCGGTGCGTCCATCTCGGTGTCGTCCTGTCCCGCGAGCTCGCTCACTTGGTGCCGCCGAAGCGCCGGTCCCGCCGAGCGTACTCGAGGCAGGCGTCCCACAGGTTGCGCCGGTCGAAATCGGGGAACAGCGTGGCCTGATAGACGAACTCCGCGTACGCGGACTGCCAGATCAGGAAGTTGGAGCTGCGGAACTCGCCGGAGGGCCGCAGGAACAGGTCCACATCCGGCATGTCGGGTTCGTCCAGATACCGGGCGACGGTCGCCTCGGTGACCTTCTCCGGATCCAGCTCGCCCGCCGCAACCCGGCGTGCGATCTCGCGTGCGGCGTCGGCGATCTCGGCGCGGCCGCCGTAGTTGACGCACATGGTCAGCGTCATCACGGTGTTGTCCCGGGTCAGCTCCTCGGCGACCTCGAGCTCCTTGATCACGCTGCGCCACAGCCGCGGCCGCCGCCCGGCCCAGCGCACCCGCACGCCCATCTCGTGCATCTCGTCGCGCCGGCGGCGGATCACGTCCCGGTTGAAGCCCATCAGGAAGCGCACCTCCTCGGGGCTGCGCCGCCAGTTCTCGGTGGAGAACGCGTAGGCCGAGAGCCATTTCACGCCGATCTCGATGCAGCCCTCGACCGTGTCCATCAGCACCGCTTCGCCGCGCTCGTGACCGGCGGTGCGCGGCAGCCCGCGCTCCTGTGCCCAGCGGCCGTTGCCGTCCATCACCAGCGCGACGTGCCGGGGCACCAGCTCCGCGGGGATCTCCGGCGGCGTCGCACCCGACGGATGCGGCGACGGCGGGCGGACGATGCGCGCATCGGCCGAGCGCGTGGTAGTTGCGGAGTCACGGCGGAGAATCACGGCGTCCATCCTGCCTGATGGTTGTGCGGGGCTTGCGCGGGTCCGGTGCCGATCCCGCAGCGGCGGCGCCGGACGTCCCGGATCAGGGCGTGGACGTGCGCCGACGGCGCGACCGGTCAGACGGCGGAGGTGGAACGCTCGATCAGGGGCAGCGTGCGGAGCTGGCGTTCGAGGTGCCATTGCAGATGCGCCGCGACCAGACCGCTAGCCTGGCGGCGAACACTGTCGGAGGTGGATTCCACCGCGGCCCATTCGCCTTTGAGCAGCGCGACCAGCATGTCGAGCACGCCCTGCTGCGGGGTGGCCGAGCCGGGCGGGCGGCAGTGCACGCAGACCGCGCCGCCGGCGGCGACGTGGAAGGCCCGGTGCGGGCCGGGGGTGGCGCATTTGGCGCATTCGTCCAGGGCCGGAGCCCACCCGGCGAAACCCATGGCGCGCAACAGGTAGGCGTCCAGGATCAGTTCGTGCGGGCGCTGTTTGGCGGCGATCGCGCGCAGGGCGCTCGCGGTCAGGGCGTGCAGGCGCGGCGCGGGGGCGCGCTCCTCACCGGCCAGCCGCTCGGCGGTCTCGAGGATGGCGCAGGCGGTGGTGTAGCGCCCGTAGTCGTCGACGATGTCGGCGGCGAAGGCCTCCATGGTGTGCACCTGGGTGACCACGTCGAGGGTGCGCCCGGGATGCAGCTGGATATCGACGTAGGCGAACGGCTCCAGGCGGGCCCCGAACCGGGACTTGGTGCGCCGCACCCCTTTCGCCACCGCCCGGACGAGCCCGTGCTGCCGGGTCAGCAAGGTGACGATTCGGTCCGCCTCACCCAGCTTGTGCTGGCGGACCACCACCGCCTCGTCCCGATACAAACGCACCGGGTCATCCTCCCACGCCCGCCCGACACCCGGGCCGGGACGTGCCGCGCTGCTCGGAGTGCGCACCGAAGATGATGGCGGCACGCTCAGCGGGCAGGGCTCGCCAGACGGCGCGGCGGGCCGGATCGACCGCGCAGGTAGCCATCGGCATCGTGCCGGGCCGGCGCTCATCGCGACGCTGCCAGGCGGCGGTCGGCGTGTGGTGAATCCTCGCGCTCATCGCAACGCTGCCAGGCGGCGGTCGGCGTGTGCTGGATCCCCGCGCTCAGGTGCCGCTTGCCTACCATTGCGCGCGGAGGGTGTGGCGAGCGCTGCGGCGGGCGGCCTCGGGAATGCCGGGTACCGAGATGTCAGGTCCGGGAGTTCCGGGCCGAGAAAGAGGGGGACGGATGTACGACGAGCTGGGGCACATGCCGGTGGATGCCGACTGCGCGGGGGATCGGCGAGTTGAGGGCGTGCGGCGGGCGGCGGAAATCGCCGCGGCGGTGCTGCTCTGGTTGATCGCCGCTTTCCTGACGCTGGCCCTCGGCCTCTATTTCCTTTTCGCACTGGGCGGCAGCGGCACGCCGTCCTCGCCCTCCTGCGACGGTGGCCACAACACCGCGCCGGGCTGCGACGCGGAGCGCAACAGCGCCGCGCTGGGCTGGCTGGCGCTGAGCTTCCTGGCGGTCCCGATAGCCGCCGCGGCGGCGAACATCGCCGTCGCGGCCGGGCAGCGTCGCGCGCGGCGGGCCGGCCGGGCGCGACGCGGGTGGCCGCTGTTCGTCTGGCCGCTGCTGTGCATGGCGCTCCAGCTGCTCTGCTTCTGGGCGGCGCAGGCGTTCGTCTGACCTACCTCACCCGGCGGCGTGGCCCGCCTTCGCGCAGGCGCGGCAGGTGCCGAAGATCTCCATGGTGTGGCTGACCTCGGTGAAGCCGTGGTCGGCGGCGATGGCGTCGGCCCAGGCCTCGACGGTCGGACCCTCCACCTCGACCGTGGTGCCGCAGTGGCGGCAGACGAGATGGTGGTGGTGCCCGGTCGAGCACTGGCGATAGACCGATTCGCCCGAGTCGGTGCGCAGCACGTCCACCATCCCGGCGTCGGCCAGTGATTGCAGCGTGCGGTAGACGGTGGTCAGGCCGATGCCCTCACCGCGCTTGCGGAGTTCGTCGTGCAGCTCCTGGGCGGAGCGGAATTCCTCGATGTCGCCGAGCAGCGCGGAGATCGCGCTGCGCTGGCGGGTACTGCGGATCCCGACTGACTTCGGCACGTCCTGGGGGTTCGCAGTGTGGGTCTTGTCAGGCACGGATCACCCTTCCTCGGCATGCGCCACGGCATCGACCACGATATGCGCGAGGTGATCGTCGACCAATTCGTAGAGCACTTCGCGGCCGGACCGCTCACCGTGCACCACCCCGGCCGATTTCAGGATCCGCAGATGCTGGCTGACCAGCGGCTGGGTCACGCCCAGCGCGTCGACGAGCTCGTGCACGCAGCGCGGTGACTCCCGCAGTTGCAGCACGATCGCGATGCGGACCGGCGCGGCCAGGGCGCGCAGCAGTTCACCCGCGTCTTCCAGGACGGTCCGCGAGGGCACCGCGGCGGGCCCGGGGGAGCGATAGGGGTTGTGCGAGTGCGTGGCGGTCTCGGTGGCCATGGGATCTTCTCCTTAATGGAAAGCATTCCCATTTTGCGTATGCACAGGTGCGCATGTCAAATGCGGCGCGCCGGAAATCTCACGCCTACCGGTGTGCGGTGGAAAAACCGTTGGCCGGTGCCGATAGTCTGGAGGCGTCCCCGGATGGAGACGCAATCCGATACTCGCAGTGGATGGAGAATTCTCGCGTGGCACCCAAGTCGAAGGTGGACACCGTTGCCAACCTCGCCAAGCGCCGGGGTCTGGTGTACCCGTGCGGTGAGATCTACGGAGGCACCAAGTCGGCATGGGACTACGGTCCGCTCGGTGTCGAGCTCAAGGAGAACATCAAGAAGCAGTGGTGGCGCACCATGGTCACCAGCCGCGAAGATGTGGTCGGCCTCGACTCGTCGGTGATCCTGCCGCGCCAGGTCTGGGAGGCCTCGGGCCACGTCGCCACGTTCTCCGATCCGCTGGTCGAGTCGCTGCACACGCACAAGCGCTACCGCGCCGATCACCTGATCGAGGCCTACGAGGAGAAGCACGGCCACCCGCCGGTCAACGGCCTGGCCGACATCAAGGATCCGGAGACCGGCCAGCCCGGCTCCTGGACCGAGCCCAGGAACTTCTCCGGCCTGCTCAAGACCTTCCTCGGCCCGGTCGACGACGAAGAGGGCCTGCACTACCTGCGCCCGGAAACCGCGCAGGGCATCTTCGTGAACTTCAAGAACGTCAAGGAGACCGCGCGCAAGAAGCCGCCGTTCGGCATCGCCCAGATCGGCAAGAGCTTCCGCAACGAGATCACCCCCGGCAACTTCATCTTCCGCACGCGCGAGTTCGAGCAGATGGAGATGGAGTTCTTCGTCAAGCCGGGCGAAGACGCCGAGTGGCACAAGTACTGGATCGATACCCGCCTGGCCTGGTACACCGACCTCGGCATCGATCCGGAGAACCTGCGCCTCTACGAGCACCCGAAGGAAAAGCTGTCGCACTACTCGGCCGGCACCACCGACATCGAGTACCGCTTCCGTTTCCAGGGCAGCGAGTGGGGTGAGCTGGAGGGCATCGCCAACCGCACCGACTACGACCTGAAGACGCACTCCGACCACTCCGGCACCGACCTGAGCTACTCCGACGCGAATTCCGGCGAGAAGTACATCCCGTACGTCATCGAGCCCGCGGCCGGTCTGACCCGCTCGCTGATGGCCTTCCTGGTCGACGCCTACACCGTCGACCAGGCGCCGAATGCCAAGGGCGGCATGGAGGAGCGGATCAGCCTGCGTCTGGACCGCCGTCTCGCGCCGGTCAAGGCCGCGGTGCTGCCGCTCTCGCGCAACGCCGATCTGACGCCGAAGGCGAAGGATCTCGCCGCGCAGCTGCGCAAGCACTGGAACGTGGAGTTCGACGACGCCGGCGCGATCGGCCGTCGCTACCGTCGCCAGGACGAGATCGGCACCCCGTTCTGCATCACCGTCGACTTCGACACGCTCGAGGATCAGGCGGTCACCATCCGCGAACGCGACACCATGCAGCAGGAGCGGATCGCGCTCGACAAGGTGGAGGGCTACCTGGCCCAGCGCCTGATCGGCGCCTGACACCCCCTCGGTGACGACCCACGGCCAACCCGGTCGTGGGTCGTTGCTATTTCTTGGGTGGGCTCGCGGTGAGAACGCCGATGCCGGAGGGGATCAGCAGGGCGATGCCCCAGGGGACGGCGACCCAGAACGGCCAGAAATAACCCAGGCCGGTGGCCGCCCAGATGATCACCATGAGCAGGTTGACCGCCGCCCACGGGATCCACATGATGACGACCCACTGCGGGATCCGCGGCTGCCCGGCCGGCTGGGCCGGCCTGCCGCGTTCGGCGGGCAGGTCGGAGACCAGGGGCGCCAGTTCACCGTAGGTCTTGGCGGCATAGGCCTGCTGCAGCCGCTCGTCGTATTCGTGCAGGGACAAGCGGCCCTTGTCCATCGCCCGGCGTAGTTGATCGGCGATCTGCTGGCGGTCCGAATCGGACGCGCGGAGCTCTTCCTTGCCCACCTCCGCCAGCTTAGGTCGGCCGCCGGGTGCGGGCCAGTAATTCGTTCAGTGGCAGTGGGTTCGGGCCGCCTCGTAGCTGTCGTGGTGGATCGCGTCGCCGATGTGGCGCTGGCGGCCCAGCGGGGTGAGGTCGAGGTAGTTGTGGGTGTTGATCATGAGGTCGCCGCCCCGCGCGTAGGACGAATAGGTGTGGAAGACCGTGCCGTCGTCCTCGCGCCAGAACACGCTGGTGCCGGGCTGTTCCCCGTCGGTGAACCAGGTTTCGCCCTTGGCGTCCAGTTCCTCCTTGGTCAGGAAGTTGTAGTACACCGGGGTGCGCGTGTCGTCCTGGGTGACGTGGTAGTCGTAGTTGAAGTCGCTGCCGTAGGAGGAGTACATGGGGAAGGTCCACCCCATGCGTTCCCGGTAGTCGCTCAGGTGCTGCCACGGCCCGCGGGAGATCGAGACGAACGTGGTCTCCTGCGCGTGCAGGTGCGCCAGGTGGCCCACGTTGTCGAGGAAGACCGCGCAGCTGGGGCAGCCGGCGTTCAGGTCCCAGCGCCACATCATGTGGTACACGATCAGCTGCCGGCGGCCCTCGAACAGGTCGGCCAGCGTGAACTTTCCTGTCGCGCCTTCGAATTCGTAGTCCTTGTGCACCGGCTCCATCGGCAGTTCGCGGCGCTGGGCCGCCACCGCGTCGAGCCGCCGGGTGAGCTCTTTCTCCTCGGCCAGCAGCCGCTTGCGCGCCGCCAGCCATTCGTCGTGGGTTGCCACAGCCGGACGATTCATGAGGTCTCCTCTGATTTCGGCGATACCCGTCCGTGTAGGTAGACGGGACCACCGCGGAGAACTCATCGGCGCGTCGGAACGAATTCCGCGCGGGCGTGCTGACCAGCCGAAACGGCCTACGGCGCAGCGCTTATCGCAGCGGCACGTCCCAGAACGCGATCTCGTGGCGCATGCCCTCGAGGAAGAGCGCTTCGGCGCGATCGCGGTCGCCGCCGGCCTCGTCGAGCATCTGCGCGCAGCGGGCGGTCAGAGCGGCGAAACCGGGATCGGCGTAGGTGTCGATCCAGCGGCGGTAGCGGGGGTCGGCGGGCGGGTTCTCGGCGAGCCGGGCGCCCAGGGTCGAGTACCCCCACATGCACGGGTAGAGGGCGGCCAGGCCGTCGGCGTAGTGCGCGGCCGAATCCAGCAGGAAGCCGGTGTAGTTCACGCACGGTTCGCCCTTGACCGCGCCGTCCAGATCCGCGCCGAACTCGGCGGCCAGGGAGCGGTGCAGCGCGAGTTCGTCGTGGAAGGTGGCGTGCGCGAGGTCGACCAGATCGCCCAGGTGCGCGGCGGGCGCCTGCCACGCCAGGCGGGTGAAGACGCGGACGTAGTCGAGCAGGAACAGGTAGTCCTGTTCCAGCCAGGAGCGGAAGACCGGCTCGTCCAGGTCGCCCTTGGCGATGCCGACGACGGTCGGGTGTCCGAGTTGTTCCTCGACCAGCGGGCGGCCCAGGCGCTCCAGGTGTGCTGCAAGACTCATGCGAGAAGTCTCTCGCACGCGCCCGATTGCGTCGGGGGCGGTAGGTGCCGCACGCTGTGCGGGTGTGGCGCGATGAGGATGTGGTGCGGGTACTCGCGCCGTCGGAACAGCGGTTCGTCCGGCACGGCACCTATACCGGGCGCTCAGTGCTGGTCGAAGGGGAGCTCGACATCGCCGCGCTGCGCGCCGCGTTCTCGGCGCTGCAACGCGCCTATCCGGTGCTGACCTGCCGCTTGGGGGAGGACGCCGACGGCGTCGGCTATCTGCTGCGTCCCGGCGCGGCCGTGGTCGGGGCGCAGGAGCGCGCGGGCGAGGTCGCGCGGGTGCTGCTGCCCGTGCCGACCGTGGACCCCGGCGCGCAGCTCGCCTACCTCGATGTGGTGACCGCACCGGGCGCCGCCCGGGTCACGTTGTTCGCGCACCACAGCGTCGCCGACGCCGGGCACTGCGTGCAGTTGGTGTCGCGGCTCTGGGATTTCTACACCGCGCCCGAAGAGGTCGTGCCGCAGGATCTTCCGCGGTCCCTGGAGAGCTTCGCGGCGGAGCGAGGAATCACCGCGAGCCCGCTCTCCGGACTGGAAGACCTCACCCGCCCGCTGCCGCCCGAGGCGCGCGCGGTCCCCGCGGATCCGCCGACCCCGGCCCCGCCCGCACTGGCCCACCCGAGCCGCGTCGTGCTCGACCCGGACGCGACCGCACGCATCGTGGCGCTGGGCCACCGCCCGGGCCTGACCGTCAACGGGCTCGTCACCGCCGCGCTGCTGCGCGCCTACGCGGCCGAAACCGGCTCCGCCGCAGGCACTACCGTGGGCTGCCTGTACCCGGTCGACCTGCGCACCCGCTTCGATCCGCCGGTGCCGCGCGCGGCGGGCACCAATATGGCCGGGCTCGCCGCCTTCGCCGCCGAAGTCGACCGCTCCGCCGATGTTTCCGCACTGGCGCAGCGCATTTCGTCCCGACTGCACCACGACCTGTCCGAGGGCATCGTCCAGCAGTCCGTGCTGCACTTCCCGGACTACTACGGCCCCACCAGAATCCACTCGCTGGCCGGCCACGTCGCCGTCACCAACACCGGCCGCGTCCCGGCTTTCCGCACCCCGCCCGGCCTGACCCTCACCGACTACGAAATCGTCTACCTCTCCGCGCATCCCCGCCCCTCGGCCGGCGCGTCGGCAGCCGTCACCTTCCTCGTCTACACCTTCCGGAACCGCCTGACGATCGGCGTCCTCGGCGGCGGCCCCGCGGCCGCCCACCTCCCGGCCGCGGTCGAACGCGAACTGGCCGAGCTCTACGCCGAGTCGGTCGACGCCTAGCGCCGAAACAGGAAGCGCATGAGGGTGAGTCCGATCATCATCGACGCGGTGAACCCACCGCCGCCGGCGAGGACGTGGCCTACGTCGAGCAGCTCACCAGTGCGACGTACATGGACAGCGAGCACGACGTCGGCCCCTAAAAGGCGCTGATGAATCGGCTCGGCGTCTCCGCGCTCGCCCCGGAGGATTCCGTCGACTATCTGGTGGCGTTCCGGGACGAGCTGCTCGCGAGCGCCCGACCTTCGATCGCGCGCACCGCGCAGCCGTCCCGGGTGTGAGGCAGACGGCCGAGTTTCCGGGACGGGCCGGGTGCCGTAGGGTCAGGCCCCAAAGATCTGGCTACACAGAATGACCCGCGTGCTATGAGTTCCACACTGCCCTACAAGTTGTTCCTGCCGCAGTCGACGCCGTCCATGCATCGCGTCTTCGCGATCTACCAGGACCGGGGCTGGGACGAACTGAAGGCCGTCGCCACCTTCGACGACCGCGTCTCGGCGGTCCGGCTCGCCGACGCGCTGAACGAACTGCTCGCGGGGGCCGAACTGGCGCCGGAGTTCGTGACGGAGGCGCTCGCGGGCGCGCCGCGCCCGGTGCGGGCCCAGGTGGAGCGGATCGCCCGCAAGATCGAGGCCGAGGTGGCCGACGAGGCTTCGGCCACCGACTATCTCGACGCGCTCTCGCGGCCCTCGATCTGCGGCGTCATGCGGTTCCCGCTCGCCCCGGGTGACGAGCCGGACGACGAGCACATCATCACCCCGCGCACCGCCGAAAGCCTGCGCTTCCACGGCGAGACCTACCTCGAGGAGCTCAACGCCCTGATCGCGGGGGACGCCGAGGTGTTCCGGCACGAGCTGCCGACGGCGCTGCAGCGCCAGAAGGTTCCGTTCCTTAAGCAGTTCGCCGCCTGCTTCGACCACCTGCTGGAGTGCCTGGATTCCGGCAGCTGGCCCGAACCCCGGTGCATGGGTGAGGAAATCGCGCTCTGGATCATGCTGGAGCGCGCCGCCGAACAGATCGAGGAGGAGAAGGCGGGCTTCGAGGCTTTCGGCTCGCCGTCGATCATCGACCTGCCCGCCTCCGAGTTCGACTACAACTTCGACGATCTCATGGAAGCCGCCTTCCACGATCACGAGTTCCGTTACGCCGTGCTGGATCAGCCCGCGCCGTTCGAGAACGGCGCGCTCAAGCACCTGTTCAAGCCCTACAGCTCTCCCGAGCCCAAGCAGTTGAGCATTCGCCGGCGGTCCTGAGCCGCGCTACGCGCCGGGCCAGTCGGGAATTCCGAAGAGCGCCACCGTGATCTGGTAGAGGTGCGGCTCCAGCGCGGGCAGTGCCTGCGGGCCGGGGCCGTGCAGGCAGTCGCGGATGCGGTCGTCGATGGCGCCGATCAGGGCGTCGAAGATCTCGGCGGGAATGTCGGCCGGGATGTCGCCGCCGGCGCGCCCGATCTGGAACACGGCGTGCATGCGCTGGGCCAGCACGGATTTCATCTGCCGTCGCTGTTCGGCGACGACCGGCCCGGCGACCAGGCATTCGATGTGCAGCGCCCGGGCGCACTCGGCGTTGTCGGCCAGGGTGCGCAGGTACTCCCGCAACGTGGTGCGGACGAGGCTGCGCCAGTCCGCGGGCGCGACGGTGCGCACGCTCGCGTCGAGGTGGCCGATGACCGTGTCGATCGCCATGTCGAAGGCGGCGGCGAAGCACTCGTCCCGGTCGCGGAACTGCTGATAGAAGGTGCGCCGGGAGACGTTGGCGCGGGCCACGATATCGGCCACGGTGGTGGCGTTGTAGCCGCGCGCGGACACCGCCTCGAGCACGCCGTAGAACATCCGCATGCGCTGTGAGTGAATGACGTCCGCCGCGTCCAGGCCGTGTGTGCCGCGGGGGAGGCGGCCACGGTCGATTCCGGCTTCCAGTCCCATGGGTCGAGCATAGAGAGTCGCAACGCTGTGATGTGGGGCACAGTATTTCCGAGTCTGAGACAGTGTGCGGGGCCTGGGCCATCCTAGGTACGCCAATGTTTACAAGCTCCGGGGTCGGGGACCGCCGCGGGCGTGAAGGGGTGCTGAATGCTGGGAAGAGTTCGCCGCGGCCTGGTCCGGGCCGGGATCACGGCCGTCGTCGTCACCGTGACCACCTGGGGTCTCACACCGTCGCCCGTCGCGGCCGAGACGCCGCCCGACGGCGGGCCGCGTGCCCTGGAGTGGCTGGCCGCGCACGACGGCCCGAAGCGATATCCGGGTCGCTATCCGGGCGAGGTGCACGTCGAGTTCGACGTGCCGATCACCATGAGCGACGGCACCGCGCTCAAGGCCAATATCTATCGCCCGGTCGACGCCGCCGGGCAGCCGGTCGGCACGCCGCTGCCGACCATCGTCAACCTGACCCCGTACACCAAGTTCGCCTCCTGGCTGGCCGACGTCGCGCTCTCGGTGCCGTGGCTGTCCGACGCCCTGCTCGAGCTGGTCAACCGCATCGATCTGACCGGCACGCCGTTCGGCTCGATCACCGATCTCACCCGGGCGCTCAGTGGCGGTGCCGCCCGCACCTTCGGTGTGGACCGCAAGCTGATCCAGCAGGGCTACACCCAGATCGTGGTCGACGTGCGCGGCACCGGTTATTCGCAGGGCTCCTGGCAGTTCTTCCAGGCCCGCGAGACCCAGGACAGCGTCGAGGTCATCGACTGGGCGGCCGCGCAACCGTGGTCGGACGGCAATATCGGGATGACCGGGATCTCCTACTCCGGCATCAACCAGTACATGGCCGCCGCGCAGAACCCGCCCGCGCTGCAGGCGATCTTCCCGGTCGAGGGCAGCACGGACAAGATCGACGACGTCGCCGCGCCGGGCGGCGGCCTGGGCCTGTTCGCGCCGCTGTACATCGCCGCGGTGGACGCCCTGCAGTTCCTGGGAGATCCGGCCGCGATGCTCCTGGGCCACCACGACCTGAAGTGGCTGCTCGACCGGGTCAGCACACCGTTCGAGTTCTTCGACTACATGCTGATGGCGCTGGTGCCCGACGTGAATCTGCTGCCGCAGCCGTTGCGCACCGCCTTGGAGCCGGGAAGCGATCTGCGCGAGGCCTTTTCCGACAGTCATCCAGAGCTGATCCGGGTGCCGACCTTCGCCTACGGCGGCTGGCAGGACATCTTCGCGCCGTCCAGCGCGATGACCTTCGACCGGATTCCGCTGCCCCCGGCCCGCAAGAAGCTGGTCATGGGCGACACCTACCACGCGAATCCCGGTTCGGGCCTGGGGAATCCGGGACAGCCGCCGCGGCTGGACGTGCTGCAGCTGGCGTGGTTCGACAAGTGGCTCAAAGGGATCGACAACGGCATCGACGAGTACGGGCCGGTGGTGCTGAAGCAGCAGGGCGGCGACTGGGTGACCAGGTCCGGATACCCGGACGAGCGGCCCGAGTATCAGCGCATGTATCTCTCGCCCGTGCGCAGCGGCACGGCCGCCAGCGTGCACGACGGCTCGCTCACCGCGGGCGTGCCGGAAGAGCCGGCGCGCCTGACCATTTCGCCCGCCCAGGGCCTGACCGCCCTGTGCTCGCGCGACGCCGCCGTGGAATCCGCCGGCGCGCTGTCGGTCCTGGAGTTCTGCGCCGAGGACGACCGGGTCCACGAACTCGGCGGCCTCACCTTCACCAGCGCCCCGGTCACCGAACCGACGGTCGTGTCCGGCCCGATCTCGGTGCGCCTGAACACCGTGCACGACAGCACCGAGGGCTATTGGGCGGTGACCGTGACCGATGTCGCCCCGGACGGCCGCTCCACGGTGGTGGCCAGCGGTCAGCTCACGGCCTCGCTGCGGGCGATCGACGAGGCCAAGAGCAAGCGGGAAGCCGACGGCGACTACATCGACATCACCTACAAGCTGACCCTGGATTCCCGCGAGCCGCTGGTGCCCGGCGCGCCCACGGTGCTCGACGTCGGCGTGAATCCGACCGAGACGGTGCTGCGACCCGGCCACCGGCTGCGGGTGGGCGTCTACGCCAGCAACTTCCCGCGCGGCATGCTGCTCCCGCCGCTGCTGGTCGAGAGTCGCCTTGCCGCACAGCATCTCGTGCTGGACCCGGCCGCGCCGAGCTTCGTCAACGTGCCGGTGAGCCGCCCGCTCGGCTGATCGGGACCCGCGCCACGTCGGTCCGGACTCGGTGCCGCCACTGAACGGGACGCCGCGTGGATCAGCGGGTTCACGCCACGGCGGGTCTAGGCTCCGCCACATGACGGATCAGCGAAAACTCATCAGGATGGCGCTCGTGATCCTCGCCTGCGCGGCCACGGCCGTGGTCTCCGCGTGCGGCAGCGACGACGACGGCGGCGACGCCTCGGCGACCTCGACGACCGTCGCCTCCGCGACGTCGTCGGCGGCCTCGAGCACGGCGGGCGCTACGTCCGTCGCGCCGGGGACGCCCGCGGCGACGCTGGCGGCGACGGCGTGGGAGACCACCTCCGCCAAGGACGCGCAGGGCGGCGCCGTGCCGCTCGACGACGACAACGTCAAGAACTACGTCGGGTACGCGTACTACAAGACCGACGGCACCTTCACCATGTACAACCTCGACGACAGCCCGAAGATGCAGGGCGACTGGACGGTTTCGCCCGACGGCAAGACCCGGACGCTCGTCGTGAAGAACGCCGCGGGGGAGGAGCAGGCCCGGCGCGACGTCGAGATCGTCACCTTGACCGACCAGGACTTCACCTACCGGGTGTATCCGGACGCCGCCGACAAGGCCGTGTACTTCGACATCGTCCACACCCCGACCGAGCATCGGGAACCGGCCAACTGATCCTCGATCCGGCCCTCGACCGCGTAGGTCGAGGGCCGGATCGCAGGTCGTAATAGTTTGTGCATTAACTGTTAGTGCATTACTTTGATGGCATGGAAGCCGACGACCCGCTGCGCCTGGACCGCCAGGTGTGCTTCGCCTTGGCGGTGGCCAACCGCTCGGTGCTCGCGGTGTACCGGCCGCTACTGGAACCGCTCGGCCTGACCCACCCGCAGTATCTGGTGATGCTCGCCCTGTGGGGTGAGGCGCCGATGTCGGTCAAGGCGATCGCCGAAGCCATCCAGCTCGACTCGCCCACGCTGTCACCGCTGCTCAAGCGGCTGGAAGCCGCGGGCCTCATCACCCGCCGGCGCGATCCCGGCAACGAACGGGTGCTCGTCGTCGACCTGACGCCCGCCGGCCGCGCGCTGCGCGAACAAGCCGAGCGCATCCCGGGCGCGGTGGTCGAGCGCCTGGGCGTGAGCCTGCGCGATCTCGAAGAACTGCGGGATGCGCTGACCCGGGTCAACGAAGCCGCACGCACAGGAGAAACCCATGCCTGATCAGTCGCCCACCCTGTTCCAGCGCGTCCGCTACGTCTGCGGCGGCACGCTGCCGCCGTCCATGCGGGAGTGGGTGCTGCGCGACCAGACCGGGCCGGGCGCCACGCGCCGCTTCTTCACCCGCTTCCTGATTCCTCCCCTGCCGCTGCTGGCCCTGTTCCTGCTGGTCCCGGGCCCGGCCTGGATGGGGCTGGCGATGGCGTCGCTGGTCTATCTGCCGCTGGTCTTCTTCACCATCGCGCTGACCTACGTCTACCGCCGGCACGTCCTGTTCAAGCACGGTCTCGACCCGGAGCTGGCCGGCGAGGACGCGCGACGGCGCGCCGAGGAAACCCGCGTGCGTTACGAATCGCGGCATCAGCGCGGCTGAGATCCGCGGCAACCGGATTGTGACCTTGGTCGATAGCCGGCGGGCATACCGTAGAACGGCAGACTATCGATCGCGTTCAGGAGGCTCGTGCCATGACGAGAAAAGTAGCCGACTGCCGCCGGTTCCCCAGTGAATCCCACTGCACGCTCACCATCTCGGGGGAAGAGGATGAAGTCGTGCGAGCGGCCACCGAGCACGCCGTATCGGTGCACCAGCACCAGGACAGTCCGGAACTGCGTCAGCAGCTCCGCGAGATGCTGGAGGACGAGCCCGTAGCCACCTGAGCCCGGATCGCGCTCCGCCGCAACAGCTCCCGGTGGCACGCCACCGCGACCGCCTGGTTTCGACGGTCGCGGAAGCGTTTTCGTGCTACGGGTCAGTTACGCCCGGTCACCTCACGCGCGATCGCGGCGAACCGCGTCTGCGCCGCCGAGACGACACTCTGGCGATTCTTGTTCGCCTCCTCGTAGGCGATGATCGCGCGCACGTCGGCGGGATCGGTCAATTCCCGGATCGCGGAGACGGATTGGTTGACATTGAGCTCGTCGTAACCGCTGATCGGTAGCTCGCGGGCTTCGAGCAGACCGGCCGAGGTGCGGGCCGTGTGCAGCGCGTCGGCCGTGTTGCGCGCGCCTTCCCGGCGGGTCACCTGCTCTGCGGTCTCGAGCGCGGAATCCCGGGACGCGGTGAGTGTCTTGACCGCCACGTCCCCGGCCCGGGCGCCGCGTTCGAGCAGATCGCCCAGTGCGGGCGGTGCGGTGCGGAAGGTGTCCAGGGCGCGATCGAGATTGCGCGTCGACCAGGTCACCGGCGCGTTGACCAGCTTGACCGCAGTGCCGGTGGCCGCCTGCAACGGTGTGCGGCGCAGCGCGGCCGGGCCGCCGAGGGCGTCCTCGGCCAGCACGGTGCTCAGCCACTCGACCGTCGCGGAGTGGGCCTCGATGAGCCGGTCCGCGAGCGCCGCGATGTCCTGGCTGCCGGCGCTGATCGCGAGGGCCTTGAGATAGCGTGCGCGGTCGAGCAACTGGTGCTCCAGGACGAGGTCGCCGAGCAGCGCTTCGTCGAAGGGCTGCGCCTGTTCGCTCAGCGCCTTGATCGCCGCGGCCACCCGGCCCAGGAACGGGCCGATTACCGCCGGTACACCGCCGAGATCGCGGATGGCGGACTCGACCGCTTCGGCGCGGGCACGGGCGTTGTCGGCGTTCTCGGACAGCTCGCGCTGTACGGCTTCGGTCCGGGCTTGCGCGACCCGGGTTTCGGCGATCTGCACCTCCGTGTTGGTCAGATCTCGGACGGCGCGCAGCTGGGCCAGCAGGGTTTGGGTGCTCATGGATTTCGTCCTTCGCTATCGACGACGGGCTCGGCGCGACGGTGCACCGTGAGCATTACTGGTATCCGCGGTAGCGGACACCTACATCGCCTACCACGCGTCGCGCGGGCCAAACCTGCTCCGGCCGTGCGCACTTCGCCGGGCGGATATCAAGGCAGGCCACGGGCGTCCGAACGCGTCCGCCGTACTCGCGGCGGCCGCGCTGCCGGCTGCACCAGCGCTCACGAAAGCGAAGTCCGGCAGCCGCATCGGGGTTGCGAGTAAATAGTGGACTTCTCCGAAGGTAATTGCGAGCGGCCATGAAAGAGCCGGAATCGCCGTTGATAACGGTGCTATCTCGATGCCACGTGTTCTGATGGTCGGGTCCCGAAAGCCGGGGCATCAGATAGCTGAACACGAGGATTGTTGCATGAATTCGAGAATTATCCGCCCGCTCGTCGCCACCCTAATCGTGTTGTCGGCAGGCGCATTCGGCACGGGCATCGCCTCCGCGGAAGCCGCCGCCCCCGTATCCGGTTCGAGCTCGGGCTCGGTGGAGGTCTGCCTCCCGCTGCCCCTCGGCCCGCTGGAATTCAGCCTCTGCCTGTGATCGGCGGTATCGGGTAAAAACGGTGGTGACGAGGCCGTTCGTCACCACCGCCGGACCCGAGTTATGCAGTCTGCCAATGATTCATCGGCGATCTTGTTAACATCTCCAAACACGCTCTACAACCATTCTTCTTTGTCACAAGCGCAGAGCTGGATGGTGCGGCCCTACTGACCGGTAGCGTTGAGTTCCTGCCCAATGGTCTGTGCAGGAAAGGAATCACCATGTCTGTCACAACCTCTTCCGAGCCGTTCCTGACCGCTTCGGGGCGACCGGTCTCCAGCCCCCTCAAGGACGTGCGGACCATTTCCCGTCAAATGGTGGGCCACTTCATCGAAAACGTGGTGCCCTGCGCGACATTGCCCGGCGAAGCGCTGCACGGAGACGTCACGACCATCACCCGAGTCTGTTTGGAATTGACCAGAAGCATGCTCGACGGACGCGATCTGCCGGGGCGCACCGAACGCGTGCAGGCCGCGGCCGCGGGCTGGGCGCGCGAGGGAATACCGATAGACACCATCCAGCACGCCATTCACGAAGGATTCAAACTCGGATTCGATCTCATCCTCGCCAACGGGCCGACCCGGGACCATGAAACCGTCGCCGGCGTCGCCGTGCGGCTGATGGAAGCGCTGGACATGATCACCTCGGCCGTGTCGATGGCCTATGTGCGCGAATTGCGTTCCGTGGTCAGCGAACACCACACCGCCGTGCACACCCTGACCTCGGCACTGCTGGGCGGCCAGAGCACGACGACGATGGCGCGGGAATGCGGCATCGAGGTCGCCGACCACTATCACGTCGTCGGCCTGGAACTGCCGCCCCATCCCGACGAATCCGACTCCACGCTCGACGCCAACGTGGTCGCGCGCCGGAAACTGCGGCGGGTGCAGACCGAACTGGCCAACCGGTGCGGGGGTCGGGTGCTGTCCCTGCTCAGCGTCGACGGCGGCACCCTGCTGCTGCCGAACCCGGAGTTCTCCGATCACGACCTGGACCGCCTGATCGTGAAACTGTCGGCGGCCGCGCAGGTTCCGGTCCGCGCCGTCGCGATGCCGGCCGCGCCCGCGGACATCCCGCGGGTGGCGGCCGAAGTCCACGAACTCGTCGACATCGTGCACCGCCTCGGCGGCGAGAGCAAGGTCTACCGCTCGCACGAACTGGCTTTCGAGTACCAGCTGACCCGCCCCGGCCCCGCCCGCGACTACCTGGGCTCGGTGCTCGACGTCCTCGAAGCCCACCCGGACCTGCTGCTCACCCTCGAGGTCCACATGGCCACCAACATGCAGCGCAACCTCTCCGCCCGCAGACTCCACGTCCACGCCAACACCGTCGACTACCGCCTCAAACGCATCGGCGAGATCACCGGCTTCGACCCGGCCGACCTCACCGGGCTGTGCCACCTGCGCGCCGCGCTGTTGCTGCGGGCGCACGGGGGCCGCAGCGGTACGGCGCGGGCGCGGTTGGCGGGGTAGCTCAGCCGAGCGGCTCGTCCAGGACGGCGACGAAGCCGGGGTTCCGCCGAGCCTGATCGCGGCCCGAGCTCAACAATGTAGATTGTATCTACGTAGATTCAATCTACATGCCGAGCTGGAGGGCATGCCCGTAGCGGAGTCGCTCACGATGTTCGTCGCGGAGCTGCGGAGCTCCGGGATCGCTTCGGATCCCGCGACCCTCCCGGAGGGGGTGAGCAATTGGACCGATGCGTTTCGGACGCTGGCGACCGCCCTCGGCGAAACGCCGACCGTCGTGGTGATCGACGAATTACCTTGGCTGGCAGAACAAGACGCGGTCTTCGATGGTGCGTTGCAGACGGCCTGGGACCGATTGCTACAGCAACGCCCGGTCCTGCTGCTGCTCCTGGGCAGCGACCTGCACATGATGGAGCGGCTCACCGCCTATGACCGTCCGTTCTACGGGCGCGCCGACAACCTGGTCCTCGATCCGCTCAATCCAGCCGAGGTGGGCCGCGCGCTCGAGCTCGATGCGGCGGCGAGTATTGATGCGCATCTCATCACCGGCGGACTGCCGGGCATCCTGCGCAGCTGGCCGCGGGGCCTACCGCCCCTCGAATTCGTCCGTCGTGAGTGCGGCGATCCTGCCGCTCCTTTGTTCGGGGTGCCCGAGTCGGCACTTCTAGCCGAGTTTCCCGCACCGGACCAAGCGCGGCGGGTTCTCGAAGCCATCGGCAGCGGAGAACGCACCCACGCCACGATCGCGGCTGCGGCGGGTAGTCGGAGTGGGGCCCTGCCCTCTGGGACGTTATCGCCGCTACTGCATCGGCTTTCGGCGGACAAGCAGGTGCTCGAGGTGGAGCAACCGCTTTCGGTGAAGCCGGGAAAGCCCGCTCTCTACCGCGTCGCCGACAGCAATCTGCGTTTGTACCTCGCCACGCTGCGTTCAGTTCAGAATCTGGTTCGACGGGGTCGAAGCGAAGCCGCGTACGAATTGTTCGTTCGACGCTGGACCTCGTGGCGCGGCAAGGCCGTCGAGCCCCTCGTGCGCGATGCGCTCGAACTCGCGGCCTTGGCGGGCGCGCTGCCATGGCATCAGGTGACTGCGGTCGGCGGTTGGTGGAATCGCTCGTTCGATCCGGAAATCGACCTCATCGGCGCGGATCGGGCACCCGTCGCTGATCACCTGATCTTCGCGGGCTCCATCAAATGGTTGAGCACCCCGTTCGACCGTCACG
Source organism: Nocardia sp. NPDC050435 (assembly GCF_040655395.1). Taxonomy (NCBI): domain Bacteria; kingdom Bacillati; phylum Actinomycetota; class Actinomycetes; order Mycobacteriales; family Nocardiaceae; genus Nocardia; species Nocardia sp. NPDC050435. Next base: position 485,353 of record NZ_JBFAJW010000003.1, read on the forward strand.
ATCTCGCGGAACTGACCCGAGGGATCGCCAGCGTTCCGGGCCTGGAACCGCAGGAGACGGCCTTGGTCGTCGTATCGTCGGCCGACGTGGAGCCCTCGGTCGCCGAGACCGTCGATCTGGTGTGGAAGCCCGCCGACGTACTCTCCGCGTGGCACTGAGCTCAGCCGCTATTCGGCCAGGCGCGGGTCCACCTTGACCAGCATCGCCCGGGCCCAGTCGGTGCTGCGGTGGTCGGAAGGCAGTGCGGCCAGGCCCATTTCGGCTTCCCTGATCGCGTCGGCCGGGCGGCCCAGCGCGATCAGGACCTGGGCGCGCTCCAGGCCCCAGAATCCAGGGGTGTACCAGTAGCCGAAGCTGGGCAGCTCGATGCCTTCGGCGGCTTCGGCGGCCGTGTCGGCTCGGTGCAGCGCGCGGGCGGCGCGCTGCCGGCGGCCTTGGAGCGCAAGCAGTTCCGAGCGCTGGTAGCGGTCGTAGACGCCGAGGATCGGGTGGGCGTCGCGCACCGCGATGGCTGCCTCGGTCAGGTCCACGGCGCGGGTCAGGTTGCCGTGGTGGCGGGCGGTGTAGGCCCGGAAGCTGAGCGCGTGCGCCAGTTGTGAACCGTCGGTTGCCTCTTCGGCCAGCCGCGCGGCGTCGGCGAGCACCCGGTCGGCGAGATGCGGCCGCTTCGTCGCGTGCTCGAGCCAGCCCCGGTAGCGCGCCACCTCCGAGGCCAGCCCCGCGGCCGCCCGCCCACCGGCCCGCTGCCCGGCGAGCGCGCGTGCGGCTCCGTCCATGCCGCGCACCATCTGCACCACCAGCGCCGCGCCCACGGAGTCCTCGAGGTGCCTGGTTCGCTCCAGAATCAGCGAAATATCGCTGAGACTGCTGCGCCCCGCGCCCGCCGGATCCGCCAGCGCGGCCTGCAAGCGTGCGATATCCACCCCGCTCAACCCGAGGACGGGATCGGCCAGCACCGACCGGTACGCGTCCAGCACCGCCGGCGTGACCGGCTTCTGCCCGTTCTCCACCTGCGACAGGTACCCAGGCGTGAACGAGGTCCGCGCCGCCATCCGCCGCAACCCGATCTCGGCGAGAGTGCGCAGTTCACGCAGCAGTTCGCCGGTCACCTCGTGATCGGTAAACACAAGCAAACGGTAATGCGGTTCTCTGAAACATGCTGGCAGAACAGACTTTTGATCAGCCCCTTTGCCGGGAGCCCCGCACGCACCGACAACCAGAGGTCAGCACATGGCATGGCACGAGGAAATCATGGCCGAACTCGACTGCCGCAACCACGAACGCCCCCGCACCAGCACCGCCGCCGCCCACACCACCATGCAGATCCACCGCGAATGCCGCCTCGACGAATGCCCCGCCAAATCCGCCGCCTTCCACCACCTCAAAGCCGAAGGCAAACTCGTCCCCGACTCCGGGCGCACGCAGTGAGCTGCGGCCGCTGAGCTATGGCGCCTGGTCCAGCCACCGCGGTACCCGGTCGAGGCGCGGCATCGCCGCCGACACCTGGGCGACGAGCTGCCAGGGGCGCTTGGTGTCGGTGGTAGCTTTGCCGCTGGTGAGTATCGCGCCGGCCAAGCCGCGTTCGGGGTCCGCCCAGCCGTACTGCGTCGTCAATCCGCTGCGGCCGAAATGGAAGCGGGTGTCGCGGCCGAACTTCGAACGGCGGGCGCCCAGCTCGAACCCGGCGGCGCTGACCCGCCCGGCGGCGCCGGGAATTCGGTCGGCGGGTGCGATGGCGTGGCGCAGCGCGGCCGCACCGATGATCCGGACGCCGTCCAGTTCGCCTCCGCGAGCGAGGATCTCGTAGAACCGGGAGAGTTCCTCGGCCGTGGTGACCAGATTGCCCGAGGGGAGTTCGGCGGTGAGGAAGGCGGCGCCGTCGGATTTCGATGCTTTGTCCATGCGCCCGCCGAGTGCCTTGCTCGCCAGGAAATTCGCCAGCCGCGACGGCGGCGGCCCCGTTTTGACGCTGGGCACCACCGCGTCGACGTCGGCCTCCGCGACGCCGAAGTTGTTCCAGCGGAAGCCCAGTGGGTTCAGCACCTGCTCGGCCAGGTGGTCGCGCATCCGCTGTCCCGTCGCCCGCCGCACCAGAAGCCGGAGGGTGAGCCCGGCGGTCAGCGCGTGATACACCCGGAAGCGGCCCGGCGGCCAGCTCGGCCGTAGATCCGCCAGCGCCCGCACGGCGAGGTCTTCGTCGAGCACCACCTCGTTGCCGCGGTACGGCGGGGTGAGAAACGGGAACCCGCCCGCGTGCGAGAGCACATGGCCGAGGGTGATCCGCTCCTTGCCGTGGGCGGCGAACTCCGGAATGTATTCGCACACAGGATCATCGGCGGCAAAAACACCCTGTTCGATCAGCATGGACATCACGACGGCCGCGACTCCCTTGGCGGTCGAGAACCCGCAGAACGGCATCGCGGGGGTCACCAAGATCTTCGCCGCTCCGGCCTCGTCGTGGGGCGCGTTTCCCCAGCCGTGACCGATGGCCCGGTTCAGCACGATCCGGCCGTTGCGCCGCAGGCACACCTGGATCGCCGGGGTCGTCCCCAGCGAATACCAGTCCTGCACCGAGCGCCACAGCCCGTCCACCACCGCGGGTGACAGCCCGGCCGCACGCGGGTCGTCTTCGACTCCGATCGTGGTCACGGCAGGCAGATCGGCACCGACGGTCACCAGCCTGCCCGGAAGTGCGCTCATAGCCGCCCAGCCTATAGGCGAGGGCCGGCCCGGCGTTGATCACCGGCGGCGCACCCACCGGGAAACCGGTTCGGCGGACCGCCTTTGCCCCATGCCGGACCTGTTGACCTGGCAAACGAGAAACGCCCCTGACCTCGCGAAAACATTTCGCTGGTCAGGGGCGTTCGCAGGCTCCCCCATCTGGACTCGAACCAGAAACCTGCCGATTAACAGTCGGCTGCTCTGCCAATTGAGCTATAGGGGATTGGCGGTGGCTCGTCTGTGCTAGGCGGGCCGAGAAGAAACTTTAGCGTACGGTTGCGGTGGTTCCCAAATCGCGGGTCTACCTGGGGTTATGTGGGGGTGCGGCGGGGGAGGGGTGCGGGGGTGGGGTGTGCGGGTGGTGGGGTTTGTGAGGAAGATTACGTCGGAGGGCGGGGGCGGGTAGACGCGCGGTCGAGGCGGATCGACAGTTGTCGGTGGCTTGCGGCAGGATAGGGGCGCGCACAGGCGAATTGGGAGGAGCTCTACGAGATGCTGCGGTTGATCATCGGCGTCGCTGCCGGGTATGTGCTCGGGACCAAGGCCGGGCGGGTCCGGTATGAGCAGATCAGCGCGGCTACCCGCGCGGTCACCGGGAGTCCGGTGACGCGCAAGCTGGTGCAGGTCGGGCGGCAGAAACTGTCGGACAAGCTCAGCACCCGTCCGCAGCTGGAGCCCATGGAGCCGTTGGACGAGCGGACGACGGTGCTGGTGCCGCACGACCAGCTGCGCCGCTGATCCCTTCGGGCACAGAACGATTCGACACCCCTGCTGGTCTCACCGGCGGGGGTGTGTGAATTTCAGGCGGCGGAGAAGTCGTCGGAGTTGCCCATCGCCTGGGTGAGCAGGCTCTTGCGGTACTGCTCCAGGGCGACGAGATCGCCGAACAGCTGCATGTAGGCGTCGGTCTCGTCGGTGGAGGACAGGCGCTGCAACCGCGACTTCAATTCGGCCACCTGACGCCCGACCCAGGCCTCCTGGGCCCGTGCCAGCACGCCGGTGATGAAGCGGGGAATGCCGTCGGCGGATTTCACCGGCAGCGGCTCGTTGGCCAGTTCGGAGACGAACGCGTGCAGCGTGAGATCCGTGGCGCGGTCGGTGACGGCGTTGATCCATTCCGCACCGCCGACACTGCTGGACGCGCCACCGGCTTCGGCGATCATCGTGCGCACCGCGACGTAGGCGGGGTGGGTGAACGCCTCCGGCTCCAGCGAATCGAACACCGGCCCGGCGATCGCCGGGTATTGCAGTGCGGCCGCCAGCACTTGGCGTTGCGGCAGCAGCACCGGATCGTTCGGGTTCGGCCGCATGGGCGGCTGATCGGCGACCGGCGCGGATTCCGCGGCGCGCGACTGCGGGCGGGCCGGGCCGCCGAGCCGGTTGCGCTTGGCTTCCTCGCCCACCCGGCGCACCACGGACTGGATGTCGTCCCAGCCGACCCAGCCGGCCAGGCGGGTGGCGTAGGCCTTGCGGGTGGCGTGGTCCTTGATCTGCGCGACCACGGGGACCGCGCGGCGCAGCGCCTCGACCTGACCCTCCACCTGGTCCAGGTTGTGATCGGCGAGCAGGCCGCGGATCACGAACTCGTACAGCGGGGTCCGGCGGGCGACCAGATCGCGCACGGCGCCGTCGCCGGAGTGCTGGCGCAGTTCGCAGGGATCCTGGCCGTCCGGGGCGATCGCGATGTAGGTCTGCCCGGCCAGGCGCTGATCGCCGGAGAAAGCCTTCAGCGCGGCGGCCTGACCGGCGGCGTCGCCGTCGAAGGTGTAGATGATCTCGCCGCGCCAGAAGTTGTCGTCCATGAGCAGGCGGCGCAGGATCGCCATGTGCTCGTCGCCGAAGGCGGTGCCGCAGGAGGCGACGGCCGTCTTCACCCCGGCCAGGTGCATGGCCATGACGTCGGTGTAGCCCTCGACGACCACGGCCTGATGGCCCTTGGCGATATCGCGCTTGGCGTGATCCAGGCCGAAGAGCACCTGGGACTTCTTGTACAGCACCGTTTCCGGGGTGTTGATGTATTTGCCGGGCATGGTGTCGTCGTCGTAGAGCTTGCGCGCGCCGAAACCGATGACCTCGCCGCCGAGATTGCGGATCGGCCACAGCAGGCGGCGATGGAACCGGTCGATCGGGCCGCGCTTGCCCTGCTTGGACAGGCCGGCCGCCTCCAGTTCCTTGAACTCGAAACCCTTGCGCAGCAGATGCTTGGTGAGGGTGTCCCAGCCGTCGGGGGCGTAGCCGCAGCCGAACTGCTGGGCTGCGTTGCCGTCGAAGTTGCGGTCGGTCAGGTATTTGCGCGCGGCCTCGGCCTCGGGCTCGCGCAGCCTGGCCATGTAGAACTCGTGCGCGGCCGCGTTGGCGGCGACCAGCCGGGCCCGGGTGCCCCGGTCGCGCTGCACGGAGGTGCCGCCGCCCTCGTAGTTGATCTGGTAGCCGACGCGATCGGCCATCTGCTCGACCGCTTCGACGAACCCGACGTGCTCGATCTTCTGCAGGAACTTGTAGACATCGCCGCCCTCGCCACACCCGAAGCAGTGGAAGACGCCGAGGTGGGGGCGCACATGGAAGGAGGGCGACTTCTCGTCGTGGAAGGGGCACAACCCCTTCTCCGAATCGGCGCCCGCGCGCTTGAGCGCGACGTACTCGCCGACGACATCTTCGATCCGAACCCGTTCGCGTATCGCCGCGATATCGCGATCTGGGATTCGTCCGGCCACGGCACGAGTCTAGGCCAAGAGATCACCGACACGCCCATCGGCCGCGCTCGACGCCACACTCGCGCGAGCCCGCACCGGCGAGGGTGGGTTACCCGCCGAGTTGGTCGGCAACGCGTTCCAGCCGGCTCTCGGTGTAGGAGGCGATCTGATCGACGATGACGCGCACCCGGGCCGTGTCGTCGTCGGCGGCTTTCCACCAGGGCAGCAGCACCGGGTCCAGGGTGTGCGGCGCGGTGGCGAGCAGGTGCTCGGCGACGGCCCGGATGCGATCGCGCTGGTCGCTTTGACGGCGGCGATGGGCCGCGTCGGACATCACGTAGTGCAGCGCGACCGTTTTCAACATCGCGACCTCGGCGGCCACCACGGCGGGCACCTCGAGATCGGCGGCATAGCGCGTGAGCGGCCCCGTCCCGGCGATCAGACGGGTCGCGGTGATCGCGGCGGTGGCGAAACGGCCGACGAGCTCGCTGGTGAGCTGCTTCAACGCGACCGAACTGGCGAAGCCACCGTCGTAGGCGGCGGCCGCGGCGACCACGGGCAGCTCCGAGAGGCGATGCGCGGCGGCGACGAGCTCGTCCACCGAGAGCGCGGGATGGCGCTGATGGCCGACCCGGGCCAGTTCGGTCTGCACGCCGGGATCGGTGAGCTCACGCAGATCGATGCGGCCCGCGATGACGCCGTCCTCCACGTCGTGTACGGAGTAGGCGACGTCGTCGGACCAATCCATGACCTGGCATTCCAGGCTCTGCCTGCGCTGCGGCGCACCCGCGCGGACCCAGTCCAGGCGGTCGGCGTCGATGCCGTAGGCGCCGAACTTGGTGCCGGAACCGCTTCGGCCCCACGGGTATTTGAGCGCCGAATCCAGCGCGGCGCGCGTCAGGTTCAGGCCCGCGCTGGTGCCGTCGGGGGCGAGCACCTTGGGTTCGAGCCGGGTGAGGATGCGCAGGTTCTGCGCATTGCCCTCGAAACCGCCGTGCCGGTCGGCGAATTCGTCGAGGGCCCGCTCGCCGTTGTGGCCGTAGGGCGGGTGGCCGATGTCGTGCGCGAGCCCGGCCAGATCGACCAGGTCCGGATCGCAGCCGAGGCCGTCGGCGATGCTGCGCCCGATCTGGGCGACCTCGAGCGAGTGCGTGAGCCGGGTGCGCGGGGTGTCACCGTCGCGCGGGCCCATCACCTGCGTTTTGTCGGCGAGGCGGCGCAGCGCGGCGGAATGCAGGACCCGGGCGCGGTCGCGGGCGAACTGGGTGCGGTGCGCCGTCTCTCGCTCGGCCGGGCCGAGGGCGGCGGTCTTGGGTGCCTCGACGACCATCCGCTCCCGGTCGTGTGCGGTGTAGGTCATCGGTTCTCACTGCCCCGCTGTGTATTTGAAGTCGGCGGAAAAATGGGTGAGCTGATACCAGAGCAGCGCGCCGGTCTCGCGGGCGATGCCGTGCGCCTGGGACTCGCGGGTGTAGACGGCGGGTCCGGTGCGGGTGGGCGCCGTCCAGGCGTGCAGGCCCGCGTCGCGTGCCATGGTGCGGGTGCGCAGCGAATGCCACGGATCGCTGACCAGCACCGCCGAGGAGAGATCGCGCGCGTGCATGGCCTCGGCGACGGCTTCGACGCTGCGCAGAGTATCCGAGCCGGTCTCGACGGCGAGGATCTTGTCGCCGGGGACGCCCAGGGTTTGCAGGTAGTTCTTGCCGGAGGCGGCCTCGGTGTACAGATCGCCCTGCTGCTTGCCGCCGACGGTGATGACGCGGGGCGCGACGCCGAGTTTGTAGAGTTTCGCGGCCTGATCCAGACGCGCCTCGAACACCGAGGACGGCGTGCCCGAATACTGGGCGGCGCCGAGCACGACGATCGCGTCGGCCTTGCTGTAATCCTCGATCCGGGCGACCTGCCAGACCCGGAAAGCGGTGCCGCTCACCAGCACCAGCCCGATCAGCACGGTGCCGAGCAGCAACCGGCGCAGCCAGCGCGCGACACCCGCTCCGAATCCTCGTGGCACGCCGGGACCGGCAGCCGGCGCGGCTCCGGGGGGCGGGGTTGGCGAACTCACGTCACCAAGTCTGCCAGGGCGGGCCGACATCGTGCCCGCGCGAGCCACGGTTACGGCAGCGGGCCGGGGCGTCGCCTCCGCAACCGGCCGATCAACCGGCGCTGCTCGCGCAGCCCGGCGGCGGCCAGCGCCGGTTTGACCGCGGCCGCGAAGGCGTAGAAGAGGACGTGGCTCAGCCCCGCGTCGAGGTAGGGGTCCAGCCAGCGCTCCACCTGCGCCGCGGTGCCGGCGGGCAGCAGCGCGCGAATCAGCTCGGGGGTGAGGAGTTTGCTGTACTCGGCGAAGCGCTCGCCCTCGAAGACAGCCGGATCGACGTGCGAATAGCCGGGGTTGTCCGGCCCGAGCGGGTGGGTGGCGCCGGCGGCGGTCCAGCTCGCGCCCGGCAGCGCCAGCGCGATGGCCCGGACGAAGGGCTGGCGGCACAGCTCGTCGAGGACGCGGTCGTCGGGCGCGAGCAGCGGGGCGAGCAGGGCGCTGCGGTGCAGTGCGCGCGGATCGCGCCCGGCCTCCTCGGCGGCCGCGCGGAACTGGGTCGCCGCGGTGTGCCAGGGCGTGCCGGTGTCGTTGAGGATGAACATCCAGCCGTCGGCCTGCGCCCCGGCGATCCGGCAGGCGCGCGGACCCTGCGCGGCCACCCACACCGGCGGGGTCGTGCCGCGCAGCGGCGGCAGACCGAAGCGGGCGTCCTGCCAATCGTGGAATCGCCCGCGGTGCGTGACCAATTCGTCCGGCGACGACCACGCGACACGCAGTGCGGTCAGCGTGTCGGCCAGGCGCGCGGCGCGGGGTTCGAGGGTCAGCCCGTAGGGGACGGTGTTCTCGTATTCGCCCGAGCCGATCCCGAGCACCACGCGGCCCCGGGACAGGTGGTGCAGCGACATCCAGGCGCGGGCCAGATCGGCCGGATTGCGGCGCACCACATCGGTCACCGCGACGCCCATCACGGGGCCGCGCGGGCGGACCCAGCGCGCCAGCGCGATCGTCGGATCGAGGTAGGCGTCCAGCGAGGTGACATACCGGGCCATCGGCGAGAACCGGGCGTTCCAGGCCGCCGCGGGGAAGGCGGATTTGGTGTGATCGGAGAACCAGATGTCGTCGACGCCGAGCAGCCGCGCGGTGCGCAGGTTCAGGGTGATCGCCCAGACCGGCGCGACGGGCTCGATCAGGTATCCGATGCGCACCCGATCCTCGTGGGGCCGAACCTGGTACGAACTGGCACGCCGGTCCATCGCCACCTCCGGGCGGTTCGAATCGTCTCCGATATATAGCAAGACCGTGCGCCACCCACGCCGGAAACGCTGCGACACGCCTGCTCGGCGGAACTTGTCGGACCCCCGGCGCACCATAGGGGTCGCCAATCGCGAACCGCTGGGCCGCAGGGGATTTCACGCAGGGAGAGACTCGCCGAGAACGCCCGCGAGGTGGCCGATCGGCTTGGCCCGATCCGTCTCCCGCGCAAGCGGTTCCGATCACGGAGCTGGACGCCCCGCCCCGGACGGCGGCACGGACTGCCCTTTCGTCGTCAACGGTTCACCGCGAGCATGCGGCGGGAGTGATCCGCGTCGCCGCACGTCGGAGCCGGGCTCTCGCGGCGATCACGAAGCAGCCTCGATGATCTCGGCGAGAATTGCCGCCGCGCGCAGCAGCGCCAGTTCCCGGCGCGCGATCGTGCGCACCCGCTCCTCCAGCGCCGTGAGTGAGTGACCGGCGTCGTGCAGTTCCCGCACCGCGGTGAGCGCCTCCCGCACCTCGGGGATGCCGTATCCGGCCGCACGCAAAGCCGTGGCGATCCGTGCGTCGCGGACCGCCGGCGGGGGATAGCGCCGCGCCGAACCCGACCGGGTGACGGTGCGCTCCGGCGTGAGCAGGCCCTCCTGCTCCCAGAAGCGCAGCGTCGAGGCCCGGAGCCCGAGCGCCCCCGCCAGCTCGGTGATGGTCATGGTGTCGTTCGCGGCGGGCTCGGCCTCGGCGGCGGACTCGTCCTCGATGGCCAGCAGGGCTGCCCGAGCGGCCAGGGCCTGCTCGCGTTCCCGCTGGAGCCGTGCGGGCAGGGCGCAGACCAGGGCGGCGGCCTCGTCGCAGGGCAGCGAGCGGATCGCCCGCATCGCGCCGCGCGCCGCCACCGGCCCGACCGCGCGGGCGAGATCCCGATAGGCGCGCAGATCGCGCAGGTGATCCGGGCCGAAGTGCCGATAGCCGTTGCCCGCGCGGTCCGCGGCCGCGAGGACGCCCAATCGTTCCAGGTCACGGATTTGCTGGACGGAGTAGCCGGTGGCCGCCGCGACCGCCGCGACGGTGAGCCCGTGCTCGCCCATGCGCCAACCCTCCATAAGCACTTCAAGTTCATGCTCGAACCATGATTATGGACCAGCTACTCGAGACGATCCGGACGTTCGACGGTGTGCTCGAGCTCGCGCCGACGGCCGGTGGGCCGTTCCCGGAGATCGCGTGGGGCGACCACTTCTTCTATTACGCCCCCGATGGGCAGGTGCCCCAGCGCGAGCAGCCCTACGCCACCGTCGTGACGAAGAACTACCCGGACGACACCCGGTGCGATCTCGACACCCCTGGCCGCCGGCGGCTCAACATTCACGTTGGCCGAACCCGCTTCGCCGAGCTCCTCGGCGTCGACCCGCGCGACGAAGCCGACGACGTCGACTACACCGCGACCGACACCGTCCTCCCGCATCCGCTGTATCGGCGGCAGGGCTGGATCGCGATCGTCGATCCGGGCACCCGCACCCGGGAGCTGGCACTGGACCTGCTGCGCGCGGCCCACGACGACGCCCGCCGCCGGGCCGAGCGCCGGACCTCCTGACCCGCGGCTACCAGCCGCGCTCGCGCCACTCGGCCAGGTGCGGCCGCTCGGCGCCGAGGGTGGTGTCGTCGCCGTGGCCCGGGTAGACGACGGTCTCGTCGGGGTACCGGTCGAACAGTTTCGTGGTGACATCGCCGTAGAGCGAGTCGAAATCCTCCGGGCTCCGCGTCTTGCCGACGCCGCCCGGGAACAGGGAGTCGCCGGTGAACAGGTGGGTGCGGCCGGACTCGTCGGTCAGGGCGAGCGCGACGGAACCGGGGGTGTGGCCGCGCAGGTGCGCGATCTCGAAGCGCAGGTCGCCGATCTCGACGACGTCGCCGTCGGCGAGCAGTCGATCGGGCCGCACCGGGAGCGGCTCGGCGTCCAGGGCATGCGCGGCGGTCGGGACGTCCAGCGCCGCGGCAACGTCTTTCAGGCCCCACCAGTGGTCGGGATGCTGATGTGTGGTCACGATCAGGGCGAGTTTGCCGGGCGCCTCCTGCTCGATCAGTTCCAGGATTCGCTCGGGTTCGTTGGCGGCGTCGATGAGCAGCGCGGGACCGGTGACGCACTGCACCAGGTAGCAGTTGTTGTCCATCCCGCCGACCGACATCTTGATGATGCGGGCGCCGGGGAGGTCACGCTGCTGTGGATTGCTGCCCGGCGACACGTGGCCGGTGTAGGGACGGTCGATCGTCGTCATTCCCGCAGCCTATCCAGTTAGATTCAGACTATGCAGCTGCCATGGAGCCGCCTCGCCCGCTGGTCTGCTTCACTCCTCGTCGGCGTTCTGCTCGCCGGGACGGCGCTGCTGAGCGCGCCGGTGTCGGCGGCGCCGCCGGGCCGGATGGATTCCTACGTGGTCGACAGCGCGCAGGCGCTCGACGCGGCGCAGCTGGCTCGGGTGCGCGCGTCGGTCGAACAGCTCTACGCGCGCCACCAGGTGCGGTTGTGGATCGACTACGTCCCCGATTTCGGCGGACTGGGCGCGGAGTCCTGGGCGCAGCGCACCGCGAGCGAATCCGGTTTCGGCCGCCGGGACCTGCTGCTCGCCGTCGCCACCGACTCCCGGGACTACTGGTTCTACGGCGACCTGCCCAACGACGTCAGCGACGGCGAGCTGGAGAACCTGCTGACCAGCTCGGTGGAGCCGGCCCTGCACGACAGCCGGTGGGCCGATGCCGGCGTCGCGCTGGCGGGCGGCCTGGACACCGCGATGACCAGCGGGGGCGCCGGAACCGGCGGCGGCCGCACGGCCGTGGTGCTGTGGGCGCTGATCGGGCTGGGCCTGCTCGGTTTCGGCGGCTTCTGGCTGTGGCGGCGCAAGCAGCGCCGTGATCGCGGCCGGGCCCAGCTCGAGGCCGCTCGGAAGCTGGATCTCGGCGACAGCGCGGCGCTGGCCGCCCTGCCGCTCGAGACGCTGCACGCGCGCTCCCGTGAAGCGCTGGTGGACATCGACAACGCGATCCGCACCAGCGCCGAGGAACTCGAGATCGCCACCGGCGAGTTCGGGGCCACCGCCGTCAGCCCGTTCACCACCGCGCTGGAGAACGCGAAAGCCGCGGCGTCCAAGGCATTCTCGATCCGGCAGCAGCTCGACGACGAGATCCCCGAGACGCCGGACGAGCAGCGCACCCTGCTGGTCGAGCTGCTGAGCACGGTCGGGCGCGCCGATACCGAACTCGACGCCCGGGTCGCCGAATTCGATCAGATGCGCAGCCTGCTGATCAACGCCCCGTCCCGGCTGGACGCGCTCACCCGCGACGTGGTGGACCTGACCGGCCGGGTGCCGGCCGCCGAGGCGGAGCTGACGCGGCTCACGGCGGCGCAGCCGGCGAGCGTGCTGGCTCCGATCCGAGACAACGTAGGCATGGCCCGGGAGCGAATCACCTTCGCTGAGCACAACATCGACATCGGGCGCGAAGCGCTCGCGCAGCCGGTCGGCAAGCAGGGTGCGGCCGTGCCCGCGATCCGCTCGGCGGAGGGCGCGGTCGGGCAGGCTCGCGCGCTGCTGGACGCGGTCGCCAACGCCGCGGCCGACATCGAGCAGGCCCGGGCCGGATTGCCCGCGGCCGTCGCCGAATTGCGCAAGGACCTCACCGACGCGGCCGAGCTGAGCGCCCACGGCGGCCCGGAGCTGGCGGCCGCCATCGCTGCCGCACAGCAGGCTTTGAGCAAGGCCGAATCCGCAGGCGACGCCGACCCGCTCGGTTCCTTCCGGGACGCGGTCAGCGCGGACGGCGAACTGGACAAGGCGATCGCCGCCGCCACCGACCGCAAACTGGCCGCCGAGGATCTGGCCCGGCGGCTCGAGCAGGCGCTCACCGATGCCCGCTCCCGCGTGCAGCAGGCCGGCGATTACATCGGCACCCGGCGCGGCGGGATCGACGCGAGCGCGCGGACCCGGCTGTCGGAGGCGCAGCGTCAGCTCGACCTGGCGCAGCAGGCGGCCGAGCCCGCCGATGCCCTGCGGGCGGCTCAGTCCGCCGCCGAGCTGGCCGGGCGGGCGCTGCGGGAAGCCCAGGCCAGCGTGCAGGCCTGGGAGTCGAGCCAGGTGCAGTACAGCAGCGGGCCCTACGGTCGTGGCCCGTTCGGCTCCGGCGGCGGATTCGGCGGCAGCGGAGCGGTTCTCGGCGGCATCCTGATCGACGGCATGCTGCGCGGCGCGGGCAGCGGTTACCGCCGCTCCGGCGGCTCGGGCGATTGGAGCGCGGGATCCTTCGGCGGCTCCTCGGGTTCCCGGCGGATCAGCCGGGGCGGTCGCTTCTGAGCGCGCTCAGACCTGCACCGTGCGGGTGTGGAAACCGGTGGGGCCCACCGGGAACGGTGCACGCTCCACGCCGTCCTGGGTCTGACCCGAACGGCTGATCGCGCGCACCTGCAAGGTGTGCGCCCCGGCGGGCAGCTTGAGGGTGGTGCGCCAGCGCCGCCAAGACGCCGGGGACAGTTCCGCCCCCAATTCCACCGGCTGCCAATCCTCCTGCCCCACACGCAGTTCCACCGCCGCCACGCCGTGCGGCGGGGCCCAGGCCACGCCGGCCACCGAGGTGGTGCCGGCGATCTCGCGCCCGGGCAGGGTGCTGTCGATGCGCGCGTGCGGGTGCACCCGCAGCAGTTCCCGGGTCCAGCCGCGCCGGACCCAGTAGTCGGAATGCGTGTCGTCGGCGAGTTCCAGCTCGCTCAGCCATTTCGCGCCGGTGTACTGCCCGTAGAGGCCGGGCACGAGCACCCGGGCGGGGAAACCGTGTGCGGGCGAGAGGGGTTGGCCGTTCATGCCGACCACCAGGTAGCCGGGCAGCTCCCCGGAGCGCAGCGCCGCCAGCGGCAGCGAGATGGTGTACCCGTCGACCGCGCGGGTGACCAGGCGGGTCGCCTCGGCGTCCGGAATGGCGTGGCGCAGCAGATCGGTCAGCGGTACCCCGAGCCAGCGCGCGTTGCCCGCGCGTCCCTCCCCGGCGCGGTTGTGCACGCAGACCAGCACCGCGTCGAACTCCACCGCGTCGGCGATCAGATCGGCCAGCGACAGCCGAAGCGTGTGCGCCACCATGCCTTTCACGGACAACCGCCACCGCGCGGGATCGATCCGGGGCGGCCGCAGGCTGACATCGGCCACATACAGCTTGTGCGTGGGGGTGAGCAGCGCGGAGAGTCCCGCTTCGCCCTCCAGACCGTCCTCGGGTGCCACGCCCAGCGAGCCGACCGGCCCCAGCCGCCGGATCGCGTTGTCCTGCCTGCGATCGTGATCCTGCTGCAAGGTGTGCGCGGCGGCGAGCAGGCCGCCGCCCGCCAGCGACCACGCCATCGCCTGGAGCGCACCGCGTGGCCGCCGCCGCAGCCCCGCGGCCAGCACCCCGGCCGCGGCCGCCGCGCCCGCCACGGCGGAGGCCGAGCGCGCGGCGGGCCGGGCGGCCAGCGCTCCCGCCGCCATTCCCACGGCCGCGGCCGCCGGAATCCGCAGCCGGCCGGGCAGCGCGCCGATCGCCGCGGCCGCGGCCACCGCCCCGGCGCCCACTCCGGCGCGCGTCGCCAGCTTGTCGTGCCGGCCCGACAGCTCGACCGTCGTCTCGACCACGGGGATCGGGGCCGTATCGATCAGCGCCCGACCGACGGAGTCGATCAGCGACCCGCCCTTGGTGGCCGCGATCGCCTCGCCCAACCCCAGCGCGGCCGCCCCGACCGCGACCGCTCCGAACAGCCCGCCCCGCTCCCGATCCTCATCCGTCCGCACTGCCAGCACACCTGCTTCCGCCTGATCGACCTCGCATCGCTACCCCGCATTCTCCACGAATCCAGGCCCTGGCCAACCCCTTTCATCGGCGCCCCGGTCGCAACCGGACTTCTTCCACCCAGCGCGGTCAGAACCGCCCGAACAGCCACTGGCCGGGTGCGTCGGCCCCGCGGCAGAATTCGCGGATACCGACGATGATCTCGTCGACGTCGATGGCGCCGCTGTGATCGGTGTCGAGCAGGTGGAATTCGCGGGCCGCCAGGTCGGCGGGGATGCGGCAGGCCGAACAGAGGGCGTCGAACTCCGCCCGGCTCAGCACGCCGTCGCCGTTGGCGTCGGCCAGGTTCAGCACGGCCTGGGCGAGCGGCCGCAGCAGGGTGTCGAACTCGGCGTCGGTGCGGTCCTGGATCCACTGGCGGTACTCGGCGGCGCTGATCCGATTGTCGCCGTGGGTGTCCGCGGTGGTCAGCCCGCGCCACAGGCGCAGGTAGCCGTCGCGGACGGCCCGGGCGGCGACGGTGCCGGGGGAGTGCCGCAGCGCCTGGACCAGGCGCAGCGCGAAGGCTTCGAAGTCGTCCCGGCGCAGGTAGCCGTCGTGGGTGGCGTCCAGCGCGTGGAAGGCGCGGTAGGCGGGCTCGGGCGCGGCGTCGGCGTCGAGCCGGGTGCGGGCCCAGTCCACCGCGCCGTGCCGCTCGTGGTCCAGGACCTGCGCGTGGTCGGCGTCCGCGCAGCGCACGTAGTGCACCGGGGTGCCGGAATCGGCGGTGGCGGCGGCATAGCGGTCGACCAGGGCCTCGGGCACGATCACGTCCAGACCGCCGCCGGCCAGGAACATCGGCCGGTCCAGCCGCGCCACCGGCACCGAGGCCGCCACCAGCACCGTCTGCACGGTCGGCTCGGCGGTGAGGTCGACCACCCCGGCGGCGGCGTTGGTCACCCCCGCGCAGGCCCGCATCATCTCGACGAAGCTCAGGTCCTTCGCCCGGTCGAACAGTGCCCGGCCGGGTCCGCGCAGCAGCCCGCTCGGGTCGAAGCCCGGGTGGCTGGTCGTCAGACCGGCCAGTAGCAGCGGCACGATCGGGCTGAGCTGACGCTGCGGATCGCTGGTCAGCTGCGAGACCAACTCCGACAGATAGACCGGCGGGCACAGCGCGACGCCGCCGCGGAAGTCCAGCTCGGGGGCGTAGCCGGTGGCCATCAGCGCGACGTGCAGGGCGGCGTGCCCGCCCTGGGAGAACCCGACGACCATCCAGCGCGTGCTCACCGGGTGGCCGAGTCCGCGCGCGGCCCGCACGGCGTCGACCACGTCGTCGGCGACGGCCTCGCCGTTGAAGTACGGGTGCGGGCCAGGGGCGGCCAGGCCCTCGTAGTCGGCGGCGGCCACGACGTGGCCCGCGGCCAGCCAGCCGTCGATGTGATCCCGTTCCAGTCGCAGGAACCCGGTGCGCGAGGGCGCGGCGGCGGTGCCGAGTCCGGTGGTGCCGTGCGCGTAGCCGATCACCGGCCACCCGTCGGCGGGTGGTGTGCCGTGCGGCACGAACACCGACGCGGTGACGATCTGCGGACGACCGGAGTAGTCGGTGCCGCGGTAGGAGACCCGGTACGCGGCCAGCGCGCGGGCCGGCCACAGGTCTCGGGGCAGTTCGGTAGAGCGGAGCACGGTGCCGGGTGCGGGGGTGCTCCTCATCGGCGGCCAACCACTCGCGGGGTCATTGCACGGATTATTCAAGCCGGGTCATCGTCGCGATCGATGACACGCCGTCGATCCCGGGTGGTCGAGCAAACCAAAAGCGTGTCGTCTCGGGCGATTCCGGCATTTCGCACAGCCGCCGCGGGCTGCGGCGCGCCGTGCCGGGGCGCCTGTCGGGGATATCGCGCGACCCATGGCAGTCTCTCCTGTGCTCCAGCCGGAGCCAGTCCAGAGGAGGGGTGTTGCATGGCGAAAATGGGTAGGCGGAAGCGGTCGAGGCTCATCACGGCGGGTCTCATGGCTCCGGACAAGGCTCGGTCCACGCCGGCGGACGCACCCGCCGCGGAGCGGCTGACCGCAGCGCCGAAGCAGGCCGCGCCCAAGGCCGAGGCGGCCGCGCCGAAGCCGGCGAAGACCGAAGCCGCACCGCAGTCCAGCGCCTCCGATCACCGCGATGTCGAGGCCCTCGCCGAGCGGGTCAAGGCCCGTCGCCGCGAAAAGGGCTGGACCCAGGCCGATGTCGCCAAGAACGGCGGCCCGTCGGCCGGCACCATCAGCCAGATCGAACGCTGCCTCAGCGAGGACCCGGCCGCGGACACCCTGAGCAAGCTCGACGCCGGGCTGGAATGGCCGGAGAACACCTGCGAGTCGATCCTGCGCGGCGAAATGGCCGGGGCCGGAATCGGATAGCCGGTGCGCGCTCGCGGACCGAGGCGCGGTCCGCGAGTTCCCTTTCAGTCCTCGACCTCCAGCGCCTGCCGAATCGTCAACCGGCCCTGGGTCTGCATGAGCCCGCGCCGGTAGATCTTCTCCGCGATCAGCACGATCCCGTAGGTCGCGGCGGCCATCAGCCCGAGCGCGACGAACGGCTCCCACCAGGCGGCGGTGCCGGCGGCCAAGCGGCCGGGCATGCCGACGATGGAGACGATCGGCAGGTAGGAGGCGACCGTCAACGCGGTGCCGGACAGGAAGATTCCGGCGAACAGCACGATCATGATGAACATCGACACCGGCATGGCGGTGGATTGCAGGTCCTCGGGGCGGGTCGACAGCGCGCCCGCGACCGCCCACAGGCTGGCCAAGGCGAGGAAGCCGACGAGGAAGAACACGATGAACCAGCCCGCGGCGCCGCCGATCTGGGTGATCTGATCGCCCTTGCCGATCACCGACAGCCCGATCAACCCGGCCGCGACGAACAGCGTGAGCTGTGCGAACGCCATGATGGCATTGCCGATCACCTTGCCGATCAGCAACTGCCGCAACGGGATGGCGCTGGCGAGGATTTCCACGATCCGATTCTGTTTCTCCTCCAGCACGCTCTGCGCGATCGTCATGCCGAACATGGTGGAGGCGAAGTAGAACAGGAACGCGAAGACGAACGACGCGACCTTGGCCAGGCCAGGGTCCACACCGGTGGAATCGAGCAGGTCGTAGTCGACGGTCGCGCCCCGGGTGAGCTCGTCCATCGAGGTGCCGGCGGCGGTCGCGTTGCGCTGCACCGCGATCTGCTGGGCCGCCGCGGTGAGGTAGGTCTTGGCGTCGTCGTTCTCGGCCGCGCGGCCGATCAGCCGCCACCCGGAATCGGCCGGAACCAGCCCGGCGTCGGCCTCGTCGTCGCGCACCCGCTGCTCGACCGCGGCGACGTCGGCGACCTGGTGCGCGCTGAACTCGACCTTCTTGCCCGCCGCCAGGGTGTTGGCCGTCTCGACGACGCGGGCGGTGTCCGCGCCGGTGATCGCGACGTCGAGCGTCTCCGTGCGATTGCTCATGAAACCGCTGATGCCCAGCGTGATCACGATCACCGCGATGGTGATGGCGGTGGACACCAGGAAGTTCCGGTCCCGCAGTTTCACCGTGATCTCGCGCTGCGTCACGATCCGCCACAGACCGCGAGTGGCGGGTTCCGGGCCGCTCATGCCGTCACCTCCCGGTAGATCTCGGCCACCGTCGGTCGCACCGCCGCCAGTTCCCGCACCGAGCCGCGGCGCAGCGCCGCGGCGAGCAACTCGTCGGTGCCGATCCGGTCGAGTTCCAGCAGCACGCCCTGCCCGTTGGTCTCGAGGACCCGCACGCCGCCGAACTCGGCCAGCCACCCGGTGTCGCCGTCGAACCCCAGCCGGTACCGGGTGCGCGCACCGGCGCGCAGTTCGTCGGCAGATCCGTGCCCGACCACTTTGCCGCGCGCGAGGATCACCAGCTGGTCGCACAGCCGCTCCACCAGATCGAGCTGATGCGAGGAGAACAGCACCGGCACACCCTGGGCGGTGTACTCCCGCAACAGGTCCGCCATCGAATCGACCGCCAGCGGGTCGAGCCCGGAGAACGGTTCGTCCAGGATCAGCGCCTGGGGTTCGGCGATCACCGCGGCCGCGATCTGCACCCGCTGCTGGTTGCCCAGCGACAGCGACTCCAGCCGGTCTTTGGCGCGGTCGCCGAGGTCGAACCGATCCAGCAGCTCGGCCGCGCGCTGCCGGGCCGCCGCGGCGGGCAGCCCGCGCAGGCGGGCGAGGTAGACCAGTTGATCGAGCACCGGCTGCTTGGGATAGAGGCCGCGCTCCTCGGGCATGTACCCGAAGGCGCGCCGGTCGGCGGTGGTCACGGGACGTCCGGCCCAGCGCACCGTGCCGCCGTGCACGGCCAGCACGCCCATGATCATCCGCATGGTGGTGGTCTTGCCCGCGCCGTTGCCGCCGACGAAGCCGGTCAGCGCGCCCGCAGGCACCGTGAAGGACACGCCGTCGACAGCGACGTTGTCCCCGAACCGCCGAACCAGATCAGCGACCTCGAGCATGGCAGCCCCTTAACTGATGGTGTTTCAACCCTACCGACGCGCGCCGCGCCCGGGGGCCGGAAAAATAGTTTGCTCAGCTAAACGTTCGTCCGTACCGTCGCCACGGCTCTGTTCACCGACACGGACAAGGAGTTCGTCATGCAACCCGTCACCGAACGCGACATCAGGTCGTCGTTCGTCAACTGTTCCAAAGGGGACGCCAAGCGCCTGCCCGTACCGAAGGATCTCGACGCCCCGCCCTGGGACGATCTGGACTTCTTCGGCTGGAGCGACCCGTCCTATCCGGGCCGCAGCTACCTGGTCTTCCCGCAGGAGGACCGGCTGATCGGCGTGGCGCTGCGCCACGAGACCGGCGGCTCGGGCCGGGCGCAGATGTGCTCGATCTGCAAGACCACGCACACCGGCAGCGGCGTCTCACTGCTGACCGCCGCCAAGGCGGGCGAGTCCGGGCGCAAGGGCAACACGATCGGCACCTACATGTGCACCGATCTGGCCTGCTCGCTGTACGCCCGGAACAAGAAGCGCCCGGCCGCCGGCAGCCGCTACCGCGAGGATCTCTCCGAAGCGGAGAAAATCCAGCGGGTGCTGGAGAACCTGACCGCGTTCATCGGCCGGCTCTACAGCTAGCCGGACCGCACCCACGACAGAAACGGAGGTAGATGCGATGCGCCGACATTCAGCGCCGCGTTCCAGACCGAGTACCGCCCCGCACCCCGAGTTCCGCGACACCGCACCAGAACTCGGGGTGCACCGCATTCCCCGCCGGTCGAGACGGCCCGGCACGTACCGGGCCGTGTCGTCCGGCGGGGCGTGAAACCGCGTCGCCGCGAACGTTTTTCACCGGCAACCACTGAGTCGAGGTAACGATTCGGCCGACATTTCCGTGCGCGCGCTTCGCGGGCTCGCCGATCGGGAACTCCTGAGCAACCACCTCAGGTGTAAGGAGGCCGAGATGAACAATCTCCCGTGCGGTGACTGCTGGCGCCGCGACAACCTGACCTTCAAGCAGCGACTCGATCCCGCCTACATCCGCCGCGGCTACCTGCACCTGTGTGACGAGCACCGGGCCAGCCAGGAGGAACTGCGTCCCTGGGGGCGGTTCACGCCGACCTCGGAACTCCCGCGCACGGCCTGAGGCCGTCGCCGATCCGGTCCGGTATCCCGCGGGGTGCCGGACCGTTTCACATCGATCACCCCAGCGCCGCCGCGGCCGCCGCCGCGATGGCGGCGGCCACCGCGCTCAGGGCGGGTGAGTCCAGGCGCCACTGCTGCCAATACAGCGGGCGGTCGATGTAGGAGTCGCCGTCGATACCGCGCAGACTTCCGTCGGCGCGGTCGGATTCGGTCTGCAGATCGGGCATCATGCCCCAGCCCAGGCCGAGCCGCACGGCCGCGCCGAAACCGGCCGAGGACGGCACGTAGTGCCGGGGCGGATCCACGAGTTTCTTTGTGCGCCGCCGGATCTGCCGGTCCTGCAGATCGTCCTTGCGGTCGAACATCACCACCGGCGCGTGCGCGTAGCCCGGCGCGCCGGGGCCGAACCAGGTCCGGGCGAACTCCGGTGTCGCCATCGGCCGGTAGCGCATGTTGCCGAGCCGGGTCACCGTGCAGCCCTGCACCGGGCGCGCGGTGGTGGTGATCGCTGCCATCACGGTGCCGTCGCGCAGCAATTCGGTGGTGTGGTCCTCGTCCTCGCGGTGCAGATCGAAGCAGATGCCCGGCGGCACCGCGCGCAGCGCGGGCATCACCCAGGTCTCCAGCGAATCGGAGTTCACCGCGATCGGCACCGGCACCGGCCGGTCGGCGGGCTGCTCGGGATCGCCGAGTTCGCGGGCGGTGTCGACCGAGAGCAGGGCGATCTGGCGCGCCAGCCGCAGCACGGCGGTCCCGGATTCGGTGGGCCGCACCGGTTTCGTGCGCTGCACCAGGATCCGCCCGGCCGCGTACTCCAGGGCCTTGATGCGCTGACTGACCGCCGAGGGAGTGACGCGCAGGCGGCGGGCGGCCGCTTCGAAGGTGCCCTCGGTGATCGCGGCGTCGAGCGCGCGGAGCTGATCCAGCTGCAGGTCCATTAAGATATTGTAATGATGCTTGAAAATCTTTAGCTGGCCTGCTGGGAGTGGCGGCCATATCGTCGATCGGCGTGACGGTTTCTTCCGCGGCCACCGCCGCTGTCTCGGGTCTGGGTTTCGGTCTGTCGCTGATCGTCGCGATCGGCGCGCAGAATGCCTTCGTGCTGCGCCAAGGCGTGCGCGGGCAGCACATCCTGCCGGTGATCGCGGTCTGCGCGGTATCGGACGCGGTGCTCATCGCCGCGGGTGTCGGCGGCTTCGGCGTGCTGGTCGAGTCGCTGCCCGGGCTGGTCACCGTGGTGCGTTACCTCGGTGCGGCGTTCCTGCTCGGCTACGCGGTGCTGGCCGCCAAGCGCGTATTCACCTCTTCGGCGCTGATCGCGGAATCGGCCGGCACCTCCATGGCGCTGGGCGCGACCGTGCTCACCTGCCTGGCCCTGACCTGGCTCAACCCGCACGTCTACCTGGACACGCTGGTGCTGCTCGGCTCCTTCGCCAACACCTACGCCGACGCCGACAAATGGTTCCTCGGCGCGGGCGCGATGCTCGCCAGCGTGCTGTGGTTCACCGCGCTCGGTTTCGGCGCCCGCCGCCTCGGCCCCCTGTTCGCCCGCCCCGCCGCCTGGCGCGTGCTCGACTCGGTCATCGCCGTCATCATGCTGGTCCTGGCGATCGGCCTGGTCACCTCCGCCTAACCGAGCCCGCCCCGGCGGATCTCGTCGAGGGTGCGCCGGTCCGCGGCGCCGACCGGCAGATAGACGACCAGATGCTGCTCCGGCTGGTCGGCCACGGCGAACCCCGCGGGCCGCATCTCGATGGTGCCCAGCGGCGGCCGGTGAAACGCGGTGACCTCCGGAAGCGGCTCGGCCACTTGATGATCGGCCCACAGCTCGGCGAAATCCGCACTCGCCGCGCACAACCGGTCCACCAGCCCCGTCCACGCCGGATCTCCCAGGTGGCGGACATGATTCGCACGCAGCAGCGCCACCATGCGCGGCAGCAGATGCCGATTGCCGAACGGCCCGTTGTCGCGACCGCACCCGACCAACTGCCACAACACGTTCCGGTCGGTACCCGTGGCCCCGGCCAGCTCCGGAAACACGGCGCGATAGGTGGCGTTGCAGGCCAGCAGATCGAACTTGCCGTCGTAGAGCGCGGCCGGATTCGGCTCGAGCGCCTCGAGCACCGCCAGCGTTTCCGCCGTGGGCCCGGACTCGATCGGTACGTCGGACCCCCGTCCGATCAGTTCATAGAGATGCGCCCGCTCGGGGGCGTCCAGGCGCAGCACCCGTGCCACCGCGTCGAGCACCTGGGCGCTGGCGTTGATGTCACGCCCCTGCTCCAGCCAGGTGTACCAGGTGAGGCCGACCCCGGCGAGCTGGGCGAGTTCCTCGCGCCGCAGTCCGGGCGCGCGCCGGCGCGTGCCGGTCGGGAGGCCGACCTCCGCCGGGGTGATGCGGTCGCGCCGGGATTTGAGGAAGGCGCCCAGCGCTTTTCGCTGCGCCCTGCCGCGGGCGTCCTCGGCTGTCGTCACCGGTCGATCGTCGCCGATCGGCCGGTCGCGGTCTAGGGCGACCTGGCGGGCTGGGCGCGGACGTGCTCCAGGTGGCTCATCACCCAGCGCGCGCTGGCCCCGTGCACGAGCACGGAGAGCACGATGGTGAAGGCCGTTATCGCCCAGATGGTTTCGGCGTGCGCGCCCAGGTCGGCCTGGGACAGGCCGTAGGAGACGTAGTAGATCGAGCCGATGCCGCGGACGCCGAAGAACGCGGTGACCGCGCGCTCCCTGGGCT
The DNA here is from genome assembly GCF_040655395.1 of Nocardia sp. NPDC050435. Classification (NCBI taxonomy): domain Bacteria; kingdom Bacillati; phylum Actinomycetota; class Actinomycetes; order Mycobacteriales; family Nocardiaceae; genus Nocardia; species Nocardia sp. NPDC050435. Next base: position 508,200 of record NZ_JBFAJW010000003.1, read on the forward strand.
GCATCTCGGTGCAGCCGTGCAGGGACAGCCACCCGGCGACGGGCCGGAACACGAAGACGAGCAGCAGCCCGAGCGCGGCCCCCTGCCAGGACAGCGCGGCGAGCAGGCCGGTGGTGAGCGCCGCGCCGAGCAGCAGGAGCACGACCAGGGTGAAGACGTGTTCCAGTTGTTCGACCAGGCTGTGCATCTGCTCGTGGTAGCCGCTGTCGCGCTCGATGCGCCGCATCGCGATCGCGCACGCGAAGACCGCGAGAAAGCCGTAGCCCCCGACGAGTTCGGTCAGCCCGTAGACCGCGAACACCGCCGCCAGCGCGGCGATCGGCTCGCCGCGCTCGGCCAGGCGCGCGTTGGCGAGCGGGAACCAGAACAGGCCGCGCCCGAGCAGGTCGCCGACGAGCGCGCCGAGCAGCGCGCCGACCGCGATCTTGCCGAGCAGCTCCCAGGTGAACCAGCCCGCCAGCCAGCTCTGCGGCGATCCCTTCGTGGCGAGGAAGAGCGCGAGGTAGACGAAGGGGAAGGCCAGCGCATCGTTCAGGCCCGCTTCGGAGGTGAGCGCGAAGCGGACCTCGTCGTCCTCCTCGGCCGAGCCTTCGGGGCCGGGCGTGGGGCCCTCGACCTGGACGTCGGAGGCCAGCACCGGGTCCGTGGGCGCCAGCGCGGCCGCGAGCAGGCCGGCCGCGGCCGGCGTTAGCGCGACGGCCCACCAGCCGAACGCCGCGACGGCCGCGATGCACAGCGGCATGGTGAGCAGCAGCAGGCGCCACGTCGAATTCCAGGTGCGCCAGTGGAAGGGCCGGTCGATCGCGAGCCCGACGCCCATCAGCGCCACGATCACACACAGCTCCGCGAGGTGCTCGATCACCGTCGGATGTGACAGAGGCGACACCGCGCGCAGCCCCTCCGGGCCGATCACGAGGCCACCGAGGGCCCCGACGCCGAGCATGAGAATGGGTCCGGTGATCGCCCGGTCCCGGAGCAGCCTGGGCAGCGTCGCGGCCAGCAGCAGCGCGATTCCGGCGGTCAGATATACGCGTTCGAGGGTGAGTTCTGTCATCGTTCTCGTTGCGGCAGTGCGCGATTCACCTGTCTGTCGGAGCCGAAAGTCGAGATCTACCCGGGTCCCGCCGTCCGAAACGCCCGGAAGCGCGCCGGAGATTTGCTGTCATTCACGTCGGCTACCGTGGCCGGGGTGATCCTGCTGCTGATCGGACTGGTGCTGCTCGGCGTCTTCGCGCTGCGCTTCCGCGGTGATCGGCGCCGCCTGGGCAATGGCGTGTTCCTGCTGCTGGGCCTGATCTGCGTGGGGCTGTGGCTGGTGCACGCCGACGGCGACAGCCTGCTGCCGATCCTGGCCGGACTGCTGCTCCTGCTGTCCCCGCTGCTGGTGCTGGTGCTGGCGGGGTTGCTGATCGTCAACGGCGTGCAGCTGATTCGCCGCGAACACCGGATGCGCCCGGCGAACATGCTCTCGCTCGGGCTGGGCGTCGCGCTGCTGGCCCCGTATGTGCTGTTCGTGGCGGCGCTGCTGACCGAGAACACCTGGGTCGTGATCGCGACCGCGATGGTGACGCTGGCGATCTGCTACGCCGGTCTGCTGCTCGTGGCGTTCGTGCTCTATTCGTTCGTCTACGGCCGCCTGCGCTACCGCCCGGGCATGGACGCGATCGTCGTGCACGGGGCGGGCCTGAACGGTACGCAGGTGACGCCGCTGCTGGCGGGGCGGCTCGACCGCGCGCTGGAGGTGTACCGCGCCGAGGTCGCCCAGGGGCGGCGGCCGCTGCTGGTGCCCAGCGGCGGGCAGGGCGCGGACGAGGTGGTCTCCGAGGCCGCCGCGATGTCGGACTATCTGGTGCGCCGGGGCGTGCCCGCCGCGGCGATCCGGCTCGAGGACCGCTCGACGAACACCCGCGAGAACCTGCTCTACTCCGCTGAACTGGTCGGCCCGCAGGTCCGGATGCTGCTGGTCACCAGCAACTTCCACATCCTGCGGACCGCCGTTCTGGCGCGCCGGCTCGGGCTGGACGCCGAGGTGACGGGCTCGCCGACGGCGTTCTACTACCTGCCGAACGCGATCCTGCGTGAGTTCATCGGCGCGCTGTACACGCACCGCTGGATTCACCTCGCGGCCTGTCTGGCCTTCGCGTCGCTGCCGTTGCTCGCGCTGCTGCTCGACCGGGCGCTGCCCTCCGACGGGGTGATCTAGAAGGTCTTGTGCGGGATGCCGACGGTCAATCCGCCGTCGATGACGAATTCCGCGCCGGTCGAATACGACGACTCGTCACTGGCGAGATAGGTGATCAGCTTGGACACCTCGTCCGGGTCGGCCGCGCGCTTGAGCGGGATCTGCAAGAAGTCGGCGGGAATGCCCTCGGTCATGGCCGTGGAGATCAGTCCGGGGTGCACCGAGTTCACCCGGATGTTGTGCTGCGCCAGCTCGAGCGCCGTCGACTTGGTGAGCCCGCGCACCGCGAACTTGGTGGCGGTGTATCCGTGCAGCCCGGGGCTGCCGCGCAGGCCCTCGACCGAGGAGATGTTGACGATCGAGCCGCCGCCGGCCGTGATCATGGCCGGGACCGCGGCCTGCATGCCGAGGAAGGTGCCGGTCAGGTTGATGTCGATGATGCGCTGCCATTCGGCCAGCTCGAAGTCGGGCAGCAGGTTGCCGTTGACGATGCCGGCGTTGTTGATCAGCACGTTCAGCGAGCCGTAGCGCTGCACGGCGGTGGCGACGGCGTCCACCCACTGCTGCTTCTCGCGGACGTCGAGAGCGACGTAGGTCGCGTTGTCGCCGAGTTCCTTTGCCAGGGTGGCGCCCTCGTCGCCGAGGATGTCGCCGATCACCACGCGGGCGTCCTCGGCCACCATGGCGCGGGCGTGCGCGGCGCCCATGCCGCGCGCGCCGCCGCTGATCAGTGCCACCTTGCCGGTCAATCGACCCATTCGGGCCACCTCCGTCTCATCGCCGCCTATTCGGTGAGACACGTTACAGAATCGTGGTGTATTTCCGCGGCGAACGGATACCGCTCAGCAGGACTGGCCGCACGGAATGTCACTGTGCCAGGTGTCTTCCGGGCGATTGCACCGGGCGCACCCGAGCATCCGCTGTGGCACCATGGATTAGAACGTGTTCTAGGAGGCTGACGATGGACCCCGATCGAAATGCCGCCGCGGTGCCGATGCGCAAGTGCGGCCGCGCGGGTGTTCCCGATATCGCCGAGGTTCCCGGCGGCCAGCTGCTCGACCTGCCGGGGCGCGGGCGCACCTACGTCGTCGACATACCCGGTCCCGCGGACGCGCCCACGCTGATCCTGCTGCACGGCACCGCGTCCACCGCGTATCTCACCTGGTTCCCGGCGCTGCAGGCGCTGGCGCGCAGCTACCGCGTGGTGCTCTTCGATCAGTGCTGGCACGGCCGCGGCATCCAGTCCGACCGCTTCAGCGTCGAGGACTGCGCCGACGACGTGATCGCCGTGGCCGACGCCCTCGGCATCCCCGATCCGATCTGCGTGGGCTACTCGCTCGGCGGGGTGGTCGCGCAACTCGCCGCGCACCGGCACCCCGATCGGGTGCGCGGGCTCGTCCTGTGCGCCACGCCCTATCGCTTCCAGGAGAAGTGGCGCGAGCGCGCGTTCCATCTGGCCTGGGGCACCGTCGCCGACGCCCTCGGCCCGTACTCGCTGCGTCGCGCCCAGCACCTGCTCGGCCGCCTGCCGGAGTTGCCCCGGCACACCTGGGCCCCGGGCGGGATGCAGCGCTGGGCGATGACCGAACTGCGCAGCACCAGCGGATGGGCGATCGCGCAGGTGGTCGCGGCGGTCGGCCGATTCGACAGCGGCGCCTGGCTTTCCACGCTCACCGCGCCCACCGCGGTGGTGATCACCACCAAGGACAAGGCGATCCCGGTGTACCGCCAGCTGGAGATGGCGACGATGATCCCCGGCGCGAGCATCCATCTGGTGAAGGCGGGTCATACCGCGTGCGCGTTCGCGGCGGACAAGTTCGTGCCGGTGCTGCTCGAAGCCTGCGCGGCGGTGGCCGCCCGCTCGGCGGTCAGCCCGAAGCGCGTGCGGCGCTGAGCAATTCGGCGATCACGCCGGGTACCGCGTCGGCCAGGTCCTCGACGTCGGGCACCAGTTCCTTGCAGGCGATGAAGCCGAAGTCGAGTGCGCCGTTGGTGGACAACACCGTGATGGTCAGTCCCGCGCCGTGGAACACCGGCCCGAACGGATACATGCCCGCCACCTCGATGCCCAGGAAGTACAGCGGCATCGGCGGTCCCGGCACGTTCGAGACGACCAGGTTGTGCACGACGGGGTGGTGCTCGGCAAGTTTCAGCGCCGAATACGCCCGTGCCGCCAGCTGAAAGGTGTTGGGCGGGGCGTAGCGCGTCCAATCCTGGAGGAAGTCCGCGCCGACCAGCTCGTGCTCCTGTTTCGCGCTCTGGTTCGCCGCCGCCACCGTGCGCAGGCGCTCGACCGGATCGGCGATGTCGGTGCCGAGTTCGCAGAACAGCGAGGACACCTTGTTGATCCCGTCCGTGTGCCGGGACTGCTCGTGCACCGAGACCGGCACCGAGGCGATCAGCGAACGATCCGGCAGCTCATCGTGTTTGTCGAGATAGCCGCGCAGGACACCGCCGACGACGCTCAGCACCACGTCGTTCACCTTCACCCCGAACGCCAGCTTGATCTCCTTGATCGCGGCCAGCTCGGTCTCGGTGAAGGCGACCGAGCGGTGCGGGGTGATGGCCATGTTGAACGGCGTGCGCGGGGCGGTGAGCGGTAAGGCCATGCCCGCCTTGTTGTTTCGCCGGCGCTGGGCGAAACCCGCCAGCAGGCCCACGGTTTTGGGCACCATGCCGACCACGCCCACCCGGCCGGGGAACCGGACCACCGCCTCGGCCAGCAGCCGCAGATCGGTGGGTTTGACGGCGAGTTCGCTCGGCTCGGCCGGCGCGGTGTGCGTGCGCCCGGGCTCGGTGTCGCACAGATACATCATCATGTCGGCGCCGGTGATGCCGTCGACGGCGGCGTGGTGATATTTCGAGATCACCGCGATCTTGTCGCCGTCGTAGCCCTCCATCACGGTCATCTCCCACAGCGGCCGGTCGCGGTCCATCGGGCGGCTGGCGATGTCGCCGATCAGCTCCGCGAGTTCGCGGCGGCCGCCCGGGGCGGGAATCCCGATGCGGCGCACGTGATAGTCGAGATCGAAGTCGGGGTCTTCGGCCCAGACCGGATGGTCGAGATTGAACGGCACCTCGTGGACGCGCCGGCGCATCTGCGGGATCAGCGGGATCCGCCGCCCGAGTTCGGCTTTGAATTCCGCGAACGAATAGCTTCCGGGCGCGGGCTTCAGGATCAGCAGCGCGCAGACGTGCAGGTGCTGGGTCCCGGTCTCGAGGTACAGGAAGCTGGCATCCAATCCGGTTAGTCGTTCCATAGCCGAAGCGTACTGAAACGTGTTCTAGTTTCTGGCGGGATGCGGGCCGTATCGGCCGAATGCTGGCGGGAAATATCAAGGTAGCGCACATGATCCGTTCGAGCGGGCGGTTTTGTCGAATGCGTGTGCGAACCGCCCGGGTCGTTGCTCGATGTGGTCGGCGCTATGTGTGTTACTCGAAGTCCTACATATGTGTATGATCGAGACCACAGCAGGGTGCGCAGCGTTGCGGCAAGGTCCGGGCCGCGGCGTGGTTCGTCAGGATCGAGGGAGTATCGATGAAGCTACTTCGCTGGAACGACCGGCGACCGGAGATCGATCCGGGCGAGGTCGCTCTGCACGCGCGCAACGTCCAATTCGACTGGGCCGATACCCCACTGCACTGGATGCCCGCCGAACCCATCGCCTCGCACCTGATCAACGCCCTCAATCTGCTGCTCCCCGAGGGCGAGCGGATGTTCTGCGCCGCCTACGCCGAGGCCCTGCCCTTCGTGAAGGACGAGAAGCTGCGCGAGGCGATGCTCGGTTTCATCGGCCAGGAGTCCATGCACGCCGAAACCCACGACAAGGTGCTGCACGAGGTGCTGGCCGCCAACGGCATCGACCCGGACCGCTACCTGCGCCAGGCCGAATACCTGTTCCGCAAGACGCTCGGCCCGCGCGAAGGCGACGATGTCGCCCAGCGGCAGGTGCTGGTGGAGCGGCTGGCGTTCATCGCCTGTCTCGAGCACTTCTTCGCCTACCTCGGCGACTGGATCCTCAACGCCGATCTGGAGAAGTTCGGCGCCGAACCGCGCATGGCCGACCTGTTCCGCTGGCACGGCGCCGAAGAGGTCGAGCACCGCCATGTCGCCCACGACGTGGCGCTCTACTTCGGCGCGGGCTACGTGCGGCGCGCGGCGCTGATGACGCTGACCTTCCCGATCTTCCTCACGCTGGTGGTGCGCGGCACCAAGTTCATGGTGCATCAGGATCCGGAGCTGCCCGACTACGGTTACCCGCGCCTGATCACCAAGGTCTTCGGTTCGATGTGGCGCGGTGCGCTGCCCGGCGTGCCCTCGCTGCTGATCAGCGCGCTGTCGACGTTCAAGCCGAACTACAACCCCGGCTCCGTCGGCTCCACGGCCCAGGCCGTCGCCTACCTCGCCAAGTCTCCCGCGGCCCAGGCCGTCGCGTCGTGACGATGTTGCCCGTTCCGGAGCAGTTGCCGGGCGACCTGTTCGGCAAGCCCAAGCAGGACCGCGCGATCAAGGTGCTGCACGCCGTCGCGACGACGCGCCTGCGCTGGACCGCGATCGTCAACCGCAAGGACCTGACGCCGCGCTCCGATGACGGCCGGCTCGCCCTGGTGGTCACCGAACGCCGCATCGAAGCGCACGATCAGGACGTCGTCAGCCTGCTGCTCCAGGCGCCCGACCAGCGTGAGCTGCCGCCGTGGCGGCCCGGCGCGCACCTGGATCTGGAGCTGCCCTCGGGCCGCCTGCGCCAGTACTCGCTCTGCGGCGACCCGGCCGACACCCGCACCTACCGCGTGGCGGTGCGCCGCATCCCCGACGGCGGCGGCGGTTCCAACGAGGTGCACGACGAACTCCCGGTCGGCACCCCGCTGACGGTGCGCGGCCCGCGCAACGCCTTCCCGTTCGCCGTGCCCGGGCACGGATCCCCGGCCGCCCGTTTGCATTTCGTCGCCGGCGGCATCGGCATCACGCCGATCCTGCCGATGGTCCGGCTGGCCGTGCGGCTCGGGCTGGACTGGTCGATGGTCTACACCGGGCGCAGTCGCGACACCATCCCGTTCCTCGAGGAGATCGAGAGCTTCGGCGAACGAGTCACCGTCCGCACCGACGACGAGCACGGCCTGCCGGACGCGCAGGCGCTGCTGCCCGGCGTCACCGCCGACACCGCCGTCTACTGCTGCGGCCCGGTGCCGATGATCAGCACCATCGCCGCCGCGGTGCGGCTGCGGCCCGGCGTCGAGATGCATTCGGAGCGCTTCTCGCCGCCCCCCATCGTGAACGGCAAGGCGTTCGAGATCGAATTCGCTTCCACCGGTGCGGTGATCGAGGTGCCCCCGGACAAGTCCGCGCTCGACGCCGTCCTCGCCCAGCGCCCGGACCGCCCGTACTCCTGCCGCCAGGGCTTCTGCCGCACCTGCAAGGTCCGGGTGCTGGCCGGCGAGCCGGACCATCGCGAAACCGTGCTGACCCCCGCCGAACACGACGCCGGAGCCATGCTGATCTGCGTATCGCGGTGCGACGGCGGCCGTTTGGTGCTCGACCTCTGATCCCGGAACTAGGAGAACTGTCGATGACGACGACCGATATCGACTCGATCGCCACGGAGCGGATCGTCCGCCACGGTGAATTCGAGCTCGCCGTATACGAATACGGCGATCCGGCCGCCGAGACCATCGTGCTGGTGCACGGCTGGCCCGATACCCACCACCTCTGGGATTCCGTGGTGCCGTTGCTGGCCCAGCGTTTTCACGTGGTCGCCTACGACACCCGCGGGCACGGCCGGTCCACCCGCACCCAGCGCACCGCCGACTACCGGCTGGACGCGCTGGCCGCCGACTTCTACGCCGTCGCCGACGCGGTCAGCCCGGACCGCCCGGTGCACGTGCTGGCCCACGACTGGGGTTCGGTGCAGGTCTGGGAGGCGGTGTGCGAGCCGCAGGCCAAGGCCCGCGTCGCCTCGTTCACCTCGGTGTCCGGCCCGAACCTGGACCACATCGGAAAGTGGATGCGGGACCGGCTGTCCCGGCCCACGCCGCGCAACGTGTGGCAGCCGTTCACCCAGCTGATGTCCTCGGCGTACACGTTCTTCTTCATGACGCCCGGGCTGCCCCGCGTCGCGTTCAACCTGCTCGGCACCGAGCAGCGCTGGCAGCGCGTGGTGTCGCTGATGAACGACACCGCGCCCGCGAATGTGAAGCTGGGGCCGACCTTCCGGCGCGACAGCGTCGACGGCCTGCTCATCTACCGCGCCAATATCGTGCAGCGGATGCTGTCCCCGCGCGAGCGCCACACCGAGGTGCCGGTGCAGCTCATCGTCGCCGGCCGCGACGTCGCGGTGCGGCCCGCCGGCTACGACGACGAACGCAAGTGGACCCAGCGGCTGTGGCGCCGGGACGTGCCCGCCGGGCACTGGATGCCGTTCTCGCACCCCGAGCTCCTGGCCACCGCCACCACCGAGCTGATCGACAGCCTGCGCGGCGGCACTGTGCCGCGCGGCCTGCGCCGCGCCGAGATCGGGCGCACCAGAAAGCCTTTCGAAGATCAGCTGCTGGTGATCACCGGCGGCGGCAGCGGCATCGGGCGCGAGACCGCGCTGGCCTTCGCCCGCGGCGGCGCCGAAATCGTGCTCTCCGACGTGAATCTGGACGCCGCGAAGCAGACCGCCGAGCTGATCGCCGCCGAAAACGGTGGGGCGCACGCCTATCAGCTCGACGTGGCCGACGAGGCGGCGGTGCAGGCGCACGCGCAGGAGGTCATCGCCGCGCACGGGGTGCCCGACATCCTGATCAACAACGCCGGCATCGGGCAGGCCGGCGGCTTCTTCGACACCCCGTCGGCGGAATTCGACCGGGTGCTGCGGATCAACCTGGGCGGCGTCGTCAACGGCTGCCGGGCCTTCGGCGCCGCGATGGCCGAGCGCGGGCTCGGCGGGCACATCGTCAACCTGTCCAGCATGGCGGCCTACAGCCCGCAGCAGGGTTTCAGCGCGTACTCCACCAGCAAGTCGGCGGTGTACATGTTCTCCGACTGCCTGCGCGCCGAGCTGTCCGGGCGCGGTATCGCGGTGCACACCATCTGTCCCGGCATCGTGCACACCAATATCGTTGCCACCACCACCTTCTCGGGCGTCAGCGCCGAGGAGGAGAAGCGCAAGCAGGAGCAGTACGACAAGCTCTACCGGATGCGCCGCTACACCCCGGACAAGGTGGCGGCCCAGATCGTGCGGGCCGTGGAGAACAACCGCGCCATCGTGCCGGTCACCCCCGAGGCGCGGCTGCAGTTGCAGTTCAACCGGTTCGCTCCCGCGGTCGTGCGATTCTTCGCGGCGCGGGTCAAGCTCACCTAGTTCTTCGCCGGCCGGGAGAGTTCGGCCTCGATGGCCGCGACCCTCCCGGCGCCGATGCCCCACGGATGCTCGACGCCCACCTGGGTGTCGAGGTCCCACAGCACGCTGGTCTCGCCAGGCTCGGCGACCAGCGACCAGGCGACCACCGTGCGGCCCAGCTGCTCGGCCATCGAGCCGTGCGAAGCGCCCGGCCGCGTGGGGCGGGGCGAGAAGTTGTCGCCGTCGGGGAAATGGTGCAGGAACCGGCCGTAGGCGGCGTCGCAGAAGGCCGCGTAGCGCTGCGTGCACAGGATCAGCCCGTGCCAGGCCTCGTCCACGGCGTGCGAGGGCATGCCGATCACCTGATCGTCGCGCATCGCGGCGCCGCAGCAGCGCAACCACTGCCGCAACCCGGTTTCCACCAGGTCACGCGGCTGCCAGGGGCAGGTCTTGAAGATCGCCTCGGGCAGTTCCAGTGCGGCGACGGCCTTGTCGACCTCGCGCAGATCAATCCGGCGGGAGCGGTTCGGGAAGCACAGATTCACCACGATTCACTGTAAGCGCTTCGCATGGAATAACGCATTCCCCGAATCGGCGCGGGCCGTTAGCATTCGGCCATGAGTATTGTCGCGCTGCTGATCGTGCTGTTCATGTTTCTCGCGATGATCGGGATTATCGTCGCGGTCGTCGTGGCGATCGTGAAAGCCGTGGGCCGGTCGAACCCGCCTTTCGATCCGCGGCGGCACCGGCCGGGCGGTTACTCGCCGTGGGTGGCCGGTGGTGGGGCGGATTCGCACGACTGGAACACCGGTGGCAGCGGGTGTGGTGGGGGATCGGGTTGCTCGGGTGGGAGCGGCGGATGTTCCGGTGGCGGGTCCAGCAGTAGTTGCGGTGGCGGGTCCAGCAGTAGCTGCGGTGGTGGGTCGAGCAGTAGTTGTGGTGGTGGGTCGAGCAGTAGTTGTGGCGGCGGTTCCTGACCGGATCCGTGACAGGATCGCGATCTCCGTCCTGGGTTGAACGACCCGCCGTGCGGGAACAAATCAGGTACGGGAACGTCTGGGGAGAGTTCCCGAACCGAGTGCCGAGGGGAGATCGGCGCCGGTCTCGAATCCGGGGGGATTTCGATGAATTCTGTCGATATCGGCTTGGCCGTGGCATTTTGCACCGGCTTCGGCGTGATGTTTCTGTACGGCTTGCCCGCGTTGGCCCGCGACGTCATCGGCTATCTGCGTGGGCGGAAAGCTGCGGCGGCCCGGCCTGAACTCGATCGCGGTCGCCGAGCCGGACTCGTCCTGTATTTCCTCGCGATCGGCGCGGCCACCGGGGTGTCCGCGGTGCTGCTGGTCGAGCGCTATCTCGTCGTGGCGGTGGTCCTCGCCGCCGCGATGGCGATCTTCGCGATCCGGCTGGTCACGCTCGTCGCCGCCGCCAAAGCCGACCCCGCCGCGGACACGGAAATGCGGGCCGACGAGGCCGAGCGCTACTTCCTGCGCTTCTTTCCGGTGCTCGTCGCGGGCTGCGCGCTGTTCGCGGTGCTGCACGCCGGGGTCGGCGCGGACCGCTGGTACATCGCCGCGGCGGTAGCCGCGGCGGTAGCCGCGGCGGTAGCCGCGGCGGTCACGGCCGGCCTGTTCCTCCTGGTTCGTCGGCTCACGCGCTAGATCCCGGTGCGATTTCGCTCTGAGCGAGCAACGCCGCACCGCAGTTGACCTGAACCATTGTTGAGGTAGCAGGGTGGGATTCGTTCGAGACAGACGATGCGGCAGGAGAAGATCATGCGGGCAGTGCAGGCAGTCGAATTCGGTGGACCCGAGGTGCTTCGGCTACGGGAGGTGCCGGATCCGGTGCCCGGCCCCGGTGAGGTGCTCATCGAGGTGGGCGCGGCCGATGTGATGTTCCTGGACGCCCGGCTCCGCAGCGGGTGGGGCACCGACTACTTCAAGGTCGAGCCGCCGTACGTGCCCGGCGGGGCGGTCGCCGGGGTGATCACGGCGGTCGGCCCGGAGGTGGCCGAATCCTGGCTCGGCAAGCGGGTCGGCGCGCAGACCGCCGCCAGCGGCGTCGGCGGCGGCCTGCCGATCGGCGGCTACGCCGAACTGGCGCTCGCCAAGGTCGACACCGTGACCGAAGTGCCGGAAGCGTTGTCGCTGACCCAGGCCGTGGCGCTGACCCACGACGGCCGCACCACCCTCGCGCTCCTGGACCAGGTCGCATTGCGACCGGGGGAGTGGGTGCTGATCACCGCCGCCGGCGGCGGGCTGGGCACCCTGCTCACCCAATTCGCCCGTGCCGCAGGCGCGCACGTGATCGCCGCCGCGCGCGGTAGTGCCAAACTGGAACTGGCCGCCCGGCTCGGCGCCGAGGTCGTCGTGGACTACTCCGAGCCCGGCTGGGTCGAGAAGGTGCGCGCCGCCGCGAGCGGTGGCGGTGTCGACGCCGTATTGGACGGCGCCGGAGGCGAATTGGGAACGGCCGCGGCCGAAGCGCTGGCCGATGGCGGTCGCTTCTTCGGATACGGTTCCGCCGCAGGCGATTTCCCGGATCTGGACCGAGCGGCCCTGGTCGAACGCGGTATCGATGTGAGGGGACTTTTCGACGTGACCGGCCCCGACACCGACTGGGCCGCGCTGGCTGCCCGCGCCGCGAACGCCGTGGCGGCCGGTGAGGTGGAAGTCGTTATCGGCCAGACATTTCCACTCGAAAACGCTTCCGACGCGCACGCGGCGATCGAAAGCCGCGCCGCCATCGGGCGCACCTTGCTGACGATGTGATGTGATCCACGTTTCACATCATGCGGGCGCCCTGGTTGAACGCTAGGGTGCCTGCGTGCAAACTCTGATCGTCGTGGGGGTCGTCATCGGCGTCCTTGTCCTCGTCTTCGCCGTCGTCCAGTTCGCCAGCCGACCACCCAAGGTCCGAAGCTATTGGGACAGCAAAGAATCGGTTGCCGGCCGAGAGTGGGCCGAAGACGACTAGAAGCTCAGCTCACCGGAGTGAGCACCACCACTGCGATCGGCCTCTTCGTCAACTTCTGATACTCGCTGTAACGGCCCTGATTGACCTTGTCGACTATCGCCCACCGTCGTGCATAGTCGGCATCAGCGGGATAGGTGGCCCGCGCCACCGCAGCCATCCGCTTGCGCCCCACCTGAATCTCGCACTCGCCCTTGGCCTTCACATTCGCCAGCCACCCCGGCGGCCGCGGCGACCCGCCATTGGACGCCGTCACCAGATAGTCGGCCCCGTCCCGCCCGTAGGTGAGCGCCGAAGTCCGCACCTGCCCCGTCTTGCGCCCCGTCGTGCGCAGCAGCAGCGTCGGATTCCCGAACAGCACCCGGTGCCCCACCAGCCCACCACTGCGCTCATACACCCACTGATGCGCCTTCAGCACCTTCGCGAACAGATCGGCCATCCCAACCTCCACTCGATCGCGGTCCACCCCACCCTAACGCCCCCCCGCCGGCCAACTGGTACCGAACCACCCCCACCCGGTACCATCCCCACGTCGCGCCTCCCGCGCGACACGGGGCGGTAGCTCAGTCGGTTAGAGCCGTGGACTCATAATCCATTGGTCGTGGGTTCGAGCCCCACCCGCCCCACAAATCGGCTCTGATCGGCGGTTTCGTGTCCTTTGTGAGAAGGATCGATCCAGAACGCCGCCCTTACACCAATAGATTGTTGAATGCGGGCCGCGCCTGCTGCTCGCCGCGTCTATTTACCGCGGCAGCCGATCGATCAATGCTCTAGAGATGACGTCGGTGGGGCGGCCTGATGGCAGGCGCAGAGGGCTGATTCTCGATGAGATCCGGTGGCATATCCTGCGGGAGGATCAGCATCGCGCCGGGGTATCCGCCCGTGCGAACTCCGTGTTGAGCACGAACGCGCTCGTGGTCGCTGGGACTGCTCTCGCGTTCACGGTGAAGGGTGCGTCACGGCCGAGCGTCGCGATGATCTGCTTGGCACTGGTGGTTTTGCTGTTCGTCGCGGCGTCGGTGGTCAATGCGGCGATGGCGCTGGTCTCTTCCCACGCGTTGATAACGCCGGAGCGATGGGTGAAGAGCTGGGATCAGCTGCATACCGAGGTGTCTCGCGTCTACGCCTATCCGTATTACAGCGCTGAGTGGTCGTCGTTCGAGCAGTTCTATGACGTGGTCGCGAACGCGTCACCGGAGCAGCAACTACGTGGCGCGGCCATCGAGTTGTGGATCGGGGCGAGTATCGATCGGCATCGGTACGGGAAGCTCCGGGTGGCGATTCGATGTCTGATCATGGCTATCGGGTTTCTGGGCGGCACTGTCGGCGTGGGCATCGTTGGTCGTTGACGTGTGCTTATTCGGGGAGCGGTGAGGGAGTCGGGCAAGATCGGCAATGCAGTAGCATTCGAAACTATGTTCGAGGAGTGGCCGGATCCGTTCGAACCGCCCTCGTATCGGGCTGTGTACCCGCCGCGGCGGGTGGTTGTCGATGTCGGGCTGCTGATCGCGGGGGCTGGGGGAGTGGGGGAGGTGCCGTTGCGGGTGCGGAAGGGTGGGCTGGTGTTGGCGGGGCGGGTGCCGGGGTTGTTGCATGCGTGGGCGCGGACGTCGGAGGGGGCGTGGATCGCGTATGTCAGTTGTGTGGTGACGACGGGGAATGGGCGGGGGCGCTTGTGGTTTCATCAGTGGTGTGCGCAGGGGGCGGTGAGTTTGCCTGAGGCCGAGGGGGTGCGGAAGGGGCGTGAGCGGGGGCGCGGGTTTTGAGGTGCGGGGTTGACCCTGACGCTGCGTCAGGGTTGGAGGGTTGTCGTATGACGGATGACATCGAGGTGCGAGGGCGGCTGGTTCCGCCGGTGGGAGGGTTTCGGGAGGTCGGTGGGCGGCGGGTGTTCGCGCATCGGGCCGGGAGTAGGGGGCCGGCGGTGGTGTTTCTGCCGGGGGCCAGTGCGGTGGGGTTGGATTACTACGGTGTGCAGCAGGGGGTTTCGGAGTTCGCGACCGCTGTGATCTACGACCGGGGTGGGACGGGGTACAGCGATGCGGTGGAGTTGCCGCGGTCGGCCGAAGCCGTTGCGGTGGAGTTGCGGGAAGTGTTGCAAGAGCTCGGGATTGCGGGGCCCTATGTGCTGGCGGCGCATTCGCTCGGGGGGATCTACGCGCATCGGTTCGCGCAGTTGTATCCCGAGGAGGTGGCAGGGTTCGTGTGGATCGATGTCGTGCATCGGGATTGGGACGAGTTCATGCCGGTGGGGGCGCGGTTGGCGGAGACCGAGCGGGTGGGGCCTGGGATCGAGGAGATGGCGGCGATGCGGCCCGCGCTGCGGGCAATGCATGCCGAGTTGCTGGCAGGATATCCCGAGCCGGTGCGGGAAGCGCTGATGGCTGCGAAGGACAGTGTGGAGTGGATGCGGTCGGGGATCGCGGAGCGGAGCTGTCTGGCGGGGCTTGCCGCGGAGTTGCGGGCGGGGGCGGAGGTGCCTGATGTGCCGATGATCGCGTTGACGGCGGTGAGTGGTGTGCCGGAGCAGCGGGAGCTGGAGGAGGGGAAGCGGCGGATGCATGCGGCGCTCGTGGGGCGGGCTACGTGGGGTGAGCAGCGGATACTGCTGGAGACCGAGCATCATCGGGTGTGTTTCGACCGGGCGGACGAGGTCGTGCTGGCTGTTCGTGAGGTGATCGCGCGGGCCTAGACTCGGCCGGGTGTTGACGATCGGCAGGCTGGCGGCGACCGCGGGGGTGAGTGTGCGGACCGTTCGCCACTATCACCAGGTGGGGTTGCTGGCCGAGCCGGAGCGGGACGCGTCGGGGTATCGGCGTTACAGCGCGCAGGCGGCGGTCGATTTGATACGGATCCGGACGTTGGCCGAGGCGGGGGTGCCGTTGGGGCGGATCGAGGCGCTGCTGCGGGCCGAGCCGGGCGAGTTCGCCGCGGCCGTGGCGGAAATCGATGCCGAGCTCGTGCGGAAGGTGCGGCAGCTCAACGCGCATCGGCGACGCATAGCGGCGTTGGAGAGCGGTGAGCGGTTGGTGCTGCCGCCGGGGGTGGTCGGGGTGCTGGAGCGGATGCGCGGGCTGGGGATCGGGGAACGCCGGGTGCGGATGGAGCGGGACGCGTGGATCCTGTTGCAGGCGATGGAGCCCGGAGCATTGCCGGGGCGTGTGCGGGACAAGCACGCCGAGCTGGACGACCCCGAGACCGTGCGCCTGTTCAGCGCCACCGACACCGCCGCCGAGTGGGACGCGAACGATCCGCGCCTGGATCAGCTGATCGACGATCTGGACGTCTGGCAGCGGAAATATCGCCCCAACTCTGGCGATTCGGCCCTGATCGCCGCCGGGATCGCCGAAGCCTCCCCGGCCTGGCGGCACGTCATCGCGACGCTTGCCCACCGCGCCCGGCAACGCCGACCGGGGGCCGCAAAGAGCTGAGCCGTGATCATGATGCGCCGACACAAGTAAGGCCGCGCTCCAGCTGCACGATTTCGATTGCCACCGGTCGACCGATCCAGCGAGCCGCAGGGGGTGCCATCAGGCGAACAGCCGGCACGCGCCGCCGGGAACACCGACGTCTACTTCGCCATGATCGCCGTGATCAACGTCCGATCACCGAACCGCGCGGTGGCGATGGTCTGCCCGTACTTCTGCGGTTCCCCGTCCCCGGGCCACTTCTCGTGCAACTCCACATTCCAGAGGTACCCGTCTTTGTCGGCCTGGGTCAGGTACACGCAGTACTTGGTGCCGCGCGGCTGCTGATCGATCCCCTTCTGAATCGTTTCGGCGGGTGGGATTTTCGCGTCGGGGGCGGTGTAGGCGCGGGCTTTGGCGGCGCTGCGGTCGACGTAGTAGGCCCATTCGAAGCCGAAGATGGCGTCGACGGCGCTGGCGGTGGAGCCGGGCTCGGCTCCGACGGCCGCGCCGGGGGTGCGGGTCTTCTGGCATCCGGTGGTGGCGTGCCCCCAGGGGGAGGTGGCGGCGGAGGGCTGCGCCGCCTGGGTGGCCGAGGTGGGCGCGGCGACCGGCGGCGGCTCCTCGCGCCGGGTGGAGCTGATCACCACGGCGACCACCGCCACCACGACCACCCAGACCACCAGGGCCGCCACCAGCCGCATCCGCTTGGAGAGGCCGCCGCCCTCGGCCGCGGCGAACTTGCGGTCGGCGGCCGCGCGCAGGATGCCCCGGCCGCCGGAGCGGTCGCGGAAGGCCGCGCGGGCGGCGGTGCCGTTGTCGACGTAGTCGGTGTCGTGGTCGTACTGGGGGGCGGGTTCTTCCACCCACTCGGGCTCGTCCTCGGGGAACTCCTCGTCGTCGTACTCGGCGGTGTCGGACACCGGGGCGCGGTGCTCCGGGTCGCTGACCCAGTCCGCCCATTCGCCGGCCCACACGGCCGCGCCGTCGGCGGGCGGCAGGACCGGCGGCGGGGTGGAGTGGTTCCACTGCTTGGCGAATTTCTCGGCGTCCCAGGGCTCCTCGTACTCCTGGACCGGACGGCGACGACGCTTCTTCGCGCCGCGCTTCCGTTTGCCGGGACGTGGTTCGTCCAGCCCCGGAAAAGCGGGCAGGCCCGGCAGGACGAACGGGTTGTCGGCGGCCGCGGGTGCGGCCGGGGCTTCGGGTGGGCGGCGCTTCCTGCGGCGGGGGAGTCGGGCCATGCTCCCTCACCTCACGACGGCTGCGGGGTGACCCCGAGCTGACCGGTGCGTGGCTTCGGCCGGTCCTGGTCCTGGCCTTGGTCGTTCGGCTTCGCGACGGGCGGCACCACCAACCCGGGCGCGGGCGCGGCCTGGGCCGGCGCAGGCGTGCGGGGGACGGACGGCGCGGGCGTGGCGGGATCCGCCGTGGTGGGATCCTGGGTGGTGGGCTTGGCCTGCGCCGCCGGTTCGCTCGGCCGCGGCGCGCTCGTGTTGTTGCCTCCCACGCCGAAGGGCCCGGTGCCGGCGCCCGCGCCGTTGCTGTTCGGCGTGCCGGTGCCGGGAGCGGGAGTGGTGGTGCCCGGGGCGGCGGTCTGGGGACTCATGGCCTGCTGCGCGGTGGTGGCGAGTTCGTCGATCGCCTTCTCGCCCAGGCCCGCCGCCTTGTCGATCACCTCGGTGCCCAGCGACACCAGCGCGTCGATGATCTCGGTGCCGAGCGTGACGCCGGCGCTGATCACCTCCTTGCCCAGGGTGACGCCGCCGCTGATCAGCGCCTTCTGCAGCGCCGTCTGCGCGTCGGTGACATCGTCGACGTCGTCGTTCTCGCCGTCGTCGAAATCGTCGCCGCCGATACCGCTCTGGGACAGGTACTTCTTCAGCGTCGACTTGTCGTCGGAGCTGTTGTTGGTGAGCGCGTTGGCCTGGCGCTGCAGGGTGGACATCTCCTCGCGCGCGGTATCGACGACGGTGATGCCGTCGGCGATGTAATCGCGGGCCAGCCGGATGATCTTGTCCACATCGGCCTGCGACTGCGCGGATTCGGCCATCGGGTTGGCCTTGCCGCGGAACTCGGCGATCAGCCGGTCCAATTTGGCGGCGGCCGTCGAGCGGGTGCTGTAGGCCTTGGTGAGCAGGCTGCGCAGGGCGTTGCTGTTGGCGCCCAAGGTGGAGACCTGGGAGCCCGTCTTCTTCACCGTGGGCAGCACCACCTCGGCGCTGTCGGTCGACTCCAGCTGGTAGATGCCGGTGCGCACAGGCGATTCGGTGGATTCGGCGGCGTCCGCGGCGGCGGCCAGGGCGGCGGTGGTCTCCGGGCTCGGCTCGGTGCCGTCGCCGACGGCGTCCCGCAGTTGGAGCAGCGGGGCGATCAGCGCTTTGACGGTGGCGTGGTCGCTGCTGGTGGTCGGCACGGCTCAGCCCTCCTGATCGGTGAGGCGGGCCAGCGCCGCGGCCGCGGCGGCATCGATGTTCTGCACCCGGTCGGCGAAGGCGCTGATCAGGGTGGCGTGCGCGTCGATCAGCGCGGCGGCGGTGCGCACCGTATCGGCGTGCGATTGCGCCGCGCCCGTCCAGGCCTGCGCGAAATCGGCGCCGAGCAGGCCGAGGCCGGACAGATCCGCGCCGGCGGCGGTGTCGGTGTTGCTGGCCGTGGCGCCCAGCAGACCGGATACTTCGGCGGCGGCCGCGGCGTAGGTGGCGACGGCCTCGGGGTCGACATTCAGATCAGACATGATCCCCCCTGGAATACATGATCAATCAATAGGTCGTGAGTTACCACCCTACTGCCCCTTTCACCGGCAGGCACCATCCCTGGTCATCATCCCGGAAAACGTATGCTGGTCAGGCTGTTCCAAAGATAGCTTGGCCGAGGCGAGATGACAGTACGGAGGAGCGAGGCCGTGGCCTCGCTCCTCCGGGTACGTCCGTGATCAGCGGTTTCGGTGGCTGTGCGCACCGCCGAGGCGTTTGGCCTCGACGGGCTGCGCGGCGGCGCCCTTCTTGCCCGCTGCCCGCGCCCGGGCCGGATCGTTGTCGAAACTGCCGCTGCTGGCTTTGCCGCCCTGGCTGGCGATCTGGCGTTGCCGTTCAGGATCCATTGCCGCGAAACCTCGTGGCGTAGCAGCCATTACGTCCTCCGTCCGAAGGTTGCGTAGTGGTGGCGACTGTTCTGCACCACCACTTCGGTGGCTACCCGTGGTAGCGGGCAGTAAACCAGCGGACTACTTCCGGGGCGGTGGCATCTGGGTGAGTGCCCAGCGCGCCCACTCCTCGTTCATCGCGTAGAAGCGCTTGCCCCATTCCAGTGCGATGTGCCCGTACCTGGAGAATTCGTCGTCGTCCCAGGGAATGGCCGCCTCCAGGTCGGCGAGTTCGGCGCCCGCCTTGGTCATCCGGGTTTCGATGGTGGTCAGGTAATCCCGGGCTTGGGCGTGGTCCAGCACGCCGAGGAAGAACACGCGCAGCAACATTTCATTGCGCGACACCGGCTTCGGCTCGGTCTCGGTGAGCCAGCGCCGCAGGTCCGCCCGGCCCGCGGCGGCGAGGGTGTATTCCTTGCGGCCGCGCGGGCCCTCGTCGGAGACGGCGATGGCGCCGCTCTCGGCCAGCTTGCCGAGCTCGGTGTAGAGCTGGCTCTGCGTGGCGGGCCAGACGTTGGCCAGTGAGCCCTTGAACCGCTGCAGCAGGTCGTACCCGCTGGCGGGGCCCTCGGCCAGCATGCCGAGCACGGCGTATCGAAGACTCATGCCGACGATCATACATTCCACTATTGACATGTGCGGAACGGAGTATCTACATTCGACATGTCTAAATTGGAATGTCGAGGAGACCGTCGGACATGTCGTATCTGCGCACCTTCGCCCCCTGGATCGTCTTCGCGGCGGTACCCGGCGCGTACTGGCAATGGGCGGCGCTGACCGCTCTGGCGCTGGCGGTGCTCGAGCTCGTACTCCGGACGCGGGCCGGGAGCGAGCCGGCGGAGCTGGTCCTCGAGTTCGGCGCGGCGCTGTTCTTCGCCGCGATCACGGTGCTCGCCTTCGCCGACCCGCGGACCGGCCTGCACGCCTATGTGCCCGCCATGTCGCACACCGTGCTCGCGGTCGTCGCCGGCGTCTCGCTGGCCGCGGGCGTCCCGTTCACCCTCGCGATCGCGAAACAGAGTGCGCCGGAGGAGGTCTGGGAGGAGCCGCTGTTCATTCGGCTGAACTATGTGCTCACCTCGGTCTGGACGGCGTGCTTCGTCCTCGGCGCTGTCGCGCTGACTCTGCTCGCCCACGCTCCGGGCCCGCGTTTCGCGGCGATGGTCACGGTGTTCGTGGTTCCGGTCGTCTTCACCCTCCGCTATGTCGCCCATGTGCGGGCGCGGGCCGAGGCCCTCGCCACACCCTGATCCAGATCGGTTGCCCCCATGACTGTTCCGCACCTGACCGGTAACTACGCCCCCGTCGCCGACGAACTCACCGTCCTCGACCTCGCCGTGACCGGCCGCATCCCCGACGAGCTCACCGGCTGGTATCTGCGCAACGGCCCGAACCCGCATGCCGCCGCGTCCGCGCACTGGTTCCTGGGCGACGGCATGGTGCACGGCGTGCGCCTGGAGAACGGCACGGCGGTGTCCTATCGCAACCGCTGGGTGCGCACCACCAGCTTCACCGCCGGGGCGCGCGGCTACGGACCCGAGGGGCGCGATCTCACGGCGGGCGTGGCGAATACGCATGTCGTACGGCACGCCGGGCGGGTGCTGGCACTGGTGGAATCCTCGTTCCCCTACGAGATCACCTGCGAGCTGGACACCGTGGGCCCGCACGATTTCGACGGCAAGCTGACCACAGCGATGACCGCACATCCCAAGACCTGCCCGGTCACCGGTGAGTTGCATTTCTTCGGCTACGAGCTGATGTCGGCCCCGTACCTCACCTACCACCGCGCCGACGCCGGCGGGAACCTGGTGGTGAGCCGCCCGGTCGACGTGCCCGCCCCGACCATGCAGCACGATTTCAACCTCACCGCGGCGCATGTCGTCTTCATGGATCTACCGGTGGTTTTCGACGCGGAGACCGCGATCCGCGGGGGCGGCATGCCGTTCGGCTGGCGCGAGGACTATCCCGCCCGGCTCGGCGTGCTGCGCCGCGACGACCCGCACGGCGAGATCCGCTGGTTCGGCATCGATCCCTGCTACGTCTTCCACACCCTCAACGCCTACGACGAGCCG
Organism: Nocardia sp. NPDC050435; assembly: GCF_040655395.1. NCBI lineage: Bacteria > Bacillati > Actinomycetota > Actinomycetes > Mycobacteriales > Nocardiaceae > Nocardia > Nocardia sp. NPDC050435. The sequence goes on from NZ_JBFAJW010000003.1 coordinate 529,301, forward strand.
GGCCGCATCGTGCTCGAGGTGATGCGCTATCCGGAGCTGTGGCGGACCGGGTCCGCGACGTTCGACGAGGCCACGCTGTGGCGCTGGACCATCGATCTGGCCGCCGGCACGGTCGAGGAACGTCAGATCGACGACCGCGCAGCCGAATTCCCGCGCATCGACGACCGGCTGGCCGGACTGCCCGCGCGTTTCGGTCATGCGACGGTGGCGGGCAAGGACAGCGGCGCGCTCCTGCGCTACGACCTGCAAACCGGCGCCCGCACCGCCCACGAGTTCGGCCCGGGCCGAATCCCGGGCGAGGCGGTGTTCGTGCCGGCCGACGAGAACCCCGGCGGCGCGGGCTATCTCATGACCTATGTCTACGACGCGCGCACCGACCGCAGTGATCTGGTCATCCTGGACGCCGACGACCTGACCGAACCGGTGGCCGCCGTGCATTTTCCGCGCCGGGTGCCGTTCGGATTCCACGGCAGCTGGATTACCGGACAGTGACCGGTTACTGATCTCTCGCCCGGCGGTGCGCGGCCCAAAGGCATACGCTCGGAAGGCATTCCGGGAAGGGGATCACCTATGGGACATGTCGAGCACACCGCGGTCGGAAACGCGCCTCGGGACTTCACGTTCGAGTACGTCAACGACTATCGCAATGTGCCGCGCTGGATGTTCGGGATCAAGGAATTCAAGCCGGCCGGTGAGCAGAGCAGCGGTCTCGGCACGGTTTTCGACACCGCGATCAACCTGGGTCCGATGACGATGCACGTGCGCGTCGACGTGGTCGAATGGGAAGAGCACACGGTGTTCACGCTGCGTGCCGCCGAAGGGCAGATGCGCTGGCTGTTCGAAACGCTCGACTCCGACACCACCAGGATCACGGTGGTGTGCGATTACTCGATCGGCGGCGGGATCGCCGGGCGCCCACTGGACCTGGCGATCCAGGCTTTCATCGGCCCCGCCATCCGGCACGCCGAGAAGAATCTGCGGCAGCTGGTCGAATCGGGCTACCGGGAATCCTCGAAGGCTTAGATCAGGGCGTTCATGATCGTGCCGGCGCTGGTCGCGACCACACCGCCGATCATGGCTCCGGCCACCATCTTCGGTGACTCCAGACCGCCGCCTGTCCACTTCTCCCAGGCGAACTTGCCGCCGGCGAAGATGATCGCGACGATGCCGGCCAGCAACACGAACCAGGTGAAGTAGCTGACCATCTGCTGGAACTTGTCCGCGATCGGCGGCGCCTCGGGCGCGGGGTTGCCGATCTGGGCCAGGGTGTCGAACGCGGTGACAAGAATCATCGCCAGTGCTGCTCATTCCACTCGGGCCGACAGGGTTTCACGACGATGGTATCGGCTTCGCCCCGGCGGCGCAGGTCCTCCCCGGTAACAAAACAGTCGAGCTGGTCTGTGGCACAGGCGATCTGTCAAGGGGACTGTCGTGTGAACCCTCGCCTCGAGTGGGTATCCCTCGCGATGATGAAAGTTTGGTCGCGACGAGGATTTGGTGGTGAGGCATGCTGACGGCGATAGGCGAGACCCTGCTCGCGCAGATCGGGAACCCGACACCGGAGAGTCCGCCGCTGGCGGACAAGATCATGAAGATGGTGCAGTACATCACCTGGTTCGCGATCCTGTCGGGGATCCTGGCGATCATCTTCGCGGGCGGGAAATTCGCCTGGGAGAAGTGGACCGGCGGCGCGATGACCTCGCCGAAGATGATCGCGGGCGCGATGGTCGGCGGCGTGATCGCCACCAGCGCGGGCACGATCATGAACGCGCTCGTGGGCACCTGACCGGGCAAAACTAAACGGGTTTTACTAAACACTGTTCACGCGACCCGGTCGTGTGGTTTCATCTCCTCACTGGAACGTGTTCTACACAATGTTGTGAGGTCCGCTGCCCCGGACCGGTAGGAGATAGCCGTGACCACATCCGTCCCCGCAGGATTCGACTTCACCGATCCCGACCTGCTCGCCGAGCGCCTGCCCGTCGCCGAATTCGCCGAGGCGCGCCGCACCGCCCCGATCCACTGGGTGCCGCAGGCCGGCAGCGGATTCCAGGACGACGGGTACTGGGCGGTGACCCAGCTCGAGGACATCAAGGAGATCTCGAAGACCCCGGAGGTCTACTCCTCGGAGGAGAACACCGCGGTCATCCGCTTCTACGGCGACATCCTGCGCGAGGAGATCGAAGTCCAGCGCTTCCTGCTGCTGAACCAGGACCCGCCGCGCCACACCAAGCTGCGCCGCATCATCTCCAAGGGCTTTACCCCGCGCGCGGTGGAATCGCTGCGCGAGGCGCTGCGCGAGCGCGCCGAGCGGATCGTGCACGAGGCCAAGAAGACCGGCGGCGGCGATTTCGTCGAGCAGATCGCCTGCGAACTGCCGTTGCAGGCCATCGCCGAGCTGATCGGCATCCCGCAGGAGGATCGCGGCAAGATCTTCCAGTGGACCAACGAGATGATCTCCTACGACGACCCGTCCTTCGAAGGTGACCACAAGGTCGCCACCGCCGAGGTCATGGGCTACTCCTGGAACCTCGCCGAGGAGAAGCGCAAGTGCCCGGTCGACCTGGGCGGCGCCGAGGACATCATGTCCACGCTGCTCAACGCCGACGTCGAGGGCGAGTCGCTGGCCTCCGACGAATTCGCCTGGTTCGTCATCCTGCTCGCGGTGGCGGGCAACGAGACCACCCGCAACGCCATCACCCACGGCATGAAGGCCTTCGTCGACTTCCCCGAGCAGTGGGAGCTCTACCAGGCCGAACGCCCGCGCACCGCGCCGGACGAGATCGTGCGCTGGGCCACCCCCGTCATCGCCTTCCAGCGCACCGTCATGCAGGACACCGTCCTGTCCGGGCAGGAGCTGAAGAAGGGCCAGCGGGTCGGCATGTTCTACAGCGCCGCCAACTTCGACGAGCGGCACTTCGAAAACCCCTACCAGTTCAACGTGCTGCGCAACCCGAATCCGCACGTCGGCTTCGGCGGCACCGGCACCCACTTCTGTGTCGGCGCCAACCTCGCGCGCCTCGAGATCGACCTGATGTTCAACGTCCTGGCCGACGTGATGCCGAACCTCAAGCAGGTCTCCGAGCCGGTCCGGCTGCGGTCCGGGTGGCTCAACGCGATCAAGAGCTGGCAGGTCGAATACAACTGAGACGGCGCGTGACCCGGCCGCCCTCGGGCGGCCGGGCCCGGGCACGCGGTAGCGCGACGCGGCGCGGCCGTGGTGAGGTGGCGGTATGAGTGAGGCCAGATCGCGCGGGCGCGCGCCCGTGGTGAGTGACGCCGACATCCGGCGGGTCGCCCGGGCGTTGCTGACCGCCGAGGGCGTCGAGGCGGTGACGCTGCGCGCGATCGCCCGCGAACTCGGGGTGACCGCGCCGGCGCTGTACCGGCACTGCACTTCGCGCGACGATCTGCTCGAGCGGATGCGCCTGGACTTCTGCGCCGAACTGGCCGCGGAACTGTCCGACGAGATCGCCGCGCTGCCCGAGGAGGGCGCCGAGCAGTTCTTCGCCATCTGCAAGGGTTTCCGGCGCTGGGCGCTGGCACACACCAGGGAATTCACGCTGGTGTTCGCCTCGCCCGGAGTCGGGGCCGCGCCGATGATGCGCCGCTTCGACGAACCGTTCGGGCGGATCTTCCTGGCCGCCGCCGGCCGGCTGCTGGCCACCTTCGACGTCATCACCCCGCGCACCGACGTCATTCCGGCGGAACTGCGCGAAGACCTGGTGCAGTTCCAGACCGAATTGCTGGCTACCCTGTCCGAATCCGAGCAGAAGTTCCCGGCGGAGAAGCTCGACCTCGGCGTCACGTATCTGATGATCCAGATCTGGGCCCGGCTCTACGGGCACGTGACGCTCGAGGTCTTCGGCAACTATCCGATCCCGCTCTCACACCCCGAGGTGCTGTTCGACGCGGTCCTGACCGACCTCGGACGCAACGCGGGACTGATTCCCGGTTAGCGGCGCGCGAGCCACTCCGCGAAGCCGATGCCCAGGCGCGCGCCGTCCGGGCCCACGCACAGGGCGCCCGCGCGCAGCGCGCGTCCGGCCTTCCCGGGCAACGGGATCGGGACCGGCAGGCCCTTGCGCCCGAGGTGCTCGCGATAGATCCGGGCCGCCTCGGTGAAGGTGAGCACCTCCGGGCCGCCGATATCGGGCAGGCGACCGGCGGGGCCGGCCTGCGCGGCCTCGACCAGCCGCACCGCGACCTCGTCCACATCGATCGGCTGGGCCTTGGCCGCGAACCGCGGCGCGATCCGCCACTTGGTCGGCAGCGTGACGAATTCCGCCACCAGATTGTGGAACTGGGTGGCGCGCAGCAGAGTCCACGGCACCGGCCCGGCGGCGACGAGTTCCTCCTGGGCGACCTTGGCCTTGTAGTAGCCGAACGGCACGAGATCGCAGCCCACGATCGAGATCTCCACGTGATGCCCGACGCCCGCGGCCTGCTCGGCCGCCAGCAGCGCGCGCACGCCGTCCACCATCACCGCGTCGAACTTGCTGCGCGTGCTGACCGCGTTGATCACCACGTCGCAGCCGTCGAGCGCCTGCGCCAAGCCCGTGCCGGTGCTCAGGTCCGCCGGGCGGTGGTCGATCGTAGTGTCGCGCGGCGCGTTCCGGCTCACCACCCGTGCCGACTGCCCGCGCTTGCCCAATTCCCGTACCACGGCGCTACCGAGCACTCCGGTCCCACCGATCACCGCCACCTGCATGTTTCCACTCCCTCCACACGGCTCTGTCTGGTAGCGGGAACGTTACGGCCACGACAACGCGGTGCTCAACGTGCGTCATCCCATATGTCTGTTGGGTCACGTGGTGCTCAGATGCGCGCGCCTTTGACGCGGTTGCAGGTGCGGCACAGGATCTGCAGATTAGAGGCGCTGGTGGCGCCGCCGCGCGACAGCGGGATGACGTGATCGAACTCCAGATAGTGGCTGCTGCCGCACTCCACGCAGCGACCGCCGTCGCGCTGCCACACCTCGGCCTTCACCTCCTGCGGGATGCTGCGCGAATCACGTTGCCCCGGTGTGAGAACCAGGCGTTTGGCCACCCGCAGCGCGCCCTCCAGCGCGGCCGCGACATAATCCGGGTCGTCGACCTCGAAGCTGGCGCCGCCGCGCGCGGAGGTGGCCGAGAGCACCACCAGCTCGTCCTCGATGGCGACGGAAACGACTCGGCTCCACGGGAGTTCGGTGCCCGCGCCCTCGCCGACGAACCGTAGCTTCTTGTTGCTGGCGATCAGGCGGCCCTCGCTGAGCCTGGGGCCGCGCGCGAGCTGGCGGACGTGGGTGGCGGGCAGATCCAGGTGCACCCGCTCCTCGGGATCCAGGTGCAGGCCCGGCGTGCGGATCGCGGGCAGCTCGCCTTCGCGCAGTCGGGACAGCATGCGGCCCCGGACCATTCGCCGGTGCAGGTCGTCGATGAGCGGCCCGGACAGCCGCAGCTCGACGATCGCGATCTCGAACGCCTCGAACTCCGCCTGGGCGATCTCGCCGTCCGCGAAGGCGAAGGTCACCAGGCGTTCGACATAGCTCAGCGCCCCGTCGCGCAGCGCCGCGCGGCCCGCGCTCTCCTCGATCCGCTGGTAGCGCAGCGAGGCCCACAGCGCGTCCCAATCAGGCCCCTGTGGACCCGAACTCGTCAGCACGCGCCAGGCCTGCGTGTGCCAGTGGATCAGGAACTCCTCGATCTCGAGCGCGCACCGCTCGCACGGCGCCAGTCGCCCGAACAGCTTGCGCCGCCGGGGATTTCCGCACCGCTCACACGCGCGCGGATCCGTCGGCGCCGGTTCCCGCCACGCCGAGGTCCATTCCGCGCCGTCCCACCACCGTAGTCGCGCCGGATTCTCCGGATCGGTATGCCAGTCCGCGCGTTCGGGATTCGGCGGGGGAGGGGGGACCGGGTCGGGTCCCTCCATGGTGCGGCGGGAGAGGTCGACCGGGCGGCGCGGGGTGGCGCGGTTGCCGCCGGGTGTCGGCGGGGCGGTGTCGGGCCTCTGGGCGAGGGATGCGGAGTCGTCCGGGTGCTCGAAGCTCGAGTCTGCGTGGCGGGGTGTGGCGCGGCGGTCGGTGAAGTCCGGCGCTGTCGAGTCTGTCTGTCGGTCGTTGGTGCGGCCGCCGGTGAAGCTCGGCTGTGCCGAGTCCGTCTGTCGGTGTGTGTCGCGGCCATCGGTGAAATCTGGCGCTGTCGAGTGGGGCTGCCGGTCGGGGGAGGTTGGTGATGCCGAGCCGGGCTGCCGGTAGGGAGCGCGGTCGTGGAAGCCGGGTGTCGAGTCTGCGCCGTGGTCGTGGACAGAGCGCGGCGTTGCCGGGTCGGCGGAGTGGTGTGTGGCGGGATCGCGGTGGGAGCCCGGGGTTGTCGCGCCGTTGGGTCCGGAGCCGAACTGTTCCGGGTGCACGGATCCGGGCGAGGCCGGATCGCCCCACTGGTAAGGGCCGTTCTCGAGGGCTGCCGGGTCGGCTACCGGGAGCCGCCGGGTCGGTTGATCTCCGCGAGTGACGGGGCTGCGGCCGGCGCGGGACTGCGGCGTTGCCTGTTCGTGTGCGGTTGGGCCGGAGGCCCATTCGGGGGTGTGCGGCTCGCGAGCATCTCGATCACGGTCCGCTGGGGTCCGGTTGGATCCGGGTGGCCGGATCTGCCCGGTGCCGCTCTCCTGCTGGGTGGGAAGCTCGTCGGTGTCGTCGGCGTCATCGAAGTGGCGGCGGTCGGCGTCGTATCCGGCTGCCGGGTAGGCGGATTCGCCGGGGTGGCTCGGCGCGCCCGTCCTGTGTGACGGTGGTCGCCCCCACGTGGACGCCCCGGTGGCCGATTGAGGCTCGGCCGGTTCCTCGACCTCGACGCCGAATTCGGTGATCAGCCCGGACAACCCGGAGGTCCAGCCCTGGCCGACGGCGCGGAACTTCCACTGGCCCGCGCGGCGGTAGAACTCGCCGAACATCATGGCCGAGACCGGGTCCGCGTCGGTGATCTCGTAGCGGGCGATGGGGCCGTCGGCGTCGAAGACGGTGAGGGCGAGTTCGTCGACGGCGCGGAAGGTGCCGGTGTCGAGGGAGCCGCTGATGACGATGCGGTCGATCTCGGCCTCGGTCCGGGGCAGGGAGACGCTCAGCCGCGCGGTGCCCGGTTCGGGTTCCTGGTCCAGGATCACGGCCTGGGAGATGTGCCGGGGCGCGTTGTAGAAGACCAGGTCCCGGTCCGTGCGCACGGTGCCCGCGGTGGTCAGCAGCAACGCGTGCGCGTCTACGACGTGGTCCGATCGCCATGAAACGACCACGGCCAGTAGGGATGTCGGTACCGCCGTGTTGGCGCCTTTGCTGAGTGTCATCGTGGTCGAAATACTGCCACGACCCACCGACACGCCGAACGCGCGGATTTGTCGACTATCGCACAATTGCTACCAAGCAATTGCTTGGCTTGGTAACGTCGGAAGGGCAGGAGGAGGTGCCGGGGCAACGGTCGAAAGGCCGCGACTCGCACGACGTTCGGGTCCGCGCAAGCGTGACCTTCGGAGATATCAATGGGGATGTGACCGGGGACAGTCAGTGATGTGCTGTCGCGTGCCGCCGCCGTTTCTCCGGCATCGTGAGAGATCAAGGACGGCACCCATGAGCCAGACCAAGCACATCCAGGACCTCGACCACCCGCTGTTCGCGGCGGCGCGCGTTTATACCAACTACTTCACCCCCACCGTCAGCGGCCTCGAGAATCTGCCCACCTCCGGGCCCGCGCTGGTGATCGGCAATCACTCCTCGATCTATTGGATGCCGGAGGTGTGGATCACCTTCATGGCGATGCTGGAACGCCGCCCGACGGAGCCGTCGTTCGGGGTGGCGCACGACGTCATCCTGAGCGTGCCCGTCATCGGCGACGCGATCCGGCAGTTCGGCGTCATCCCGGCCAATCGGGACGCCGCCGCGGCGGGACTCAAGGACGGCGGCGCGGTGATGGTGTACCCGGGCGGGGACTGGGAAGCCTGCCGCCCCTGGACCGATCGCGACAAGATCGATTTCGCGGGCCGCAAGGGCTTCATCCGCCTCGCCCTGGAAATGGGCGTGCCGGTGATTCCCGCCGTCGCCAACGGTGGCCACGATTCGATCTTCGTGCTCAGCCGAGGCGAGGGCAGCGCCAAACTGCTCCAGCTGGACAAGCTGTTCCGCGCCAAGGTCTTTCCCTACACGGTGGGCGTCCCCTTCGGTGTCGCGCCGGTGCTGCCACAGGTGCCGCTGCCCGCGACGGTGGACGTGAGTTTCCTGCCCGCGCTCGAGTGGTCCACCCAGCCCGGCGATTCCGAGGACGTGGACCTGGTCGAGCAGTACTACGACGACACCGTCGAGGTGATGCAGACCGAGCTCGACCGGCTGCGCGCCGCGACGCCCAACCCGGTCGCGACCGGCATCAAGAACCATCTGGCCGCACTGCCCGGTCCGCTGTCCGGACTCGCCGCGCTGGTCTGAGGTCCGGGCTCAGGAACGCAGGGCGCGATAGGTCGCGGCGGCCTTGAGCAGCACCTCGTGGTACTCGGCCTCGGGGACCGAGTCCAGGACGATGGCCCCGCCCGCGCCGATGCGCCAGTGGCCGTCGTGCCGCACGGCGGTCCGGATGACGATGTTCAGGTCCGCCGTGCCGCCGAGCCCCAGGAACCCGATGGCACCCGAATAGACCCCGCGCGCTTCGGTTTCCAGCTCGTCGAGGATCTCCATGGTGCGCAGCTTCGGCGCGCCGGTCATGGATCCGCCCGGGAAACAGGCGCGCACGCAGTCGATCACGTCGACGTCGGCGCGCAGGGTGCCGCGCACCGTCGAAACCAGCTGGTGCAGTGTCGAATACGTCTCGGTGGCCATCAGGTTCGGCACGTGCACGCTGCCGGTCTGGCAGACCCGGCCCAGGTCGTTGCGCAGCAGGTCGACGATCATCAGGTTCTCGGCGCGGGTCTTGGGGTCGGCGGCCAGTTCCCGGCGCAGACGCTCGTCGTCGGCGGGCGTCGCGCCGCGCGGGGCCGTGCCCTTGATCGGCTTGCTCTCCACGGTGCGCGCCCGGTCGATCTTCAGGAAGCGCTCGGGGGAGGAGCAGGCGATCTCGAGATCGTCGAAGCGCAGGTAGGCGGCGTACGGGGCGGGGTTGCAGCGGCGCAGGGTGCGGTAGAAGTCGAGGCCCTCGCAGTCGCCGGCGGTCGCGGTGACGGCGTCGGTGAGGCAGATCTCGTAGGACTCGCCCGCCCGCAATTTGTCCAGGCACACCGCGATGTCGGCGAGGTAGCGGTCCCGGCCCCGGGTGAGCAGGCCCTCGACCGCGCCGACGTCGGCGGTGACCGCGAGTTCGGGCGGGTTCGCCCAGGTGGGCAGGCCCGCGAGCGCCTCGCGGGTGTCGCGCAGCCAATCCTCGGTGGCGTCGCGCGCGAGTTCGGAGCCCGGGTCGGTGAGGGCGAGCAGATGCGTCTGCCCGGTCACGTGGTCGACGACGAGCAGCCGGTCGGCGAAGATCCACTGCGCGTCCGGCGCGGCGGAGCGGTGCGCCGCGCTCGCTCCGCAGTCGGCCTTGACCTCGTAGCCCAGGTAACCGACGTAGCCGCACGCGAAATCGAAGGGCAGCTGCGGGATTTCGGCCGCACGCCAGCGCAGCTGCGCGGCCAGGTAGGTGAGGATGTCGCCGGGGGCGGTGCGGCGCTCGCCGTCGGCGGTCTCCACCACCACCGAGCCTTCGCCGACCCGGTAGCGCACCACCTCCGCGTAAGGGCCGCTGGCGTCGCCGAGGAAGGAGAACCGGTCCAGCCCCGGCTCGACGTGCTCACTGTCCAGCCAGAACGCGGTCCGTGACTCGCGGTACAGCCGCAGGAAGGCGGCCTCGGTATCGACCGCGCGCTCGATCACCTCGTGGCGCACCTGCCAGGGGCGGCCCAATTCCCCTAGGCGGTAGGGGGCTTCGTCCGGATTGTGCCGGGAGTGCGGTACCTCCGGCACAGTCCCGGGGCCCACGCCGGGCGCTGTGGCGGAGTGGTGCGCCGAGAGGCGCCGGTCGGGCAGAGTGCCGACCGGGGCGGGCGCTGCCTCCGGCTGCGCTGAAACTGTCCCTGTCCCAGGGGATTCTGGCGCTGATCCGATCGAGCTGCGCGCCGGTGGCCGTTCGCCGATCGGCGCGGACCGGCCCGCTGCCTCTCCGGTACGAGCGGCCTGTAGTCGCGCACCGACGTGTGCATCACGATGCGCGGCAGTCAATTCGGCGAAGTTCCGCAGCAGCGCGGCCCCGTATTCGCTCGCGATGGACTCCGGATGGAACTGCACGCCCCACTGCGGCCGGAACCGGTGCCGCACGCCCATGACGACACCGTCGGCGGTGGTGGCAGTGATCTCCAGCTCGCCGGGCAAGGGCGTCAGCGCGGCCAGCGAGTGGTAGCGCACGGCGGTGAAATCCGGCGGCAGACCCGCGAACAGCGCGCGCTGATCGTGGGCGACCCGATCGAGATAGCCGTGCCTGGGCTCGGGTGCGCGGCCGACCACCCCGCCGGCCTCGACCACGATCGCCTGATGCCCCAGGCAGACGCCGAGCAGCGGCAGGCCGGTCTCGCGGACGACGGCCGCGGAGATGCCGACGTCGCGCGGCACGTCGGGGCGACCGGGCCCGGGCGAGATCACCACATTGTCGAAGCTCTCGAGTCCCAACTCGGCTACCGTGGCTACGGAGTCGTTGCGCACGACCGTCGGCTCGACCCCGTTCACCTCACTGATCAGCTGATACAGGTTGTAGGTGAACGAATCGTAGTTGTCGATGAGCAGCGTGCGCATGGTGAGCGAAACCCTACGCCGAGCCCGGGCGGGCAAACTGTTGTCGCCTGCCTTCAGTTTGGCTGGGCCGGTGGTGCACAATGTGGGAATGTCTGATGCGCAACCGGTCGGTGTGGATCCTGACGTCGTCGATTTCGCCGTCGTCGGGAAGTGGATGGATGAGCAGGGGTTGCCCACCGGCAGCTTCGAGGAGGTGCGCGCGCTCGGCGGCGGCACCCAGAACATCATGCTGCGCTTCACCCGCGGCGGCCGCAACTACGTGCTGCGCCGAGGCCCGAAGCACTTGCGCGCCAAGAGCAACGAGGTGATCCGCCGCGAAGCCCGGCTGCTCGGCGCGCTGGACGGCACCGGCATCCGTGCGCCCCGCGTCATCGCCGCCAGCCCCGACGAGTCCGTGCTCGGCGCGGTCTTCTATCTGATGGAGCCGATCACCGGCTTCAATCCGCAGAACGAGCTACCCGAGCTGCACGCCGGTGACGCGGAGGTGCGGCGGCAGATGGGCCTGTCCGCGGTCGAGGCCATCGCCCGCCTCGGCATGCTCGACTACGAGAAGCTCGGCCTGGCCGACTACGGCAAGCCCGCCGGTTTCCTGGAACGCCAGGTGCCGCGCTGGCTGGCCGAACTCGATTCGTACTCGGCCAACGACGGCTACCCCGGCCCGCAGATCCCCGGCGTGCGAGAGGTCGGCGACTGGCTCGAGCGCAACCGTCCGTCCGAGTGGCGGCCCGGCATCCTGCACGGCGACTGCCACCTGGCCAACATGATGTTCGAATTCGACAGCCCGCAGGTCGCGGCGATGGTCGACTGGGAGATGTCCACCATCGGCGACCCGCTGCTGGATCTGGGCTGGCAGATCGCCACCCGGCCCGAACCGGGCTCCACCATCGGCTCGCTGACCGGCAAGCTCGGCGCGGTCGGCGGCCTGCCCACCCCGGCCGAAATGGTCGCGCACTACGGCGAATTCTCCGACCGCGACCTCACCGCCGTCGACTGGTACACGGTGCTGGCCTGCTTCAAGCTCGGCATCGTGCTGGAGGGCACGCACGCCCGCGCGTTCGCGGGCAAGGCGCCCAAGCAGATCGGCGACTACCTGCACGCGTGCACTCTCGAACTCTTCGAGCGGGCGCAGCGCGTGATGCACTAGCCGGCGCCGGTACGCTGGGCGCGATCCCGACTACCTCTGGAGGACGCCCGATGTGCTACCCGGTCACCTGTGCTACCTGCGGTAAGACGACCTGGGACGGCTGCGGCGACCACGTCTCCGACGTGCGCGCCCAGGTCCCCGCCGAACAGTGGTGCGAGGGCGAGCACGAGGCCGCCGCCGCCGAGTAGCCGCCCGCGCTCGCTAGGGTCGAGCCGTGACCAAGGGTGCTCGGCGGGCTTATCGGACGGGGCTTTCACGCGAGGTGATCGTGGAGGCCGCGTTGGGGTTGACGGCGGAGCGGGGGCTCGACGGCTGGAGTATGCGGGAGCTGACGGGGCGGCTGGATACGTCGTTGTCGGTGATCTATCACCATGTGGGGGATCGGCAGCGGGTGAGCGCGGCGGTGATCGATCGGATCTTCTCGCAGATCGATATGCGGCTCGACGAGCCGGATTGGCGCACGCTGCTGCACGGGATCCTGTCCCAGATCATCGATCACCTCTCCGGTTATCCGGGGGTGGCGACGTGGCTGCTGCGTAACGGGCCGCAGACCGAGCAGCTGGTGCCGTCGCTGGACGCGGGGCTGGGGCGGATGCTGGACGCGGGGTGGGGTGCGGAGGCGGCGATCGCCTATTCGGTCGCGTTCAACACCTGCCTGGGGCTGATCGCGCTGGGGGATCAGCGTTCCAGCGTCGAGGGGGAGCAGGGGATGGCGGGGTTGCAGAGTCTGCTGGAGCACCATCCGGGGTCCGGCGCGCAGGAGATGGCGCGGATGGTGCGGCAGTACGTCGGAAGTCCGGCGGATCGGGACGCCGCGCATCGCGAGCAGTGCCGCTACGCGCTCGAGCGCGTGCTCGACGGCATGACCGCCCGGCTCGAGGTGATCCGGGGCGCGGCGACCTAACCCGCGCGAAAAGTTCTGTACCGCAGCGGGGGCGCTCGCTACACTGCAAATTAGAACACTGATCTAATTTGCTGGGAGTCCGATGAGTACTGCGGTTTTGGATCCGGTCACCGTCGAGGAAGACCCGCCGGAGCAGCGGCCCGGCGGGCTGAAGGTGGTGCTCGCGCCGGTGCGCGGGCGCCTCGCGGCGGCGGGTGCGCTGCAACTGGTGGGCGCGCTCGCGGGCCTGGCGCCCTACATCGCGGTCGTGGAGATCGCCCGTGAGCTGCTCGGCGGCGCCGAGCGCGGGGTGATCTGGCTCTGGGTCGCGCTGGCCGTCGGCGGCTTCGCGATCCGAACCGGCTGTGCCGCGGCCGCTTACACGATCAGCCATATCGCCGACGCCGACCTCGGCCTGACGATCCGGCGGCGGCTGGCCGACCGGCTCGGCGGGGCGGCGCTGGGCTGGTTCACCGAGCGCAGCTCCGGCCGGGTCAAGCGCGTGCTGTCCGATGACGTCGGCGCGATCCACCACGCGGTCGCGCACGCGATCAACGACCTGGTAGCCGCGCTCGTCACCCCGCTGGTGGCGCTGGGCTACCTGTTCTTCCTGGATTGGCGGCTGGCGCTGATCTGCCTGGTGCCGCTGCTGCTCTGGTTCGGCGCGACGGCCTTCGAACTGCGTGACGGCGGCGCGGGCATGAAGCGGCTCAGTGCCGAACTGGACCGGGTCAACGCCGCCGCGGTCGAGTTCGTCGACGGCATCGCGGTGGTCAAGGCCTTCGGTCAGGCCGGGCGCGCCCAGGATCGCTACCGCCGCGCGGGCGACGACCTGGCCCGCTTCTTCACCGAGTGGCAGGGCCCGATGCGCCGGGTGGAATCGATCGCGAACACGCTCATCGCGCCGCCGATGCTGCTGCTGGTCGCGCTGGGCGGCGGGCTGTGGCTGCGCGCCGACCCGGTCGAGGTGATCGCGTTCGTCATGCTGGCCGTCGGCCTGGGCGGCCCGATCATGGCGCTCGGTTTCGGCGCGATGGCCATGCAGGCCGCGGCCGAAGCGGCGGGCCGGATCTCGGAGCTGCTGGCCACCCCGGAGCTGCGGCGGCCGGAAGCGCCGCGCGCACCGGCGGGGGCGAGCGTCGAATTCGACAGCGTCCGTTTCTCTTACGACGGCCGCACCGAGGTGCTCGGCGGCGTCGATCTGCGTCTGGCCCCGGGCACGGTCACCGCGCTGGTGGGCCCCTCGGGGTCCGGCAAATCGACACTGGCCCGGCTGCTGCCCCGATTCTGGGACGTCACCGCGGGCGCGGTCCGCATCGGCGGCGTCGACGTCCGGGACATGGCCGAGCCGGAGCTCTACCGGCAGGTGGGGTTCGTCTTCCAGGAAACCTCGCTGCTGCGCACCACGATTCGCGACAACATCGCCCTCGGCCGCCCGGACGCCGAGCTCGACGAGGTGCACGCCGCGGCCCGCACGGCCCAGATCCACGATCGGATCATGGCCCTGCCGCGCGGTTACGACAGCGAGATCGGCGTCGACGCGCAGCTGTCCGGCGGTGAGGCGCAACGGGTGTCGATCGCCCGCGCGCTGCTGGCCGACACCCCGGTGCTGGTGCTCGACGAGGCCACCGCCTTCGCCGACCCGGAATCCGAAGCGGCCGTGCAGGATGCGCTGTCCCGCCTGGTCGCCGGCCGCACGCTGCTGGTGATCGCACACCGGCTGCACACCATCCGCGGCGCGGATCGCATCGTGGTGCTGTCCGGCGGCACGGTCCGCGAATCCGGCCGGCACGAGGATCTGCTCGCCGCCGACGGCCACTACGCCCGTCTGTGGCACACCCAGTCGGGAAAGGAATCCTGATGATCCGCAAGCTGTTTCGTCTCGTCGATCCCGCCGACCGGCCGCGCTTCGCGCGCTGGATCGGCGCGATCGTGCTCTTCTCCGTCCTGCAGGGCCTGTGCGTGCTGCTGGTGGTGCCGGTGCTGCGCGCGTTGCTGGAGGGCGATCGCGACGCGGCCCTGGGCTGGCTCGGCGTGCTCGCGGCGGCCACGGCCGCGGCGGCCGCGGTCTTCTACGCCCAGGCGATGGACGGCCAGCAGATCGCCAACGATCTGCTGCTCGGCATGCACCACCGCATCGGTGATCAGCTGACCCGGCTGCCGCTGGGCTGGTTCGGCGCCGATCGCACCGGCCGCCTGACCCACTCGGTGTCCCAGGGCACCCTGAGCATCGGCGCGGTGCCGGCGCACCTGATGCAACCGGTGATCAGCGGCGTGGTGACCCCGGTGATCGTCGCCGCCGGCATGTTCGTCTTCGACTGGCGGCTGGGCGCGGCCCTACTCGTGGCCGGCGTGGTCCTGCTGGCCACGCACCGCGCGGCGCAGGACGCGATCGCCCGCAACTTCGGCGCCATCGACCGGACGGCGGTCGAAGCGGCCGGGCGCATCGTCGAATTCGCGCAGAATCAGCCGGTGCTGCGCGCCTTCGGCCGCCGCGGGCCCGGGCACCGCCTGCTCGACGACGCGCTGACCGATCAGCGCCGCGCCTACGGCGCGATGAACCGCAACGCGGTGACCGCCTTGCTCACCTTCTCGGTCGCCGTGCAGGCCGCCTTCCTGGCGCTGCTGGCCGTCGGCGTGACGCTGGCACTGGGCGGTTCGCTCGACGCCCCCGAACTGATCGCGCTGCTGGTGCTGCTCACCCGCTTCGCGGGCCCGCTGCTCGAGCTCGTCGACCATTCCGCCGCTCTGCGCATGGCCTCGGAGAATCTCGATCGCATCGATGAGGTGCTCGCCGTGCCGGCGCTGCCGGAAGGCTCGGAGTCGCGGGTGCGCGCGCCCGGCACGGTCGGCTTCGAGCGGGTGGGCTTCGGGTACGACGAGCGAAAGGTGCTGCACGACATCAGTTTCGAGGCCGAGCCGGGCACGCTGACCGCGATCGTCGGGCCCTCGGGCGCGGGCAAGACGACGCTGCTGCGCCTGGTCGCCCGATTCTGGGAGGCCGATTCCGGCACCGTGCGGGTGGGCGGGGTGGACGTGTGCGAGCTGTCCACCGAGGCGCTGATGAGCCAGCTGGCCATGGTGTTCCAGGATGTCTACCTCTTCGACGACACCATCGAGGCCAACATCCGGATCGGCCGGCCCGAGGCGAGCGTCGCGGAGATCCGGGAGGCGGCGCGGCTGGCCCGGGTGGACGAGATCGTCGCGCGCCTGCCCGACGGCTGGGCGAGCCGGGTCGGCGAGGGCGGGGTCAGCCTGTCCGGCGGTGAGCGGCAACGGGTTTCGATCGCGCGAGCACTGGTGAAACAGGCGCCGATCGTCCTGCTCGACGAGGCCACGGCCGCCCTGGACCCGGACAACGAGGCCGCGGTCGCGGCGGCCATGCGCACGCTCGCCGAGCGGCGCACGCTGCTGGTCGTCGCGCACCGGCTGCACACCGTCGCCGCCGCCGATCAGATCCTGGTGCTGGACGAGGGCGGCATCGCGCAGCGCGGCACGCACGCGGAGCTGATCGATCGGCCCGGCCGCTACCGCGACTTCTGGCGGGAGCGGGAGCGCGCGCAAGGTTGGCGGCTGGTCGGCTGAATCTTGCGCGGGCGTGGCGGAATATCTCTGGTGAAAGATATTCCGCCACGCATAGGGTACTGCGCATGGCTATCGTCCCTGATCAGAAGAACTGGACCTGGGTGCTGGAGCGCGCCTGTCCGGAGTGCGGTTTCGACCCCGCCGCCGTCGCCTACGCGCAGGTGCCGGGGCTCACGCGCGACTACGCAGCCCGGCTGGCCGGCGCGCTGACCCGCGACGACGCCGCCGTCCGTCCGGACGCGAGCACCTGGTCGGCGGTGGAGTACGCCGCCCACGTCCGCGACGTGTGCCGGATCTTCGCCTACCGCACCGATATCGCGGCCCGGCGCCCGGCGGCCGATCCGGGGGTGCCGGGCTTCGACGCCGCCACCGGCGTCGCCGAGGGGCTGCCGCTGTTCTCCAACTGGGATCAGGACGTGACGGCCCTGGCCGCCGATTACGCCGCGCAGCAGCCCGCCGCGGTGGCCGCGGAACTCGGCCCGGCCGCCGAATCCGTCGCCCGGGCAATCGAATCCGTTCCGGTGGCCGATCGCGGATTCGAGGTTCGGCGCAGCGACGGCTCCGGTTTCACCGTAGAGTCTCTGGCGATCTACTTCCTGCACGACGTGGCCCATCACGTTCACGACGTCCGGGCCTGAAAGTCGGCCTCATCAGGCGCTGCCCAGGAAATTCCACCCCGGGACTAGAACGAGTTCTATTTTTCTCGTAGTGTGTGTGCAGTCACATAAGTACACGTGCACGCGAGAGGTCGACAGGAATGAAGACGAAGGGCGCGATCCTGTGGGGGATCGACCAGGAGTGGTCGGTTGAGGAGATCGAGGTCGGTGACCCGGTCGCCGGCGAGGTGCAGATCCGGATGGAAACCGCCGGCATGTGCCATTCCGATCATCACATCGTCACCGGTGCGACTCCGATGCCGGGCTACCCGGTCATGGGCGGCCACGAGGGCGCGGGCGTGATCACCAAGCTGGGCCCGAACTGCCCCGCGGACCTGCAGGTCGGCGACCACGTGATCCTCTCGTTCATCCCCGCCTGCGGCCGCTGTCCGGCCTGTGTGTCGGGCAACATGGCGCTGTGCGATCTGGGCGCGGGCCTGCTCATGGGCCAGGCGATCAGCGACGGCACCTACCGCATCCAGGCGCGCGGGGAGAACGTCATCCCGATGTGCCTGCTGGGCACGTTCGCGCCGTACATGACGGTGCACCACACCTCGGTGGTGAAGATCGACCCGAGCATCCCGTTCGAGGTGGCCTGCCTGGTCGGCTGCGGCGTCCCCACCGGCTTCGGCTCCTCGACCCACGTGGCCAAGGTGGAGCCGGGCGAGACCGCGGTGATCGTCGGCATCGGCGGCGTCGGCATGAGCGCGCTGCAGGGCGCGGTGCTCTCGGGCGCCTCCAAGGTCGTCGCCATCGACCCGAACCCGTGGAAGCTGGAGCAGGCGCAGAAGTTCGGCGCCACGCACACCTACCCCTCCATGGCCGAGGCCATCATGCCGATCATGGAGATCACCGAGGGCCGGATGGCGGAGAAGGTCATCCTCACCATGGGTGAGATGCAGGGCCAGTACGTCGAGGAGGGCCTGATCCTCACCGGCAAGGCCGGCACCATGGTCATCACCTCCATGGGCCGGATGGAAGACGGCGACGTCAAGATGAACAGCTTCCTGCTGTCCATGCTGCAGAAGACGGTCAAGGGCTGCATCTTCGGCGGCGGCAACGCCCGCCAGGACGCCCCGCGCCTGCTGGCGCTGTACAAGGCGGGCCAGCTGAACCTGGACGACATGGTCACCCGCCAGTACTCGCTGGAGGAGATCAACCAGGGCTACAAGGACATGCTGGACGGCAAGAACATCCGCGGCATCATCCGCTACACCGAGAACGACTGGTGAGCTGACTCCGCGCGGCGAGCCGGGTCGCACCGGCTCGCCGAGCCGCGGAGCGCGCCGCCGCGGTCAGACCCGGCAGCGCAGCAGCGCCTCGCGCAGGTTGCGGCTGCGCACGTCGTCCAGGACGGCCATGCCGAGCCGGTTCATCGTGTAGCCGAAGCCGAGACCCGTTGCGGGGTCGGCGAAGCCGAAGGAGCCGCCGAGACCCGTTGTGCCGTAGGCGCGTTTGTCGGTGCCGAACCGGAATGTGCCGCGCGACTTGCGGAAGCCGAGGTGGTAGCGGCTCTTGGTGTGCAGCACCAGGTCGTAGGCGGGGACGTCGTCGGCGGTGTCGGCGGCCGAAAGTCGTTCCAGCACAGCGTCGTCGATCGGCAGCGCGCCGGTCTTCCCGGCGGCCGCACCGTAGACCCGGGCCAGTGCGCGCGCGGTGCCGACGCCGTTGGAGGCGGGCAGTTCGACCTCCAGGAACTCCCGGCGCGCGGCGCGGGCCGGTGCGCCGCAGCGCGGATTGGTCAGCGCGGCATAGGCGTAGCCGCGCTTGGCGGCGATCTCCGCGCCGATCCGCAGCGGCAGATCCCGTTCGTAGCGCAGGATGTCCAGGCCCTCGGTGGCGGCGAGCTGTGCCACCCGGTCCATCGACTCGGCCGCCGGCAGGCCGATGAAGAAGTCCAGTCCGAGCGGTTTCGCGATGTCCTCGGCGAAGATCTGGCCCAGTGAGCGTCGCTCCGGATCCACGCGCCGGATCAGCTCGCCCTGATACAGGCCCAGGGTGATCGCGTGATAGCCGTGCGCCGTCCCGGGTTTCCAGGCGGGCCGCTGGGCCGCGAGAATCGCGGCCAGACCGTCCAGATCGGCGACCTGATCGAGCTTCACCACCCGGTCCAGCCCCGAGAGCCCGCCCTGGTGATCGACGAGCTGGCGCACGGTGATCGCGTCCTTGCCCTGCGCGCCGAACTCCGGCCAGTACGCGGCCACCGGCTGCTCGTAGTCGAGCAGGCCCCGCGACACCGCGGCCGCGACCACGAACGCGGCCATGCCCTTGGTGGAGGAGAACACCGGCACGATGGTGTCGCGCTCCCAGGGCCGGGTGCGGCGGCGGTCCCGGTGCCCGGCCCACAGGTCGACCACCGGCCGGTCACCGTCGTAAACGGCCACGGCCGCGCCGATTTCGCCGTGGGCGGTGAAATTGCGGCGGAAAGCGTCGGCGACGGGGCCGAATCCGGCCTCCACATCGCCGTGGATCGTGGGACGAGCACTCATAGTCCGTCGATGGTACCGGCGGTACCGCGTGGCGATGCGCGGGATTTACGGCTTGGTGTGCTCGCCCCGGTCAGCGGTCTCGTAGGCTCGCGGGGTGCGATCACTCGAGCAGATCAAGGATTGGCCGGTCCGGCATGCGGGCGCGGGCGTCGTCACCGGTGCGGGCACGGACGCCGCCGGCGACACCGAACGGGTGTTCCCCCTGGCCTCGGTGACCAAGCCGCTGGCGGCCTACGCGGTGCTGGTCGCCGTGGAGGAGGGCGCGGTCGAGTTGGACCAGCCGGTGACGGGTCATGCCGCGCCGCCCGGGTGCACGGTGCGCCACCTGCTCGCGCACACCTCGGGCCTGGCCTTCGACACCACCGCGGTGCTGGCCGCGCCCGGCGCCAAGCGGATCTACTCCAGCGCCGGCTTCGAGGTGCTCGCCCGGTTCGTTGCCGAGCAGACCGAGATCCCGTTCGACGAGTATCTGCGCGAGGCCGTTTTCGTGCCCCTGGGCATGAAGCACTCGGCGCTGACCGGGTCGCCCGGGCACGGGGCCCGCTCGACCGTCGCGGATCTGCTGCTTTTCGCCGCGGAGTTGCTGAATCCGCAATTGATCTCCGCGACCCTGCACGGCGAGGCACGCACCGTGCAATTCCCCGGTAGTAATGGCGTGCTGCCGGGTTATGGATCGCAGCGACCCAATGACTGGGGCCTCGGATTCGAGATCCGCGACAGCAAATCCCCGCACTGGACCGGAAGCGCGAATTCTCCTCGTACGTATGGACATTTCGGCCAATCGGGCACATTCTTGTGGGTCGATCCGGAAATCGAGGTGGCGTGCGTGGCACTCGCCGACGAGAATTTCGGGGACTGGGCTCGGGCCGCGTGGCCCGTTTTCAGCGACGGGGTGATCGAAGAACTGTCACGGGGGTAATCCAGGCAGGCGCACTGCCGAGTGCCATCACCTGGTAATCGGTAACACAGCCGCGTAAGCAACACCCGTAACATCGGACACTCCAGTACACTCAGGCCACGCGGAGCAACTGCTTGCAGAGCGCTCGAAAATGATCAGCCAGCCGGACGGGTCGTTGGGGAAGACGGTCCTCGTCGACGCTGGAGGTTTGAGTGGTGCGTGCTTCAAGTCAGTTCGCGGAGGTGTCGGCGGGTGTGGTCTGGATCCACTCGTCGCCGGCCGCGCTGTGCCCGCACATCGAGTGGGCGTTGACCTCGGCTCTCGGCACACCGGCCAAGCTGCGCTGGACCGCTCAGCCCGCCGACGGTCAACTCCGGGCCACCAGCGACTGGATCGGCCCGGTCGGTACCGCCGCCCGCATCGCGCAGTCGCTGCGCTCCTGGCCGGTGCTGCGTTTCGAGGTCACCGAGGAGCCCAGTGAGGGTGTGGACGGCGAGCGCTACAGCTTCGTGCCCAACCTCGGTCTCTGGCACGGGTCCACCAGCGCCAACGGCGATGTCGCCCTCGGCGAGATGCGCCTGAGGGCGATGCTGCAGGCGGCAAAGGAACTCGGCAAATACAACAGCTATGACCTGGCTGCCGAAATCGACCGCGCCCTCGGCACCGCTTGGGACGACGACCTCGAGATCTACCGGCTCGGCGAAGACGGCCTCGGCGCCGAGATCACCTGGCTTCGCCGCGACGTCGGCTAGCCGACTGCGCGAACTTGGTCTCGAGGCCGTCGAGGAAGGCTTCGAGGGCCAGATCGAAACTGTCGGAATCGATTTCCTCGGCCTTGTCGCGGAGCAGATGCGCCTGATCGAGGTGGGGGTAGCGGTCGCGGTAGACCTGGATGTCGTCGACGAAGCCGCGGGAGAAGGAGCCGACCGTGGAGCCGAGGACGAGGTAGCGGGCGGCGGCGCCGATCATGGTGGCCTGGCGGGGCGGCCAGCCGGCCGCGACCAGTCCGCCGTGCACGGCGTTGGCGGCGCGTAGCGCCTCGTCGCGCCGACCGGGGCCCGAGGTGGCCAGGTAGGGCACGAAATTGGGGTGCCGGGCCAGGGCGGCGCGGAAGGAGCGCGCCCAGGAGACCAGGGCGGGGCGCCAGTGTTCGCGCTCGAAGGCGGAAGCGTCGACCCGGCTCATGATCATGTGCGCGATGTCGTCGAGCAGGTCGTCCTTGGTGGGGAAGTGGCCGTAGAGCGAGGCGGCCTGCACTCCGAGCTCGGCGGCCAGCTTGCGCATGGACAGCTCACCCAGCCCGTCGCGGTCGATCAGTGTCAGCGCGGTGTCGCGGATGCGGTCGCGGCTGAGCAGCGGTACGCGGGGTCGTGCCATGTCCTCACCTCCTGGATAGCCCGTCGAACCTACCACCGCGGCTTGTTTACCTAACGGCGTTAGGATAGCGTGCCGACGGTAAACCTAACGCCGTTTGGTTCAGGACTGGGCACTGCATGAATCTCGAATTGAGCGAATCCCATCGCGATCTGCGCGATCTGGCTCGCACCTGGGTGGACAAGGAAGTCGTCCCGAACGCTCGAGCGTGGGACCGTGCCGAGGCCGTCGACCCGGCCATCGTCGGCAAGCTCGGCGCGATGGGCTTCCTCGGTATCGGGGTGCCCGAAGCGGAGGGCGGCTCCGGCGGCGACGCGCTCGACTACTGCCTGCTGCTCGAGGAACTCGGCCGCGGCGACAGCGCGGTGCGCGGCATCGTCTCGGTCTCGCTGGGACTGGTGGCCAAGAGCATCGCGAGCCACGGCAGCGCCGAACAACGCCGGCGCTTCCTGCCCGACCTGTGCGCGGGCCGCGCCCTGGGCTGCTTCGCCCTGACCGAACCGGGCACCGGCTCGGACGCGGCGAACCTGGTGACCAAAGCCGAACGCGCGGGCGCGGACTGGGTGCTGTCGGGCTCGAAGATCTTCATCACCAACGGAACTCGCGCCGACCTCGCGCTCGTCTTCGCCCGCACCGGGGGCCCGGGACCGAAGGGCGTCACCGCCTTCCTGGTGCCCACCGACACCCCCGGCTTCGGCCGCACCGAGATCACGGGCAAGCTCGGCCTGCGCGGCCAGGCGACCGCCGAGCTGAGCTTCGATCAGGTGCGCGTGCCCGACGAACTGCGCCTGGGCGCCGAGGGGGCGGGCTTCCGAATCGCCATGTCCGCCTTGGACAAAGGCCGCATGGGGGTGGCGGCGGGCTGCGTCGGCCTCGCCCGGGCCTGCCTGGAGGCGGCGGTGCGCTACGCGGGCGAGCGCGAGCAGTTCGGCAAGCCGATCGCCGGCTATCAGCTCGTGCAGCAGATGCTGGCCGAGATCGCCGTGGAGACCGACGCCGCGCGCCTGCTCACCTGGCGGGTGGCCGATCTCGTCGACCGTGGGCAGCCCTTCGGGACCGAGGCGTCGATGGCCAAGCTCTACGCCAGCGAGGCCGCGGTCCGCGCGGCGAACAACGCGATCCAGGTGTTCGGCGGCTACGGCTACATCGACGAGTACCCGGTCGCGAAGTATCTGCGCGACGCCCGCGTGCTGACCCTCTACGAGGGCACCAGCCAGATTCAGCAGCTGCTCATCGGCCGCGCCCTCACCGGCGTGAACGCCATTGCCTGACAAGGAGTCACCCATGAACGACGTCGCAGTGGTGACGGGCGCCGCGCGGGGGATCGGGGCCGCCACCGCGGCCCGCCTCGCCGCCGACGGCGCGGCGGTCGCGGTACTCGACCTGGACGAGACCGCCTGCCGGGCAACGGCGGCGGAGATCACCGCCGCGGGCGGCCGGGCCCTCGGCCTCGGCTGCGATGTCACCGACGAGCAGCAGGTGCAGGCCGCGTTCGCGCGGGTGGCGGACGAACTGGGTACCCCGTCCGTGCTGGTGAACAACGCCGGCGTGCTGCGCGACAACCTGCTGTTCAAGATGTCGGCGGAGGACTGGGACACCGTCATGGACGTGCATCTGCGCGGTGCGTTCCTGTGCTGCAGGGCCGCCCAGAAGCACATGGTGGAGCAGCGCTACGGCCGCATCGTCAACACCTCGAGCGTGTCGGCGCTCGGCAAACGGGGGCAGGCGAACTACGCGGCCGCCAAGGCGGGCATCCAGGGCTTCACCCGCACGCTGGCCATGGAACTCGGTCCGTTCGGCGTCACCGTCAACGCGGTCGCTCCCGGATTCATCGTGACCGAGATGACCGCGCGGACCGCCGCCCGGATCGGTGTCACCGCGGCGGAATTGCAGGCCGAGACCGCCGCCGTCACACCGCTGCGCCGGGTCGGCCGGCCCGCGGACATCGCCGGCGTGATCGCGTTCCTCACCGGCCCCGACAGCACCTTCGTCACCGGCCAGACCCTCTACGTCGACGGCGGCCGCCGCCTCTAGAACGGAAAACCTATGAGCCGCACGGCCTACCTGGTAGACGGCGTCCGCACCCCGTTCGGCCGCTACGGCGGCGCGCTCGCCGCGGTGCGGCCGGACGACCTCGCGGCCCATGTCCTCTCGGGCCTGATGGCGCGCTGCGCCACGGTCGACTGGGCCGCCCTCGACGACGTCGTGCTCGGCTGCGCGAACCAGGCCGGTGAGGACAACCGCAATGTCGCGCGCATGGCGGCGCTGCTGGCGGGGCTGCCCGTCGAGACGCCGGGCGTGACCGTGAACCGGCTCTGCGCCTCGGGTCTGGACGCGATCGCCACCGCCGCCCGGGCGGTCCGCGCGGGCGACGCCGATCTGGTCGTCGCGGGCGGGGTGGAGAGCATGAGCCGCGCGCCGTTCGTTATGCCGAAGGCGGCCACGGCGTGGTCGCGCGCGGCCGAGGTGTTCGACACCACGATCGGCTGGCGCTTCGTGAACCCGCGTCTGCGTGCGCGTTTCGGCGTCGACGCGATGCCGGAGACGGCACAGCACGTGGCCACCGAACACGGCATCGGCCGCGCCGCGATGGACGCGTTCGCGCTGCGCTCACAGCAGCGTGCCGCCGCCGCCCAGCAGCGCGGGCGGTTCGCTCGCGAGATCGTCCCGGTCCCCGTGCCGCGGCGGCGCGGTGACCCGGACCTGGTCGCCGTGGACGAGCATCCCCGGCAGACCACCCTGTCCGCCCTGGCCGCGCTCCCGGCGGTGGTGCCGGGCGACTGCGTCACCGCGGGCAATTCCTCGGGCGTCAACGATGGAGCCGCCGCCGTGCTCATCGCCTCCGAGCGCGCCGTCGACCGCTACGGGCTGACGCCGCTGGCCCGCGTCGGCGCGGCGGTCTCGGTCGGGGTGCCACCGCGGGTGATGGGCATCGGACCGGCGCCCGCCACCGAGAAACTGCTCGCGCGCACCGGTTTCGGACTCGGCGAGATCGACATCCTGGAACTCAACGAAGCTTTCGCGGCGCAGGCGCTGGCGGTGCTGCGCCTGCTCGGACTGCCGGCGGACGCCGAGCACGTCAACCCGAACGGCGGCGCCATCGCCCTGGGACATCCGCTGGGCGCCAGCGGCGCCCGGCTGGCCCTGACCGCCGCGCTCGAACTCGCCGACCGCGACGCCCGCCGGGCCGTCGTCACCCTGTGCGTCGGCGTCGGCCAGGGCAGCGCCGTCCTGCTCGAACGATAGGAGTCCTGATGAACGCGACACTTTCGCTGGCGAGCATTCTCGCCGAACAAGCCTGGCGCCGGCCCGAGCACCTGGCCCTGGTGGAGGGGGAGCAGCGCCTCACCTTCGCGGCGCTGTGGGAGCAGGCGCGCGGCCAGGCGGCCGCGCTGATCGAACTCGGGGTGCGGCCGGGGGACCGGGTGGCGCTGATGTGCCCCAACACCGCCGAGTTCCCGCGCGCCTACTACGCGATTCTCGCGGCGGGCGCGGTGGTGGTGCCGGTGCACCTGCTGCTCACCGCGCCCGAAGCCGAATACGTGCTGCGCGATACGCGGTCGCGGTTGCTGCTGTGCCACGAGCGATTCGCCGGGGTGGGCGCGCCCGCGGCCGCGGCGGCGGGCATCGCCTGCCTGGACCCGGATTCGCTGCGCGCGGAACCGATTCCGTCGTATGTGACGCGCGGCCCGCTGGACCCGGCGGTGATCTTCTATACCAGCGGGACCACGGGCAGCCCCAAGGGCGCCGAACTCAGTCACCTGAATCTGGTGATGAGCGCGACGGTGAACGCGTTCGACGCCAACGAGGTCGGTCCCGGGGACGTGGCGCTGGGCGCGCTGCCGCTGTTCCACGTGTTCGGGCAGACGGTGTCGATGAACTCCACCTGGCGGGCCGGCGCCCGGCTGGTGCTGCAGCCGAGATTCGATGCGGCCGAGGCGATCCGGCTGATGGTGGCCGAGGGCGTGAACACCTTCCACGGCGTGCCGACGATGTATCTCGGGCTGGTGGAGGCGGCGCGCGGCGCGGCGGAGTTGCCGCCGCTGCGGCTGTGCATCTCGGGCGCCGCGTCGCTGCCGCGGCCGGTGCTCGACGATTTCGAGCAGCTCTTCGGCGCGCCGATCCTGGAGGGCTACGGCCTGTCGGAGACCTCGCCGACGGCGACGGTGAACCAGCCCCTGCTCGGGCCGCGGCCCGGCACCGTCGGGCACCCGGTGTGGGGGATCGAGGTGGAGATCGCCGATCCGGCAGTGCACGATCGAATCGTGTTGCTGCCCACCGGCGAATCCGGTGAAGTGGTGGTCCGTGGGCACAATCTGTTCGCGGGGTATCTGGGCCGGCCCGAGGCCACCGCGGAGGCGGTCGTCGACGGCTGGTTCCGCACCGGCGATCTCGGGGTCAAGGACGCCGAGGGCTATCTCACGATCGTCGACCGGATCAAGGACGTGATCATCCGCGGCGGCTTCAACGTGTATCCGAGCGAGGTCGAAGCGGTGCTGCTCGGCCATCCCGGCATCGCCCGGGTCGCGGTCATCGGACTGCCCGACGAGACCTACGGCGAGGAGATCTGCGCGGTCGTCGTGCCCGAGGGGCCGCTGACCGCGGCGGCGGTGCTCGACTACGGCCGCGCTCATCTGGCCAAGCACAAGTACCCGCGCCGGGTCGAGTTCGCGACCGAACTGCCGCTCGGTCCGAGCCACAAGGTGCTCAAACGGGAACTGCGCGAGCTGTACACGTCCACGGTGGACAAATCTCGCTCGTGAAGTTGGTCCGGCAGGTCCGATGTGCCGCTTCACCAGCGGTTTTAGGCTTGCCGGGACCATCGACCCGGTCTTTCGCCACCGGTTCCACTGCTCGCCCGCCGTCCGGTCTCCGACGCGGGCTGGAGGACGCATGCTCGAAATTTCCCAGCTCACGCTCCGTTTCGGGGGCATCACCGCCCTGACGGAGGTCGGATTCCAGGTCGCACCCGGGGAACTGGTGGGGCTGATCGGCCCGAACGGGGCCGGCAAGACCAGCCTGTTCAACTGCCTGACCCGGCGCTACACCCCCGACAGCGGGACGATCAGGTACGAGGGCGCGGACCTGCTGACCGCCCGGCCGGACACCCTCGCGGGGCTCGGCATCGCGCGCACCTTCCAGAATCTGGGCCTGTTCGCGCGCATGTCGGTCCGCGACAACGTGCTGGTCGGCGCGCACCATCGCGCCCGCGCCGGATTCGCCACGGCGGGAATACAGCTGGCGCGGGTGCGCCGCGAGGAACGCGCGCTGCGCGCGGAAGCCGACGCGCTGCTGGAGCGGCTCGGCCTGACGGCCGTCGCCGCGCACCCGGCCGCCGGCCTGCCCTTCGGCACGCTCAAACGGATCGAGCTGGCGCGCGCGCTCGCGATCCACCCGCGGCTGCTGCTGCTCGACGAGCCCGTGAACGGGCTCAGCCACGGTGAGGTCGACGAGTTCGCCGAGCTGGTCCGGTCGCTGCGCGCCGAACGGGATCTCACGGTCATCGTGGTCGAGCACCACATGGGTTTCGTCATGGGCCTGTGCGATCGCGTGATCTGCCTGGACTTCGGCCGGGTGATCGCCGAGGGCGCACCCGAACAGGTGCAGCAGCATCCGGACGTCATCGCCGCCTACCTCGGGACCGCGGCATGAGCGCGGCCTTTCTCGACCTCGCCGACCTGCATGCCGGATACGGCGCGGCCCGCGTGCTGCAGGGCCTGAGTTTCTCGGTCGCGCAGGGCGACGTGTGCGCCATCCTGGGACCCAACGGCGCCGGGAAGACCACGCTGCTGCGCGCCCTGAGCGGCATGGTGCGCACCACGGGCACGATCCGGCTCGAGGGCGAGGACATCGCGGGCCGCGGACCCGAGGCCATCGCCCGGCGCGGCGTCGCGCACGTGCCCGAGGGCCGGGGCACCTTCGCCCCGCTGACGGTCGAGGAGAACCTGCGCCTGGGCGCCTACCCGCGCCGCGACCGCTTCGGCGTGGAAGCCGATCTGGATCGTATCTACGGCATCTTTCCCATCCTGAAGGACAAGCGGCGCGATGCCGCGGGCGGCTTGTCCGGCGGGCAGCAGCAGATGCTGGCGATCGGGCGAGCGCTGATGCTGCGGCCCCGGCTGCTGCTGCTCGACGAACCGTCGCTGGGGCTCTCGCCCCTGGTCACCCAGGAGCTGTTCCAGCTCATCGCCACCATCAACGAACAGGAGCGGATCACCGTGCTCGTCGTCGAACAGAACGCGCATCTGGCGCTGGGCATCTCCAGTCACGCCCATGTGCTGGAGACCGGCCGGATCGTGTTGTCCGGCACGGCCGCCGAGGTCCGCGCCGACGAGAAGGTCGTGCAGTCCTACCTCGGATACCGGGTGTGACCGTGAGCGGATTCCTGCAGCAACTCATCGAGGGCCTCAGCGCCGGCGCCATCTACGCCGGTCTCGCGCTGGCGCTGGTGCTGATCTACCGGTTCACCGGGATCGTGAACTTCGCCCAGGGCGAGCTGGCCATGTTCTCGGCGTTCCTGGCCTGGCAGTGCCTGGAGAGCGGGATGCCGTTCTGGCTCGCGCTGCCGGTCACCCTGGCGGTGTCCTTCGCCGGGGGCATGCTGATCGAGCGGGTGATCATCCGGCCGGTGGAGGGCGGCGCGGAACTGACCCTGGTGATCGTCACCGTGGGGCTGTTCTTCTTCGTCAACGCGGCCGCCGGCTGGATCTGGTCGTTCCAGGTCAAGTCCTTCCCGAATCCGTTCCCGGACGGCGCGTTGCGCGCCGGCGGGGTGAGCGCGGGATACGGCAGCCTGGGCGTCATCGCCGTCGTGGCGGTGGTCATGGGCCTGCTCTACGTGCTGTTCCGGTTCACCCGGATCGGGCTGGCCATGCGCGCGGTCGCCTGCAATCCGGCCTCCGCCCGGCTGGTCGGGATCCGGGTCGGCACGGTGCTCGCGCTGGGCTGGGGACTGGCCGCACTCGTCGGCGCGGTGTCGGGCGTGCTGTCCGCGCCGCTGCTGTTCCTGGAGCCGAACATGATGGGCGGCGTGCTCATCTACGCCTTCGCCGCGGCCACCCTGGGCGGGTTCGACAGCCCCGGCGGGGCTGTGGCCGGCGGGGTGATCGTGGGCATCGCGGAGACCCTCGCGGGCGCCTACGTCGACTTCATCGGCACCGAGCTGAAAATCGGTGTGCCACTGGCAATCATCCTCGGCGTGCTGCTGCTGCGGCCGCAGGGCCTCTTCGGAACGGCGGCGGTGGAACGCGTATGAGTACCCGAGACCTCGCCGCGACGCCGGCGCCGGAAGTGACCGTGCCACAGCCGGAATCGGTGCCCAGCCGGATCTGGCGCCGGCGCCGCGCGCTGAGCATCGCGATCCTGCTGCTGGTGGCCTGCTGGGCGCCGTTCCAGCTGTCGCCGTTCCACACCTTCCAGATCAGCATGGCGCTGGTGTACGCCATCGCGCTGCTCGGGCTGAATCTGCTTGTCGGGCAGGCGGGTCAGATCTCGCTCGGGCACGGCGCCTTCCTCGCGGTCGGCGCCTACACCTCGGCGGTGCTGCTGGACCGGTGGGAGCTCCCGCATCTGCTCACCCTGCCGGTGGCGGCGGCGGTGTGCTTCGTGCTGGGCCTCGGGTTGGGCGTGCCCGCCCTGCGACTGCGCGGACTCTACCTGGCGCTGGTCACCCTCGCGATCGCCATCTTCGTGGTGCCGCTGCTCAAACGCTTCGAATCGGTCACCGGCGGCTCGATGGGCCTGACGCTGGACAAGCCGGTGCCGCCGCTGTGGACCGGGCTCGCCGAAGACCAGTGGCTGTACTTCCTCTGCCTGGCCACCGCGGTGCTGTGCCTGCTGGTGGTGGCCGGCGTGCAGCGCTCCCGGGTGGGCCGCGCGCTCAACGCGATTCGGGACAACGAGACCGCCGCCGAGATCATGGGCGTGCGCCCGGCCTACTACAAGACCCTCGCCTTCGCCTGGAGCGCGATGCTCGCCGGTGTCGCGGGCTGCGTCTACACCTGGGTGATCGCCTACGTCTCACCGGACTCCTTCGCGGTCGGGCTCTCGATCACCCTGCTGGCCGGGCTGGTGGTGGGCGGTCTCGGCTCGCTGTGGGGCCCGCTGTTCGGCGGCCTGTTCGTGCTGTTCGTGCCGAGTTTCGCGCAGGACATCAACCAGGCCGCGCCGGGCGCCGTCTTCGGCCTGCTGATCATCGCGGTCATGTATCTCGCGCCCAGCGGGCTCGCCGGGCTGGGCGCGCGCGTCGCGGGCTGGGGGCGGCTCCTGCTCGGCAAGGGGAGAACCGCGCGTAGCAAGTAGTTCCGGCCCGGACCGCCGCGGCGCCCGCAGGCGTCGCGGCGGTTCGCCGTGTCCGGAGCCGGACAACCGCGTCGATCGCTCGATCGGAATCGCCTATCGCCCGCGCCGGCCGGGGCTCGCGGCTCCAGACTTCCAGTGTCCCTGCACACGAGCCCAGTCCGACTCGAGGAGCCCCGGTGGCCCGGCTACAGATCGACGCGATATCGAAGACCTTCGGCGCGGAACACGCCGTGCGCGAGATCAGTCTCGACATCGCCGACGGTGAATTCATGGTGCTGCTCGGCCCGAGCGGCTGCGGCAAGTCGACGCTGCTGCGCATGATCGCGGGCCTGGAGCAGCCCAGCGCGGGCCGGATCCGGCTGGACGGCAACGACATCACCGATACCGCACCGCAGCGCCGGGACCTGGCCATGGTCTTCCAGAGTTACGCGCTGTACCCGCATCTGAGCGTGGCCCGCAATATCGGGTTCCCGCTGCGCGCCCGGCGGCAGCCGCGTGCCCGGATCGCCGAGCGGGTGACCGAAGTGGCTCGCACCCTGGAACTCTCGGAGCTGCTGGATCGCCGGCCCGCCGCCCTGTCCGGCGGGCAACGCCAGCGGGTCGCGCTGGCCCGGGCCATGGTGCGCGACCCGGGCGCCTTCCTCATGGACGAGCCGCTGTCCAATCTCGACGCGAAACTGCGCAGCGCCACCCGCGCCGAACTGATCGCCCTGCACCGCCGCCTGGGGGCGACCTTCCTCTACGTCACCCACGATCAGGTCGAGGCCATGACCATGGCCACCCGGATCGCGCTGCTCGACAGCGGGCGGATCGAACAGGTCGGCACCCCGGCCGAGCTCTACGACCGGCCCCGCACCGCCTTCGTCGCGGGATTTCTCGGGTCGCCGCCGATGAACCTGTTCCCCGCCGTCGTGGCCTGGCGTGACGGCGGGTTGCGGGTGTTGTCCGACGGCATCGACGCCGCCCTGGACATCACCGCGGATTCCGGCGGCGACACCGCCGTCCTCGCCGGAATCCGCCCCGAGCACCTGCGCATCGACGACCGCGCCGCCGCGGTGCGCGGCCGGGTGACGATGGTCGAGAATCTGGGCAGCGAGGAACTCGTGCACGTGGAATGCGGGCCGCGCACGCTGTGCGCCCGGATGCCGCGCCCCGCCGGTGTGCGGGCCGGCGCCGAGGTCGGCTTCCGGGTCGATCCGGCGCACCTGCATCTCTTCGATCCGGTGTCCACCCGGCGGCTGAGCTGGCAAGCGCCGCAACCGAACCCGGCGGCGCCCGAACCCGTCGCCGTCCCCTGATTCCGACGCACTCTTTCGATGAGGAGAAACTCCGTGAAACGCACCGTGCCCCTGCTGGGCCTGGTGGTCGCCACCGTTGTCGCAGCGAGCGGCTGCGGTCTCGGCGGCAGCACCGGGACCGCGCCGACGTCCACCGCGCAGGTCCCCGAACTGGCTCCGGGACAGCAGGTTTCGATCGTGTTCGAGTCCTACAGCTACGGCGTCGCCGGAGCCTGGACCGACACCTTCAACGCCCTGATCGCCGATTTCGGCAAGAAGTTCCCGAATATCAAGGTCACCGCGCAGAAGCCGCAGGGCAACAGCCCGAACCCGGCCACCGACACCATTTCCAGCATCCAGAACCAGATGGTCGCCGGCACGCCGCCCGACGTCGCCCAATTGGGTTTCAGCGACCTGGATTTCACGATCCAGCAGCTGCGGGCCAAACCGCTGGACACCCTGTTCGGCAAGGACGCGGTGCAGCGCAACTTCGACGGCCGGCTGCCCTACCATCCGCGCGCCCGCACCCTCGACGACTGGGACGGCCACACCTACGGCGTGCCGTTCGTGTTCTCCACGCCGGTGCTCTACTACAACGCCGACCTGTTCGGCGCCGCCGGACTCGACCCGAACCAGCCGCCCGCCACCTGGCAGCAGGTCACCGACGCCGCCCGCGCCATCAGCGCGAAGACCGGCAAGGGCGGCGTCTACATCGACTGCCTGACCAAGACGGCCAAGGACTGGTGCTTCCAGTCGCTGGTGCGCTCCAACGGCGGGCGGGTGATCTCCGAGGACCGGCGCACCCTCACCTACGCCGACGCCCCGGCCGTCGAGGTCACCCGCATGGCGCAGGGACTGGTCGACACCGGCGCCATGCCCAAGCTCGCGCAGAAGCAGGGCTACGAGGCGTTCGCGCGCGGTGAGATCGGCATGATCCTGGAGACGAGCGCCATCCAGAGCGCCTTCGTCACCGGCGCCAAGGACAAGTGGGACCTGCGCTCCACCGCCATGCCGCGCTTCGGCGACAAACCCGCCGTGCCCACCAATTCCGGTGCGGGCCTGCACATCCTGTCCAACGATCCGGCCAAGCAGCGCGCGGCCTGGGAGCTGATCAAGTTCCTGAGCAGCGAGGAATCCTACGTGCGGATCGCGCAGAACATCGGTTACCTGCCGCTGCGCACCGGCCTGCTGACCGAGGCGGGCGCGCTGGGCGCCTGGTCGGCCGCGAATCCACTGCTCGCACCGAACATCTCGCAGCTCGAGACGATGGAGCCGTGGGTGGCCATGCCCGGCAACAGCTATCTGCAGATCCGCGACGGCATGATGGACGCGGTCGAGGCCGTCGTGTTCCAGGGTCGCGACGCACAGCCCACCCTGTCCGCGGCGCGCGCCGAGGGCGCGAAACTCCTGCCCGCCGCATGAGGTTCGCGCAGATGCGGGACCTGCGGGTCGTGCAGATCACCGACACCCACATTCGCCCGGCCGGCGAAGTCCTCTACGACACGGTCGACACCTACGCCAACCTGACCGTCGTGCTGGACCGGCTGCGCGCCTCCGGCCCGGTCGACGCCCTGGTGCTGTCCGGTGACCTCACCGACAACGGATCGCCGGAGGGGTATCGCCGGCTGCGCGCGGCGGTCGAACCGGTGGCGGCCGAGCTCGGAGCCGCCGTGCTCTACGTCATGGGAAATCACGACGAGCGCGGCGCGTTCGGGGTCGAGCTGCTCGGGCAGGAGCCGGGCGCGGTCCGGGTGAAGAAGCCGCACGACCAGGTCCTCGAGGTCGCGGGCCTGCGGATCATCGCGCTCGACAGCACCACGCCCGGACGGCACGACGGCAAACTGGAAGCCGGTCAGCTGGCCTGGCTCGGGCGGCGGCTGCGCCGCCCGGCCCCGCGCGGCACCCTGCTGGTGCTGCACCATCCGCCGCTGCCCTCCGGCCTGCCCGTCATGGAGCAGCTGAACCTCGAGCAGTCGGTGCGGCTGGCGGCGGTGATCGCCGGCACCGATGTGCGGATGGTCCTGTGCGGGCACAACCACGTGACCACGGCCGGGTCGCTGGGCGGGGTTCCGGTGTGGGTGGGTCCGGCGGTGGCCTACCGGTTCGACGCCATGCCGCCGGTCGGCCGGATGCGCGCGGTGCAGGGGTTCGGCTACAGCCGGATCGACGTGCTCGGAATGGAATTCGTGGTGAGCGCGGTGGAGGCGACACCGGCCGCGCCGGTGTACGAGCGGCCCGAAGCGGAGATGCTGGCGCTGCTGCGGGAGATCGAACAGGCGCGGGCGCAGGCACCCGTCGGCGTGCCGGTCCGCGACGGCGCGGCGGGGTGACCGATGTTCGTGGTCGATGAGCAGCCCGTCGCGGCGCCGAGCGAGCTCCCGTCTCCGCGTCGGCCGTTGTCGCGCAGGGCGTTGCGCGGCGTCACGCCCTACCTGTACCTCGCCCCCGCGCTGTTCCTGCTCGTCGTCTGGACCTATCAGCCACTGGCACAGGCGTTTCAGCTGTCCACCCTGTCCTGGAACCTGCTGCCCAGTGCACCCATGACCTCGGTGGGCACGGCCAATTACGAACGGCTGATCCGGCTCCCGGCCTTCCGCGGGTCGCTGGTGCGGACCGGAGCGCTGATCGTGGGACTGCTGCCGCTCACGGTGCTGCTGCCGGTGCTCCTCGCGCTGGCCAGCCGCCGCGTGTCGGCCCGGGCCCGGACGCTGTATCACGCACTGGTTTTCGCGCCGTTCCTGGTGGCGCCGGTCGCGGCGGCCGCGGTCTGGCGCTGGCTGCTGCACCCCGGCAGCGGATTCGTCGACCGGATCCTCGGCTCGCAGCGCAACTGGGTATTCGACGCGAGCACCGCGCACGGCGTCATCATCGCGATCACCGGCTGGCAGCTGCTGGGCTTCGCGGTGCTGGTGGTGTGGGCCGGATTGGCCGGTATCAGCGGCGATTACGACGAGGCGGCGCGGGTCGACGGGGCGAGCCCCGGCCAGATCCGGCGCTGGATCACCCTGCCGCTGCTCACCCCGACACTGATGTTCCTGGTGCTGACCACCGTATTGCTCAGCCCCACCCTGACCTTCCCGCTCATCGACACGATGACCCAGGGCGGCCCGGCGCAGAGCACCACCAATATCTACTACCTGCTCTGGGACTACGCCTTCCACAGCTTCGACGCGGGACTCAGCGCGGCGGCCGGCGTGCTGCTGTTCCTCGGCTTCGGCGTCCTGGCCGGACTCCTGGTCTGGCTCTCGGAAAAGGTTTCCTTCCATGATGATTGACCGTGTCCGCAGCGCGGCGAGCCATCTGCTGCTCGCCGCGACCGCGCTGGTGTGCGTCTTCCCGATCTACTGGCTGTTCGCCACCGCGCTGCGCCGCCCGCAGGACGTCGGCTCGCTGGCGCCCATCCCGTGGCCGCTCTCGCTCGGCAACTACGCCGACGCGGCGCACAAGGTCGACATCACCGGCCTGATCCTGAACACCTTCTTCGTCGCGACGCTCTCGGCCGCCGGTCAGCTGCTGATCGCGCTGCTGGCGTCCTACGCCTTCGCCATGTACACCTTTCCGCTGCAACGGGTGCTGTACCTGGCCTTCGTCGGCACCTGGCTGGTCCCGTTCCAGGTGACCATGCTGCCCAACTACATCCTGCTCACCCGGCTCGGGCTGATCGACGCGCTGATCGGCGTGGTCCTGCCGACGCTGTGCTCGGCACTGGGCGTACTGCTGCTGCGCCAGCACATGGCGGCCTTCCCCAAAGAGCTGGTGGCGGCGGCGAAGATCGACGGCCGCTCCGGCTGGTCGATCCTGTGGACCGTGGTGGTGCCGAACCTGCGGCCCGCGCTCGCGGCGCTCGGGATCCTGCTCTTCATCAACGCCTGGAACGAATACTTCTGGCCCGCGGTCGTTCTGCGGCAGTCCAACAGCGTGCTGCAACTGGGTCTGCGCAGCTTCATGGGCACCGAGGGCGATCAGTGGGGCCCGCTGATGGCCCTGGCCAGCCTGGCCTGCCTGCCGGTGCTGCTGCTCTACCTGCTGCTACAGCGCCACATCGTGAACGCCTTCGTCCGTTCGGGTTTGAAGTGACTCCAGGCAGTCCAGGAACAGCTCGGTCGCGGGGTTGGTCCGCGCCGCCGGCCACACCGCGTAGAGGTCCAGCGTCGGCACCGGATTCGACAGTTTCACCGCGACCGGGCCGTCGGTGGCCGCGCCCAGACCCATCGCGTTCGCCCGCGCCGCGGAGGCGAAGCCGACCAGCGGGCGCACCGACACCATGTGCGCGGTCGCGCCGGGGTCGTCGGCGTGCCGGGCCACCGTCAGCGAGATCCGATTCTGCGCCGCCGCACGGAAAATGGAGTCGTACATGGCGGGACACTGCTCCCGCGCGAACAGCACGCACTGCTGTCCCTGCAACTCCGCGAACGGCACACTCGCCCGCTCGGCCCAGCGATGCTTGCGGCCCACCACCGCCACCAGCGGCACCCGTCGCAGCAGCCGGCGATATCGGAACTCCGAGGTGCTGGGATGGCCGTAGACCAGGGCGAGATCGAGCGAGCCGTCCGCCAGCGCCGTCAACTGCGGGCCGGTGCGCTTCTCCCACAGCGACACCGCGATGTCGGGATGCTGGTCGGTCATGCGCGCCAGCGCGTCCGGCAGCACATGGCGGCTGGCGGGCAGGTTGTAGCCGATGTTCAGGGTGCCCGCGCGCCCCGCGGCGGTGGCCCGGGCGACCTGCGCGGCCCGCTCCAGCTGCGCGACGATCTGCCGGGCCTGCAACTCGAACTCCCGCCCCGCCGGAGTCAGCCGCACCTCGTGCGAATTGCGTTCCACCAGCAGCACATCGAGCGCCGCCTCCAGTTTGCGCAGCTGCGCGCTCAGACTCGGCTGGGTCAGGTGCAGCCGCTGCGCGGCCCGGCCGAAATGCAGTTCCTCGGCGATCGCGAGGAACGAGACCAGATGCCGGAATTCCATGCCGCCCTCCTTCCGGGTACCCGCCACGGTAGCCACGGCGGCTAACACCCGGTGAATCGGTGACGGACAACGGCTGGCGACCGGCGGTCGAACTGCCCCGGACGCGCGTCCGGCCGGGACCCGCGAGTGCGGGGCCCGGCCGGAACGCGAGTGTGCTACGCCTGGACTTCGGAGCGGTCACCGCTCCACAGCGTGTGGTACTTACCCTCGGCGTCGATCCGCTCGTAGGTGTGCGCACCGAAGAAATCGCGCTGCCCCTGGGTCAGCGCGGCCGGCAGGCGCTCGGCCCGCAGCGCGTCGTAGTAGGACAGCGACGACGCGAAAGCCGGCACCGGAATGCCCAGCAGCGTGGCCGTGGCCACCACGCGCCGCCAGCTGTCGATGGCCGTCTCGATCGCCTCGCGGAAGTACGGGGCCAGGATCAGGCTCGGCAGCTCCGGGTTCTCCGCGTACGCGTCCTTGATGCGGTTCAGGAAGCGGGCCCGGATGATGCAGCCGCCGCGCCAGATCGTGGCCAGATCGCCCGGGGCGAGATTCCAGTCGTACTCGGCGCTGCCGGCCGCGATCTGAT
Organism: Nocardia sp. NPDC050435; assembly: GCF_040655395.1. Taxonomy (NCBI): domain Bacteria; kingdom Bacillati; phylum Actinomycetota; class Actinomycetes; order Mycobacteriales; family Nocardiaceae; genus Nocardia; species Nocardia sp. NPDC050435. Next base: position 566,218 of record NZ_JBFAJW010000003.1, read on the forward strand.
CGAAGCCCTGCGCGTAGGCCACGATCTTGGAGGCGTAGAGCGCCTGGCGGATGTCCTCGGTGAACTGCGCGACATCGGTGGGCTTGGCGGCCAGCGTGCCCGCGGCCAGGCCGACCGCCGCCTTGCGCTGGGCGCGGGAACCGGACAGCGCGCGCGCGAACACGGCCTCGGCGATACCGGTCACCGGCACGCCCAGATCCAGCGCCGACTTCACCGTCCAGCGGCCGGTGCCCTTCTGCTCGGCCGCGTCCACGATGACGTCGACCAGCGGCTTGCCGGTCTTCGCGTCCACCTGGTTCAGCACCTCGGCGGTGATCTCGATCAGGTAGGACTCCAGGTCACCGCGGTTCCAGTCGGTGAACACGTCGGCGATCTGCTTGGCGTCCAGGCCCAGCGCGTCCCGGAACAGGTGGTAGGCCTCGCCGATCAGCTGCATGTCGGCGTACTCGATGCCGTTGTGCACCATCTTCACGAAGTGGCCGGAACCGTCCGGGCCGATGTGGGTGCAGCACGGCACGCCGTCGACCTTGGCGGAGACCGACTCCAGCAGCGGGCCCAGCGAGTCGTAGGACTCCTTCGGGCCGCCCGGCATGATCGAGGGGCCGTTCAGCGCGCCCTCCTCACCGCCGGAGATGCCCGCGCCCACGAAGTTCAATCCGCGCTCGGACATGGCCTTCTCGCGGCGGATGGTGTCGGTGTAGAGGGCGTTGCCGCCATCGATGATGATGTCGCCGGGCTCCATCGCCGCGGCCAGCTCTTCGATCACGGCGTCGGTGGCCTCGCCCGCCTTCACCATGATCAGCACGCGGCGCGGCTTCTCCAGCGCGCCCACGAACTCCTCGATGGTCTCGGTGCGGATGAAGTCGCCATCGCCGCCGTGCGCTTCCAGCAGCGCGTCGGTCTTGCCGACACTGCGGTTGTGCAGCGCGACGGTGTAACCGTTGCGGGCGAAGTTCCGGGCGATATTGCTGCCCATGACCGCCAGGCCGGTCACACCGATCTGTGCGCGCGCTTCAGAGGTCGCCATGAAGTGCCTCTCTCCTTCAGATGTCGTTGCGTGGTCGCGAACCGCGCCCGACACCTTTTCTACCCCGTCGCGCCCGCGCTCAGGACAGCGGGCATCGGGGGCCGGGGTCCGCGACGTCGGTGTTCGGCGCGGGTACGGCGCCGGAATCCGCCGCGGCGGGCGGGCGCGCCCGGTACCGGACCGCGCACGGCGACTCGGGCCAGCGGGTCTCGGTGCGCCGCGGCGGGCGCGGCGCACCGGTGGTCAGCTCGAAATCCAGGCCGACGAGCAAGCGGGCCAGCAGGATCCGCATCTCCATCCGGGCGAAGTTCACCCCGAGGCAGCGGTGCACGCCGCCGCCGAAGCCGATCATGGCCGCCTTGTAGGTCTTGGCGTCCGGGCCCAGGAACAGATCGGGCCGGAAGTCGTTGGCCCAGGGCTGCCCGTCCTTGAGCTGATGGGTGACCATCGGGGCGGCGAACACCACGGTGCCCGCCGGCAGGGTGTAGCCGCCGATCCGCACCTCCTGGAGCAGGTTGCGCAGCAGCACCGGGGAAATCGGATGCGCCTGCTCCGAGGCGTACAGGCAGGCCTCGAGGAACTTCAGTTTCCGGGAGGCCGCCAGATCCAGCGGGCCTTCGGCCAGGACCGCCTCGGCTTCGGCGCGGGCGCGGCGCAGGTCCTCGGGGTGCTGCAGCAGATCGGCCAGCACCCACGACAGCGCGCCGGTGGTGGTCTCGTGGCCCGCCCACACCAGCAGCAGCACGATATTGACCAGCACGTCCACCTCGACGGGGGTGCCGTCCTCATAGGTGGACTCCGCGAGCGTGAACAGGAAGTCGGGGAATTCCTCGGCGGTGCCCCGGCGGCGCTGAGCGATCATCGCGCCCATCGCGGCCTTGAGGCGGTCCCGGGCGCGGTCGGCGCGGAACCCGGTGGGCGTGGGCAGCCAGCCCGGCATGAAGTTCAGGCCCTCGGAGAAGGTGCGGTACTCGTCGAAGAAATCCTTGCCCGGCATCTCCTCGGCGAAGCGCTCGCCGAGGAAGGCGCGCGCCGCGATCTCCATCACCAGCGGGCCGAAGGTGTCGGTCAGCTCGAATTCCCCGGCGTCGCCGAGCTTCTCGAGGAACCGGTCGGCCTGGGAGTTCATCACCTCGACGTAGTCGTCGAGGGCGGCGCCCTGGAAGCGGGGCAGCATGATGTCCTTCTGCTGCCGGTAGGTCTCCTTGCCGCCGAGGCTGTAGAAATCCGGGGCGAACATCCGGCCCAGGAACGGGTAGGCGGCCGCGGTCGACATGGATTCGTCGGTGAAGAACCGCTTGGAATGCTCCTGGCCGAGCAGGACCACCGAGGGGTTGGAGCCGGGCATCTTCATCTGGAAGATCAGCCCGTGCTCCCGGAAACCGCGCCAGAGCAGCCGCTCGCCGTCGCGGGCGAACTCGCGGATGTGCCCGATGACCGGGCGCGCGCCGGAAACCATGGGCGGCAGCGTTTTCGACGCGGATCGTGTGTCGGATGAAGACAGCAAAGCCATAGTAATTCCCTCCCCCGGCCGGACCGTCGCCGCACAGTCTCACGCAGCCCCCTCGAACTGTCAACAGCAGCAATGTGTTTCAGTTCGGACGCGGAATCGCCAGGTAGACGCTGCTCCAGAGTTGCGCCGCGTTGGATTCGGTGGCGTCACCGGTGCGGGCGCCGAACGGGACGACGTGGAAGGCCCCGTTGTCGAAACCCCAGCCCCAGAGTTCGGAGTTGCGCATGGATTTCGCGCCGTCGATCGCCGTCCAGAGGACGCGTTGCGCGGCGGTGAGGCGGTCGCGGATCGGCTGCGGGAGATCGGTGCGGCGCAGCTGGCGATCCAGTCCGCTGGCGAACGCGGCCTGCTGCCAGGACCACACCACGGTGCCGTGGTAGTCGTGGGTGGTGAACCGGTCCTGGAGGCCGGGATCGGCGAACGCCGGGTTGGCGACGACCATGCCGGCCCCGGTCAGCAGGCCCAGCGGGAACGGGCGGATCAGCGTGGCGACGCCGCGGTCGAGGTCGGCGGGCTCGGGGTGGCCGAACAGCAGCTCGAAGACTTCGTCGGAATGCTGGATCGGGATCGGGGTGCCGTCGGCGTCGAGCGAAACAGCCGGGAAGACAACGGGATCCGGGCCGACCGCCGTCGACGGGACGCCGATGCGGGCCGCGTAGGCGTCCAGCGCGGACTGCGCCCGCGCCGGATCGACGGTCACGGTGAACAACTTCGGTGCCTCCGCGCGCCAGACCTCGGCGTGGGCCGCCGCCTGCGCCAGGTCGAAGCGATCCTGCTCGGTGGTGAACGCGTCGAGCAGTCCGCTCCGGCTCAATCGCGCCGTCGCCTCCAGCGCGGCGGGCACGAGGATCGCGTTCACGTCGTAGGGGTACCGGCCGCCGCCGAGTCCGGTGTCGCTGTCGCGCCACTGCCCGGCATCCCGGCCCGGTTGCAGCCCGATCAGATTGCGGTATTGCGGCGCGCCCGCGAAGGCCGCCGCGCTCGCCACCACCAGCCGCAGATTGCGCACCAGCGCCGCCCCGGCGTCGCCGCGCAGGTAGCCGGCCGCGCGGTCGCGGCCGGCCGCGTCGTCGAGCAGGTAGGCGGCGGCCACCGGGGCGAGCAGATAGTTCTCGTCGACCATCGAATAGTCGAGAATCGGTGCGTCGCTCGGCGGTTGGTTGTTCTTGCCGCGCGTCAGCAGCGCGAACTCCGACAGCGACTCCTCGTGGGCCACCTCGCCCGCGGGCCCGAGGCGATCCAGCACCGAGCGAATGCCCGCCTCGGCGGCCTCGGGGGCCAGCGCCGGTAGCAGCAGCATGGTCGAGATCAGGGTGTCGCGGCCGAAGTAGGTCAGGTACTGCCAGGATCCACCGAGGAACTTCTCCCGGTAGCTGAGGAAGGTGAGGGTGTCCCTGGCGCTGTCGATCCGGGCCGCGTCGCCGGTGAGCAACTCGTCGCCGGCGAGCGGGGCCAGGGGAGTGTCGCCGGTCGAGGCCGTCACGCGCAGGCGGATGCCGTCCCGGCCCGCGGTGAAGAATTTCCCGGCCGTCGCTGTGCCGCTGAGCATTTCGATCGCCAGGCGATAGCCCGGCCCGCCGTCGAGGCGGTCGCGCTCCCAGACGATCGGGTCGTCCGAGCGCGGGCGCACCAGCACCTCGGCCGGAACGACGCCCTTCTGGTTGTAGTCGCGCAGCACCCGGACGTTGGACAGCACCGCCTCCCGCAGCACCAGATTCCGCGTCTCGATCGACACCGTGAACTGGATGCCGGTGCGCGGGCGGCCACGGGAATCCCTGTCCGCCACCGCCTTCGGCGGCGCGTCCAGCTGCCACTCCGCGGGCTCGGACAACGGTTCGAACCAGAGTCCGGTGCCGCTGTTCCCGGCCGGGAACGCGACCAGCACGCGCGGGTCCGTCCCGGAACGCAGCAGCAGGTGCGCCGCGGTATTGCCCTCGCGGAACAGATAGTTGAGATTCTGGCCTTCCACCACCTGGAACCGGAAGGCGCCCGGCCCGTCGTCGGACCCGCAGGCGAGCGCGGCACACAGCACCACCGCGAGCCACACCGCCACCAGCTTCGTGCCGAACCTGCGCCGCATGAGCGAGCCTCCGTTCCGGGTGGGCCGCACTCACTGTATCGCCCGGAACCGGCCGTGCCGCCGACTTACGCGCCGCCGCGAGCGAATCAGGGCGTGGCGGAGACCAGTTCGGGTTCCGCCACGCCGGTCGCGGTAGTCCGGCGTTCGAGACGCCCGGACACGACCGCCAGCGCGAGCGCCACGACGACCAACCCGACGCCGACCCAGTTCGGCGCGGTGTACCCGAAACCCGCGGCGATCACCACGCCGCCGAGCCACGCGGACAGCGCGTTGCCGAGGTTGAACGCGCCGATATTGACGGCCGAGGCCAGCGTCGGCGCGCCCGCCGCGTGGTCGAGGACCCGCTTCTGCAGCGGCGGGACGGTGGCGAAGCCGAGCGCGCCGATCAGCACCACCGTGATCGCCGCGGCGACCTTGTTGTGCGCGGTCACCGTGAACAGCGCCAGGACGACGGCCAGGCCGCCGAGGGTGCTGTAGAGCATCGGCATCAGGTGGCGGTCGGCGAACTTGCCGCCGATCAGGTTGCCCAGGAAGAAGCCCAGCCCGAACAGCACCAGCAGCCAGGTCACCGAACTCTCGGCATAGCCGGTGACCTCGGTCATCATCGGCGCGAGGTAGGTGATCGCGGCGAAGACGCCGCCGAACCCGAGCACGGTCATCGCCATCGCCAGCAGCACCTGCGGATTGCGGAACACGGCGAGCTCGCCGGTGAGCCGGGCCTCGCGCGGCGCGGGCTGTGCGGGCACGAGCAGTGCGACGCCCACCAGGCCGAGCAGGCCGATCAGCGCCACGAACAGGAACGTCAGCCGCCAGCCGAAACTCTGCCCGAGCAGCGTGCCCAGCGGCACGCCGACCATCGTGGCGACGGTGAGGCCGGTGAACATGACGGCGATCGCGCTCGCGCGGCGGTCCGGGCGCACCAGCGTGCCCGCGACCACCGCGCCGATGCCGAAGAACGCGCCGTGCGCCAGCGAGGCGACGACGCGGCCGGTCAGCATCAGGCCGAAAGTCGGTGCGGCGGCGGAGATCACGTTGCCCGCGACGAGCAGCACCAGCATGCCCAGCAGCATGCGTTTGCGGGACACCCGGGTGCCCAGCCCGGTCATCAGCGGCGCGCCGGCGACCACGCCGAGCGCGTACCCCGTGACCAGCAGGCCCGCGGTGGGGATGGACACCGCGTAGGTGTCGGCGATGGCGGGCAGCAGCCCGACGACGACGAACTCCGTCGTCCCGATCCCGAAGGCCCCGAGCGTCAGGGCCAGTAGTGCGAGCGGCATGAGCAAGCCTCCACGAATTCATTGCGCAGGAACTTAACAAGCGTCGACAATAATTGCATACGCATTTAGTTGCAAGCACTGGCTATTGCTCTGGTCATCTATCCTGGGCATATGACCGCAGACGCCGCACTGACCGGCCTGGCCGACGGCTGGTACGCCCTCTCGCTGCTGCACGACCGGATCGAAGGGCAGATCGAGCGCGCGCTGCAAGCCGGGCACCAGCTGAGCGTGCGCGAGTACTCGCTGCTGGTCGTGCTGAGCCGCCAGCACGACGGTCCCGGCGGGCACCTGCGGATGAACCAGGTGGCCGAGGCCGTCGTGCTCAGTCAGAGCGCCACCACGCGGCTGGTCACCCGGCTCGAGGATCGCGGCCTGCTCCAGCGCTACCTGTGCCCGGACGACCGCCGCGGCATCTACACCGACGTCACGCCGGCCGGCCTGGAACTGCTCGACGGGGCCCGCCCCACCCATGACGCCGCCCTCGCCGCGGCACTCGGTCACGCGGCGGCCGACCCCGAACTCGCGCCACTGGTCGGTGCGGTCGAAGCGCTCAACACCCGGGCCGTCGGGGCACACCGGCCCGGCTGAGGGAATGTCGCTGAGCCGCGGCGACTTTCGTCCGCCGGGATGGTCGCGTGTGGCGTCCGGTTCCGGCGCAGCCGTTCTCGGGCTTCAGGCGTGCCGAGTCCCGTAGCGATCGGCAAGGAACGGCGCACCGAGACCGTGCAGGACGACGCTGCCGGTGACGACGACGACCGTGACGCCGACCGCCAACTCGATATCGCCCTCGCCGGTGAGCCCGTTGATCGCGAGCAACCCGAATACGATCGAGGCGACCCCGCGCGGTCCGAGCCAGCCGAGCAGCAGCCGCTCCCGCCAGGAGAAGCGCGACCCGAGCATCGAGATCGCGACCGGCACCGTGCGCACCACGGTCAGAGCGAGCAGGCCGTAGACCAGGACCCGCCAGTCCAGCCAGGGCACACCCACCGCGATGTTCCCGACGGCGAACCACAGCCCCAGACTGCAGAACTGGGCCAGATCCTCGGTCAACTCCAGGGGCTCGCCCTCGATCTCGCCGTGCGTCGCGCGATAGGCCAGCCCGGCCAGGAATGCCGCGACGAACCCGTTGCCGCCGATCGCCACGGTCGCGCTGTAGGCCAGCACCGGGATCGCCAGCGTGCCGATCCGCATGGCGCGCGGATCGGTCCAGCCGCGCCCGGCCGCGCGGGACATGCCGAGGCCGGCCACCGCGCCCACCGGCACGCCGAGCAGCACCGCGTACAGCATCGCGGGCAGCGCGTCGGCCAGCGCCGCCCCGGCGTGCGTGGACGCGGTGGCCGCCGCCAGCGCGAAGCCGAAAACCGGCGCCACCAGGCCGTCGTTGAAACCGCTCTCGACATTGATGGTGTGCCGGACCCGTTCGGACACGCGCGGATCACGCAGCACCGTCTGCGCGGGCACCAGATCGATCGGCACCACGATGCAGGCCAGCAGCAGCCACACCGCCCACGACATCCCCGGCCACAGCACCCCCGCCAATGCCGTCGCGGCGACCACGCTCAGCGGGAACGCCACCAGCAACAGCCGGGTGACCCCGGTGCCGCGCGCGATCCGGTCCCGGATCTCGGTGGCGTCGTTGAACAGGAACAGCGCCAGCAGGAACTCCACGACCCGTTGCGCGGCAGTGGTATTGATCGCGGTGGCCAGCCAGTCGTCACTGGCCCAGCCCACCAGCACGCCCACCACGACCATGGCCAGCGGCGCGGTCACGCTCCAGCGCCACAGGGTGCCCGACACGCAGGCCCAGCCCAAGATCACCAGCATCGTCGCCGTGATCGCTACGAACATCGGCACTCCCGGTTCCCGTGGGTCGCGATTCCAGCGCCTGACGCTAGGGGATCGCGAGCGGCGCGGGCCGGAACGCGGCAGCGGGTTACCGAAGCGCAATCAACGCGGCACGGTCAGCCCAGTCGTGTCCGGGCCCCGTCGAGCACCGATCCGATGCCGCACCAGGTGTCGCGCACGATGTCCGCGACGGACCGCAGTTCGGTGATGCGCGCCGACACCTGGCCGGTGTTGGCCACGCTGGCCTCCAGATCGCCCGCGAAGTACAGGTCTTCGATGCGCCCGAGCAGCTTTGCGCCGGAGCCGTTCTCGCCGGCCCGCGCCGCCAGCCCGACCCGCAGCACCCGCATCGTCGGATTGCCGGGGAGGTCGAGCAGCACCGTTCCGGCGTCGTCGGCGGCGACGATCGCGTCCTTGAAGTTCGCGTGCACCGCCGCCTCCGCGCTGGCCAGCATGCGGGTGCCCATCTGCACACCCTCGGCGCCCAGCGCCACCGCGGCCGCCGCCGAGCGCGCGTCGCAGATGCCGCCCGCGCAGATCAGCGGCAGGTCCACGTGCTGGGCGATCAGCGGCAGCAGCACCAGCGTCGAGGCGCCCAGCGCCGATTTGAACCCGCCGCCCTCCACCCCTTCGACCACCAGCGCGTCGACACCCGCGGCCTGCGCCTTGAGCGCCCCCTTCAACGACCCCACCACATGCACCACGGTCATTCCCGCGTCGTGCAGCCGCTCGGTGAACAGCCCCGGATCCCCCGCGGAGGTGAACACCTGCCGCACACCGGCATCCGCCAGCACCCCCACGATCGACGGATCCCCCTTCCACCCCTGAATCATCAAATTCGCCGCGACCGGCCGCCCCGTCAACTCCCGCACCCGCACCAGATCCGCCCGCCCCTCCGGCGTCAACGTCTCGATCATCCCGAGCCCACCCGCCTCGGACACCGCCGCCGCCAACTCCGCCCGCGCGATATACGTCATCGGCGCCTGCACCACCGGAAACTCGACCCCGAGCAACCCCTGAACACGATTAGTCACAGCCACATCCTGCAACGAAACCAGGCATACCGGGCGGTTCGTCTCGATAATCGGAGGCGATCGGCGGGAGAAAATCCGCCGCGAACGAGAAAGGGTGCGCGCAGAGGGGATCGAACCCCCGACCGCTGGTGTGTAAAACCAGTGCTCTACCGCTGAGCTATACGCGCGGGGCCGCCGATCGGAACCGGCGGCGCGGTTTATGAATCTAGCGCGGCGAGCGCTTTCTCCCAAGCCGCCTGGTCACGGGGCTCTCCGGGGCCGTTCATTTCGGAGAACCGGATGTGGCCGGTCTTGTCGACGACGAAGGTGCCGCGGTTGGGGTAGCCGGATTTCTCGTTGAAGACGCCGTAGGACTGGGCGACGGCGCCGTGCGGCCAGAAATCGGACAGCAGCGGGAAGACGTAGCCCTGTTCGGCGGCCCAGATCTTGTGGGTGGGGGGCGGGCCCACGGAGATGGCGAGGATTTCGGCGCTGTCGTTCTGGAACTTGGGCAGTTCGTCGCGTACCTTGCACAGCTCACCCTGGCAGATGCCGGTGAAGGCGAGCGGATAGAACACGATGAGCACGTTCTTCTCGCCCCGGAAAGACGACAGCGTGACGTCCTGGTTGTTCTGATCCTTCAACGTGAAATCGGGTGCGAGCGCACCGATTTCCAAGGGTCCGTCCAGGGCCATCCGCGAGTCCTCCATCGTGTCGGGTTTCGCCGGGCGACTGCACATCGCCCGGCGAAAACCATAGCGAATGGGTCAGCGCTGCCTGTACTCAGCGCTGCTTGGTAGGAGCCTTGGGCTGCACGAGGCGACTTCCGGTCCACGAACCCAGGCTGATCGCAGAAGTCTGCGTCAGGCCCGCCGTGGGCGCGGATTCGGCGATCTCGCTCGGATCGACATGGCCAGGTTTGCCGGTCTTGGGGGTGAGGACCCAGATGACGCCGTCGTCGGCGAGCGGACTGATGATCTCCATCAGCTCGTCGGCCAGATCGCCGTCCCCTTCGCGCCACCAGAGCAAAACGGTATCGACCACCTCGTCGGTGTCGTCGTCGACCATTTCACTGCCGATGGCTTCTTCGACATCGGCCCGCAGGTCGTCGTCGGTGTCCTCGTCCCATCCCAGTTCCTGGACAACCATGCCGTGAGTAATGCCAAGCTTCTGAGCGTAGTTCTGCGCGTCCGCCGCGGCGACCACGGTGGTGTCCTCCTCAACTCCCGAGACAATAGGTAGTTGCAAGCGAACATGGTTATCGGCCCGAGCGCAAGCCGATCGGCCGAATTACTGCCGAATGTCGCGGGTGCATCTCGGGTTTTCGGTCGGTTTTCAGCGTTTCGGGCACGCCTCGCGCACGGCGGTGCGGGCGTCGTTGACCTGCTTGCTTGCCTCGTTGAGGCCGCCTACCGGCGCGGTGTACGTCATTTTCCGCGTCTCCTCGGCCAGCAGCCGGGCGGCCGCGACGTATGCGGAAAATTTACCGGCAAGATCATCCGGCAGCGCGCCGCCGGCGATGCTGTTCACTCCGGCCTCGACCTTGTTCGCGGCATCGTCGAGGGTCTGCGCGGCGCCGTCGCGCTTGGCGGCGTAGTCGGGCGCGTTCGAATCGTGGGCGTCGACGAAATCGTTGTAGGCCTTGACGCCGACGCCGGTCGTCGTAGGGAACTGGGCGCAGTTCTCGCTGACCGCCTGGGCCTGCGCGGCGGCCTGGCGCGACGAGGTCGCCGCGGCGGAGGAGGCGGCCGCCTCGGTCTTGTACGCGGCCAGATCGGCGGTGTTCGGGTTGGCGACGCCTTCGACCCGATTCGCGCAGCCCGCGACGGTCAGACCCGCGGCGACGGCGGTCGCCGCGCATAGCAGTCCGAATCGGCGTGGATCCAGCAGCTTCATCACACTCCCGCTCTCGGTGTTTGTCAGGGGCGGCATCGATGGACGCGGGCGCGCGCCGGAAAACTACCGGGTAACCCGCTGCGGAGGAAACCGTACTGGATTTCCTGCTGACATGATGACCTGGGACGCGCCTTCGGCCAGGATGGAAGGTGCGCCCGGACCTTACGTAGACGGGTGGTTCGCACAACCTCAGCGACCCGCCCGGGGATACAGACGCCAACCAGCTTGTCCACCCCCTGTACGAGGAGCAGATTTGACCGACCTGATCCACTCTTCCGCTCCAGCGAAATCCGCTGTGCCGAACTCCGACCCCGCCGCCGGCGACGCGAAGCCCTCGCATCAGGCCGCCGCGCGGGTTCGGGTCATCCGCGAAGGAGTGGCGTCCTACCTACCGGACATCGATCCGGAGGAAACCAGCGAATGGCTCGAGTCGTTCGATGAAATGCTCGACCGGGAGGGTCCCGGCCGTGCGCGCTACCTGATGCTGCGGCTGTTGGAGCGCGCCGGGGAGCGCCGGGTCGCCATTCCGTCGTTGACGTCCACCGACTACGTCAACACCATCCCCACCGAGAACGAGCCGTGGTTCCCCGGCGACGAGGAGGTGGAGCGGCGCTTCCGCGCCTGGATCCGCTGGAACGCGGCGATCATGGTGCATCGCGCGCAGCGGCCGGGTATCGGTGTGGGCGGCCATATCTCCACCTACGCGTCCTCGGCGGCGCTCTACGAGGTGGGCTTCAACCACTTCTTCCGCGGCAAGGATCATTCCGGCGGCGGCGATTCCATCTTCATCCAGGGCCACGCCTCGCCGGGCGTCTACGCGCGCGCCTTCCTGGAGGGCCGCCTGTCCACCGAGCAGATGGACGGCTTCCGGCAGGAGTACAGCCACGGCGGCCTGGGCCACGGCCTGCCGTCGTATCCGCATCCGCGGCTGCTGAACAATTTCTGGGAGTTCCCGACGGTGTCCATGGGCCTGGGCCCGATGAACGCCATCTATCAGGCGCGGTTCAACCACTACCTGAACGACCGCGGTATCAAGGACACCACCGATCAGCACGTCTGGGCGTTCCTCGGCGACGGCGAGATGGACGAGCCGGAGTCGCGCGGCCTGATCCAGGTCGCCGCGAACGAGGGCCTGGACAACCTGACCTTCGTGATCAACTGCAACCTGCAGCGGCTCGACGGCCCGGTGCGCGGCAACGGCAAGATCATTCAGGAGCTGGAGTCGTTCTTCCGCGGCGCCGGCTGGAATGTCATCAAGGTGATCTGGGGCCGGGAGTGGGACGCGCTGCTCGGCGCGGACCGCGACGGCGCGCTGGTGAACCTGATGAACACCACCCCCGACGGCGACTTCCAGACCTACAAGGCCAATGACGGCGCCTACGTGCGCGATCACTTCTTCGGCCGGGATCCGCGCACCAAGGCGCTGGTCCAGGATCTCAGCGACGAGAACATCTGGAATCTCAAGCGCGGCGGCCACGACTACCGCAAGGTGTACGCGGCCTACGCGGCGGCGATGGCGCACAAGGGCCAGCCGACGGTGATCCTGGCCAAGACCATCAAGGGCTACACCCTCGGCAAGCACTTCGAGGGCCGCAACGCCACGCACCAGATGAAGAAGCTGACCCTGCAGGACCTCAAGGATTTCCGCGATCTGCAGCGCATCCCGATCTCGGATGCCGAGCTGGAGAAGGATCCGTACCTGCCGCCGTACTACCATCCCGGCAAGGACGCCCGCGAGATCCAGTACATGCTGGACCGCCGCAAGACCCTCGGCGGTTTCCTGCCCGAACGGCGCAGTGCGGCAAAGCCTCTGCAACTGCCCGGCGACGAGGCCTACAAGTCGGTGCGCAAGGGCTCGGGCAAGCAGCAGGTGGCCACCACCATGGCGCTGGTGCGCCTGATGAAGGAACTGCTGCGGGACAAGGAGATCGGCAAGCGGATCGTGCCGATCATCCCGGACGAGGCCCGGACCTTCGGCATGGACTCGTGGTTCCCTTCGTTGAAGATCTACAACCGCAACGGGCAGTTGTACACCTCCGTGGACGCGGAATTGATGCTTGCCTACAAAGAGAGCACCGTCGGGCAGATCCTGCACGAGGGCATCAACGAGGCCGGTTCCACCGCGTCGTTCACCGCGGCGGGCACCTCCTACGCCACCCACGGCGAGCCGATGATCCCGCTCTACATCTTCTATTCGATGTTCGGGTTCCAGCGCACCGGCGACGGCCTGTGGGCCGCCACCGATCAGCTGGCGCGCGGTTTCGTGCTCGGAGCTACCGCCGGGCGAACCACGCTCACCGGTGAGGGCCTGCAGCACAACGACGGTCATTCGCTGCTGCTGGCGTCCACCAATCCGGCGGTCGTCACCTACGATCCGGCCTTCTCCTTCGAGCTGGCCCACATCGTGCGCGACGGTCTGCGCCGGATGTACGGCGGCGGCAAGCCGCCGGCGCTGCCCTACGCGGTGCCGGGCACCGAGACGCGCGAGCGCACCGCCGACGCCTTCGGCGGCGAGGACATCTTCTACTACATCACCCTCTACAACGAGCCGTACCAGCAGCCGGCCGAGCCGGAGAACCTCGATATCGAGGGTCTGCTCAAGGGCCTCTATCTCTACAAGCGCGGTGGCGAGGGCGAGGTGCGCGCCCAGATCCTGGTCTCGGGCGTCACGGTGCCCGACGGTCTGCGCGCGCAGGAGATCCTGGCCCGGGACTGGGGTGTGCAGGCCGATGTCTGGTCGGTGACCTCGTGGGGTGAGCTGCGCAAGGAGGCGCTGGCCAAGGAGATCGCCCAGTTGCGTGATCCCGCCGGCGACATCGCCCAGCCGTATGTGACCGAGGCGCTCGCGCGGGTGCAGGGCCCCTACATCGCCGCGACCGACTGGATGCGTGCGGTGCCGGATCAGGTCCGCAAGTGGGTGCCGGGCGATTTCACCACGCTGGGCACCGACGGCTTCGGTTTCTCCGATACCCGCCCGGCCGCTCGCCGTGTCTTCAACGTCGACGCCCAGTCGATCGTGGTCGCCGCGCTGGACGGCTTGGCGCGTACCGGCGGAATCGACCCGGCCAAGGTGGTCGAGGCCGCTGCGAAGTACCGCATCGCCGACGTCGACGCCGCGCCGAAATCGGCCGTGGATTCAGCGGACGATCTGGCATAGCGGACTATTGGAACGTGGACCGTAAACCGCCGCGGCCGAGGAGGATCTCCGAGGGCTCATCCGAGCACGAGGTGTATCTGCCGACGGGCGCGCTCTCCCCGAACCGGCAAACCCGCGACCCGCTCCCGGACACGCTGCTCAAAAGAGTGAAGCAGTTCTCGGGACGCCTCTCCACCGAGGCGGTCGGGTCGATGCAGGATCGGTTGCCGTTCTTCGCCGATCTGGACGCCGCCCAGCGGGCCGGCGTCCAGATGCTGGTGCAGACCGCGGTGGTGAACTTCCTGGAGTGGCTACAGGATCCGGACAGCGATATCCGGTTCTCGCTGGACGCCTTCCAGGTGATTCCGCAGGATCTGGCGCGCCGGTTGACGCTGCGCCAGACCGTCGACATGGTCCGGGTGGCCATGGAGTTCTTCGAGCAGTGGCTGCCCGCGCTGGCGCGCAACGACCGGCAGCTGGTGGCGTTGACCGAGGCGGTGCTGCGATACGGGCGTGAGCTCGGTTTCGCGGCCGCTTCGGTGTACGCCAGCGCCGCGGAGTCGCGCGGCGCGTGGGACACCCGGCTGGAGGCGCTGGTCGTCGACGCGGTGGTGCGCGGCGACACCGGCCCGGACATGCTGTCCCGGGCCGCGACGCTGAACTGGGACGCGACCGCCGCGGCGACGGTGCTCGTGGGCACGCCGCCGGGGGATCAGGGCGTCGGCATGGTGGGCTCGGTGCACACCATCGCCGCCCGGCACAGTCGTTCGGCGCTGGCCGTGGTGCAGGGTGCGCGGCTGGTGATGGTGGTCAGCGGGCATTTGGGCGAGAACGGTTACGCCTCACCCTTTCTGGCCGATCTCCTGGGTGAGGTCTTTTCGGACGGCCCGGTGGTGATCGGCCCGACCATGCGCACGCTGGGCGCCGCGCACGCGTCGGCCGTGGAGGCGCTGGCGGGAATGGAGGCGGTGGTCGGCTGGCGTGGCGCGCCGCGGCCGGTGCACGCGGCGGAGTTGTTGCCCGAACGCGCCTTGTTGGGCGATCGTGCTGCGGTCGAGGCGCTGAACGAGTATCTTGTGCTCCCGTTGGCTGCGGCAGGATCGTCGCTCGCGGACACGCTCGATGCCTATCTGGATTGTGGTGGCGCGGTCGAGACGTGTGCCCGTCAGCTGTACGTCCATCCAAATACGGTTCGCTACCGACTCAAACGAATCGGTGAGGTCACGGGCCGGGATCCGATGAATCCCCGGGATGCCTATGTGCTCCGGATCGCGGCAACAGTGGGTCGTTTGACACGAACTCGTAACGAACCGTCGACTTCCGCCCCGGATGCCTCACAGCTCTCAGCCGGTCACGAGGGCCTGTAACAGAATCGGCAAATGGCTCGATCCGGACAACCCACTAGGGCTTTTGTGGGACCCCTACAAAAGCCCTTCCAAACCTTCATTCGCGTCGACATCTCTTGCGACCCACAACACAGTGTTTTCTTAGAGACGTGATCGCGATGTTCGCCCCTGGACAGGGGTCCCAGACACCCGGCATGCTCGCGCCTTGGCTCGACCTCCCTGGCGCGAATGATCGCCTCGCCCTCTGGTCCATGGCCTCCGGCCTGGATCTGGTCCGTCTCGGCACCACCGCGACGGCCGAGGAGATCACCGACACTGCCGTCACCCAGCCGCTGGTGGTCGCCGCCGCGCTGCTGGCGTTCTCCCGCATCGACCGCGAAGTGATTCCGGCCGATACCATCGTCGCCGGACATTCCGTCGGCGAGCTCGCCGCCGCCGCGGTCGCCGGAGTCATCTCCTCCGACGAGGCGGTGGCCCTGGCCGCCCTCCGTGGTGCGGAGATGGCCAAGGCGTGCGCGCTCGAGCCGACCGGCATGTCCGCGGTGCTCGGTGGCGACGAAGCCGCCGTGCTCCAGCGTCTCGCCGAACTCGACCTGATCCCGGCCAACCGCAACGCGGCCGGCCAGATCGTGGCCGCCGGCAAGCTCGAGGCGCTGGCCGAACTGGCCGCCAACCCGCCGGAGAAGGCGCGCGTGCGCGCCCTGCCCGTCGCGGGTGCCTTCCACACCGAGTTCATGGCTCCGGCCCAGGACGCGGTGGCCGCGGCGATCGCCCGGATCGTGCCCGGCGAGCCGACCCGTACGCTGCTGTCGAACTTCGACGGCAAGCCGGTGGCCTCCGGCCAGGACGCGGTCGACAAGCTCGCCGCCCAGGTCACCCGGCCCGTCCGGTGGGACCTGTGCACCGCTACCGTCCGCGCCGCCGGTGTGTCCGCGGTGTGGGAGTTGCCGCCGGCGGGCACGCTGGTCGGCATCGCCAAGCGGGAACTCAAGGGCACGCCCACGCTGGCCCTGAAGACTCCGGAAGACCTCCCCGCATTGGCGGGATTCACGACTTCCGGCTAGCTTTCCTCCCGCACCCGCGTGTCCGCACGCGGTTGTGACCGAGTCGGTGATAACCATCGCCGCACTCGAAACGAAACACTCCAAGAGCCCTACACAAGGAAACAAGAAGGGAGCCACCAAGTGGCCGCTCTGACCCAGGAACAAATCGTCGAGGAACTCGGCAAGATCATCGAAGAGGTTACGGGTATCGAACCCTCCGAGGTGACCATCGAGAAGTCCTTCGTCGATGACCTGGACATCGACTCGCTGTCCATGGTCGAGATCGCCGTTCAGACCGAGGACAAGTACGGCGTCAAGATCCCGGACGAGGATCTGGCGAGCCTGAAGACCGTGGGCGACGCTGTTTCCTACATCCAGAAGCTCGAGGCGGAGAACAGCGAAGCCGCCGCGGAGCTCAAGGCCAAGTTCGACGCCGAGTAGGGCCGAAACAGTGACCACTCCTTCCACCTTGAACGGGAATTTCCCCAACGTCGTCGTCACCAGCATGGCGGCGACCACGTCGATCGCGGGCGACGTCGATGCGACGTGGAAGGGACTCCTCAACGGCGAGAGCGGTATCGACGTTCTCGAGGATTCCTTCGTCGAGGAATACGGCCTTCCGGTCCGCATCGGCGGCCACCTGAAGGTCAACCCGGATACCCTGCTGGACCGGGTCGAGATTCGTCGCATGGCGTATGTCGAGCGTCTCGCGATGGTGCTGGGCCGTGAGGTCTGGCGCAACGCGGGCTCGCCGGAGGTCGATCCGGAGCGGCTGGGTGTGGCTATCGGTACCGGACTCGGTGGCGGCGACGCCCTCATCGATTCGGTCGACAAGCTGAAGACCGGTGGCTACCGCAAGATTTCGCCGCTGGCTGTTCAGATGGTGATGCCGAACGGCCCCTCGGCCGTGGTCGGTCTCGAACTGAAGGCCCGGGCAGGAGTGGTCACTCCGGTCTCGGCATGCTCGTCCGGCTCCGAGGCCATCGCCAACGCGTGGCGGATGATCGCCATGGGCGACGCGGACATGGTCGTCACGGGCGGCGTCGAGGGTTACATCGACTCGATTCCGATCGCGGCATTCTCCATGATGCGCGCGATGAGCACCAACAATGCCGACCCGAAGGGCGCCTCGCGCCCCTTCGACCGGGACCGCGACGGATTCGTCTTCGGTGAGGCCGGCGCGCTCATGGTCATCGAGACCGAGGAGCACGCCAAGGCTCGTGGCGCCACCATCCACGCGCGCCTGATGGGCGCGGGCATCACCTCCGACGGCTACCACCTGGTCGCTCCGGATCCCTCGGGTGACGGCGCGGCTCGCGCGATGACCCGGGCGATGCAGACCGCTGGTCTGACCAAAAAGGACATCACCCACGTCAACGCGCACGCCACCGCGACGCCGATCGGCGACACCGCGGAAGCGAACGCGATCAACAAGGCCGTGGGCAACCACGCGTCGGTCTACGCGCCGAAGTCCGCGCTGGGCCACTCGATCGGCGCTGTCGGCGCCCTCGAGTCCGTGCTCACCGTGCTGGCGATCCGCGACGGCATCGTGCCGCCGACGCTGAACCTGGAGAACCAGGATCCGGAGATCGATCTCGATGTGGTGCACGGCGAAGCCCGTCGCCAGGAGATCGAGTACGCGATCAACAACTCCTTCGGTTTCGGTGGGCACAACGTCGCGCTCGCCTTCGGTCGCGCGTAGCCGCAACCGATTCGGACTGCATATCAACGATCCCCGGTCGGGGGCGGGCAGCCACATTGCCCGTCACCGGCCGGGGATCGGCCGTAAGCAGCCGCGGTAGCGGCGCATTCAGACTTCGAGGAGAAAACGCGATGACAACCATGGCGCCCGCGTTTCAACCGGACACCGCGACCGACCCGCGCGATCCGATGGGCCGGCTGCAGCGGTTCTTCGATCCCGGCACCGTGCTGCCGCTGCATCCGCGCGACAAGTCCGGCGTGCTCGCCGCGATCGGCGAGGTCGACGGTGTCCGCACCGTGGCCTACTGCTCGGACGCGACCGTCATGGGTGGCGCGATGGGTGTGGCGGGCTGCAAGCACATCGTCGACGCGATCGACACCGCCATCGATTCCGGTGTGCCCGTGGTCGGCATCTGGCACTCCGGCGGCGCACGCCTGGCCGAGGGTGTCGAGGCGCTGCACGCGGTCGGCCTGGTCTTCGAGGCGATGGTGCGCGCGTCCGGGCGGGTGCCGCAGTTGTCGGTGGTGCTCGGCTTCGCCGCCGGCGGCGCCGCCTACGGCCCGGCGCTGACCGATCTGGTGATCATGGCGCCCGAGGGCCGGGTCTTCGTGACCGGCCCCGACGTGGTCCGCTCGGTGACCGGTGAGAACGTGGACATGGAGACCCTCGGCGGTCCGGTGACCCACGGCAAGAAGTCCGGCGTGTGCCACATCGTCGCCGAGAGCGAGTCCGACGCGCTGCACCGTGCGCGCCGCCTGGTGTCGATGTTCGCCGAACAGGGCGAGTTCGATCTGACCGCGGCCGCGCACGGCGACATCGATCTCAAGGCGATGCTGCCGGAATCGGCCAAGCGCGCCTACGACGTGAAGCCGATCATCCACGAGCTGCTCGACAACGTCGACGGGGAAAGCTCTTTCGAGGAGATCCAGGCCGGCTACGCCCGCTCCATGGTGGTGGGTCTGGGCCGGCTGGGCGGCCGCACGGTCGGTGTGCTGGCCAACAACCCACTGCGCCTGGGCGGCTGCCTGAACTCCGAAAGCGCCGAGAAGGCAGCGCGTTTCGTGCGCCTGTGCGACGCGTTCGGCATCCCGCTGATCGTGGTCACCGACGTTCCCGGTTACCTGCCCGGCCTCGGCCAGGAGTGGGAGGGCGTGGTGCGCCGCGGCGCGAAGCTGCTGCACGCCTTCGCCGAGGCCCGGGTCCCGCGCGTCACCCTGGTGACCCGCAAGATCTACGGCGGCGCCTACATCGCGATGAACGCGCGGGCGCTGGGCGCGACCGCGGTCTACGCGTGGCCGGGCTCCGAGGTCGCGGTCATGGGCGCCAAGGCCGCGGTCGGCATCCTGCACAAGAAGGCGCTGGCCGCCGCGCCCGAGGACGAGCGCGAAGCGCTGCACGAGCGGCTGACCGCCGAGCACGAGCAGATCGCCGGCGGCGTCGAGCGCGCGGTCGCGATCGGCGTGGTGGACGAGGTCATCGATCCGGCCAAGACGCGCAGCACGATCGCCGCGGCGCTGGCCGCCGCGCCCGCGCGGGCGAGTCACCACAAGAACATCCCGCTGTAACGTGACGAAAGGGGCCCGCCGCGCTCCGGCGGGCTGGGTAGCATCGACTCGTGCGCTACGAAGAACTTGCCGAGGAGCCGTGCTCGATCACGCGGCCGCTGGTGATCTTCGGTGACCGCTGGACACTGCTGATCCTGAAGTATTCGTTCTCCGGCATCCGGCGTTTCAACGCGTTCCAGAGCGCGCTCGGCATCTCCCGCGGGCGATTGCAGGACCGCCTGGACCGGCTGCTCGAGCACGGCATCCTGGTGAAGCAGAAGGCCGCGGTCGGCGCGTACGAGGAGTACCGGCTCACTCCCAAGGGCCACGACATCTATCCGATCCTGATGGCGATCCGGGATTGGGGCGATACCCACATGGCCACCGACGGCCCGCCGGTGCGCTACGGGCACCGGGGTTGCCCGGGCGAGGCGCACATCCGGCTCGAATGTGATTGCTGCGCGAGCGAACTCACCGCCCGCGAGGTCGCGCCCGAGCCCGGCCCCGGTCTCGGCGCGCGCGACCTGCCGCTGTCGTCCTGAGCCGGGTTCAGTCGTGGTGCCAGGTGAGCACCTCGTCGAGCCCGGCCCGGGCGGTGCGGAAACCGTTCACCGGGTGCGCGCGATCGGGATAGCCGAAGGAGATGCCCGCGACGATCTTGCGGTGCTCCGGAATCGCGAAGTGCGCGCGCAGGAACGGCGCGTAGGTGGCCAGGGCCGCCTGCGGCGCGGCGCCCAGCCCCAGCGCCTGCGCGCCGAGTAGGAAGTTGCCGATGTAGAGGCCGCAGTCGATCGCGCCGTAGACCCCGAGATCGGCCTCGGTGCTGATGATCGCGACGTGCGGCGCGTCGAACAGCTCGAAGTTGCGCACCATCTGCCGCATGGTCCCGGCCTGGTCGCCCTTGGCGACGCCCACGCTCTCGTAGAGCTGTAATCCGCAGGCCTTGCGGCGATCCCGGTACGCGCCGGTGTACTGCGCCGGGAACGGGAAGTCGGGTTCGGCGCCGGCGCCGCGGACGTGCTCGAGCAGTTCTTTGCGGAACCGGTCGGTGCCCGCGCCTGCGGTGACCACGACCTGCCAGGGCTGGGTGTTGCACCAGGACGGGGTGCGCTGCGCCAGCAGCAGCAGTTGCTCGACGGTCTCGCGCGCTACCGGCTCGGGCCGGAACTGGCGGCAGGTCCAGCGGTCGTCGAGCAGCCGGGCCAGGGTGGCGGCGTCGGCGGTGTGGTCGTGGCCGGGCATGGGCCCACCCCTCTGTGTCGCCCCGGCACGGCCGGGATCTGGTTCCATTTCGAGACTGACCGTAGCAGCCGCGATCTCGATCCGGAACCCTCGATTCGCTTGCCCGGCCGCCGCTTTCGCCGTCGTTGCCATTTCGCGATAAATGGCCGGGTTATTCGGTTGCGGGAATCCGTCGAATTCCCGGCCGTCGAGAATTGCATTATTGTAATTCCATGGACGATTCGGAGGTGGCGCGCTAAACTGCCGCGATCTCGAATGTCATCTCTGTAATTCCGGAGGCGGTTCGGAAGCCGCGCGAAAGCCTGTTTCCCCGGTCGTGGCCGCTTTGTGTTCCCATTCGACACCGAGTGGTGTGAACCCCATTTGCCGGAAACCGGCACCGATATCCGAATTCGGGTGCAATATATGTGCCTCTCGTACGCGGAACACGAGGTCAGGATGCCGAATGGTGGCCAAAACGTTTCCTGGACAAAGTGTGCTGCTGTGTTTGAATGACCGGGTGCGCAGGTATATCGAAATTCTCTCCAAGGCCCACGGATAGGAATGCGGGCAAAAGGCCGGGACAAACTGATCAATGGAGGCATCATGGCCAACAGCGAACGCCGTAAGCCAATGGACGAGCCGATGCGTGTAGTCGACAAGGGGGTCGACCGGCCCTACACCGTGGAGCGCCTGGTCGAGCATCCCGTGGAAAAGGTCGTCGACAAGCCGGTGCGGATGGAGCGGGTGATCGAACGGCTCGTCGTGGACACCGTCGATCAGGTGGTGGACAAGCCGGCCCGGGTCAGCCGCATGGTGGAGCGGCCGGTCGTCACGGTGACCGACGAGGTGCGCGACAAGCCCGTGAAGATCAGCCGGGTGGTGGAGAAGCCCCGCGTCACCGTCACCGATCAGGTGGTGGACAAGCCGGTCACGGTCACCCGTCGCGTGGAGAAGCCGGTGGTGCGCGTAGACGATCAGGTCGTCGACAAGCCGGTCACGGTGACCCGCACTACCGAGAAGCCCGTGGTCACGGTGAACGATCGGGTGATCGACAAGCCGGTCACCCTGACCCGGACCACCGAGAAGCCCGTCGTGACCATGACCGACCGGGTGATCGACAAGCCGGTCACCGTCACGCGCACGACCGAGAAGCCCGTGGTCACGGTGAAGGATCAGGTCGTCGACAAGCCGATGACGGTGGGTCGCCGGATCGAGAAGCCGGTGGTGACGGTGACCGATCAGGTGGTGGACAAGCCGGTTTCGGTGACGCGCCGGATCGAGAAGCCGAAGGTCACGGTGACCGATCAGGTGGTCGACAAGCCGATGACGGTCGGTCGCCGGATCGAGAAGCCCGTGGTCACCATGACCGATCAGGTGGTGGACAAGCCGGTCACCGTGACCCGCACCGTCGAGAAGCCGACCGTCACGATGGCCGACAAGGTCGTCGACAAGCCCGTGCGGCTGGAACGCACGATCGAGCAGCCGATCGTCAACATCGTCGACAAGGTGTCCAACAAGCCGGTCGAGGTGCAGCGCCTGGTCGAGAAGCTCGTGGTCAACATCGTAGACAACGTGCAGAACCGTCCGGTCGAGGTGCAGCGCCTGGTGGAGAAGCTGCTCGTCGACATCAAGGACAACGTCGTCACCAAGCCCGTCACCGTGGAGCGCCGGATCGAGAAGCCGGTCGTGAACGTGGTGGACAAGGTGGTCGAGGTTCCCGTGCAGAAGTTCGTGGAGCGGATCGTCGAGAAGCCGGTGGAGAAGATCATCGAGCGGGTGGTCGAGAAGCCGGTGGAGAAGGTGGTCGAGAAGATCATCGAGGTGCCCGTCGAGCGCATCGTCTACAAGACGGTGGAGAAGCCGGTCACCCGGACCGTCGAGCTGACGGTCGAGAAGCCGGTGATCAAGACCGTCGAGGTGCCGCGCGAGGTGGTGATCGAGAACATCGTGCAGCGCCCGGTGGAGAAGGTGGTCGACCGCGTCATCGAGAGCGTGGTGGAGAAGCCGAACATCATCGAGAAGACCGTCGATCGTCCGGTGGACAAGGTGGTCGAGCGGGTGGTGGAGAAGCCGAACATCATCGAGAAGACCGTCGACCGTCCGGTGGACAAGGTCGTGGAGCGGGTGGTGGAGAAGCCCAACATCATCGAGAAGGTGATCGACCGGCCCGTCGAGCGCATGGTGCAGAAGGTCGTGGAGAAGCTCAACGTGGTCGAGAAGGTCGTCGATCGTCCGGTGGACAAGGTCGTCGAGCGAATCGTGGAGCGCCCCAACATCATCGAGCGCACCATCGACAAGGTCGTCGATCGCATCGTGGAGCGGGTCGTCGAGAAGCCGAACATCATCGAGAAGACCGTCGATCGTCCGGTGGACCGGGTCGTGGAGCGGGTGGTGGAGAAGCCGAACATCATCGAGAAGACCATCGACCGTCCGGTGGACAAGGTGGTCGAGCGGGTGGTGGAGAAGCCGAACATCATCGAGAAGACCATCGACCGCCCGGTCGACAAGGTCGTCGAACGCGTCGTCGAGCAGCCCAACATCGTCGAGAAGACGGTGAACCGAAATGTCGATCAGGTGGTGGAGAAGGTTGTCACCAACCCGAACGTGGTCGAGAAGGTGGTGAACCGCAACGTCGATCAGGTGGTGGAGAAGGTTGTCACCAACCCGAACGTCGTGGAGAAGGTGGTGAACCGCAACGTCGATCAGGTGGTGGAGAAGGTTGTCACCAACCCGAACGTCGTGGAGAAGGTCGTGAACCGCAAGGTCGACCACGTCGTGGAAAAGGTTGTGGAACAACCGAACATCATCGAGAAGACCATCGATCGGCCGGTGGACCGGATCGTGGAGCGGATGGTCGAGAAGCCGAACATCATCGACAAGGTGATCGATCGCCCGGTCGACAAGGTCGTCGAGAAGGTCGTCGAGCGACCCAAGATCGTGGAGAAGACCATCGAGAAGCCGGTCGAGAAGGTGCTCGAAAAGACCGTCCAGGTGCCGCGCCTGGTCGAGCGGGTCGTCGAGAAGCCGGTCGATGTGCTGGCCGAGCGGATCGTCGAGAAGCCGGTGGAAAAGATCGTTGAGGTTGTCGTCGAAAAGCCGGTGTTCGTGCACAAGTACGTGGACAAGGCGGTCGAACGGGTCGTGGATCAGGGCCAGGAGACCGTCACCACGGTGGTGCACGAAGAGCAGGGGCCGGCGCGGGAGGTGCAGGCGGTGGTTCACGAAGGCGAGCCCCGTGACACTCAGTTCATCGAGCGTCGCACCGGCAAGCATCCCGCCGGCGGCATCCTCGGCAAGGCGTCCGACGTCCTGCCGAGTGAGGAACTCGTTCAGGACCCGCGCTCGCCTCGAGCGCAGGACCGCGACGACGCCGATCGGGATCATCGCCAGCGTCACTGACGATCCCTGCGGGCGGTGGTGATCCGACCGGATCGAGGGAAGGCCGCCGCCCGCAGCACCACCCATCCGAAATCACATCCATACCCTTGACAAAGGAGTTTGGTGATGGTGAAACAGATTTCCTCCGCGACAACCACTTCCGGTACGCGTAAGGATTGGCGAACCCGCGGGTTCGCGCTCGGCGCCCTGGTGTTCGTGGCTTCCGGCGCCGCGCTCGGCGGTACCGCCTACGCCCAGGACGGCGTCTCCGAAGACGCCACCAAGGCGATCGACGCCCGCTACTCCGATTTCGGCGGCGCCGGTTCGTTCTGTGGCCAGCCGACGGGCGCGGCCAGCGCGGTCGCCGGTGGCGCCATGCGCGCCTACCAGGGCTGCAACATCTACTACTCGACCGACACCGGCGCGAAGGTGATGTACGGCGAGATCCTGGCGAAGTACCAGGCGATGGGCGGACCCGAAGGCTCGCTGGGCTTCCCGACCAACGACGAGAGCGGCACCGGTGACGGTGTCGGCCGCTTCAACAACTTCGCCGAGGAGGGCGGGGCGGCCATCTACTGGAGCCCGCCCAACGGCGCGCACGCCGTGGAGGGCAAGGTGCTCGACGCCTGGCGCGCCAGCGGCGGCGTGGCCGGACCGTTCGGTTATCCGACCGCGGACATGACCGATGTCAACGGCCTGATGACCGGCACGTTCGCCGGCCCCGGCGGCACCGAGATCCAGTGGTCGGAGGCCAACGGCACCGTCACGGTGCCCGCCGATCTGGCCGCGAACCTACCTGGCTTCAAGGCGCCGAACATGCCCAATATGGAGGCGCCCGCCGCACCGGCCGTCCCCGGCGTCCCGAATCCGGACGCTCCCGACGTGTCCGCGCCGGCCGTGGACGCCGACACCTCCTCCGGCGGCATCAACCGGTGGTGGGGTGTGCCGATCGGCCTGGCCATCACCGCGGCCGCCGGTGCGGTGCTCGGCCTGATGGGCCGCCGCCCGGCCACCACGGCACGGGTGGACCGGCCGATGCCGACCCGGCCGGTGGCGCCCGCCGCCCGGCCGACCACGCAGCGCATGCCGGAGCCGCCGCGCCCGGCCGCGCCGCCGCGGCCGGAGTACAAGGGTCCGCGGGTGGACGTGCCCAAGACCCAGCCGTGGACCACGGCCCGGCCGGCCTACGAGGCGCCGAAGGCGCCGACTCCGCCGCGGGTGACCGAGCGGGACGCTCCGATGACCACCGGCAAGCACGCCTTCATGGGCGACAAGACCGGCGATACCGACATGACGGTCACCTACGAGAACAACGCGGTCGGCTCCAACCAGCGCAGCTGGGAGGACAAGAGCGATTCCGATCCCCATCGTTAGACCCACCCCCTGAGTAGGAGGCACTGCCATGGAATGGATTCTCGGTCTTCTCGCGGGACTGATCGGCGGTAACCTGGCCGGCGCCAAGAGCAATCTGGGTATGGCCGGCAACAGCGCCCT
This sequence comes from Nocardia sp. NPDC050435, assembly GCF_040655395.1. Taxonomy (NCBI): domain Bacteria; kingdom Bacillati; phylum Actinomycetota; class Actinomycetes; order Mycobacteriales; family Nocardiaceae; genus Nocardia; species Nocardia sp. NPDC050435. The sequence goes on from NZ_JBFAJW010000003.1 coordinate 591,736, forward strand.
GGGCGCCGTCGGCGGCGGCATCACCGGCGCCATCATCCAGGCGGCGACCAGCAGTGGCCTGGACTTCGGGCAGGTACTCGGCCAGGTCGCCGGCGGCGGCGTGGTCGGTGCGATCGTGACCGCGGTCGGAGCCATGATCACGCGCGGTCGTGGCACGGGTACCCATACCCGCTGACCGATTCCGACGACATCGGCGCGCCCGCGGCAACTCGGGCGCGCCGATGCGCGTTTCCCCGGCCCCATCGACAACCCACCGAGACGAGGCAGCCGTGAATTCGAACGGGTGGAAGACCTTCGCCCTGCTGGTCGGCATGTCGGCGCTCATCGTGTTCGTCGGAGCGCTGTTCCGCAACACCACCATCCTGGTGCTGTCGGTGCTGCTGGCGATCGGCATGAACGCCTACACCTACTTCAACAGCGACAAGCTCGCGCTGCGGGCGATGCAGGCCCGGCCGATCGGCCCGGACGAGGCGCCGCAGATCCACCGCATCGTGGGCGAGCTGGCCGCGGCGGCGGGGCAGCCGATGCCCCGGCTCTATGTGAGCCCGGCGAGCACGCCGAACGCGTTCGCGACCGGACGCAATCCCGCGCACGCCGCGGTCTGCGTGACCCAGGGCATCCTGCAGATCCTGGACGAGCGGGAGCTGCGCGCGGTGCTCGGGCACGAGCTCTCACACGTCTACAGCCGCGACATCCTGACCGCCTCGATCGCGGGCACCATGGCCGCGATCATCTCCGGCATCTCCCAGCTGGCGCTGTTCTCCGGCATGCGCGGTGACGGCCGGGCGAATCCCCTGGCGATGCTGCTGGTGTCGCTGGTCGGCCCGCTGGCGGCGACCGTGGTGAAGATGACGGTCTCGCGGACCCGGGAGTACGAGGCCGACGCCGACGGCGCGCGCCTGACCGGCGACCCGCTCGCGCTGGCCTCGGCGCTGAGCAAACTCGAGAGCGGCATCGCGGTCGCCCCGCTGCCGCCCGCGCCGAAGCTCGCCTCCCAGGCGCATCTGATGATCGCGAATCCGTTCGGTGGCCGGCCGAGCCGGATGGGGCGGATGTTCGCCACGCACCCGCCGATCGCGGACCGCATCGCGCGGCTGCGCAAGATGGCCGGTCAATCCGGGACGAACCCGGGTTCGCCTGGGGCACAATCCCAGCCATGAGCGTGGCGCGGGAGCGCAAACGGCACGGACGGCACTACACGCCGCCCGTGCTGGCGAGTTTCCTGGCGGCGCGGTTGCTGGCGCATGTGCCGTCCGGGGGCGTGCTGCGGGTGCTGGATCCGGCCTGCGGGGACGGTGAACTGCTGCTGGCGGTGCGGCGTGAGGCCGCCGCCCGGCTGCCCGGCGTGCGGCTGGAACTGAGCGGCTACGATCTGGACGGGACGGCGGTGGCGCGCGCCCGTGACCGCGCCGGCAGCGGAATCACCTGGCACAGTGGGGATTTCCTGGCCGCGTCGGCGGATCTCGCGGACGGCGCGTTCGACGCGATCATCACCAACCCGCCCTATGTGCGCACCCAGCAGCTCGGCGGCACCACCGCGCGGCTGCTGAGCCGCCAGTTCGGGCTGAGCGGGCGGATCGATCTCACCCACCCGTTCGTGGCGGTGGCCGCGCGGCTGCTCGGCGCCGGCGGGGTGCTCGGATTGCTGTGCGCCAACCGGTTTCTCACGACCCGGGCCGGGGCCAACGTGCGCGCGATCCTGCGGGCGGAGCTGGCGCCCGTGGAACTCTACGATCTGGGGGACACCAAGCTGTTCGAGGCGGCGGTCCTGCCCGCGGTCACGATCGCCAAGCGGGGTATCGAGCCGGGCGCGTGCCGCTTCGCCTCCGCCTACGAAGCCGAGGGCGTCGCCGGTGCGCGGGATTTGTTCGACGCGTTGACCGGGGAATCGGGGTGCCTGGTCGGGCACAACGGGCGTACCTTCGCGATCGAGGTCGGAACCCTGTCCACGGGGCAACCACCGGCCGGATCGCTACCCCGCGAGCCCGCCGCGGGGAACCCCGGGGGTCGCGACTTCATTGAACGCACGGCGGCACCTCGGGCCTCGGCTGATCCGCCTCAGGTGCCTCGGGCCGCCGCGGGAACCCAGGGCCCGGGCCTGCCCCGGGAACCTCACGCCTCGGGCTCGCTCCCGGGAGTCCAGGCCCCCGGCCCGCACCGGCAGCCCCGGGCCTCGGGCCCGCACCGGGAAACCGCGGCGGCGATCCGTGCCCGGTCATCGCCGAACGCCGAATCGCTTGCCGGACAACAGCATCGCGACCACGCGGACATCGGGGCCTGGCGCATGTCTCGACCCGAGCTGGACGCGTGGCTGGCCGGTGTCGAGGCGGCGACCTGGAAGACCTTCGGGGAGGTGGGCCGCATCCGGGTGGGCATCAAGACGACCGCGGACCGGGTGTTCATCTCCGATCGCTGGCCGCACGTCGATCCGTGCCCGGAGCCGGAACTGCTGTTCGATCTGATCACCCACCACGATCTGGAGCCGTGGCGGATCGCGCGGGCCCGCGACACCCGCGTGCTCTATCCCTACGACATCACCCAGTCCCGCCGGATCCCGGTCGATCTGCGCGAGTTCCCCGGCGCCGCAGAATATTTGCAGAACCATCGGGCGCTGCTCGCCGGGCGCAAGTACGTGATCGAGGGCGGGAGGGAGTGGTTCGAGATCTGGGTGCCGCAGCGTCCGCACCTGTGGCAGGTGCCCAAGCTGGTGTTCCCGGACATCAGCGTGCGGCCGCGCTTCGCCTTCGACCGCTCCGGCGCGGTGGTGAACGGCGACTGCTACTGGATCTCGCTGGCCGACATCGGCGCCGAGCGGATCGCCTATCTGCTGATGGGCGTGGCGAATTCGGCGCTCGGACTGCGCTTCTACGACGCGGTGTGCGGCAATCGGCTGTACTCGGGGCGGCGGCGCTGGATCACCCAGTACGTCTCGCGGCTGCCGGTGCCCGACCCCGGGTCCCGCGCGGCGGCCGACATCGTCGGTCTGGTGGGGGAATTCGTGGACGGCAGGCCGCTGGACGCGGGTGCGCAGCAGGTGCTGGACGAGCGGGTGGAACTGGCGTTCGCCGGTTAGGGCGTGCCGGCGGCGAGGTGGCCGCCGACCATGGGCAGCAGGGTGCGGCGGGCGAATTCGCGGCCCGCGGCCGGATCGGCGAGCGGGATCAGGCCGTCGGGGGTGAGGGCCAGCGACTGCGCCAGCCGGGCCATCACCTCGGCGACCAGGTCGGCGTCGAAATCGCCGTCAGCGGGACGCAACTCGCGCAGCTTCGCGGCGAGGTAGGTGCGGCCGACGGCCAGGATGGGCCCGGCGTCGGTGGTGAGGCGGGGCAGGATCAGGTCGGGTTCGGTGCGCAGCAGGCGGCGCAGCAGCTGGTTGCCGGCGATCGCGGCGATGAAGGCGACGAAGATCTCGACCAGCTGCTCGTCGGGGCTGCCGTCGACGCCCTGCACCGCCTTGTCGATCTGGGCGACGAAGCGCTGCGCCTCGCGCACGCTGACCGCCTCGACCAGGTCGTTCTTGGATTCGAACCGCCGGTAGAGGGTGGCGGGACTGATACCGGCCCGGCGGGCGACCTCGCCCATGCTGGTGCGCTTGATGCCGAAGTCCAGGAAGGCCGACAGGGCGCTCTCCAGCAACTTCTCGCCATCGCTGACGGGCTTTTCCAGGATGCGCTGCAGGATGGACGGGACGTTGGGCATGGGGCTCCAGTCGGTTGCCGGATGGTGTGCCCGCGGCGACGGTGCGGGTGCGGGGCACTCATTATTTCACCGGCACCGTCGATCCGACGGACGCTCTCGCCCTAACCGCGCGGTAGGTCGAAGGCGGCCATTTCCTGCTCGATCGCGTTGGCCGCGAAATCGATGCCGCTGGAGCGCAATTCGTGCACGCGCCGCTGCAGCGCCTCGATTCCGCCCGGCTGGGCCGCGATATCGGCCACGCTGAGTCTGTCGGCCGCCGTCCCCCTGGTCCGCGCCTTCGGTCGGTGCAGTTCCCCGTAAGCCACCGTGCTACCTCCTGCCATACACGCCTCGCCCAGATATGTCCCCGGGGCGGACGGTTCAACGTCTCGGCAAAAGCCCCCGGGACGCCGGGCACGCAGGCAAAATGTTATCAGCGGTTCCTACTGGACGCTTGATCAGTGTGGCCTGTCTCACACCAATCTTCACACAGTCTTCGCATCCCGGTGCGCCGCCGTGTTGTGCAGATAGACCGCGCAGTTGAGACGGATCCGATCCAGCTCGGGTTCGGTCAGCTCGCGCCGCACCTTGCCCGGCACACCGGCCACCAGCGAGCCCGGCGGAATCTGCGCGCCCTCCGGGATCAGGGCGTTGGCCGCGATCAGGCTGCCCGCGCCGATCACCGCGCCGTTGAGCACCGTCGCGCCCATACCGACCAGCACGTCGTCGCCGATCGTGCAGCCGTGCAGGATCGCGTTGTGCCCCACCGAAACTCCCGCGCCCACGGTGAGCGGCATGCCGGGGTCGGCGTGCAGCACACAGCCGTCCTGGATGTTGGTCCTGGCTCCGACGCTGATGTCCTCCAGGTCGCCCCGCAGTACCGCGCTGTACCAAATGCTCACCTCGGCGGCCAGGCGCACGCGCCCGATCACGGTCGCGTTCGGCGCGAGCCAGGCCGACGGGTCAATCTCCGGCGCCACGCCGCCGATCTCGATCATCATGCTTGGCAACTTAGCCTGCCCCGGGCTAGGCCACCGAGGCGCGGCGGAACAGCGCGCGATGGGCGGCCGGGCTGGTGCCGAGGATGCGATGGAAGTGGTGGCGCAGGCTGACCGCGGTGCCGAAACCGGTGTCGGCGGCGACGCGGTCCATGGTGTCGTCGGTGGTCTCCAGCAGCAGTCGGGCCCGGTCGGTGCGTTGCAGGAGCAGCCACTGCTGCGGGCTGGTGCCGGTGCGGTCGCGGAAGCGGCGGGTGAAGGTGCGCCGGGACATCAGCGCCACCGCGGCCCAGCGGTCCAGATCGATCGGGTCGCCGAGATGTGTTCGGGCCCAGAGCATTGCGTGCTCGATCGGATCGTCGTCGGCGGCGTCGGGGACGGCGACCGGGATGTACTGGGCCTGCGAGCCGCTGCGGTGCGGTGCGGTGACCAGCGCGCGGGCCAGGTCGGTGGCCGCGCGGCTGCCCAGATCGTGGCGCACCAGGTGCAGGCAGCAGTCCAGGGCGGCGGCGACGCCGGCCGAGGTGATCAGATCGCCGAGATCGGACCACAGCGTCTCGGCGCGGACCCGCACCGCGGGGTAGGCGCGAGCCAGCTCCTCGGCCGAGGACCAGTGCGTGGTGATCTCGCGCCCGTCGGCCAGACCGCTGGCCGCGACCGCCCACGCGCCGAGGCACAGGCCGACGACGCGGGCGCCGGCGGCGTGCGCGCGGTGCAGGGCGGCGCGCAGCTCGGGAGAGATGCCCGCGCCCCGGATCCAGCTCGGGATGACGATGGTGTTCGCGGTATCGAACGACTCCAGCCCGTGCTGCACGTGGATGTCGAAACCCGCGGGGGTGCGCAGGATTCCGGGTTGCTCGGCGCACACCTCGACCGTGTACGGGCCGTCCGCCGCCCGGCCCGCGCCGACGCGGCCGAAGACCAGGCTCGGAACGGAGAGATGGAACGGGCTGATGCCGTCGAAGGCGAGAACGGCGACGCGGTGCATGGCCCGATCTTAGCGAAACATGACTCGCGGGCCACTATTCGGTGGAGCTGCGGCGGCGCAGGATCGTTCCCATGAGCGAGACGATCGAACGCACCAGCCTGCACGCCCTGCACGTCGGCGGCCCCACCCTGCGGTTCCGCTACGGCGGACTGACCTGGCTGACCGACCCCACCTTCGACGAGCCGGGCGACTACCCGGGCGGCGTCGTGCTGCACAAGCTCTCCGGTCCCGCGGTGCCGGTCGAGCGGATCGGGCCGATCGACGTGGTCCTGCTGTCGCACGATCAGCACGCCGACAACCTGGATCACTCCGGGCGCGCCCTGCTGGCCTCGGTCGAGACGGTGCTGTCCACGCCGGACGCCGCCGAGCGCGTGGACGGCGTTCGCGGCCTGAAGAATTGGGAGACCACGCGCCTGGGCGCGGCGACCGTGACCGCGGTGCCCGCGCTGCACGGGCCGGAAGGAGCCGAGGCGCTCAGCGGCGTCGTCACCGGGTTCGTGCTGCAGGCCGCGGGCGAGCCGACGGTCTACATCTCCGGCGACAACGCCTCGGTCGACCTGGTCGGTGAGATCGCCGAGCGCATCGGCCGCATCGATGTCGCCGTGCTGTTCGTCGGCGCGGCCAATCCGGGCCGGTTCGGCGACACCGACGTCACCCTGAACGCGCGCACCGCCGCGCAGGCGGCCGAACTGCTCGGCGAGGCCGTCATCGTCCCGGTGCACGGCGAGGGCTGGGCGCACTTCACCGAGACGCTCGAGCACCTGGCGCGCACCTTCGAATACGCGGGCCTGGCGGGCCGATTGCGCGTTCCGCCGCTCGGGCAGGAGATCGCCGTCTGACCACCCGAGGCCGCGGCGGCACGCCGCCGACCGGGCGACATGGCGAAATCGCCAGGGCGCGAGGACACTGAAGGCGAACGCCGACGTCGCGATCAGGGAGCACAACGCCATGGCAAACAACGGCCCGTTCGGAATCGATCCGGAAGACTTCGAACGCGTGCTGCGCGAGGTGGGCGGCGAATTCCGCGACAAGCTGGAGCAGGCCGGCAACTACATCGACCGCGGCAGCCTCAACGCGCTGGCCGGTCTGCTCGGGCAGTTCACCCAGCAGCAGCCCCGCCCCGCCGAACCCAAGCCGGAGCCGCCGACCACGGGGGAGACGGGCAGCGGCGTCTGGGCGATCTACACCCTCGACGCGGACGGCACCGCGCGCGTCGATCAAGTCTTCCCGAACGAACTCGAGGCGTTGCGCGCCCATCGCGACAACACCGACAGCAGCCGCCGGGTCCGGTTCCTGCCGTACGGGGTTCCGGCCGGCGTGCTGGACGCGGGCTGAGAGTTCAGGGCAGCAGCTGGCGCACCAGCGCGTCCGTGGCCCAGGCGGTCCATTCCCCGGGGGTCCAGCCGCGTTCGCGGACCAGCAGGTGATAGGTCTCGGGGGCGAGAACGGCCAGCGCGATGTCGGCCGCGCGGGCGGCGTCCAGTCCGCCGCGCAGGGGGGTTTTGGCGGCGAGGGCCTCGGCGAGCCGTAACTGGACCAGGTGGCGCTGGGTGAGATTGGTGCGCCAGAGGTCGGCGAGTTCGGGATCGGTGGCGGCGGCCGCGCGGATCACCTCGAGCAGCGGGCTGACGCGGGCGAAAATCGTTGCGGCCATGGCTACCTGGCGTTCGATCTGGTCGGCGGGCGCGGCCGCCACGGCCTCGGTGAACCAGGGGCGGTCCAGGGTCGCGATCGGCGCGGTGTCGCCGGCGATCTCGATATCGAGCAGCTCGGACAGGATCGCGCGTTTGGTCGCGAAGGTGAAGTAGAGCGTCTGCACCGCCATGCCCGCCTGTTCGGCGATGGCTTTCATCGTGGTCGGCGTGTATCCGCGCGTGGTGAACAGTTCCCGTGCCGCGTCCAGCATCTTGGCCCGGTTGGCCGTCGTCTTGGCGGCTCGGGTGCCGCTGTTCTGTCCTGCCATGCCTGCGATCGTACTTGACTAGAGCGCTACTTCAGTGAAACTCTCACTAGAGTACTGCTCTAGCGAGAGGCGAGAAATGAAGGGCAAGGGCAATTTCGGGGCGCGGGATCGCGTGATCCTGATCCTGATCACCGTGGTGGAACTGGTCGTCTTCCTGGATACGACCGTGCTGAACGTGGCGCTGCCCAGCATCGGCGCCGATCTCGGCCTGGGGGAGGCGGGCCTGGGCTGGGTCACCAATGCCTACCTGCTGGCCTTCGGCGGATTCATGCTGCTCGGCGGGCGGGCCGCCGACCTGATCGGTCCGCGCCGCGTCTTCGCCGCGGGGATCGTGGTGTTCACGCTCGCTTCCGCGCTGGCCGGATTCGCGAGCACGGCGGCGGTGCTGATCGCCGCGCGAGCGCTGCAGGGCGTCGGTGCGGCCGTACTGATCCCGGCGCAACTCGCCCTGCTCACCAAGTCGTTCACCGAAGCGCCCGCCCGCAACCGCGCCTTCGGGGTGTGGAGCGCGATGGGCGCCGCGGGCGCGGCCCTGGGCACCGCGGTGGGCGGGCCGCTCACCGACCTGTTCGGCTGGCCGTCGATCTTCCTGATCAACGTGCCGGTCGGTGTGCTGGCGCTGGCGTTCGTGCGGGTGCTGCCGCGGGACCGGATGCGCGACGGCGCGGCGCGCCGCGGGCTGGACGTGCCGGGCGCGGTCACCGGCACGGCCGGGTTGCTGATCCTCGGGTACGCGGTCGGCGCACTGGGCCGGCACCCCGGGCGGGCGAGCGCGCTGCTGGCGCTCGGCGTGCTGCTGCTCGGCGGCTTCCTCGCGCTCGAGGCGCGCAGCCCGCGGCCGCTGATGCCGTTGCGGCTGTTCTCGATTCGCCAGGTCAGCGGGTCGGCCGTGGTCAACGCGCTGGTCGGCGCGGCGCACGTGCCCACCTTCGCGCTGCTGGCGCTGTATCTGCAGAACACCCAGGGCTACACCGCGACCGAATCCGGGCTGGCGGTGCTGCCGGTCGCCCTCGTCAACATCGCCGTCTCCCGCACGCTGATCCCGTTCGCGCTGGACCGGCTCGGCGCCTGGCGGGTGCTCGCGGGCGGGCTCGGGGTGCAGGCGCTGGCCATGGCCTGGTTCGCACGGTTGCCCGAGCACGCGAGCTACGCGATCGATGTGCTGCCGGGCGCGGTGCTGCTGGGCCTCGGACTGCCCGCGGCGTTCGTCGGGGTGACCGCGCCGGCGGTGGCCGCCGTCGACCAGGCCGATACCGGGATCGCGGCGGGGATCGTGAATACCGCACAGCGGGTCGGATCCGGGCTCGGCGTCACCGCGCTGCTGTTGCTCGCGGAGTCGACGGGGGACCACCGGACCGGATTGAACGTCGCGTTCGGGGCGGCGGCCGCGCTGGCCGCGGTGGGTGTGCTGCTGACCGTCGTACTGTTGCGGTCGGACGTGGTTTCGCGGACGAAGGCGGTGCGGTGATGCGAGTGCTGGTGCTGGGTGGGTACGGGGCAGTGGGGCGCCCCCTGGTCGAGCTGTTGCGCGCCGGCGGCGACACGGTCCTGGTCGCGGGCCGCGACGCCGCGCGCGCCGATGTCGTCGTGGATCTCGCTGCGCCGGAGCTGGATTCGTACCGGGCCGCGGCGCGGTCGGCCGATGTCGTCGTCAACGCCTCCGGGGCCGAGGATCCGCGGCTGGCGGAGCTGGCCGGGGCCCCGTTCGTGGACGTCACGGCCAGCACGGAATATGTTGCGCGGCTGCGGGAGTCGAGCCCGGCGCAGCCGGTGATCGTCGACGTCGGATTGGCGCCGGGGTTGACCAACCTGCTGGTCAGCGCGCTCGCTCCGGCCGGTCCGGTCGATCTGGCCGTGCTGCTCGGGGCGGGGGAGCGGCACGGGGCCGCGGCCACGGCGTGGACCTACGGTCTGCTCGGCCGCCACTTCACCGCCGACGATGGAATCGTGCGTAACTTCAGCCGCCCGAAGGCTTTCGATCTCCCCGGTTACGGACGCCGCCGGCTGTACCGGGCGGACTTCTCCGATCAGCACACGCTCACCCGGGACCTCGGGGTGCCGGTGCGCACCTACTTCGGGGTCGACTCCCGCCTGGCCACCGCCGGGCTGGCGGCGCTGACCTGGGTGCCGGGCGCCGCCAGAATGCCGCGCGGACTGCGTTTCCCGGGCAGCGATCACTGGATGCTGCTGGCCCGCGCGGATTCCGGGAGCGCGCTGTGGGCGCGCGGCCGCAATCAGTCGCGCGCCACCGCCGTGCTCGCGGCCGCGGCGGTCCGCCGGACCCGGCACCTCGCGGCGGGCGTGTATCCGCTGCACCGGATCATGACGCTCGATGATCTCGGTTCCGGGGCCGGCGTCGAGTTCGGGCGGCTGTAGGTCAGTGCTGGAAACGCTCGAGCCGGGGCAGCGCCGCGTCCGGCACGAGCGCCCGCGGGATGACGTAGCCGTTGGTGCCCGCGGCGTGCAGGTACACCACCTCGTCGGTGGCGATGACCTTGCGGATATCGGTGTAGCGGTGGGTGAGCGGCTGGGTGACCAGGCTCAGCTCCATCGCCTCGGGGGTGTAGCGCGCCGACATTCGCGCGCCGGGGTAGCTGTAGGCGCGGATGTGCCCGCTCGGCCGGGTCATCCGCACCACGGTGAGAACGCCGAGCCCGGCCAGCTCCAGCCCGAGCACCGCGAAGAACGCGCCGAACATCTCGCGCGGCTCGGCGCCGTCGGCGAGGAACTGGATCAGGCCGCGGGTCAGCAGGAAGACGGGAAGGACGAGCAGAATGCCCCAGCGCAGCGGTAGCCGCCAGGCGAGCAGCGCGGCGGCGCGGCTGAGCCGGGCCGCGGTGGCGCTGTCGCAGACGTAGGCCGCTTCGAGCGCCGGTTGCGGCGGCGTCTGCTCCGGCGCCTCGGGCTGACTCACCGGCTGCTGCTGAGGCATGAATCCCCCATCGTTGGTTGATGATTCGCCGCGATGGTAGACAACCCGCCGCTACCTGTCGAATCAACAAAGGTCATCAGGCGCCGACCGGGGCCGGCACTGCCTGATGACCTTGTCGATGGCCCGAATTACCGGACGGGCCAGGGAGTTTCGCCCGGGCTACTGCTCATGCAGGAAGAATGTCGGGTCACCTTCGGTGGGCAGGTCGCGGAGCTTGTCGGGGTTGCGCACGACGTCGATGGCCACGATGCGGCCCGCGTCCAGGGTGAACGAGAAGACGCCCGTGTGGGTTCCGTCGAACACGACCAGGCCCGGCGTGCCGTTGACCAGCACCGCGCGCCCCCACGCGCCCTGCGCCGACGGCGCGTGATACCAGCCCAGCAGCAGCTTGGCGACCAGTTCCGCGCCCTGCACCGGCTTCCGGATCGCGGGCACCTTGCCGCCGCCGTCGGCGGTGAGGCTGACCTTCGAATCCAATACCCCGAGTAGGGCGCTCAGGTCTCCGGAGCGCCACGCCAGCGCGAAGGCCGAGACCACCTTCTCCTGCTCGTCCGGCGAGGCCGGGAAGCGGGGCGTGCCGCTCTCGACGTGCTTGCGCGCGCGAGAAGCCAACTGCCGCACCGCCGCCGGGGTGCGGCCGACGACCTCGGCGACCTCCGGGCCGGTCATGCCGAACACGTCCTGCAGCACGAAGGCGGTGCGCTCGGCGGGGGACAGCGACTCCAGCACCACAAGCAGGGCGGTGGTGACCCGCTCGTCCTGGGAGATCCGGTCGGCCGGGTCGTCCCAGCTGGTGACCTCCGGTTCGGGCAGCCATTCGCCCACGTACTGCTCACGGCGGGCGCGCGCGGAGCCGAGCTGATCGAGGGCGAGGCGGCCGGTGACGGTGGTCAGCCAGGCCCGCAGGTTCTCGATCTCGCCGGCCTTGCCGGCCTCGTTGTGGCGGTGCAGTCGCAGCCACGCGTCCTGCACCACGTCGTCGGCGTCGGCCAGGCTGCCCAGCGTGCTGTAGGCCAGCCGGCGCAGATACGGGCGGTGCTCCTCGAACTGCCGTGCCAGCTGTGCGCTGTCGATCGGATCCGATGCCTCGCTGCTCACTTGTTCCTCGCCGTTCGCTCGGACGGCCCCCTCGGCCCGTCGTGTACACGTCATCGCTACGACGACGCACGACCCCAGAGTGTGACATCCGGTGGTCGGGCGGTCGTGGCGACACGGTCTGCAACCAACCGGGCGGTCTGTAACTTCCCGGGGTGCGGCCGGGTGGTTGTCCGCGTGCGAGGACGCGGCGGATATTCTCGGTACGTGCGTACGGGAACTTCGACCGCGGCCGGGCTGATGCTCGGGTTCGCGGTGGATCGTGCGCTGGGGGATCCGCGGCGCTGGCATCCGGTGGCCGGATTCGGCTCGGCGGCAAGCAAGCTGGAGTCGATGACCTACGCCGATCGGCGGGTCCGCGGCGTCGTGCACGAACTCGTGGCCGTCGGCGTCGTGGTCGGGCTGGGCTACGCGGCGCGGCGGGGCGGTGTGCCGGCCACCGCGCTGGCGACCTGGACGGTGCTGGGCGGTCGCAGTCTCGCGCGCACCGGCCGGGAGATGGCCGATCTGCTCGAATCCGGTGATCTCGACGGGGCCCGGGCCCTGCTGCCCGCGCTGTGCGGGCGCGACCCCTCGGTGCTCGACGCCGACGGATTGGCGCGCGCCGCACTGGAATCCATCGCCGAGAACACCTCCGACGCCACCGTGGCCCCGCTGGTCTGGGGCGCGCTCGCCGGTATCCCGGGCCTGCTCGGCTACCGCGCCGTCAACACCCTCGACGCCATGATCGGCTACCGCAACGAGCGCTACCGCAACTTCGGCTGGGCCGCCGCCCGCACCGATGACCTGGCCAACCTGCTCCCCGCCCGGGTCGCGGGCGTCCTCACCGCCGCCCTGGCCCCCGTGGTCGGCGGCCGCCCCGCCGCCGCCCTGCGCGCCTGGCGGAACGACGCCGCCAAACATCCCAGCCCCAACGCGGGCGTCGCCGAAGCCACCATGGCCGGCGCCCTCGGCGTCCAACTCGGCGGCCGCACCCAATACCGCTACGGCACCGAACTCCGCCCCACCCTCGGCTCCGGCCCACCCCCGCAGGTCCCCGACCTGCGCCGCGCCGTCCGCCTCTCCGAAGCCGTCCAACTGGCCGCCGCCCTCCTCGCCGCCGCCACCGCCCTCACCCGGTCGCCGTAACCCGGCTATCGCAGCCGGTGCGCGGCTCCGCCGCGGTGGTCGTGAAGGGTGACCTCGCCGGGGGCGCAGCGCTCCGGGCAGCCCGGCCCGTGCAACCGCAGCGTGTCCGGTGCGGTGGGTAAGGACGCGTCAGCCCGGAAGTACGCCGGATCCAGTTCGTAGGTGATGTGAAAGCCACTGCCCGGACGCTTCGACTCGATCCGCTCGAAGGGCGGCTCGGGCGGTAGACCGCCGAGTTGCTGGCGAAACCCATGACCGTCACGCCAGATCTCGGCCACGGCGTGCCGGCACAACGCAGCCACGGCGGCCGGTGCCCAGGCGTTCGGACCGATCATTCCGAAATAGCCCGGCACCGGCAGGTTCCGGTCGTCCAGCGGATCGAGTTGATCATTGCCGATCGAGAAAGCGAGGTCGGCGGTGATATCGGCGCGCACTCGAATCGGCGGCCGGAGAGAGGATCGCGGCGGTGGGTGCAGCAGGTCGCCGAGCACGGCACCCAGCACTCGGGTGGGCAGCTCCGGATCGTCGCGGCCTACGCCGAAGTACATGCCCGGCCGGCTACGGACGGACTCTCCGGCCGGCAGCACCTTGATGATTGCCGCGCTGTAGTCGCGCTTCGCCACCTCACGATCCTACCGTCTCAGCGGCGGCCGTAGCGGTCGGCGATGCGGGCTTCGCTGGTGGGTTCGGTTGTGGGGGTGGGGGTTTCAGGGGAGGACTTGGCGGCTCGGTCTTTGCGGCGTTCGCGGAGTTCGGCGTAGACGAAGTAGCCGAGGCCGAGGGGGGCCATGATGCCGAAGGCCAGCCATTGCAGGCCGTAGGAGAGGTAGGGGCCGGCGTCGAGTTGGGGGAGGGGGGTGGGGGTGAAGGCGCCGGGCTGGTCGGCGGAGAGCTGGAGGTAGCCGCCGCGGTCGCCGCCGGTGGGGATGGGGGTGAGGGGCTGGCCCAGGACGGTGGCTTCCTGGGTCGTGTCGATCGAGTAGACCTGGCGGAAACCGTCCTGGGTGAGCGGCTCCCGGCCGGGGGTGACGCCCTCGGACATGCGGACGCGGCCCTCGAGGCGCTGCACACCGGCCGGCGCGGCGGGGATCGGCGGCGGCGCGGAACTGCCGTCCAGTCCGGCGATCATGCCGCGGTCGACCAGCAGGATGTGGCCGTCGGTCAGCTTGAACGCGGCCAGCACGGCGTAGGCGGGCGCGCCGTCGAGATGCCGCAGCCGCACCAGCACCGTGGATTCCGGCACGAAAACGCCCTCCGCCGTGACGCGCCGCCATTCGGTGTGCTCGTCCTGCGTGGTGAGCAGCGTGGTGACGTCGACCGGGTCGGCGCGCACGGACTCCGCGATCAGATCGTTGCGATGCTCGGTGGCGGTGTTCTTGCCGAGCTGCCACGGCGCGAGCACGGTGAAGCACAGATAGGCGAAGGCGACGACGACCACGGCCAGGATCGCCCAGCTCGGCCGCAACAGGAAGGTGAGTTTGCGCATCAGCGGGGCCCGCCGGGAAGTTCGGCGCGCACCCAGTCGAGCAGGCCGGGGACGGCCGCCTCGATCTGCGTGCGGACCAGCTCGAAGTCGGCGGTGTCGCCGTAGTACGGGTCCGGCACGTCGGGCCCGTCGGCGTCGGGGTCGAAGCCGCGCAGCAGCGCCCGCCGCTCGGTGGGCACCCCCAGCTGCGCGAGGGCGCGCTCGTGCGAGCGGTCCAGCGCGACCAGCAGATCGGCCGACAGGTGATCCGGGCCCAGCACCGCGGCGGCGTGCCCGACGGGGTAGCCGTGGGCGCGCAGGGTCGCGGTGGTGCGCGGATCGGCGTCGTCGCCGACGTGCCACGATCCGGTGCCCGCGCTGCTCACCCGCACCCGGTCGTCCAACCCGGCCTGCCGCAGATGGTGTGCGAACATCTTCTCCGCCATCGGCGAACGACAGATGTTCCCGGTACAGACGAACGAAATATGCAGCTCACCCACGACAGCCATTCTGTCCGCACCCGCCCCGGCACCGCCACAGCGGGTCGGTGATCTGTTGCCGCGGCCACTTCCGCCCGATTTCTCCGATCTGTCGGCGTGCGTCGTAATCGGTGGCGCGCCACGCCGCCGTGACGATTGCATTAGGGGCGGTCGTTACCCAGGCTTGGCACCCATGTCCCCCGTCTGCCCGGCCTGTCAGTGGCCCTCTCCCATGCTGGTGTCCACGCATCGCTCGGTCCGCTACCTCCGCTGCGTATGCGGCGAATGGCTGGTCGCGCGCGGTGCGGTCGTGACCACCATGCCCGGCAGAGGCAGCGCCGCGGCCAGACCCGAGCACCTGGAATTGATTCCGCTGCCCGAGGAGTGACCTACTACGGTGTGCTGATGCCCGAGGACAGTGTCGATCACGCACGGCTGCGTCACCACGGTGACGTGGACGCGGAACCGGGCCTGCTCGATTTCGCGGTGAACGTGCAGGGCACCGCACCGCCGGAGTGGTTGCGCGCGCGGCTGGCCGAGGGCCTGGCCACGCTGGGCCGCTACCCGAGTGCCGCCGAGGACGCGGCCGCGCGGGCCGCGGTCGCGGCCCGCCACGATCGCGATCCGGGCGAGGTGCTGTTGCTGGCGGGCGCCGCCGAGGGGTTTACGCTCCTGCCGAAGCTGGCGCCGCGGCTGGCGGCGGTCGTGCATCCGTCGTTCACCGAGCCGGAGCTGGCGCTGCGGGAGGCCGGGGTGCCGGTGCACCGGGTGTCGTTGGAGCCGCCGTACCGGCTGGAGTCGGCGCGCGTCCCCGAGGCCGCCGATCTGGTCGTGCTGGGCAACCCGACGAACCCCACCTCGGTGCTGCACCCGGCGGCGGCGATCCACGCGCTGCGCCGGCCGGGCCGGCTCGTCGTGGTCGACGAGGCGTTCGCCGACGCGATCGCGGGCGAGCCGGAGTCGGTGGCGCGGCTGCGGGAGCCGGATGTGCTGGTGCTGCGCAGTCTCACCAAGACGTGGGCGCTGGCGGGCCTGCGCTGCGGATACTTCCTGGGCGCGCCGGAGGTCCTGGCGCGCTTGAACCACGGACGCCCGCACTGGCCGCTGGGCACGCTGCAGTTGACGGCGATCAGCGCCACCGCCGCGCCGGAGGCCGTGGCGGAGTCCCGGCGTCGTGCCGAAGTGATTGCCCTCGAACGTGATTCGATGATCGAGCGGTTGACCGAGCTGGGCGTGGGCGTGCACACTCCGGCGGCGGGCCCGTTCCTGCTGCTGCACGTGCCCGACGGCGAGCTGCTGCGCAAGCAGCTGGCGGAGCAGGGCATCGCCGTCCGGCGCGCGGACACGTTTCCCGGGCTGGGCCCGGACCACCTCCGGGTGGCCGTGCGCGGCGCGGTCGAGGTCGACCGGCTGGTCGCGGCGATCCGCGCGGTACGACACCGAGCGCGGTGGTGATAATCGCTTGAACCTAGTGCGAGGGAAGGTGAACGGTGACGACGCTGGCGGAACTCATCGGAGTGCTGGACGCGGCGTATCCGCCGAAGCTGGCGGAATCGTGGGATTCGGTCGGGCTGGTCTGCGGTGATCCCGGCGAGGAGGTGACCCGGGTCCTGTTCGCGGTCGACGCCACCGCGGGCGTGGTGGACGAGGCGATCGACTGGCGCGCGCAGGCGCTGGTGGTGCACCATCCACTGCTGCTGCGCGGCGTCGATTCGGTGGCGGCCGACACCCCGAAAGGGGCGCTGCTGCACCGCCTCATCCGTTCGGGGTGCGCGCTGTTCTCGGCGCACACCAACGCCGACTCCGCCGATCCCGGCGTCTCCGACGCGCTCGCCGCCGCGATCGGGCTCACCGTCACCGGTCCCTTGGACCCGAAACCGACCGCCGCCGTGGACAACTGGGTGATCCAAGTGCCGCGCGCGCACACCGACGAGGTCCTGGCGGCGTTGTTCGCCGCCGGCGCGGGCGGGCAGGGCGACTACCGCGAATGCGCCTCCAGGTCGGCGACTCTCGGCCAGTTCCGCCCGCTCGAGGGCGCGAATCCGGCCATCGGTTCGATCGGCGATCTGGAGCGCGTCGAGGAGGATCGGGTGGAGGTCATCGCGCCGCCCGGAGCCCGCGCCGCCGTGCTCGCCGCCCTGCGTGCCGCGCACCCGTACGAGGAGCCCGCCTATCACGTGACCGAGCGCGCCGCCCTGCCCTCCGGGGTGGGCATCGGCCGGGTCGGCACCCTGCCGGAGCCGGAAACGTTGCGCGAGTTCACCGCTCGCGTCGGGGCCGCCCTCCCGCGCACCGAGTGGGGCGTGCGGGCCGCCGGTGACCCGGGCCGCCTGATCCGCACCGTCGCCGTCTGCGGCGGGGCGGGTGATTCCTACCTGGGCAAGGTCCGCGCGCTCGGCGTCGACGCCTACCTGACCTCGGATCTGCGGCACCACCCCGCCGACGAACACCTGCGCGCGGGCGGCCCGGCCTTGATCGACGCCGCGCACTGGGCCACCGAGTTCCCGTGGTGCGGCCAGGCGGCCGAGATCGTCCGGCAGGCGTTGCCGGAGTTGGAGATTCGGGTCAGCACGCGGCGCACCGATCCGTGGACGGTCGGCGCGGGCCGCTGAGCGCGGCTCAGTGCAGATTCCGGGCGCGCAGGAAATCGGTGACCGCCGAGGCGACTTCGGCGGGCGCCTCCTCCGCCATGTGGTGCGCGGAATCGATGGCCGTGCCCTGTAGTGCGGTGGTCCACGGGCGCCAGACGTCGAGCACGTCACCGTAGAGGAACTCCAGGTCGTCCCGAGTGCTCCAGAGCACCTGCGTGGGGCAGCTGACCCGGCGTCCGGTCGCCCGGTCGGCGTCGTCGTGCACGCGATCGATGGACAGCCCCGCGCGGTAGTCCTCGAGCATGGCGTGCACCGTGCCGGGGTGGCGGATCGCGCGGTTGAAATCCTCGAAGTTGTCCGCGCCCATGGCGTGTGGCGTGTTCGCCGGGCTCCGGTACCAGGCCTCGGGATCCGCGCTGATCACCCGCTCCGGAATCTCGGGCTGCGCGAAGAAGAACCAGTGATACCAGGCCTCGGCGAACCGGGAATCGCAGCGGGCCAGCGCCTCTCCGATCGGCACCGAGTCCATCACCGTCAGCGCCGTCACCGTGCTCGGGTAGTCCAGCGCCAGGCGCAGGGCGACATAGCTGCCGCGATCGTGACCCGCGACCGCGAACCGATGATGGCCGAGCTGGTGCATGAGACCCACCAGGTCCTGCGCCATCACGCGTTTGGAGTAGGGGTGGTGGTCGGGCGTGGTCGGGACGACGGTGGATTCGCCGTAGCCGCGCAGATCCGGGCAGATGACGGTGTGGTGGCGGGCCAGCAGCGGCGCCACCCGATGCCAGGTGGTGTGCGTGCGCGGGTGCCCGTGCAGGAGCAGCAGCGGCGATCCGCGCCCGCCGTGCCGCACCCGCAGGGTGACCTCGCCGACAGTGATCCGCTCCAGCGTGAAGGTGTCGAACACGATCATCGAATGTCCAGCGCGGCCGGGTCGAAACCCACGGCCGAAGGACCAACTCGCGCTGGGTTGTTCGGACTGTCATGATCAGAGGAATCGACCGCTCGGTAAAGGGTATATCCAGCGCATGAACTTCTCTGTGGACTTCGGGGTCCTGCAGATCGGCATGATTCTGCTCATCGTCCTGGGGCTGGCGCTACTGGTATCGGCGCTGGTCAAGGTGCGCCGGGTCGGCGGCATGCGGGTCCTGCTCGGCCGCGGGTCCGCGGGGCTGGCGCTGCTGGTGGTCGCGGTGGTCATCCTGTGGATCGCCACCCTCATGCAGACCTATCTCGGCCTGAGCGGGGAAATCAAAGCCGCGCACGCGATCGTGCGCGAGGTGCCCGGGCAGGAACACCAACTGGAGGTCGACCTCACCGTCTTCGGGCAGGACGGCGAGCCCGACCGGCGCGAGAAATACCTCGTCGAAGGCGACCAGTGGGTGATGCAGGCCAACATCGTGGAGCTGAAGCCGTGGGTGAACGCGCTCGGCTTCCACTCCGGGTTCAAACTGAGCCGGCTGTTCGGGCAGCGCACCGACGGCGAACCCACCACCCAGCGCCACATCTTCCTCAACGGCAGCGACAAGGACTTCTTCGACGACATGCGCGAAAAGGACTGGTGGACAAGCCCATTCGTCAGCGCCGCGTACGGCAACGCGATGATCGCGGTGCCTGGCGAATGGGATGTCTACATCTCGCGCGACGCCATCAAACCCCGCCCCGCGGACTGACCCGCCGCTACCAGGCGTTGGTGCGGGCCCGCAGGCAGGATTCGATGCGGTACTGCAACTGCCGCAGCAACTCCTCGGCCGACCCCGGACTGACGCTGAGATCGTTGTCGTTGTGGTTGACCAGCAGGTAGCGGCCATCGTCCGGGTAATCCAGCCAGTGGAAAGCCTGCCCGTCCTTGGTCGGGCGCGCGTCGTAGGCGATGCTCGGATACACGGTGATCTCGCCGAGGCTGGTGCGCGGGCGCCGGAAGAACTGGTTGAGCTGCTGCCCCGCCGACGGGCGCATGCCGTAACCGCCGAACTCCGACTCGGCCAGATCCGAACGCCGCGCGCCGAACGGCTGATGCGAACCCGCCCGGCAGCGCGGCAGTTTCGCGATGATCTCCGAGGTCAGCAGTTGCGCGCCGCCCATCGTCAGCACGACGTCGCGGCCGTGCCGCGGATCCGGGCCCGGCAACTGCACCGCCAAGACCGCTTCCCGGTCCACGATGCCCGCGTGCATCCGTACCACCTGGGTGAGTTCCGGGCCCTGGAAACCGTGAATCTCTATGCGCACCTGCGGTTCCAGCAGCACCACCAGCGCGCGGTACAGACGTTCGTCGAACATGCCCTGCACCCGCTGGGCCGCCAGCTGGCGCGCGTACACCCAGTCGTCGTGGCATTCCATGAACGGGGGCAGGAAGCTCAGCGGGTACGGCCAGCGGTCGCGGCCGACCGATTCCAGCAGCACATCGAAGGCGAGACCGTCCAGCTGCCAACGCAATTCATTCATCTGTAGTTCTCGTATCCGCTCGCTCAGCCGCCGATGACCCCGCCGGGCGGAAGCACACGCGGTTGGATGCCGAGCAGTTCGGTTTCCCGATCCTGGATCAGGTAATCCGGGATCGAGTGCTCGTCGTCGTCCTCGCCCTTCCCGCCCCGATTACCCATGCCGCCCATACCCGGCATGCCGGCGCGCCCCGTCCCCGAACCCGTCCCCTTGCCGCTCGTGCCCGTCCCGGTCCCGGTGTTCGTGCCGGGCACCGCGGACACCGTCTTCGGCGTACCCGTCGCCGCGACATTCGGGTTCCCCGACTTCGGGGTGCCCGAACCCGGGACACCCGTCTTCGGAATCCCCGTCGTGGGGACATTCGATCTCGGGACGTTGGTGGTGGCGGGGGAGGTGGGGACACCCGTGGAGGGGATACCGGTGGTCGGGATGCCCGTGGAGGGGATGCCCGTGGTCGGGACCGCGGTGGTTTGCGGGGTGGTGGGGGGGGAGGGGGTGAGCGATTGCGGGCTGGTGGGGACGTCGCTGGGGACGCCGGTGGAGGGGATGCCCGTGGAGGGGATGCCGGTGCCGGGGGTGCCGGTGCCGCCGCCGGGGGAGGGGGTGTTTCCGGCGGGGGAAGGAGAGGTGGTGTTGGTGACCGGGTTGTAGACCTCGGGCATCTTCGGCGTCTGCCCGTCTACCTTCTGCGCGCCCGGCTTGTAGATCGTCTCCATGATGTCCTGGGCGTTCGCGGCGGCCTCATTGGCGCGGTGTTTTTCGAGCTTCAGTACGCCGTTTCCCGGGATGTGACCAACGATTTCGCCGATGGTGGAGACTTCCTGGGGCTCCGTCACCGACTGTTTGGCTTGGACGATGTAGCCCTGAAAGAGGTCGATGCTGTTGGCGACCTGTTGAAACGCCGTCGAGAGCTTCTCTGTCTCCTTGATATAAGAGCGGGTTCCTTCCATCGCGGAGTTCGCGGCTTTGCCGGACCACTTCTCGTTGATGTCGGATTCGATGCCCTTATTGAACGCGTCGAGAGCGGTGTTGGTTTTTGCGGCCAGCTTGCGCCAACTGTCAGCGCCATTGTTGATCGCATCCGAGTTGACGCCCTTGTCGTTGTTCAGCGCATCCCAGATCTTTTTGTGATCCCAAGTCTTGAAAGCCTCGTTCGCGTCGCCGATCAGTACCTTGATATTGTCGGTGACGTTGTACGTGCCGGTCAGCTGACTGTATTCGTTGTTGATGATATTCCGGTCGCCACTCCATTCCTGGTTGGCTTTGGATCGTTCGTTTCGCTCGTTGGTGTTTTGATCGTCGGATTTCTGATGACCGGTGATAGCCGCTGCGGCGGTAGTGATTGCGGCGCCTGCGGCGAGGTATGGCAGCACCATCACTTCACCTCTTCGGTCTTCAACTTTGTCGACAACGCAGCCGACTGATCGGCTTGCGTGATCTTGCCGATCGCTGCCGCGTAGGTGTCGTGCATCAGGGCGACGACTTCGAGATGCTCCTCGATCCGCTTGACGGCGGAATCATCCCCGGTGGATTTCTTCTCGAATTTTCCCTGAAGGGCAACCGCTGAGGGGAGGGTTCCGTAACCATTGAGGTGGTCGATCGCCCGGGCGTCTTCCTTCAGGTCATCGAGCGCGTTTGCGTAGGTTTCACAGCGTTTTCGCAATGCTTCGCCTATGTCGCTATCCATCTTGAATTCGCCCGAGAGTGCCTGCGTCTTCAGAGTCTGCCAGCTGTTCTTCTGGCTCTGGAGGCTCGTATCCCCCATTGTTCCCTCCCAAAGGATCAATCTTTGTCGTGATATCGGCGCACGACGCGCTTACTTCGGCAGGAAAGGCTCCAGGTCTTTTGCGTGCCCGATCGCCAGATCACAGGGGTCGTTCGGGATGGGCTTCAAGCTGCGCTTACCGACGCGGACCTCGATCATGCCCTGCTCCGCCGGCAGGCTGACATAGCAGCCATCGGTGGTCGGTTCGGATTTCTCCTGGTAGATCAGGCCTTTGCGTGGCCCGACAGTAACCTCGCGGAAGTTCGTGAGCTTCGCGTTCGAACGTGAGTCGTCTTGCGTGAAGCGGGTCGAGAAGACCGTCACCCAGTACGGCAGTTCAGTGGCGTTCCATTTGCATACGCGCCAAGCCGCTGGGCCTTGTGAGGGATCGGTGGTAACGCTCTTCGACGCCGGGTCCATCCGGCCCTTGCGCAGTGCCTCGTCGCTCAGTTGCGTACACGGATTCCAAATCTCGGCCTCCCGCGTAGTCGGCTGCGCCGTCCCCTCCACTGACTTCGACGGCCCGCAAGCGGCAACCACCCCCACCACTACGGCTCCAACACCAACGGTGCGTAGGACGTCGGCGATGCGCATGTGTCTCCCCTGGGCGTCGGCGGCGGGATCTCCCCCTCCGTAACTATAGGACGCGCCGGGGTGGGGTGCGGTTCCAGTGGCCTGTCGCGATCTCGCGGAAGTGGACAAAACGGGTAAAGGGGTGGCTGGTGTGACCTCGCATCGGGGCGGGGGGCATTCGGGGTACCGTTGACACTCGGTGTCCGGAGGCAGGGCGCCCGCCCACCCGTCCAGAGCGTTCAGGAGTTTCCCCGCGTTGAATGTCGAACCACCGGTCCAGGCCAAGCTGCTCCAGCTCGCCGCTGTCGACGCCGAGCTGACGCGGATCGCGCATCGCCGTACCGTGCTGCCCGAGCAGCAGGAGGTGGCGCGGCTGGAGGCGGAGCGCAACAAGCACAAGGATGCCGCGGTGGCGGTCGAGATCCAGATCGACGATCTGGATCGCGACATTCGCAAGCTGGAGGGCGAGGTCGACGCGGTCCGCAAGCGCGAGGAACGCGACCGCACCATGCTGACCTCGGGAAGCGTTGCCGCCAAGCAGCTTTCGGAGTTGCAGCACGAGCTGGGCAGTCTGGAGCGCCGGCGGTCGGTGCTGGAGGACGAGCTGCTCGAGGTGATGGAGCGCCGGGAAGCCTCGGCTTCCGACCACGATCACGCGGGCGCGCGGCTGAGCAAGACCGAGCAGGAACTGTCCGACGCGCAGCGTCTGCGGGACGAGGCGCTCGCGGATCTGGATGTGGCGCAGGGCCGTTGCGATCAGGATCGCGCGCAGCTGGTGCAGCTGTTCCCGGCCGAACTGCTCGCCGTGTACGACAGGCAACGCACCCAGCAGGGTGTCGGCGCGGCCCTGTTGCAGGCGCGCAAGTGCGGCGCCTGCCGGATCGAACTGGATCGCGGTGAGCTGGCGCGCATCGCGAAGACCGCGCCCGAGGCGGTCGTGCGCTGCCCCGAGTGCAACGCGATCATGGTGCGCACCAAGGAATCCGGCCTGTAATCCGGTGGCGCTCGGGCCGCGCCTCGGCTGAACTCGCCTCCATGATGATCAGAGAGGGCACCCGCGCGGACGCCGAATCCGTTGCCGCCCTGCATGCCGAGAGTTGGCGCAGCGCGTACGCGGGCATCATGCCCGAGGAGTTCCTGAACGGTCCGCTCGACGAGGAACGCCTGGGGACCTGGCGGCGGCGGCTCGGCGGCGACGCGTCTTCGGACCGGCTCTTCGTCGCCGAGGAAGCCGGTGCGCTGCTCGGGTTCGTATACCTCGTGCCCGGCTCCGACGGCCGTGTCCTGCTGGACAATCTGCATGTTCGCCCCGGCGCCAAGCGTTCCGGGATCGGCGCGCGGCTGCTCCGCCGCGGCCTGGACTGGGCCGCCGCGGCGTACCCCGATCGTCCGGTCTATCTGCAGGTGCTCCGGGCCAACGTGCCCGCGATCAACTTCTATGAACGGCAGGGCGGGATCCGGACAGCCGAGGGCCTCGCGCGTTTCGAGCAGGGCTTCGATCTGCCCGAGCTGGAATACACCTGGCCGCCCGCCGTCGGATCGTCCTAGCGCGCCCGGTGACACGCCGGGTGGACGCGAACTACTCGGCGCGGTGTTTCGCCCCGGATCGGCAACCCCGGAGTGCGTCGGGTGGCCGCCGCCCCCGGTTACTGTGAGAGCTTCAGCCCTGGAGAAGGAGGTCGGGTGGGTAACGAGCACGTGGTGGTCGAGGCCGATGGCGGGTCGAGGGGCAACCCCGGCCCGGCCGGCTACGGAGCCGTGGTCTTCGACGCGGATCACGCGGCCGTACTCGCCGAGCGGCGCGAAAGCCTGGGCGTGGCGACCAACAATGTCGCCGAGTACCGGGGCCTGATCGCGGGGTTGGAGGCGGCGGCGGAACTCGGCGCCCGCACCGTGGCGGTGCGGATGGACTCCAAACTGGTGGTCGAGCAGATGTCGGGCCGCTGGAAGGTCAAGCACGCGGCGATGATTCCGCTGGCCGACCGCGCCCGCCGCCTGGTGGCCGGGTTCGAGCGCGTCACCTTCCAGTGGATTCCGCGCGCCGAGAACTCGCACGCGGACCGGCTGGCCAACGAGGCCATGGACGACGCGCCGCTGATCGACGAGGTGCACGCGGCGCGCGCCGCCGGGCACGAGGGCGCGGTGGGGGAGTACCGGGTCGCCGCGGCGGAACCCGCTGCGCGCGCGGCGGAACCGGCGGCGCCCTGGAACGCGGCGCCGGTCACCGACAGTGCCGAACGCGACGGCAGCGCCCAGGCCACCTCGAGCCCGGGCTGGACCGGTGCCGTCGGCCGCCCGACCCGCCTGCTGCTGCTGCGGCACGGCCAGACCGAACTGTCGGTGCAACGGCGCTATTCGGGCCGCGGCAACCCACCGCTCACCCCCCTCGGCCGCGACCAAGCCGCCCGGGCCGCGAAAATGCTTGCTGCCAAGGGCGATATCGCCGCGGTGGTCAGCTCCCCGCTGGGGCGGGCGCGCGAGACCGCCGAGGCCGCGGCCGCCGCGCTCGGCGTGCCGGTGCGCGTGCTGGACACCCTCATCGAAACCGACTTCGGTGACTGGGAGGGACTGACGTTTTCCGAAGCGGCACAACAGGATCCGGAGCTGCACGCGCGCTGGCTCGGCGACACCTCGGTGGCGCCGCCGGGCGGGGAGAGCTTCGACGCGGTGCGCGAGCGGATCGAAGCCGTGCGGCGCGATCTGGTCGCGCTGTACCCGGAGCAGAACATCGTGGTGGTCAGCCACGTCACCCCGATCAAGACGCTGCTGCAACTCGCGCTCGGCGTGGGCCCGTCGCTGCTCTACCGGCTGCACCTGGACCTGGCCTCGCTCTCGATCGCCGAGTTCTACCCGGACGGCGGATCTTCGGTCCGATTGGTCAACGACACCTCCTACCTGGGCTGAGCGGTAACGATCGGGCGCACCCGGCCGATCGACATGCGGGGCGGTGGCCGACTGTTAGCCCCGCATTCGTTCCCGGTTCGCCGGGCGGGTGTTCGCCCGCGATAAGACACTGCGGGGAGATACCTGTCGGGGCGGTGCTCCATGATGTGTGGGTGTGGCCGGCGTCCCGGAAACGGGGCGCCGGCCGGTGTTTCGAGAGAAAGAGTTCTACGTGAAGTTCAGAAGCGTGGCGGCCATCGCTGCCGTCATCGCGGGAGTGGGTGCCGCCCTTGCGGGTACCGCGCAGGCCGATCCGGGAAGTGTGGTGCTGGGCGGGAGCTCGGGGCTGGTTTTCGAGAACGATCACGCGTGTTCGCTGGCCGCCATCGGCTACGACAACGGTGGCCGCCTGGTCGGGCTGACCGCCGGGCACTGCGCGCCGACCGGTTCGCTGGTGGGCTCGGAGACGCAGCTGCGCGCGGGCGCGGTCGGTATCGTCGCCTACTCCGACGACGGGGAGGGGCTGGATTTCGCGGTGCTGGTGTTCGACAAGGAGCGCGTCACGCCGGTGCGCACCGTCGGCGCCACCACCATCAACGGGATCGGCGATCGGCCGGGGCCCGGCGCGACCGTCTGCTCCAACGGCCGCTCCAGCGGCCCGGGCTGCGGTCTGGTCTGGGGCGATCTGGACCCGATCACCACGCTCAACCAGGCCTGCTCCAAGCCGGGTGATTCCGGCGGCCCGGTCACCGTGGGCGACCGTCTGGTCGGCATGAACCTGGGCCGGTTGACCGGTCTCGCGGGCATCGGGTTCGACATCCCGTGCACCACCGCCGCCAACCCGATCCACTCGCCGGCGTACTTCGCGCCGATCGACGAGATCCTCGCGGCGATCAACGCGAAGGGCGGCGCGGGCGCCGGTTTCCGTCCCGTGTAACCGGATTCGATCACGCGGCGCCGCCGTGCCCTCGGGCACGGCGGCGTTTTCCGTTGTGCGGCAAGCCGGAACGACGGGGGCCTCGTCTTCGTGCCGGAGCTGGTTTGGGGCTGGTAGGCCCGGGTATTGCGCTGTCGATCGGAAGGTGGCGTGATGCGTGGCGCGGGGCATGAGACGGATTGGTCGGTGGGGCCGACGAAGCTGAAGTTGCGGTCCTGGTGGGGCGTGCTGCGCCGCACCGTCACCGAGTTCCTGGATGACAATCTGATGGACTGGGCCGCCGCGCTGACCTACTACTCGATGCTCTCGATCTTCCCCGCGATCATCGTCTGCACGGCGCTGCTCGGTTTGCTGGGTGATTCCCAGACCGACACCCTGATCCAGACGGTCGAGGACATCGGCCCGGGCAGCGGCACCGCGCTGCTGGTCGACGCGATCAGGGAACTGCAGGGCTCCCAGCAGATCGCCGGGCCGCTGGCGCTCATCGGCCTGGCGACGGCGCTGTGGACGGCCTCGGGCTACATCGGCGCGTTCATGCGGGCCGCGAACGCGATCTACGACGTGGAGGAGGGCCGTCCGATCTGGAAGACGGTGCCGATGCGCGTCGGCCTGACCGCGGTCATGGTGGTGCTGCTGGCGGTGTGCGCGGTCGGCGTCGTGGCCACCGGCGGGATCGCCGACCGGGTGGGGCAGTGGCTCGGCGTCGGCTCCGCGGGCGTGACCACCTGGGACATCGCCAAGTGGCCGGTGCTGGTGATCCTGATCAGCCTGGCGTTCGCGCTGCTGTACTGGGTGGCGCCGAACGCGCAGCAGCCGGGCTTCCGCTGGCTCAGTCCGGGCAGCGTGCTGGCGGTGCTGGTGTGGGCCGCGGCCTCGGCCGGTTTCGCGGTCTATGTCGCCAACTTCGGTTCCTACAACAAGACCTACGGATCCCTCGGCGGTGTCGCCGTCTTCCTGGTGTGGCTGTGGATCTCCAATGTCGCGGTGCTGCTCGGCGCCGAGTTCGACGCCGAACTGGCCCGCGGCCGCCGCATCGAAGAGGGCATGCCACCGGACGAGGAGCCGTTCCTGCCGCCGCGCCAGGAGGCGGACGAGGACTCCGACTCCCCAAAAGACCGCTCGGACAAGTCAAGCGCCGCCGGCGCGGCGCCAACCCTGACGAAAGGAAAACACGCATGAGTCCCGAGGGAACCCCGTTTCGGCCGCAGTCGTGGCGGCGCTGATGCGTACCCTGTACAAGCCGTTGGAGATGGCGATCAGTGTGCTGGGCGGCCTGCTCGCGGGCGCGGTGTTCAGCAAGGTGTGGGGGTTGCTGACCGGCGAGGACGAAGCGCCGGACGCGACCGCCCGGGACCACGGCTGGCGTGAGGTGCTGGCCGCGGCGGCCCTGCAGGGCGCGATCTTCGGTCTGGTCCGGGCGGCGCTGAATCGCGCGAGCGCCACCGGCTATCAATCGGTGACCGGTACCTGGCCGCGGTAGCCCGGTCGCCCCTGGCCCGACGCGCGTGTCGAGATCGGCTCGCGCACCCGCAAGCTAAGGTTGCTGGATATTAACTGACATATCCGGTTCCGGCTTCGGGAAGAGGTAGCTGCGGTGGCGTCTCGGCGGATGGTGGCGGCGGTCCTCGCGGCCGCGAGTATCGGGGTGCTGGGCACGGCGGAGGTCGCGGCCGATCCGGCCGTGGCGCTGGGCGGCGGCTCGGGCATCATCCTCAACGACGAATCCGTCTGCACGGTGACCACCATCGGCTACGACGCCGCCGGCCGCCTGGTCGGCCTGACCGCCGGGCACTGCGCCGGCGCGGGCAGTGCCGTGCGGGCCGAGCAGCAGCCGGGCGCGGTGATCGGCACGGTGGCCTTCTCCGACCGGGGGCAGGGCCTGGATTTCGCCGTGCTCGAGTTCGACGCGGGCCTGGTCGATCCGCTGCGCACCGTCGGCGGCACCACCATCGCGGGCACCGCGCCCGCGCCGGGCTTCGGCGGCGTGGTGTGCTCCAACGGCCGCACCACCGGCTCGGACTGCGGAATGGTCTGGGGCGACATCGCTACCAACACCCTCAACCAATCCTGCTCCCTGCCAGGCGATTCCGGCGGCCCGGTGACCGTGGGCGACCGGCTGGTCGGCATGAACCAGGGCCGCTACATCAGCATCGCCGGCATCCGCTTCGACGTCCCGTGCCGGGTGCAGGGCAATCCCATCCACTCCCCGGCCTACTTCACCGCGATCGACCGGATTCTGGCCGCGATCGACGAGATGGGTGGCGTCGGCGCCGGTTTCCGGCCGATCTAGGGCTCAGGGCCGCAGCACCGAGACCAGGAATTCGGTCTGGTCGTAGACGGCCTGCTCGAAGACGTCGTCGAAGTGGACGTCGAAGTGGCCGACCGGATAGCGCTTGACCACCGCGTGTTTGGTGCGCTCGGCGGCCTTGAGCGTCGGCTTGGCCGGGGCGATCGAATCATCGTCGGCGACGGCGTAGAACACCGGCATCTTCAAACCCTTGGTGCGCCGCCCGGGCGAATCGAACAGCGCCGAGAAGGCGAAGCGGGCCGCGACTTTCGGTTGGTAGGTGTGGCTCTCCTCGGCCAGTCGTCCGTGTCCCTCCGGCACGTCCGAGGCCGACATCAGTGCCGCCGACCGCTTCCGCCCGGCCAGCCGCACCTGGATCGGCTTACGGCGGATCGGCCCGATCAGCACATCGGTGGTGGCAAGGGTGGCGACCTTGATCAGGCTGATCGGGCCTTTGGCCAGGGCCGAGGCCAGCCCGCTGGTGAACGGGGCCTGAGCCACCACGGCTGCCAGGTAGTCGTCCTCGGGTGCCACCGAGAGCACGTGGCCGCCACCGAAAGAGGTGCCCCACAGCGCGATTCGGGTCTTGTCGATGCCGCGCAGGGTGCGCGCGTAGGCGATGGCGTTGCGCCAGTCCTCGCGCTGTCTGGAAATGTTGATCACCTGCCGCGGCTCGCCCGCGCTGGCGCCGAAATGCCGGTAGTCGAATACCAATACCGCCATGCCCGCGGCGGCGAAGCGCCGCGCGTAGCGGTCCAGACCCATATCCCGTGTGCCCCCCAGACCATGACCCATCACCACGAGCGGGCGGGGCTTGGGGACGCCTGCGGGAGGATACAGCCAGCCGGCGCACTGCTCGTTACCCGACGGGAAACTGACCTCGAGACGTTCCATGAGCCATAACCGTACCGTTGGCGGCCCGCGCTTTCGCGGCGTGGTTGGGGCGGCGGCCGGTGGACCGGCTACGATTTGCTCGCGGACGAGTTGGCCGGGCGACCGCGGCGCAGGGAACGGGCACACAGTGCCGCCGCCCCGCGCCGAGGAAAGTCCGGACTCCACAGAGCAGGGCGGTTGCTAACGGCAACCCGGGGTGACCCGCGGGACAGTGCCACAGAAAACAAACCGCCGGGGTAATTCCCGGTAAGGGTGAAACGGTGCGGTAAGAGCGCACCAGCGCCCCGGGTGACCGGGGCGGCTAGGTAAACCCCGCCCGGAGCAAGGTCGAAGGTCGCACCTCGCGGTGCGGCTGCGCAGGCGTTCGAGGGCTGCTCGCCCGAGCCTGCGGGTGGGCCGCTCGAGGCACCCGGCGACGGTGTGTCCAGATGGATGGTCGTCACCCGGCGCGAGCCGGGGACAGGATCCGGCTTACAGGCCAACTCGTCCGCCCCCGGGGTGCGCCGCGAACTAGCCGCACATGATCTTGGCCATCTGGTAGACGGACTGGGCCTCTTCCTTGGAGGCTTCCACCGAGCCGTTCTTGGCCAGCTTGACGACATTGGTGACGATCGCGTCCTCGGCCTTGCCGGCCTTGACGTCTTTGCAGGTCTCGGTGAGGATCTCGGCGATCTGGGCATCGCTGCGGCCCGCGGCGAGCTTGGGGAAGGCGGACTTGTAGCTGACCACGAAGGTGCCGGCGCGGGCACTGTCGACGATCGAGGCGGCGGAGGCCGCGGCGGCGCTGGAGGCCGAGGAAGCGGGCGTGTCCGCCTTGTCCTCGCCGCCGCAGCCCGCGAGCAGCAGAGCGGCGAAAACGGTGGTGCTGGCCGCGATGGCGGCGGTAGTTCTGATCACGTTGCGGGATGCTAGCGGCCCCGCGCGATTGCCGCCTCCCGTCCGGTAAACGGGAGGCGACCACCGCGTGGACGAAAAAGGTGAGGTCAGGTCGGGTTGATCACGAAGACCGACGCCCAGTACGCGGCCTGGTCCGGACCGAGCACCGGCATCAGGTAATCGAAGAGGATCGTTGACATGACTGAGTTACTCCCAATTGTCGACGTACACGGACACTTTGCGAGCCGCGCGGTCTACGCCGCGCCGCATCGCCGGGGAACCCTAACAGCCGCCGGTGGTTTGTCCGGTCCGGCACGGCGTTTCGTCACTAACTGGCCTTCGGAGTGATCGACGTCATAGAGTGTTCGGCGTTGGCAATACCCGTTGGCGGGGCGGTCCTCCGGGTGTGATTCTTCTCCGAGTGCAGGAAGCAGGTCTCAAAACATATGCGGGTAGTTCGTTCACTGGTCGCCGGCGCGCTTATCGCCGGGGCCGCATCGGTTTTCGCCGTGCTGGGCGCCGGGTCCGCTAGCGCGGTCGCGGTGACTCCGCTGCCGGGCGGGTTGCAGGTCGACCTGACCGCCGCGGATACCCAGTGGGTCAGCCAGTCTCACATCGGTCAGGCGATCGCCGGTTTGCCGCATCCCTCGGCGGCGTCCTTCGGTCAGGCGCTCGACGCCGCGGCCAAGGTGTCGGCGAGCGTGCCGAACGGCCGGGTGACCTTCACCGTGTTCGGTCCGCTCAATGAGCTGAACGGCACCATGCTGGCGCTGCAGTAGTAGCGAGCGGCTCTCACACTGTGGAACTGCACCAGCGGATTGTCTCGGCCCCGGTCGATTTCGGGGCCATCCGATCCGAATTCGGTTTGGCCTCGGCGTATCCCGCCGAGGCCACCGCGGAAGCCCGCGACGCGTCCGACGCGTTCGCGGGCTTTCGGATCGATCGCACCGATGTCGAACTGGTGACGATCGACCCGCCGGGCGCCATGGATCTCGATCAAGCGGTTCATCTGGAACGCACCGCGTCCGGCTTCACCGTGCACTACGCGATCGCCGACGTCGCCGCGGTGATCGACCCCGACGGCGCGCTGGCGCGCGAATCGGAATCGCGCGGGCAAACCTTCTACCTCCCCGACGGCACCGTGCCGCTGCATCCGCCGGTGCTGTCCGAGGGCTCGGCCAGCCTGCTGCCGGAGCAGACCCGGCCCGCCGTGCTGTGGACCATCGAATGCGATGCCGCCGGCGAGCCGGCCGCGTACACGGTCGAGCGGGCCCTGGTCCGCTCCCGGGCGCGGCTGGACTACGCGGGCGTCCAGGCCGACGCCGAAGCCGGCCGCCTGCACCCCTCGATCGCGGCCCTCCCGGAATTCGGGCAGCGGCGCATCGAGGCCGGGCTGGCGCGCGGCGCGATCGGGCTGCGCCTGCCCCTCCAGAGCATCGTGCACGCCGGCGGCACCGACGGACACTGGCAGCTGGTGCTGGAACCGCGCACCGCGGCCGACGACTGGAACGAGCAGATCTCCCTGCTGACCGGCATGGTCGCGGCCCGGATCATGTTGCGCGGGAACGAGTCCGGCGAGGTGATCGCGCTGCTGCGCACCATGCCGCCGCCCGCCGAATCCGCCATCGCCGCCATGCGGCGCACCGCGGCGGCACTGGGCGTGGACTGGCCGGCCGGGCAACCGGTGGGGCAGATGCTGGCGCTGCTCGACCCGAACACGCCCGCGGCCCTGGTGCTCATGTCCGAGGCCACCGGCCTGCTGCGCGGAGCCGGCTACACGGTGCTCGACGGCGAGTCCGGCGACCGCCCGGACTCGTTGGAGCACAGCGCGATCGGCGCGCCCTACGCGCACGTCACCGCGCCGCTGCGCCGGCTCGGCGACCGCTTCGCCACCGAGATCTGCCTGGCCCGCTGCGCGGGCGCGGAGGTGCCGGCCTGGGTGCGCGAGCGGATGGCCGACGTGGTCACCAGCCTGCGCCGCTCGGATGCCCTCGCGGGCAAGGTCGAACGCGCCTGCATCGATCTGACCGAGGCGACGCTGCTGTCCGAGCGCGTCGGCTCCGACTTCGAGGCGGTGGTGGTCCGGGAGGCCAACGGCAACCGAGCCGCCGAGATCTTCGTCGCCGACCCGCCGGTCCTGGGCCCGTGCAACGGCGCACCGCCGGAAGGGGGCCGCGTGCGGGTGCGGTTGATCTCGGCCGATCCGACCAGCCGCAAGATCGCGTTCACCTATCCGGCCGAGCCGTCCGGGACCGCGCAGACGGCGAACTGAGCGCCGGTGTCTCCGCGCGGTGCCCGCACGTCTGGGACGCGATGGCGCGCGACCGCGACCGGCTCGATCGTCGGCCGCTCAGGAACCCGCCGGTTGCGGTGCGTGGCTGGTGAGCGCCCGCGCGGCATCGGGGTAGCCCTCCAGTTCGTGGTCGGCCGCCTGCTGCTCGATATCGGCCAGCCGGTGGTAGAGGCCCGAATTCCCGCCCACCGCTTCGGCTTCGGCCGCCCGCTCCAGGATCACCGCCCGCGATTCGATCGCGTCGCGGTGATCGCCGAGCACCGATTGCAGATGCTTGGCGGCCTTGCCCAGATCGGTGGCCGCCGCGCCGAGCACCTCGCCCGCCGCCTCGCACGAATACCGTAAGCGCTTGGCGCTCTTGCGGATATCGTGCAGCGTCTCGATGCGGTCGTCCGGGGCGGTGCTCGGTTCGGCGCGGATGAACGCCTCGATGCGCTCGTGATCGCGCTGCAGCACCACGCGGAAGAACTCCGGGGCCGGGACGGCGGCGCGCGCGGGCCGCAGCGGCGGCGCGGACTTCCAATCCACCAGGGTGTCGCGCAGCCGGTGATAGCGCTCGCCGGCCAGCGCGGCGAGGATCTGGGCGTGCGCCCCGGCGTAGCGGGCGCGCTCGGCCGTCACCAGGCGGGCGGTGATCTCCTCGATGTCCGAGGGGCGGGCCAGCGGCGCGGCGACGCGGTGGCCGTTGCCGTCCTCGGCCGGTTTCCCGGTGACCGTGTCGATTTCGGCGACCTCGGTGGCCGCGTCGGTGTGCTCGGCCAGCAGCGCGGCGAACCGATCGCCGCGCACCTCGGCGTCGCGGGCGACGCCGAGCAGCCCGGCCAGCCACTTGAGCTCCCGGCCGACCTCCTCGGCCCGATCCCGGCGCAGCAGCATGCGATAGGAGCGCAGCACGCTGCGCAACCGGCGGGTCGCCACCCGCATCTGGTGCACCGAATCGTCCGCGTCGGCCTGTACCTCGGGCTCGGCGGCCAGCAGCCGGTCGACGTCGCCGCCCAGTGCCTCGATGAATGCCGTTCCGGCGCTGACCTCCATGGGCTCAACTCACTTTCGCGAAGCCGTCCGTCGCCTCGACCAAACGGTCCACGATGCCGGGCTCGTTGGAGGCGTGCCCGGCGTCGTCGACGATGTGCAGCACCGACCCGGGCCAGGCCCGGTGCAGATCCCAGGCGCTGACCGCCGGGCACACGACGTCGTAGCGGCCCTGCACGATCACCACGGGGATATGGGTGATCTTAGCGAGATCCCGCAGCAATTGGCCCTCGTCGAGGAAAGCGCCGTGGCGGAAGTAGTGGTTCTCGATGCGGGCGAAGGCCAGCGCGAAGCGCGGATCGCCGAAATCGGCCACCCGATCCGGATTCGGCAGCAGCGACGCCGTCGCGCCCTCCCAGGTGGTCCAGGCGACGGCCGCGGCGGTGGCGACGGCCGGGTCGGCGGCGTGCAGCAGCCGGTGGTAGGCCTCGACCAGATCGCCGTCGCGCTCGGCGAGCGGCACCGGGGCGAGGAACTTCTCCCACAGGTCGGGGTAGAGGTAGCCCGCGCCGCCGTTGTAGTACCAGTCGATCTCCTTGCGCCGCAACAGGAAGATGCCGCGCAGGACCAGTTCGGTGACGCGTTCGGGATGCCGCTGCGCGTAGGCCAGCGCGAGGGTGGAACCCCAGGACCCGCCGAACACCTGCCAGGTCTCGATGCCCAGATGCGTTCGCAGGGCCTCGATGTCGGCGATCAGGTGCGGCGTGGTGTTGGGCTCCAGGCTCGCCCCGTCGGCGATATGCGGTGTGCTGCGGCCGCATCCGCGCTGATCGAAGAGCACGATGCGGTAGGCGGCCGGATCGAAGAAACGCCGGTAGTTCGGCTCGGTGCCGCCGCCCGGACCGCCGTGCAGGAACACCACCGGCTTGCCCTCGGGATTGCCGGTGACCTCCCAGTACAGGGCTTGGCCGTCGCCGACCTCGAGCATGCCGGTGTCGAAGGGTTCCACGGCGGGATAGAGCGTGCGGCGCGTCATCAGAAGGCCAGCCCCGCCGCGAGATTCGGGAGCTCCAGCGCCTCGATGGTCTGCTGGCGCACATCGGGGCAGGTCTTGGTGGTGACCGTGTCGACGATCGACTTGTCGTGCAGGATATGGCCGTTGATGCCCCCCTGCTGCAGGCCCCACTGATGCACCAGCGCATTCAGCCCGATCTTGCCGACCGTCGGGCCCTGCACCCGCCAGCTCGACAGCTCCGGCTTGATCAGCTCGCACAGCTGGGTGGCGCTCGCGTCCGAGATCTCCAGCGTGGTGGTCGGGGCGGCCGTCGTCTTGGAGCCCTGGGCCGAGGAGGTGCTGGGCGCGTTCGTCCCCGCCGGTTGCGGGTCGCCCGGGGCGGCGCACGCGGTCAGCGCGGCGGCGGCGCACAGCCCCGCCGCCAGCAGGGTGCTGCGGGAAATCCAACGGCTCTGCGGCATTCGTAACCTCGTCACTCGTATCGGCGTGTATCGCCCTCGAGTCTGCCACTGTTCGGGCGCGCCGCCGATCGGGCCGCGCGAAACGGGGCGCGACCGCGGACCGGTCGCGCCCCGTGCACCGCTGTGCTCAGAAGCTGTGCTCGGGCCCCGGGAAGGTGCCGCGGCGGACCTCGTCGGCGTAGTTGGCGGCGGCGGTGCGCAGATCCAGGCCGATGCTGGCGAACCGCTTGACGAACTTGGCCGTCTTGCCGCTGGTGTAACCGGCCATGTCCTGCCAGACCAGCACCTGCGCGTCGCAATCCGGGCCGGCGCCGATGCCGACGGTCGGAATGGTCAGCTTGCGGGTGACCTGACCGGCGAGCTCGGCCGGAACCATCTCCATCACCACCGCGAACGCGCCCGCCTCCTGCACGGCCATGGCGTCGTGGATCAGTTGCTCGGCGGCGTCGCCGCGGCCCTGCACCCGGAAACCGCCCAGCGTGTTGACGCTCTGCGGGGTGAAGCCGACATGCGCCATCACCGGGATGCCGGCCGCGGTGATCAGCGCGATCTGCTCGGCCACCCGCTCGCCGCCCTCCAGCTTGACCGCGTGCGCCTGGCCCTCCTTCATGAACCGGGTCGCGGTGGCCAAGGCCTGCTCCGGCGAGGACTCGTAGGTGCCGAACGGCAGATCCGCGACCACCAGGGCGTTGGGCGCGCCCCGGACCACGCCGCGCACCAGCGGGATCAGCTCGTCGACGGTGATCGGCACGGTGGTGTCGTAGCCGTAGACCACGTTCGCGGCGGAATCGCCCACCAGCAGCACCGGAATCCCGGCCTCCTCGAACAGGCGCGCCGAGGAGTAGTCGTAGGCGGTGAGCATGGCCCACTTCTCGCCGTCGGCCTTCATCTGCTGCAGGTGCGTGACGCGGGTCTTGCGCCGCTTGACCGGCTCGACCGGCGCCGCGCCGTAGGCAGGGGTTTCCGAATCGGATACGGACATCGTCGTCCCTTCGTTGGGTGTCGCCTCGAGGCCCATAGCGGGTCCCCGGGTCTTCTGACACTTCCAGTCTGCCACCGGCGTCGTCCGGCCAATAGGGGCCCGCCCGGGTGCGATCGGTCACACCGCCCGGCGGCTGTTCGCCCGGTGCCGGTCCGGGCCGGTGGTACTGGCAGGATCGTGCGCATGGGCTTGCGACGGGGCGTGCTGGGTGTAGCGGTGCTGGCGTTGGTCGCGGGCGGTTGCTCGGCGCGCGAGGC
This sequence comes from Nocardia sp. NPDC050435, assembly GCF_040655395.1. Taxonomy (NCBI): domain Bacteria; kingdom Bacillati; phylum Actinomycetota; class Actinomycetes; order Mycobacteriales; family Nocardiaceae; genus Nocardia; species Nocardia sp. NPDC050435. Next base: position 627,690 of record NZ_JBFAJW010000003.1, read on the forward strand.
CGAGCCCGCCCGGCCCACCGAGCCGATGCCGCCCACCCCGGCCGCACTGGACAGGTTCTATGCCCAGGAGGTGTCCTGGGGCCCCTGCGCCGACGTCACCGCCGAACGTATGCCCCCGGCCGCGAAATGCGCGAAGATCACCGTGCCGGTCGACTACGCGCGGCCGGACGGCGCGACCGCGCAGCTGGCGCTGTCCCGGATTCCGGCCGGCGGGGACAAGATCGGCTCGCTGCTGCTGAACCCGGGCGGGCCCGGGGTCTCGGGGCTCTCGATCGTGAACCTGGCCGGCGCCACGCCGCTGGCCGAACGGTTCGACCGGGTGGGGTTCGATCCGCGCGGCGTCGGTTCCTCCACGCCCGCGATCGCCTGCCTGAATCCGAAGGAGGCCGACGCCGAGCGCGCCGAGGCCCCGCTGGACAACAGCCCCGCGGGCATCGCGGCGCAGGAGGCCGACAACCGGGAGTACATCGGCAAGTGCGTCGAGCGGACCGGGACCGAGTTCCTCGCCCACGTCGGCACCCGCGAGGTGGTGCAGGACATGGACGTCATCCGGGCCGTGCTCGGGGACGCGAAGCTCAGCTACGTCGGCTACTCCTACGGCACCAAACTGGGCTCGGCCTATGCCGAGAAGTACCCCGACCGGGTGCGGGCGCTGGTGCTCGACGGCGCGATCGATTCCTCGCAGGATCCGGTCGTGGAATCGCTGCGCCAGGCCGCCGGCTTCCAGAAGGCCTTCGACGCGTTCGCCGCCGACTGCGCCGCGCAGCCGGATTGCCCGCTCGGGGCCGAGCCCGCGCAGGCGGTGGGCCGCTTCCGCGCCCTGCTGGACCCGTTGCGGGACAAGCCCGCCGCCACCACCGACCCGCGCGGTCTGTCCTACGGCGACGCCGTCACCGGCGTGCAGCAGGCGCTCTACTCCGATTCGCTGTGGCGGGTGCTGTTCACCGGCCTGGCCGAATTGCCGCAGGGCCGCGGTGACACGCTGCTGCAACTGGCCGACATGTACGACGGCCGCGTCGAGGACGGCAGCTACGTCAACACCCAGGACGCGTTCAACGCCATTCGCTGCGTCGACGATCCGCGCATCACCGACCCGGCCGTCGCGTCCCGCCAGGACGCCGAGTACCGCCGCGCCGCGCCGTTCCTGGACGATGGCAAGGGCACCGGCGCCGCGGCCCTGGAGCTGTGCGCGTTCTGGCCGGTGCCCAACAGTTCCGAGCCGCACCGGATCTCGGCGCCGGGCCTGCCGAAGGTGGTCGTGGTGTCGACGACCGAGGATCCGGCGACGCCCTACCAGGCCGGTGTGGACCTGTCCCAGCAGCTCGGCGCCGCGCTGATCACCTTTCAGGGCACCCGGCACACCGCGGCCCTGGTGGCGGGCGACGAATGCCTGGACAGCGCCGTCGTCGCCTATCTCGTGGACCTCGCCGAACCGGCCGCCGCCCTCACCTGCGGGCAGCCGAGCTGAACTAGCGCATACCTGATTATGCTGTGGCATGCCAGAGTGCCTGTGAAGTGCGGTACCAAGTCACAAGCGCGGGGTGCAAACGGCTGATGCTTCCGGGTGGAAGATTGTTGACTCACCTAGCGATTGCCGAAGGATCTTCTGCGAACAGGGCTGTCTGACTAGCGTTTTTCACGCAATGTCGTTCGCACACAAGGAGTTTCTGTGGCGTCCTCGCTAATCACCCGATGTTCCGCCCTGCTGGCCGCCGCCGGCGCGGCGCTCGCCCTCGCGATCACCGCCGGGCCCGCGGCCGCCGACGAGGAGTCCTTCGAAGACCCGGAGGGCATGGCCGCGGCGTGCTCGACGACTCCGGTCGCCGACGCGAAGGTCAACCTCGACGGCCGGTACTACCGCATCCACGTCCCCTCCGGCATCTCCGCGAGCGGCGCACCCCTGCTGGTCGCCATCCACGGCGGGCACGCCAGCCCCGAGCGCCACGCCTCGGAGTCCGGCTGGAACGGCTTCGTCGACGCGAAGAAGGCCATCGTGGTCTATCCGCGCGGCAGCAAGGACGGGGAGACCCAGTCCGACGGCTCACCGGGCTGGGGCTGGAACGCCGATCAGGCCGACGTCGACCACATCATGAAGGTGGTGGCCAACGTCCGCGCGAAGTACTGCGTGAACCCCAAGCGCATCCACCTCGCCGGTCACTCCAACGGCGGCCAGATGGCCTCGCGGGCGGGCTGCGTCCAGGCGAGCTTCTTCGCCTCCGGTGCGGTGTACGCCCCCGCGCCGCCGCCCACCGGGTGCAACCCGGCCCGGGCCATCTCCTGGGGCGTCTTCGCCTCGGCCAATGACACGACGGTCCCCGAGCCGGTCGCCTACGGCCACCTCATGTACTGGAACTGGGAGAACCGTCCCTGCGGCAACGAGCAGAACGACGGCGGCACCGACGTCAAGGATTCCAACCGCTGGTCCTGTGACGCCGGCACCCAGACCCTGTGGCGGGTGTACAACGGCGGCAGCCATCAGTGGCCGACCGGTGCGCGGCGCACCGAGATGATGAATCGCATGTGGCAGTTGTTCGACGCCTACCCGCGGCCGTAGCCACCACGCGGATCCACCGTCACAGCCGTGGCGGTGGATCCCGCCGCGTCGGCCCGAGCTGCACCGTTTTCAATCTTCACCGCGCGCGTAACACGGATTTAACGCCAGGTGCCTACGCTCGCCACCATGGATCGCCAGAAGGAATTCGTGCTGCGGACGCTCGAAGAGCGGGACATCCGCTTCGTGCGGCTCTGGTTCACCGACGTCTTGGGTTATCTGAAGTCCGTCGCGATCGCTCCGGCCGAGCTGGAGGGCGCGTTCGAGGAGGGCATCGGATTCGACGGCTCGGCCATCGAGGGCTTCGCCCGCGTGTCGGAGGCCGACATGGTCGCCCGGCCCGATCCCTCCACCTTCCAGGTGCTGCCCTGGTCGACCTCCAAGGGTCACCAGCATTCCGCGCGCATGTTCTGCGACATCACCATGCCCGACGGCTCGCCGTCCTGGGCCGACCCGCGCCACGTGCTGCGCCGCCAGCTGAACAAGGCCGCCGATGTCGGGTTCAGCTGCTACGTGCACCCCGAGATCGAGTTCTTCCTGCTGAAGAACGGCCCGCAGGACGGCTCCAAGCCGACCCCGGCCGACAGCGGCGGCTTCTTCGACCAGGCCGTGCACGATTCCGCGCCGAACTTCCGCCGGCACGCCATCGACGCGCTCGAGTCCATGGGCATCTCGGTGGAGTTCAGCCACCACGAGGGCGCCCCGGGCCAGCAGGAGATCGACCTGCGCTACGCCGACGCGCTGTCCATGGCCGACAACGTGATGACCTTCCGCTACCTGATCAAAGAGGTGGCGATCGACGAGGGCGTGCGGGCCACCTTCATGCCCAAGCCGTTCGCGGAGTACCCGGGCTCGGCCATGCACACCCACATGAGCCTGTTCGAGGGCGAGGCCAACGCCTTCGCCGACCCCGACGATCCGGATAACCTCTCCGGCACGGCGCGCGCGTTCATCGCGGGCATCCTGGAGCACGCGCCCGAGATCTCGGCGGTCACCAACCAGTGGGTGAACTCCTACAAGCGCCTGATCCACGGTGGCGAGGCCCCGACCGCCGCCTCGTGGGGCCGGTCCAACCGGTCGGCGCTGGTGCGCGTGCCGATGTACACCCCGAACAAGGCCTCCTCGCGCCGCGTCGAGATCCGCAGCCCCGATTCGGCCTGCAACCCGTACCTGACCTTCGCGGTGCTGCTCGCGGCCGGTCTGCGCGGCATCGAGAAGGGCTACACGCTGCCGCCGGAGGCCGAGGACGACGTCTGGTCGCTGACCTCGGCGGAGCGCCGCGCGATGGGCTTCCGGGAACTGCCCGGCACCCTGGACGAGGCGCTGCAGGCGATGGAGCGCTCCGAGCTGGTCGCCGAGACGCTGGGCGAGCACGTGTTCGACTTCTTCCTGCGCAACAAGCGCCGCGAGTGGGCGGACTACCGCAGCCAGGTCACGCCGTGGGAGCTGAAGGAGTACATGGGTCTGTAAGCCCCGGTCTGTCCGGAAAGTACCGTTTGCGTGTCTTTCCGCGCCCTGCGCGGGAAACCCATGCCCGGACAACTAAGTTGGGAGCTATGGTTCGGCCTCCCACGCAGCGCTCAGCGGTCCCAGGTGTCGGTCGGCTCGGGTTGCTCGAGCCGAACGCCGCCGCGTCGTTGCGCGAACTGGCCTGGGACAACGTCGACAGCATTCCGGTGCTGTGGGCGCTCTCGCGCGCGCCCGACGCCGATCTGGCGCTGAGCACGCTGATCCGGTTGCGCGAGGCGCTGGGCGCGGAGTGGGCCGAGCTGGACGCGGCGCTGCGCGCCGATACCGCGTTGCGGGGCAGGCTCTTCGCGCTGATCGGCTCGTCGAGCGCGTTCGCCGATCATCTGGTCGCCGAGCCCGCCGCGTGGAAGCTGTTGCGGCGCAAGAACCTGCCGGACCGCGACGAGCTGATCGCGGATCTGCTCGAGGTGGTCGAGGCGGTGCCCGAGGAAGGCCCGCACGCCGGGCCGATGCTGTACCGGGCGGGGATCTCCGGGCCCGAGACGGTCGCCCTGCTGCGCCGCCGCTACCGCGACCAGCTCATGCTGCTCGCGGCCCTGGACCTCGCGGCCACCGTGGAGAACGAGCCGGTGCTGCCGTATCAGGTGGTCGGCAAGCATCTCACGGCGCTGGCCGACGCCGCGCTCACCGCGGCCCTGGCCGTGGCGGTGGCCCGAGTCTGCAAGGACGGCCCGTGCCCGGTGCGCCTGGCGGTGATCGCCATGGGCAAGAGCGGCGCCTGCGAACTCAACTACGTCTCCGACGTGGACGTGGTGTTCGTCGCCGAACCCGCCGACGCCACCGCGACCAGGCTGGCCGCGGAGATGATGAGCGTCGGCAGCCAGGCCTTCTTCGAGGTCGACGCGGCGCTGCGCCCGGAGGGCAAGGCGGGCGCGCTGGTCCGCACGCTGGAATCGCACGTCGCCTACTACAAGCGCTGGGCGCGGACCTGGGAGTTCCAGGCGCTGCTGAAGAACCGTCCGATGACCGGCGATCTCGACCTGGGCCGAGACTACCGCGACGCGCTGATGCCGATGGTCTGGACCGCTTCCGAGCGTGCGGATTTCGTCGCCGACGTGCAGGCGATGCGCCGCCGGGTCGAGGATCTGGTGCCCGCCGATCTGCGCGAGCGCGAACTCAAGCTCGGCCACGGCAGCCTGCGCGACGTCGAATTCGCCGTGCAGCTGCTGCAATTGGTGCACGGCCGGGTCGACGACAACCTGCACGTGCAGGGCACGGTCGAGGCGCTGACGGCGCTGGCGGCGGGCGGCTACGTCGGCCGCGACGACGCCGCGAATCTCACCGCCTCCTACGAATTCCTGCGCCTGCTCGAGCATCGGCTGCAGCTGCAGCGGCTCAGACGCACGCACACCCTGCCCGCCGCCGACGACGAGGAGGGCATGCGGTGGCTGGCCCGCGCCGCGCACATCCGGCCCGACGGCAGACAGGACGCGGTCGGCGTGCTCGGCGCCGAGATCCGCCGCAACGCGGTGCGCGTGCGGCGCCTGCACGCCAAGCTGTTCTACCGGCCGCTGCTGGACGCGGTGGCGCGGATGGATTCCGATGCCCTGCGGCTGAGCCCGGACGCCGCGATCCGCCAGCTCGCCGCCCTCGGCTATGCCGCGCCGGAGCACGCGCTCGGTCATCTCAAGGCGCTCACCGGCGGGGTGTCGCGCAAGGGCCGGATCCAGGCGCTGCTGCTGCCGACCCTGCTCGAATGGCTCGGCGAGACACCGAATCCCGACGCCGGACTGCTGGCCTACCGCCGGGTCTCCGAGGGCCTCGACGATCAGATCTGGTTCCTGCGCGAACTGCGCGACGAGGGCGCGATCGCCCAGCGCCTGATGATCGTGCTCGGTTCCTCGGAATACCTGCCCGATCTGCTGATCAACGCGCCCGACACGATCCGCATGTACGCCGACGGGCCGAGCGGTCCGCTGCTGCTGAGCCAGCAGCCCGAGGACGTCGCCCGCGGCATCCTCACCGCCGCCGCCCGCTACGACGAGCCGAAACGCGCTGTCGCGGCGGCGCGTTCGCTGCGCAGGCACGAGCTGGCGCGCGTCGCCTCGGCCGATCTGCTCGGCATGCTGGACGTGCAGCAGGTGTGCCGGGCGCTGTCGGCGGTCTGGGTGGCGACGCTGGAGGCGGCGCTGCTCGCGGTCATCCGGGCCAGCGAGGCCGAACGGGGCGAGCCCGCGCCCGCCGAACTCGCGGTGATCGGCATGGGCCGCCTGGGCGGCATGGAACTCGGCTACGGCTCCGACGCCGACGTCCTGTTCGTCTGCGATCCGAAGCCGGGCGAGGACGAGACCAGAGCGGTGAAGTGGTCGATCTCGGTGGCGGAGAAGGTGCAGCGGCTACTCGGCGCGCCCAGCACCGACCCGCCGCTGCACGTCGACGCGGGCCTGCGCCCGGAGGGCCGCAACGGCGCGCTGGTGCGCACCCTCGCCGCCTACGCGGCCTATTACGAGCAGTGGGCCCAGCCCTGGGAGATGCAGGCGCTGCTGCGCGCGCATCAGGTCGCCGGTGACGCGGCGCTCGGCGTGCGCTTCCTGCGCACCATCGACAAGATCCGCTATCCGGTCGGCGGTGTCTCGCCGGAGGCGGTGCGCGAGATCCGCCGGATCAAGGCCCGTGTCGACTCCGAGCGGTTGCCTCGCGGCGCCAATCCGGCCACCCACACCAAGCTCGGCCGCGGCGGTCTCGCCGATATCGAATGGACTGTGCAGCTGCTGCAACTGCGGCACGCGCACGAGATCCCCGGCCTGCACAACACCTCGACGCTGGAATCCCTCGATGTCATCGAGGAGGCCAAGCTGCTCGAACCCACCGACGTCGCGCTGCTGCGCGACGCCTGGCTCACCGCCACCAAGGCCCGCAACGCGCTGGTGCTGGTCCGCGGCAAACCCACCGACCAGCTGCCCGGCCCGGGCCGGCTGCTGTCCGCGGTCGCCCGGGTGGCGGGCTGGCCCAACGACGACGGCAGCGAGTTCCTGGACAACTACATGCGCATCACGCGACGGGCGAAAGCGGTGGTGGAGCGCGTCTTCGGCGGCGACTGACCGGCCCGGCCGCGTCGCGGTCCGGCGCCGCCGTCGCCCGCCTCTAGAGTGACCGGTATGGACCCCCTCCTACCCACCGGAAACCTCGATCTGACCGAGCTCGCGCGACGGCTGCGGGGGCTGCCGCCGTCCTGCGGGCCGGTGCGGTTGGTCGGGGTGGACGGGCACGCGGGGTCGGGCAAGAGCACGTTCGCCGACCGGCTGGCCACGGCGCTGGACGGCGCGCCCGTGCTGCATCTGGATGATCTGGCCACCCACAGCGCCTTCTTCGACTGGCCGGAGGCGTTGCGCCGGCAGGTGCTGACGCCGTTCCAGCGCAAGCACACCGCCTTCTACCGGGCCTATGACTGGGAGCGCGGCCGGTTCACCGGTGAGCGGGCGTTGCTGGCCGAGCCCGTGGTGCTGATCGAGGGCGTCGGGGCCGGGCGGCGGGAGGTGCGGCCGTATCTGGCGCAGCTGCTGTGGATGGCGGGGGAGGCCGAGGAGTCCTGGGCGCGCGGACGCCGGCGCGACGGCGCCGAGCTGACGGATTTCTGGGACGAGTGGACCATTTCCGAGCGCGCGCATTTCGCCGCGGATCCGTCCCTTCCGCATGCGGATCTTCTTGTCCTGCAACAGCCTTCGGGATACTCCGTGGTGCCCGGTCCGGCCGCCGCCTGAGCGATCTCCACGGAATCCGCACCGGGGGAGCGCGAGTCGTCCATCTCGGCCGCATAGGGTCTGGGCATGCGTAGATGGTTGGACCGGGCGCTGCTCGGGTCGGGGTGGCTTGCTGTTCTCGCGGGATTCGCCGGGGTGGTATTGCATCTGGGGACGTGGCGGTGGGAGTGGTTCGTGCTGGGGGCCTCGGGGGCGTCCTATCTGATGACCGGGGCGGTCGTCGGCCTGATCCTGGTGCTGATCGCGCGGGGGTGGCGCAGCGCGGGTGTGGCCGGTGTCGTCGTGGCGGCGGCACTGTGGACCCAGCTGCCGATCTTCGTGGCCGACGGTCACGCCGCGACCGGGCCGAGAGTCACGGTGATGCAGTCGAACATCTTGTTCGGCGGCGCGGATGTCGGCGCGGTGCTGCGGGCCGTCCGGGACGAGCGGGTCGACCTGCTGACCGTCGACGAGCTCACGCCGGAGGCGGTCGAGCGGTTCCGGTCGGCGGGCATCGATGCCGAATTGCCGCACCAGTTCCTGCTTCCCGGCTCCGGCGGCGGCGGCACCGGCATCTACAGCCGCTATCCGCTGCGCGACACCGAGCGCCTCGACGGCTTCCTGATCAACAATCTCGGCGCGACGATGGCGCATCCCGAACGCGGTGACATCGCGGTGTTCGCGCTGCACCCGATCCCGCCGAACCTGGACTTCGCCGCGTGGAGCCGCGAGCTGCCCCGCATCCGGGAAATCCTGGACGCCCAGACGGGCCCCGCGATCGTCGGCGCGGATTTCAACGCCACCCGCGATCACGCGGCCTTCCGCGATCTGGTGCGGGGCCGCTTCGATTCCGCCGCCGATCTGGTCGGCGCGGGCCCGATGCCGACCTGGCCGGACAGCAAACGCTGGGGCCCGGTGCTGGGCATCGACCACATCCTGGTCGCGGGCGGCACCGCCGAGGAGTTGCGCTCGCTGACCATTCCGGGCTCGGACCACCGCGCCCTGGTGGCGCGGCTGCGGCTGGATCCGGCCGAAAACTGATACGCGCGTTGAAGTTCCGCCGACTATTATGAAAGCGCTCGGCGGCTGGCCCGGGACCGGCTCTGCGGTGGTGCACCGGGGAGGAACTTCAGATGCGACGATCCCGTTTCGGTGTGCTCGCGGCGGCCCTGGTGCTGGCGCTGACCGGATGCGCACAAATAGCAGTCGAGGATTCGGCCGGCCAAGCGGTGACGAATCCGGCCGATCCGTGGGTGCTGGCGGGCGCCGCGCAGGCGCAAGGTCCCAGCGGCCCGCGCCAGGGCGTTCCGGATGCGCCCCTGACCGCCCGCAACGGTGACGGCGGCCCGGTCGACAAGCTCGTCCTCAACGCCCTCGCCGATATCGAGGCGTTCTGGAAAGTCGAGTACGCCAAGACCTTCCCCGGTGTCTTCGACCCGGTCGGCACCTTCGTGTCCTGGGATGCCCGTGCGCCGCGGGAAGCCGCGCCCACCTTCTGCAAGGACACGACCTACCAGCTGGTGAACGCGGCCTACTGCGGTCTCGACCACACCATCGGCTGGGATCGCGGGGTGCTGATCCCGCTGTTGGAAAAGAAGTACAACACGCTGGCCGTCGTCATGGTGCTCGCCCACGAGTACGGGCACGCCATCCAGGGCCAGGCGAAGATCGCGGGCTTCTTCACCGGCGCGCTGGTGCAGGAGCAGCAGGCCGACTGCCTGGCCGGGGTGTTCCTGCGCCACGTGGCCGAGGGCGACGCCCCGCACTTCACCATGAATCTGACCGACGGGCTCGACGGGGTGCTCGGCGCCACCATCGCGGTTCGCGACGCCGACCCGGGCAATACGAAGAACGTGCACGGCTCGGCCTTCGAACGGGTGACGGCGGTGCAGCTCGGCTACACCGACGGCGCGGCCGCCTGCAAACAGATCACCCGGTCAGAGCTGAACAAGCGCCGGGGCACGCTGCCGACCACCTTCGAGTTCGAAGACGAAGAGCAGCAGCAACTTCCGGTGGACCGGGAATCGCTGGACAGCGTCGCGCAGGCGTTGATGAAGGCCTTCCCGGTGGCGCGGCGGCCCGCGTTCGACTATCAGGGCGTGGTGCGCGACTGCCCGAAAACCACCACCACGGAACCGGTTTCGTACTGCCCCGGCGCGAACCGGATCGGCACGAACGTCGCGGCGCTGGCCGAGCGGGGCGCGAAGGCGGGTCCGGAGGACGTGCTGTCGGCCGAGGTCGCCGGCGACTACAACGCCTTCATCGTGTTCATCTCCCGCTACATGCTCGCGGTGCAGCAGGATCGCAACCTGACGCTGACCGGGGCGGCCACCGCGGGCCTGCGCACCGCCTGCCTGAGCGGGGCGTTCACCACGAAACTCAGTGCGCCGGACAGCAATCCGCGCCTGTCGGCCAAGGATCTGGACGAGGCGGTCTCGGGCCTGCTGGCCGACGGCCTCGCCGCCGCCGACGTGGACGGCAAGATCGTCGAGAGCGGCTACCAGCGCCTGGAGGCCTTCCGGCACGGGGTGCTGGACGGCGAGCAGGCGTGTCTGACCAAGTTCAAGTGAGCTCGCGGGCCGCGCGCACAGCGGTCCGCACCAGGTGCACCGCGGTCAGCACCACTACCAGGCCCAGCCCGCCGCCGACGAGCAGGAACAGCAGCCCGACCGCCCACAGGCCGGTGCTGTCGGCGGAGGCCCGCACCGACCACGGGACGGCGAACCCCAGCACGGCGGCGGCCGCCACCGCCGGGATCGCCGTCGGACGGCGCAGATACCAGAACGCGGCGACGCTGAGCAGTACGACGCAGGCGCCGCAGCCGATCACCTGGACCGGCCGGTAGGGGCCCTGCTCGACGCCGTCGACGTAGTAGTACTCGCTGTCCCAGCCAAGCCACGCCGCCCACGACGCGGCAGCGGCCACCGCCAGCCCGGCCAGCACCGCGAGCCGGCGCCATCCGGGCTCCGGGTCAGTCAACGGGCAGGCTGCGCAGCGAGTTCAGCGTGGTGGCCAGGGCCCGGGCCGCCTCGGCGCCCTTGGTCACGAAGTGCTCGGTGAAATAGCCGACGTGCTCGCTGTGCTCGTGGAAGTGGTGCGGGGTGAGCACCACCGAGAACACCGGCACGTCGGTGTCGAGCTGCACCCGCATCAGGCCGTCGATCACCGCCGAGGCGACGAAATCGTGCCGGTAGATGCCGCCGTCCACGACCAGCGCGGCGGCGACGATCGCGGTGTAGCGGCCGGACTGCGCGAGCCGCTTGGCGTGCAGCGGGATCTCGAACGCGCCAGGCACCTCGAACACATCGATGGTGGCCGGGTCGAAACCCAGATCGGTGTACTCGGCGGTGAAGCCGGTGAGGGCCTTGCCGACGATGTTGCTGTGCCACGTGGCGCGAATGAAGGCGACCTGGTTGCTCATGACCGGAGTCTACTGCTGGGTAAGGTGCGCTTCCAGCCACTCGACCACATCGGTGAGCACCTTGTCCTGCTCGGGTTCGTTGAAAACCTCGTGGTAGAGGCCGTCGTAGCGGAGCACGGTGAGATCCTTCGACCCGGCGCCGCGCTCGATCAGGTCCGAACTCGACGGCGCGGCCAGGGCGTCGGCGGTGCCGTGCAGCACCAGCGTCGGCACGGTCAGCTTGTCCAGGCGGCCCTTGACGAGCTCGCTGGCCAGCAGGATCTCGGTGGCGGTGCGGGCCGGCAGCTTGCCCCGGTACACCAGCGGGTCGGCGTCGTAGGCCGCGACGACCGCCGGATCCCGGCTGATCATCGACGAATCCAGGCCGAGCACACCGAGATTCGGCGTCAACCGGCTCAGCGCCGGGGCCAGCAGCTTCTGCAGCGGGTTGCCGACCGGGATGTCCAGCGGCGGCGCGGAGACGACGATCCCGTCCACTCGCAGCGGCGCGCGGGTGGCCAGGAACAGCACGATCAGGCTGCCCATCGAGTGCCCGAGCAGGAACTTCGGCACGCCGGGCTGTTCCCGGCCGGCGAGGTCGAGCATGCCCTCGACATTGTCGGCCGAGCCGGACATCGAGCCGATGTTCGCCTTGCCGCCCTCGGACTTCCCGTGCCCCACGTGGTCGAGCGCGTACACCGCGAAACCGGCGTCGGCCAGGCGCGTGCCGACGTGGGCGTAGCGGCCCGAATGCTCGGCGACACCGTGCACCAGCACGATCGCCGCGCGCGCCTGCCCATCGGGAAGCCAGGCGCGCCAGGCGATCCGGCTGCCGACGCCCTCGAAACTGCCTTCTTCGGTGCGGGTCACGTGCGCTCCTCACAGAGTGTCCTGGTGGGGTGCCGCGCTGCACCCGTGTCCATCAAACTAGCCGCTCGGTGCGGGTTTCCGGTGGCGAACCGACCGGTGCGCCTCAGCCGGCCCGCTCGGCGAGCTCGGTCAGCAGCAGGCGGTTGAATTCGATCAGCCGGGCGTAGTTCAGCCGGGACAGGCGCTCGTCGGTGCCGTGGATCGAGGCGATGTCGGTCTGCCGCAGCACGATCGGGGCGAAATTGCAGCGGGTGGCGGCGAGATCGTTGTAGTGCCGGGCGTCGGTGGCGCCGGGCACCAGGCCGGTGGTCACCGTGATGCCGGGGACGACCGCCCGCGCGAGCCGGGCGATCAGATCGAAGGCCGGCCCGACCCGGGGATCGGGCGTCGGCTCGGACGAGGCGCCGATCACCTCGATCCGCACGTCGCTGTCGCGCACCACCTTCCGGCAGTGCGCCAGCACCTTGTCCACCGAGTCGCCGGGCAGGATCCGGAAGTTCACCAGCGCCTCGGCCCGCTGCGGCAGCACGTTGGCCTTCACCCCGCCCCGGATGACGGTGGGCGCGGTGGTGGTGCGCACCAGCGCCTCGGTGGTCGGCGTGGCCGCCATGATCCGCGTGATCAGCGGCGCCACAACGCCTTTGCCCGCGAGCCCGAGCAGGCTGCGGCGCGGCTCGGCCATGGCGTGCCGCAACCGGCCGAGCATGTCGGTGATCACCGGGATCAGCCGCGTCGGCATCGGATTGTCCTGCACCCGGGCCACCGCCCGGGCCAGCCGCCCGACCGCCGTCTGACGGCCCGGCATCGAGGAGTGCCCGCCCACCTCGCTGACCGAGAGCCGGACCGTGGCGTACCCCTTCTCACCCACCATGACCGTGGCCACCGGCACGTCGACCCCGTCGGCGACGCCCAGGGTGATCACCCCGCCCTCGTCGAGCAGCAGATCCGCGCGCACATTCCGCTCGCGCAGCCGGCGCGCCATCAGCACCGCGCCGCGGTCGCCGAACACCTCTTCGTCGTGCCCGAACGCCAGATAGATGGTGCGCCGCGGCCGGACCCCCGCGTGCAGGGCCGCCTCGACCGCCTCCAGGATCGCCAGCACCCGGCTCTTGTCGTCGATCGCCCCGCGGCCCCAGACGAATTCGTCGTCGACCACGCCCGCGAACGGGGGATGGGTCCAGCGTTCCGCGTCGTCGACCGGCACCACGTCCTGGTGCGCCAGCAGGATGGCGGCGACCCCGTCATCGGAGCCCGCCCAGCGGTAGAGCCGGCTGCGCCCGAAGGTCTCCAGCTCCAGCTCGGCGTGCACGCGCGGGAACGAGTGCTCCAGATGCGCGGCGAGTTTCTCGAATTCGGCGTCGTTCGGCTCGGCCGGATCACCGTCCTCCGCGCCGGGTTCACCCGAGATGGTCACGCACCGCAGCGCCACGGCCAGCCGCTCGGCCACCGTGTCGTCGACCGGCTCCGGGGCGCTCCCGGTCGCGCCGGTCACCGTTTTTCCATTCCGAGTCGCGTCACGAACATCACTGCATTCTTCAGCACCGGCGGCCGGTCAGGGGGATCGCGCTGCTCAGCGCGTGGCGGACTCCCCGGGCAGGCCCATGGGAATCGTCGCCTGCGCGATCTGCTCGGGCGTCAGGGTGACGACCTTCTCCACCCGCCATTTCGCGTGCGCCTCGCTGCCGCCGCCGGTCAGGTCGGGCTGGCGGGGCTGGGTGAGCAGCGGCAGGTCCAGCCGGGCCGCGTGCACGGTGACCTGGGCGTTGGCCGGCGCGTGCGACCACACGTCGTCCACCACGTCGGTGATCCGCACCCCGAGCCGGTGCCCGGCCGCCAGCGGCCAATCCTGGCCCAGCAGGCGGACTTCGGTGTGCTCGGCCACCGGCGCGATGCCGCGGGTGATGACGGTGGCGCGGTTGTCGGGCCCGATGTCGTAGAGCTCGACCGCGGCGGTGGCCGAGGCGGGGCCGCTCAGCCGCAGCGCGGCGGTGGCCACGCCGGACAGGTGCGCGCCCTGGGTGAAAGGCTGTGAAATGGACCAGATCTCCCGATCGGCGCCCGGCAGGAAGCCGCGGTCGGTGTAGCCGCCGGTGCGCAGCTCGACCGGGAGCTTGCGGGAATCGGCGGGCGGCCAGGCCGTCTCCGAGCGCCACCCGCCGTCGAACTGGCCGACCGTCACCTGCGGGCCGGGCACCGGCACCTCGCGCCCGGCGACGTGCTTGTCGAAGAAGGCCATCATCTCGGCGTCGAACTGCGCCGCGCCGCATTTGACGCGGCAGTCGCTGTGGCCCCACTGCCCGAACCAGGCGCGGTGCTCACCGGGGCCCAGGCCGTTCCACAGCTCGAAGACGCGGTCGGCGCGGGTGTTGTAGTCCAGGAATCCCTGGCCCAGGAACAGCGGGATGGTGTTGCCGCGCACCGCGGCCACCAGATCGCGGGCCCGCCACCCCGGGTTGGCGGCGTCGTGATCGCCGGTCAGGGCCAGGTAGCGCTCGCCGCACTCCGGCGTCATCGCCACGGCGTTGGCCTGGTACTCGGGGGAGTCGTCGGGGCGGCCGGGGGTGGAGGCGATCAGCAGATGCTCCTCGCCGACCTGGTCGGCGGGCCGGATGCCGTTCTCGGTCACCGGCTTTCCGGAGAACTTCCAGGACACCCCCTGCATGTACAGGTAGGAGTACGGGTCGACGACCGGCGCGAAGGCCAGCACCGCGGCCAGGCCCTTCGGCTTCGCGGCCAGTCCGAGCAGGCCGGTCCAGGCTTCATAGGACACCCCGGCCATGCCGACCTTGCCGGTCGACCAGGGCTGGCTCGCGGCCCACTCCACCGCCGTCACCACGTCCGCGCGTTCGCCCGGGCCGCCGTAGTCCGGGCAGCCGTTGGAACCGCCGAAGCCGCGCAGGTCCACGATGACGTAGGTGTAGCCCGCCCGCAGCGCGGGCTCCACCGGCAGGTTGTCGGTGGACGGGCCGCCCTCCAGGCGCGGCGCACTGATGAAGGCGGTGTGCGAGCGGTAGGGGCTGACGGTCAGGATCACCGGGGTGCGCACGTCGTCGGCGAGGCCCTCGGGGCGCAGGATGTCGGCGTGCAGGCGGGTGCCGTCGGGGGCGTCGATGTAGGTCTGCCGCCACTGGAAACCCACGCCCAGCGGCTCGGCGACCGTCACCGGCGCCAAGACGCCCAACACCAAGGCCACCCCGGCCAGAACTCGCACCACCATGTTCACCCCAGGACTATCGCCTGCCTGCCCCCACCTGGTACAGACCCCGGAACCAGGGGATACCAAGATCACTGCCCGGCCGGCCCGCACCGCGATGGCCAGCGGTGATTGGCGTTCGGCATGACCGGCGCGAACGGACCGGTCGCGCAACAACATTGGGTCTGGTGTCTCAGGCAGGGCGGCGTATGATCGGGCCAGTGCGGACACCCGGGGGAAAAATGAGCGAGCCGGTGACCACGAATTGGGAAGAATTCGTGCAGGCACTCGCGCAATGCCTCTCCGAGCTACCGTCCCGGGCCACCCTGATCATCGCCGCCCCCGGCAACCGCTACGTCCAGTTCGTCCAGTACGACATCAAGCTCTCCGCCGAGCTGGCGGGCAATCAATATCTGGCCCAGCCGATTTCGCACGCCGCCGCCGACACGCTCCGGGACATGGGCTGGCAGGAGCCCATCCAGCGGCGCGAGATCGACAACTGGCACCGCATCCTGTTCTGGCCGCTGTCCTGGGGCGGGCTGGTCGAGTTCGCCCGATCGGTGGCCTTCGGGCTGCACGACGCGCTCGGCGTCGACGCCCCGCAGGACCTGCGCGCCATGGGCTGGACCGAAGCCTCCGGTGATCTCGATCTCACCGTCCTGGGCGCCGTCGTCCGCCGCAACAGCACCTGATCCGGCCCGCGCCGCGGTGCGGCCTGGCTATCATTCGGCAGACGATCGGGAGGTCTGATGCTGGACAGGGGAGATGTCTTCGCCGGCTACCGGATCGAGGGCACGCTCGGGCGCGGTGGCATGGGCGCGGTCTACCTCGCCCGGCGCCCCGCCATGCCGGGCCCGGTGGCGCTGAAGCTGCTGAACTCCGAGGTCTCGGCCGACCCGGACATTCGCGCGCGCTTCGAGGACGAGGCGGAAGTCGTTGCGCGCCTGCATCATCCGGGGATCGTCGCGGTGTACGAGAGCGGCATCGAGGACGCGCGGCTGTGGATGGCGATGCAGTATGTCGACGGCCGGGACGCGACCGTGGTCTCCCCGCGCAGCCTGCCGCCGGACCGCGTCATCGCGCTCGCCGGCGCCACCGCCGCCGCCCTCGACTACGCCCACGCCGCCGGCGTGCTGCACCGCGACGTGAAGCCCGCAAACATCCTCCTGGCCCGCCCCACCCGCACCCGCCGCGAAGCCGCGCTGCTCACCGACTTCGGTATCGCCCGCCTGCGTGACGAACCGGTCCCGCCCGCCCACTCCGGCACCATCCTGGCCACCCTCGCCTACGCCGCCCCCGAACAGCTGCGCGGCCTCCCCCTGGACCACCACTCCGACCAGTACTCGCTGGCCTGCACCCTGTTCCGCATGCTCACCGGCGCACTGCCGCACGCCGCCACCAACCCCGCCGCCATGATCAAGGGGCACCTCCACGACCCACCCCAGCCGGTCGCCACCCTGCGTCCCGAACTCCCCGCCACGCTGGACCACGTCATGGCCCGCGCCCTGGCCAAGCGGCCCGCCGAGCGCTTCGCCACCTGCACCGAGTTCGTCGACGCCGTCCGCGCGGCCTTCGTCGGTCCTGCGATTCCGCCGTTGTACGCCCTGCACAAGCACGCCGTCGTGGCGCCGCAGCGGCGGATGGCGCCCGTGGCCGCGCCGAGCCCGCCGCCCGAGGTTCCCACCGACTCGGGTCATCCGACTCCGATGGAGGCGTCGGTTATCGCGGAGGACGCGCCCACCGCGCGACTGCCTGCCGCCGAACAGTCGGTTCCGCCGGCGGAATCGCCGACCGCCGGTTCGGGGCAGTTGTCCGAGGCAGATCACGACGACTCGATTCGTGCGGAAACCGGTCGGCTTGCGGGGGAAGCACTGGATTTCGTGGACGATTCGCCGTCGGTCGCCGGACACGCTGTCTCAGAAGCTGATTCGTCTACGGCGGTGCAGCTCCCGAGGTACTTCGAGACCGCCGATGCTGTGCTGCGGTCCGATCGCCTCGGAGACGACGACTGTGGGGCAGGCTGGCCTGCTGCGGAGGAGCCCACCGAGGTGCTGGCGGTCGTCGAGTCGTCGGGTCCGCGCGCATCGGCAACCTCGATCCCCGACGAGCGAAAGCCGGTCGGCGTCCGGGCCACCTGTCTGGAGATCGCGCCGCAGGTGTTTCTCGCCAGGGGGTTCGCGCCGCCACCGCAGCGTCCGACACCGCATCGGCGACCGCCTGCGATCGATCGCGCCCGGCTCGGCTACTACGCGATGCTGCTGGCGGCACTACTGCTCGTGCTGATCGCCCTGTTCGGCTGACGCACACAGCGCTCGGCCCCTCCAGAGGGGTCGGAGGGGCCGAGATCAGGGGACAGGATCAGCTGACGAGGTTGCGGCGCAGCTTCAGGATGGTGCCGGCGTCCAGGCCCAGGCCCTGGGTGAGGAACTTGCCGAGATCCCCGTACTTGGATTCCATCTCACGAACCGCCGTATCGAGATAGGCGTCACGCACCTCCTGCAACGGAATCAGCAGATCCGGGTTCTCCATCAGCCCGGCCTGCTTCACCTGCTGGCGCAGCGCGGCGTCGGCGGCGGCCCGGTACTGGTTGGACAGCAGGTAGTCCTGACGAGCCGTGCGCTCGGGAACGCCGACCGCGCGCAAGGTGACGTAGGTCAGCCAGCCGGTGCGATCCTTGCCCGCGGTGCAGTGGTACAGCGTCGGCCGATCGGTGTTCGCGAGATCACGGATCGTCTGCCCGAAGGCGTTCCGCGAGGCGTCGGTGAAGAAGCTCTTGTACACCCCCGCCATGATCTGCTCGGCCTTGCCGCCGCCGAGCATCTCCTCCTGCTTCACCGGATCCCGCAATTGGATGACCTGCAACAGCTTCGTGAACAGCCCGGTGTCGTCGATCGGCCGCGCCACCAGCGGCACCCCGCTCGGCAGTTTGTCCGGCCCGCTGAACTGGATCTCGGCCTGCGTCCGCAGATCGATGACCTGCTTCAGGTTGTAGCCGGCCAGCACCTGAACGTCGGCGGCCGTGAGCTTCTCCAGCGAGTCGGCGCGAATCGCCTTCTTGGTCTTGACCTTCGCGCCGTCGTAGGTGCGATACCCGCCGATATCGCGAACGTTGACCGCGCCTTGCAGTTCGATCTTGGCAAGCGTGCTCACCTCTTCGTCGGCGGAGGCGGTCGGCGCCGACAACAACGCTAAAGCGGTGAGCGGCGCGGCTAGCAGTGCAATCAGGGAAATCTTCATGGCGGGGGACAGTAGGAGCCCGCACCCCCGCTTGCCAGGCCTTCCCGCTTTTCCGCCGCCACAGCCCCGGTGACCGGAACCGACCAGCCGGTCACCGGGATGTGCTTGCCGCTCAATAAGATTCGGGCGTTTGGGGTAGTTTACGGGCGAACGTCCACCACAAGCACCCTATCGAAATATGCCGGTTCGGAACAACTTTCGCGCTTGCGGGATGCTCCGCCTCAATTCCCGGAGCCGGCGATAGCGGTGACCCGGATCTCCACCCGCATGGCCGCCAGCCCGAGCACCGTCACGCCGGTCTCGGTCCAGATCGGCGCGCGGCCGCCGAGGCGACGGCGGAACTGCTCGGCCATGATCCGGTTGGTCTCCTCGCTGATGACGTCCGCGCCCGGCTCGACCTTGTGATACGAGTTGACGTGGATGACGTCCTTCCAGCTCGCGCCCACCGTGGCGAGCGTGCGCTCCACATTGTCGAAGGCTCGAATGATCTCCTCCTCCAACGAGTCCGGGATGTTCAGATCGTCGTCCACCCCGGCCTGGCCGGAGATCTCGACCCGATCGTCGACGCGCACGGCCCCGCTGTATCCGAGCGCCGCGTGCAGCTTCTCGCCGTAGCCCGGAACGATGCCGAAGGTGACTGTGCTCATGTGTGCTCTCCTGTCGTTGCGATGACTTCACACGTAAACTCACCCCGGCACCCATTTATTTCAAGCATGAAGTCATAGCGGAGGGCAGATGAACGCGAGCGACGAACCCCGATGGCTCGACGAGCCGGAAAAAGCCGCATGGACCGGCCTGATCTCCCTGGTCCTGCTACTCCCCGCCAAACTGGAAGCCCCCCTGCGCCAGGACCACGGCCTCACCCTCTTCGAGTACCTCGTCCTGAGCCACCTCTCCGAGGCCCCCGACCGCACCCTCCGCATGGGCGAGCTGGCCTTCCTCGCCAGCGGCTCCCTCTCCCGCCTCTCCAACGTCGTCAAACGCTGCGAACAGCGCGGCTGGATCCACCGCACCCCCGACCCCGCCGACGGTCGCTACACCCTCGCCGAACTCACCACCCCCGGCCTCACCCTCGTCCGAGCCGCCGCCCCCACCCACCTCCACTCCGTCCGCCACCTCATCCTCGACCACCTCACCCTCACCGACCAGAAATCCCTCACCCGCATAGCCGCCAAACTCCGCATAGTTCCGGACGACCTCGGCTGAAACATCCGCGACCGTTAGTCCGGAGGCGCTCGCCGGACCGACTCGGCAGTCAACTGGAAACTTCGGTACTTCCAAACCGCGCGGTACTGTCGAATTACGTTCGTCGACAGGGGGATCCCGTATGGCCGAATCCAAATCTCATCCGGTCATCGACTGGTGGACCGGGGGAGCTGACAGCTGGTGGGGGCTACCCGTATTCCTGCTGATCGTCTTCGCTGGCCTCTTCACGGGATTCGGCGCGGCGGAGGCCTGGACGCAGGGTCAATGGCCGCTGTTCACGCTGCTGGCGCTCGCCGCGACCGCCTGTGCGATCGCCCTGGGACCGCAGTTGCTCGGGGAAGCTGTCGTCTACCTGATAGTCGCCGTCTGGCTGCTGACCGTTCCGCTCCTGCTGTTCCCGAGAACACGCACCTGGCGTGCGCGGCTCTGGGACGGCGTAGACAAGCGGCTCTCGACCGAATAGGCATCGCACCCACTGAAACGCCCGAAGGCCCACCCGCACAAAGCGGATGGGCCTTCGGTGAACGAACCGCGAAGCAGCCCTTCGACTTACACGTCGAAGTACAGCTCGAACTCGTACGGGTGCGGACGCAGGTTGACCGGAGCGATCTCCTGGGTGCGCTTGATGTCGATCCAGGTCTCGATCAGGTCCTCGGTGAACACGCCACCCTCGGTGAGGTATTCGTGATCGCCCTCGAGCTTGTCGATGACCGAGGCCAGCGAGGTGGGGGCCTGCGGGATGTTCTTGGCCTCCTCCGGCGGGAGCTCGTAGAGATCCTTGTCGACCGGAGCCAGCGGCTCGATCTTCTTCTTGATGCCGTCGATGCCGGCCATCAGCATGGCGGCGAAGGCCAGGTACGGATTGCCCGAGGAGTCCGGCGCGCGGAACTCGATGCGCTTGGCCTTCGGGTTGGAACCGGTCACCGGGATGCGCACGGCAGCCGAGCGGTTGCGCTGCGAGTACACCAGGTTGATGGGGGCCTCGTAGCCCGGCACCAGGCGGTGGTAGGAGTTGATGGTCGGGTTGGTGAAGGCCAGCAGCGACGGCGCGTGGTGCAGGATGCCGCCGATGTAGTGCCGCGCCAGATCCGACAGGCCCGCGTAGCCGGACTCGTCGTGGAACAGCGGCTTGCCGTCCTTCCACAGCGACTGGTGGGCGTGCATGCCCGAGCCGTTGTCGCCGAAGAGCGGCTTCGGCATGAAGGTGACAGTCTTGCCTTCCTGCCACGCGGTGTTCTTCACGATGTACTTGAACAGCTGCAGGTCGTCAGCGGCGCCCAGCAGGGTGTTGAAGCGGTAGTTGATCTCGGCCTGACCGGCGGTGCCGACCTCGTGGTGGCCGCGCTCGAGCTCGAAGCCCGCGTTCTGCAGGTTGGTCGAGATCTTGTCGCGCAGGTCGACGTAGTGGTCGTACGGGGCGACCGGGAAGTAACCGCCCTTGTTGCGAACCTTGTAGCCGCGGTTCGGGGTGCCGTCCGGGTTGAACTCCGAACCGGTGTTCCAGGAGCCCGAGATCGACTCGATCTCGTAGAAGGCGCCGTTCATGGCCGACTCGTAGCGGATCGAGTCGAAGATGTAGAACTCCGCCTCGGCGCCGAAGTAGCAGGTGTCGGCGATGCCGGTCGAGCGCAGGTACTCCTCGGCCTTGCGCGCGATGTTGCGCGGGTCGCGGGAGTAGGCCTCGCGGGTGAACGGATCGTGCACGAAGAAGTTCAGGTTCAGCGTCTTGGCGGCGCGGAACGGGTCGATCCGGGCGGTGCTGAAGTCGGGGAGCAGCAGCATGTCCGACTCGTCGATGGACTGGAAGCCACGGACGGACGAACCGTCGAACGCGAGCCCTTCCTCGGCGAGATCGGCGGTGAACGCCTTGGCCGGGATGGAGAAGTGCTGCTGCACACCGGGAAGATCGGTGAAGCGGACATCGACGTATTCGACGTCTTCTTCCTTGATGTGCTTGATGACCTCGTCGGCCGTGCTGAACGTCACTTGTTCTCCTTACGGATCGGTTCCCAGCCCGTGTCGATTGCATGGGTTCGTCGCGACCAGACGCTATGGATGCGAAGTTTCCCGGCAGTCAAGGCTGTGTTTCGCCAGTGTTACACGTGCGGCTGAACGGGTGAGGATCACCACCCGGGCTCTACCAGCAGCGCTAATCCTGCCACCTGGTCTGTTTGCACTGACGCCGGAGGGGTCCTGACCACGGTCAGCGCCTGCTTGCGGGGCATGGGTAAGGGGCGGCTTATTGTGGGGGCATGGCACGCATGACCGGCTCCTGGCTGTCCGGACCTTCCCCCGAGCCGGGCGACCCGGCAACTCCGGAGTTTCCGGGCGAGCACCTCGGGCTGCCGCGCGAGGGCGTCGGCTCCCTGGTCGGCATGGGCCGGCGCATCGCGGCGCTGTTCGTGGACTGGATCATCTCGATCGGCATCGCGGCGGTGCTGCTGCGGCCCAACGGCGCGAAGATCGTCTCCGAGTTGAACGTGCCGGCCGGTAAGACGCCGCCGTCGGAGTTCGAGGCCGTGATCAACGCGCTGAGCACCCCGACCTGGGGCGTGTGGTTCGTCATCGGTGTGCTGGCCGTCACCCTGTTCGGGTTCACCCCCGGCCAGTACTTCCTGAAGATCCGGGTGATCCGGGTGGACGCGCCCGTGGGCGTCGGGTTCGTGCGCGCACTGGCGCGTCAGGTGCTGCTGGTCTTCGTGGTGCCCGCGCTGTTCACGGACGCGGATGGTCGCGGCATGCACGATCGGGCGACGGGAACCGGGTTGGCGCGAGCCCGCTAGGCCGCCGCACGAAAAGGCCCGCGTCCTCGAGGACGCGGGCCTTTTCGTGCACAAGGCTCGGGAGCGCGAGCCTCGGTGGAAGATTCAGCGGCGGCGAATCGTGCGCTGCACGCCGCGCATCTTGGCGCCCGCGGGCATCGGCCCCTTCGGCAGCGCCGGACCGGTGCGCGCGCTGAGCGCGGCCAGGCGGCCCTCGATGTTGTCCATCCGCTTGGTGTCGATATTGCGGGGCAACTTGGTGAGCCAGCGCTGCAGATCCTTCAGCGCGATCTGGCCCTCCTCGTTGCCGATGGTGACGTCGTAGATCGGGGTGTCGCCGATGAGGCGGGCGGTGCGCTTCTTCTCCTGCGCGATCAGGCTCTTCAACCGCTGCGGGTTGCCCTCGCCGACCAGGACGACGCCCGGCAGGCCGATCACCCGGTGCACCGCGTCGAGCTGGGTGGTGGCCGCGACGCCCTGCTTGACGCGCCACTTGCCCTGCAGGTTGTCCAGCACCCAGGCGCCCGCGCCGGCCTGGCCCTCGGCCTTGGCGAACACGTTCTTCTGCACCCGGCGCCCGAAGATGATGAACGCCGCCAGCGCGCCCAGCAGGATGCCCAGCGGCAGCAGGAACCACTGCAAGCCGGTGAGCAGGCCGATCACCAGGGCGACGGCGGTGAGGCCGACCAGGGCGCCGATCATCAGCGGCAGCAGCAGCTTGTCTTCCTTGCGCTGCATCTGGAACGCCTGCCACAACTGCTGGCGACGCTCTTTCGAGGCCTGCTTGCGGGCCGCTTTCGCCGCGGCCTTAGCTTCCTTCGACGGCGTGCCGCCCTTACCTGGTGCCATGCGTTTCAGAATAGTGGCAGACCACTCGCGCCTGGGCAGCGGATCAAATCCGTGTCTCAGTCTTTCGATCGAGCCCGCACCGCGGCCGGCATCGGCTCGTGCCGGGCGTAGACGCGACTGAAGTCGCCCGTGCCGTGCGAGATCGAGCGCAGGTCGATGGCGTAGCGGCTCAATTCGAGCTCCGGCACCTCCGCGTGGATGCGGGTGCGCCCGGCGCCGTGCGGCTCGGTGCCCAGCACCCGGCCGCGGCGGCCGGACAGATCGCTCAGCACCGGCCCGACGTAGTCGTCGGTGACGACCACCCACACGTCGGCGATCGGCTCCAGCAGATCGATCCCCGCCAGACCCGCCGCCTCGCGCAGCGCCAGCGCGCCCGCGGTCTGGAAGGCGGCGTCGGAGGAGTCGACCGAGTGCGCCTTGCCGTCGAAGAGCGTCACCTTGATGTCCACCAGCGGGTACCCGGCCGCCACCCCCTTCAGCGCCTGGGCGCGCACCCCCTTCTCCACCGACGGAATGAACTGCCGCGGCACGACCCCGCCCACCACCCGGTCCACGAACTCGATGCCCGAACCGCTGGGCAGCGGCTCCACCTCGATCTCGCACACCGCGTACTGCCCGTGCCCGCCGGACTGCTTCACATGCCGTCCCCGGGCTTTCGCGTTGCCCGCGAACGTCTCCCGCAGCGCGACCCGGTGCTCGATCACGTCCACCTGCACGCCGAAGCGCGTACGCAACCGTTCCAGCGCCACCTCGCGGTGCGCTTCGCCGAGGCACCACAGCACCAGCTGATGGGTCTGCGCGTTGTGTTCCACCCGCACGGCCGGGTCCTCGGCCGCCAAGCGGGTGAGCCCCTGCGAGAGCTTGTCCTCGTCGGCCTTGCTGTGCGCGCGAATCGCGATGGGCAGCAGCGGATCCGGCATCGGCCAGGGATCGATGAGCAGCGGCGTGCCGGTGCCCGAGAGCGTGTCGCCGGTCTCCGCGTGACTCAGCTTCGTCACGTAGGCGATGTCGCCCGCGATCGCCTGCCCCTGCGGCCGCTGCTGTTTGCCGAACGGCGCGGTCACCCCGCCGACGCGCTCGTCGGCATCGTGATCCGGCCGCCCCCGCTCGGCCAGCCCGTGCCCGCACACGTGCACGGTGTCGTCGGCGCGCAGCGTGCCGGAGAAGACCCGGACCAGCGAGACCCGGCCCACATAGGGATCGGAGGCGGTCCGGATCACCTCGGCCGCCAGCGCCGCGTCCGGATCACACGGCAGCGGATGGGTTTTCGCGCTGTCCGACAGCGGCGCGGCCGTCACGATGTGCTCGGCCGGCGTGGGGAACCCGCCGGTGATCAGATCCAGCAGCTCCACCGTGCCCAGCCCCTGCCGCGCTCCCTCGGGCGCGGGCGCACCGAACAGCACCGGATGAAAACTGCCGCGTGCCACCGCCCGTTCCAAATCGGCCACCAGCGTGGGCAATTCGATATCCTCACCGTTCAGATAGCGGTCCATCAAGGATTCGTCCTCGCTCTCGGCGATGATCCCCTCGATCAGCCGGTTGCGCGCCTCGGTCAGCAATTCCTTTTGCTCGGTGTCGGGTTCGCGCTGCGCGCACGCCCCGGAGGAATAGTCGACCACGCAATTCGGCAGCAGCTCCACCAATCCCGTCACCGGCCGGTGCCCGTCCGCGCTGCGCGGACCGTACACCGGAAGATGGAGCGGCAGAATGTTTTCCGACGCACCACCGCCCAGCACCTCCTGACAGGTCCGCACCATCTCGTCGAAATCCCCACGCGCGGTGTCCAGATGGGTGATCACGATCGCCCGCGGCATCCCCACCGCTGCGCACTCCTCCCACAGCGCGCGCGTCGTACCGCTCACCCCCTCCGGCCCCTCCGCGGCCGAAACAACGAACAGGGCGGCATCCGCCGCCCTGAGTCCCGCCCGCAGTTCGCCGACGAAATCCGCGTACCCCGGCGTGTCCACCAGGTTCACCTTCATCTCCGCCCACGCCACCGGCACCACCGACAACTGCACCGACCGATGCTGCCGATGCTCGATCTCGTCGTAATCCGACAGCGACGTGCCGTCCTCCACCCGCCCCGCCCGATTGACCGCCCCCGCGGTCAACGCCATCGCCTCCACCAGCGTCGTCTTCCCCGACCCGCTGTGCCCGACCAGCACCACATTCCTGATCCGCTCGGGCCGATCCACCCTCGGCCCTCTGCCGTTGCCCCCGGCTCGATCACTCGCTCTGTCCGCCATGGTCTTGATTTCCTTGCGTAGACGCGTTGCTTCGAGGGTCCCACTGTGGCGTGGGTCACGTCCATGGAACCGAGGGAACCGATCGCCGCCGGTAGCCGTCCAACTCAGCAACGAATGAAACCTCGTCGCGAGATTTGCGTGGTGAGCGTTTCGTTGACAAGGTTCGGTTGGAAAGTCGGCTGAGAGCGGGGAGGTGTGATGATCGGCTTCGATCCAGGTCGTTCCGCCGAGGATTTGGCGCAGTTCGCGGCCAACTTGGAGCAGAAGACGCGACGGCTCGAAGAACTGCAGGGCCGAATGGCCGCGGTATCCGCGTCCGCGTCCAGCGCGGGCGGACGAGTGCGGGTCACGGTCGACAGCGTCGGGGTTCCGATGGCGATCGACCTTAGTCCAGGCGTGCGGAGCATGGAGCCGGGCGCACTGTCAGCGGAAATCCTCGCGTGCATGCGCAAGGCGCAGGTCGGATTGCGGGCCGAAGTCGCCGCCGTCGTGCACGGGACGGTGGGTGATGATCCAGCCGGTGCATCGATTCTCGCAATCCTTGCCGATCGTTTTCCGGACCCGGATCCTGAAAACGAGTCCGACTCGACGCAACCGGAGTTTGCCCCGCCGCCGTCCGGCCCGATCGCTTCCGCTCCGCCTGCGGCGTCGAGCCGAAAACCGGATCGGAGCCAGATCGTCACGCCTGATGAGCCGGACGATGATGACAAGTATTTCAACAAGAAATCCTGGCTGGTGTGAGCATGTCGAACCTGTGGAACAGCGACGACGTCGTCGTGGAGCCGGAGAAGGTGCGCGCCCATGCCGGTGCCGTCGAGTCGACCCTCGAAAACGTCCGTAAAGCCAAGGAAGCCGCTGACTACCTGGCTAAGTTGGACGACGGATACGGATGGTTCGCGGGCGGGTACGCAGATGCGACGGTGAGCGGGCTGCACGATCGGATCAGCGACGGCCTGCAGAAAATCGTCGAAACGACCGAGTCGCTGCCGAAAACCCTCCGGCATTGCGCGGACACGTTCGAAAACCTCGATGCCAGTCGCAAGGCGGCGATCGAGAGCCAGCAGAACCAGATCGAATAGGGCGGGGAGCCATGCCGTTCAATGACGTGGAAGCGCCGGAAGGCAACGAGCTGATCGACGGAAAAGTCGATGATGACGAAGCGTACGGTTTCGACCAGAAGGCACTGCTGCCGCGGATCAACAGCGACGGGGCCGAACCAGGTCTGCTGAAAGGCACTCCGCTGGGCGATGTCTGGGAAGCCGGAGGCCTGCTCAAAGAGGTCGCCAACGGGGAGGACGTCGGCAAGAACCTCTACAGCGCGGCGCTCAAAGCCTCCTCGGTGGCGGTCGCCGTGACCGACGTGATGGAGTACCGGAGCCGCATGGCGAAGGGAGTTCCACTGGCGAAGTTCGACCCGTTCAACATCGTGGGCGCCTTACTGATGGGCTGGATGCTGGATAATGTCGAACCGCTGCGTAAGGCGCTCGATTCGGTGACCGGCAATCCAGACATGGTCAAGGCGTATTCCGCTTCCTGGCAGAACATCTCGGACGCGCTCGCCGAAGCCGCCAAAACCTGGAACACCGAGCTCCAGAAGGACGTCAGTGAATGGGCTGGAGCCGCGGGATCGGCTTACAAGACCAGGGCAGACGAGTTCATGGCCGACATCGAGGCACAGTCTTCTCTGGCCACCTCGCTCAGCAAGGTGAACGCTGCGCTCGGCGACCTTGTCGAGGGCGTCCGCGGTGTCGTGACCGAACTGCTGAACTGGCTGGCGGGAGTCCTGGTCGAGGCCGCGGCGATCATAATCTGCACCGGAGGGACCGCGTCGCCTGCCGCTGTTATTCGCGCCAGCACTAGCATTGCGGGCGCCGGCACGAAGCTGTCGAAAATACTGCTGGAACTGGCCGGTGAATTATCGACGATGGTCGGCATGGTGCCGAAACTGATCCAGATCGCGCAGGGCGCGTCCGAGGCGGGAGTCAGGTCGGCGACAGCCTAGCTTCAGCCGGTTCAGTCAGGGGACCACGAATGGGTGCATTTCGAACGACGTCCAGCTTGCCGCTACCGCCGGGCTGGGATTCAAAAGCCTTCGGCGCGTACAGGTATGCGGTAGCGCCGGCCGTAGTGGCGTTGATCAGTCTTCCATTGCTGATCAGCGGCATATGGTCCCTGGTCACGGGTGACGCGACGGTATGGGAAGGTCTGCTCGGGCTGCCCTTGTTCGGCGGACTGCTCGCGGCCGCGCTCGTACTGGCATGGTCGCAGGTGCCACGTCGCGCCCCGGTCGCCGGGGAGATCCGCATGGTCGACAAGGAGACCGTGCTGCTGCTGCCGACCGTGTCGAAGGCGGTCGTCGGGCCGCGGATCGCGCTGGGGATCGGGGTCGTTCTCCTCGGCGCGGGGTTATGCAATTTCCTGGCTTCGCTGGACGATGATTGGTCGGCGGGTCTGGCATACCTCTTCCTCATCTCGCTGCCCGGCATGTTCGCGTTGCTGGTCGGCATCGGCTTCAGGAAGAAGCGCAAGGACACTGATCGCGACGGAATCGCCATGACCGCCCGCGAGGTGATCCTTGGTTTCGGCGGAAGGCCGAAGGTTCTTGCCTGGCAGGACATCTCGGCTGTCGCCGCCCGATGTGAGGGAAAGCGGAGTGGCCGGACGAACATCATCACGCTGGTTACCGGTGACCGGACGGTCGACATCGCCCACGATGATCTCGCGACGGACCCGACGCGGGTGTATCACCTCTTCGTCTTCTACGTCCGAAATCCTCTGGCACGGGCCGAATTGGGAACCGAAGTCGGCTTGAACCGCTTCGGGAATGGTGATTATGCGTCCACCAGCAGCGACGCTCGCACCTAGCGGTGCTGTGCGGAGGCCGCTAGCGAGAGTGTTCTGGTAGCGAGAAGAGAAGGAAGAACGCACATGGCAGAAGAGCTGAAGGTAACGCCGGACAATGTGGACAAATTCGCGACAGCGATGCGCGATTTGTCCA
The DNA here is from genome assembly GCF_040655395.1 of Nocardia sp. NPDC050435. Classification (NCBI taxonomy): domain Bacteria; kingdom Bacillati; phylum Actinomycetota; class Actinomycetes; order Mycobacteriales; family Nocardiaceae; genus Nocardia; species Nocardia sp. NPDC050435. Next base: position 656,212 of record NZ_JBFAJW010000003.1, read on the forward strand.
CCCAAGCGGGCTCCGCCAAAGACTACTCGACGAAGTGGTTCGAGTTCGGTGAGAACGACGGCCGCATCTACATGGGCGTCAAGGACAAGCTCGACGAGGTGCGCCAGAATCTGGAAGCGAATTACGCGAAGTTGCGCACGCTGAGCGAGAACGCGGCGACGGAACTGGGCAAAGCCGCGACGATGTACCGCACGACCGATCTCGACACCGCCAAGAAGATGGACACCACCTACACGAAGGCGGTGAAATGAGCAAGCCATCGGAGGCGTTGCAGCAGCCGGAAGCCGAAGACCCGCTGGCCAGCTGGATTCCCTACTTCGTCGGCGGAAACTTCATCTCGCCCGCCTATTACATCAATGCCGGAATCAAGTCGCTGACCGACGTCGACGTCTTCGGATGGGCGTCGCAGCAGGTCGCGGGCGACTGGGAAGCGGTGAAGAAAGCAGGCGTCGCAGCGGGTAATCTCGCCGATTTCAACACCGCCTTCGGCGATACCATCAAGGCCGATTGGCAGAGCATGCTGGAGGAGACCTGGCGCGGCAACGCCGCCGACCAGGCCGACACGTTCTTCCAGAGTTTGACGGGCGCCGTCAAATGGCAGGTGAGTGCTCTCAACGAGATCGAGCGCACGCTGAACAACATCAGTAACTCGATGGTGAATCTGGCGCGCGTGCTCGGTGACATCCTGCAATCACTCGTCGATATGGCGATCATGTGGCTGGCGCAACTCGCCGCCGCCAGTCTGGCCGCCTCCTCGCTCGTCGCCTCCGGTGCCGCGCCGGCCATGTACGCTCTCGCTGCCGTCCAGGCACTCGCCATCTATACGAAATTCGCGTCCGCGGTCGGTATCGTGGCGACGGCATTTCAGACTGTCGTGGGTCTCGGTGCCGCCGCGCTTCAGCTGTCGAGTGGCGACTTGCAGGAGTTCCCGCAGCTGGGCGACAAGAACTACGATCACCCGGGAGCATGATGTCGGACAAACCAGAGGTCGTCTTCGATGTCGCGCGCGGCGATCTCGGCTTGTCCCGCAGCCTGAAGGCTTCGCTGGAGATCCTGCGGTCGGCGACCCCGGATCCCGCGATCCGCAAACAGATCGAGGAAGTGCTGGCCGGTCGAGCCAGCATGCGTGAGTTCGGGCTGTCCGACGCCTTCGCGAAGGTTCTGGACGGAGTGCCCAAACAGGTCTTCGACCAGGCCGCGTCCATGTCCGAGGAAGAGCGTGCGCGGCTGGCGGCGCAGGGCGAAGCGGAACTGGAGCGTCTTCGCAATCTGGAGCCGGAGTCGGCGACCGCCACGGCCCCGGCCGAACCGCCGCCCGCCCCCGGCCCCGCGGTAACGCCCGGCACTCGAAAGCCCAACCGCGATCGCGTCGTGACGCGGGACGAGCCCGATGACGACGATCTGTACTTCCAGGAACGCCGTGACCGAGGCTGGTTGGAGTGATCGGATACCGGACCTCGTCCGACCTTCCCCTGCCCGCCGAGTGGGATCCAAAGCCGTTCTACGCGTACAGGTATGCCCTGACGGCAGCCGGGGCCGCGGCCTTCCTCCTCTTGCTGTTGGCAGGGGCGCTCTTCGGAATCGTCGCTGACGACGAACGACCTCCGCTCGTCGTCTCGATCGGACTGCTCCCCGTCTTGGCTGCCGCATTTCTCGGATACGCGGTCAACGCGTGGTTGCTGTGGCCGCGAACCGCCGAAGCGGCGGTCGCCATCGAGGGTGCGGCGCTGAAACTTCCGGTGCGCAAGGAGTCCGCCCTCGGACCTATCGCCGCGGTGGTGGGCGGTCTGTACCTCGTGGCGCTGGGCGTCTTCGTTCTGGTCGCCATGCTCTCCACCAATCCGCAGACCGGATTCCTGCTCTTCGCCGTCTTGGCCGGCACTGGCGGCGCGGCCATCTTTCTCGCTTATCTGAGCCGCCAGACGGATTCGGCCGATACCGGCATCTTGCTGAGCCCGACGGACGTCGTGACCGAGTTCGGCGCCGGCCCGATAACCATTGCATGGCAGGATATCTCGGCGATCCACGCCGGCAGCCACCGCAGCGGCAGCGGCTGGTGGCGCACGAATGTCAACACGATCGCCGTTCACGCTCGGTCCGCGGAAGGAGCCGATGTCTCGGCATCTGCGCCGGCCGCTATCGAGATCACCCACAAGCAACTGGCGACCGATCCGACGCGGTTCTATCACCTGCTCAGCTTCTACCTGCGCAATCCGGCTCTGCGTCCGGAGTTGGGCGCGGAGGCGGGTGCGGACCGCTTCCGGTCCGGTCGGTACGGCACGAACGTGCAGTAGCGCGCCGCCCAGCGACGGTAGGCATTTGTTGCACAGCCTCGCGGCACCGAGCGCTCCTATGGCGTGGATCACTTTCACGTGTGGCTTGGAACCGATCGCCTCCGGTGGGCGTCCAATCGTCGAAAGCATGGGAACCTCGCACCGGGATTCTCTCGGTGCGTAATTCGTGCAGCGAGGCTCGGTTCCTCGCGGTGTGATTTGCGTGGTAGCGCGTTGCGCACCAGGCTATTCGGCAACCCGTCGTTCCAGAGGCCGGGTTGGGATTGCTGCGATGAAGGGAAGTGGTGATGGCAGGGTTCGATCCGAGCCATGCAGCGGAAAGCTTGACGCAATACGCAGCTGATCTGGAGCAACAAGCGCAGCGCTTCGAACAGTTGAAGGAGCGGATGAGCACCCTCAGCTGCACTGCTTCGACCGGTGACGGCCGAGTCCAGGTGACAGTCGACAGCAACGGGGTTCCGACCGCCATTACCTTGGGCCAAGCCACGCGGAACACGGAGCCGGCCGTACTTTCGGCCGAGATCATGGCGTGCTTGCGCCAAGCGCAGGGACGTCTGCGCGTCCAGATTCCGGAGGTCGTGCAAGCGACAGTAGGCGATCATCCTGCCGGTGCGCAGTTGGTCACGGGGTTGAGTGAGCGTTTTCCGCAGCCGACGGCCGAACCTGATCCGCTACTGCCGCAAGGCGCGTCGACGTCATCGCCCTCCGTTCCCGCGCCTCCCACTGCGCCGACTGCGGAGAGTCCCGCGTCGCGACCACGGACCCGAACGCCCGATCGGAACCAAGTCGTCACGCCCGATGAACCTGACGATGATGACGAATACTTCAACAAAAAATCCTGGTTGGTGTGAACATGGCAGTTCCTGATTCGATCTCAGTCGACCCGGACGAGGTCAAAGCACATGCCGATGCTGTGACAAAGCTTGTCGCCAGTTTGGATAAGTGCTTGGCGGCGGCATCGTACTTGGATAATGCGGACGATGGCTTCGGTTTGTTCCCTGCACCTTTCATCGCATGGTTGTACAGCGACAAGACCGATCAATCTGTTGCTCTCATCCGGGCGCTCGCGGAGAGTGTCGCCACAGTGCCGGATAAGCTCAAGACCGTCGCCGCGACATTCGAAGACAAAGATGGGCAGTTCGGTGCCGCGCTGACTGGGCTGAAGGAGACGATCGGCGAAGGAGGTGGGAGTCGGTCATGAGTATCTTTCTAGATTCCCAGCCCCCCGAGAACGGCCTCGTCGATAATAACGCGAATGTTCGCAGCCAGTACTTCCAGGAGGAAAATGTAACTCTTTCGAACGTCAGCTTCAAAGGTGGGTCCGAAGCTGATGACCCGGGGATCTACAAGGGAACCATGGCCGGTGATGCCTGGGAGACTGTCGCCAAGTTCCAATCTGGCGATATCAATTCGGCGTGCCTGGGCACTGTCTCGCTCGGCATGAATGTAGTCGGCCTCGCAAAGGGCTTGACCGACCCGCTCGCGTTCGGCGGCGCGCAGTTGGTCAAGTGGATGTTCGAGCACTTCGACCCGCTACGGGCGGTGCTGGAATGGTTTACAGGAAATCCCGTCGTAGTCGAAGCTTACGCCAAATCCTGGTCGGCTGTCTCCGACGAGTTGCAGACGGTGGCCAAGGATTGGAATTCCAGCGTAACCAATGACATCGCGTCCTGGCGCGGCCAGGCCGGAACTTCGTACCGCTTGCATGCCGCAGGGCTCATCGACAAGATCAGTTTGGCGGCGGCCGCAGCGGATGCTATGAACGAGTCGATGAAGGTTGCGGAAAGTATTGTCGACGGAGTCCGCAGCATAGTTCGTGACTTGTTGTCCAATCTTCTCGGTTCGTTGATCGCATATTCGCTGGAGGTTATTGTTACCAGCGGCGGGGCAACGCCGTATGTTGTGCCGAAAGTGTTGAAAGACGTCGCTGAGACGACCACCGCGATGGCCAAGGCGTTGCAGAACTTCAAGGCGGCGATCAAAGATGTCAACGCTTTTTTGGAACCAGTGGTAAAAGGTATTGCCGCAGCTATGGACGACAACGGCTGATGGGTGCATTTCGTAGCACTTCCGTCCTGCCGCTACCTCCGCATTGGGACCGACGAGCGTTCGGTGGATATCGATATGCGATACTCCCTTTTCTGGCGGGATTGCTATTCTTCCAGGGGGCCGTGGGTGCGATCTATTTCCTCGTGGTCGATGGCGGATCGATTTTTGTGGACATACCGGCAGCGTTGATTGCTGCGCTGATTTCATTCCCATTCTTTGCCGCGGCGTGGTCTCTCGTCCCGAGAGATGCGCCGGTCGTCGTCGAAAGCAAGTCCACGGTGAACGGTCCCGCCTCGGTATTGCCGTTCCGGGAGGCATCGTTCTTCCTGCGCATGATCGGAAGAACGCGTTCGCGCAGCTCGATCGAGTTGACTCCGGATCACGTTCTCCTCAACTACTGGGAGAAACCGAAAGTTATTCCCTGGGACCACATCTGTGCTATCGGAACGCGTTGTGACAAAGCGGGATCCAACCGGACGAATGTCATAACTATCGTCTACGCCGCGCCTGGCCATCGGCAGCGGTTTCGGGACATCGGCCACAGTGTATTTGCCACCGATCCCACCAGGGTCTATCACCTTCTGCGGTTCTACCAGTCGAGGCCGGAATGCCGGTCGGAACTCGGAACCGAACTGAGCTCGAACCGCTTCCGGGAGGGCCGCTTCTCGTCATAGCTGTTGGTGGCTCGAACCTGCCCACATCCTCCTGATCGCGGAAACGCGTCCGAGGCAGGGATCAGGTCGGCAACCGCTTAGCGATTCAGCCGTGAGACAGGGGATTACGTATGGGTGCTTTTCGGACTACATCGAACTTGCCGCTACCGCCGGGCTGGGACCCAAAGGCGTTCGGTCGCCATAGCGTGCCAGCGGTGGCGTTTGTCTTGGCGATGCCTGGATTGGCGCTGCTGGGGCCTTGGATATGGGCCATTGGGGCCGGAGAAGAACCTCTAGGGTGGGAGAGCCTCGCCGCACCTGCGGCTTTGGTCGCTTGGCTCGCGGCCTGCGCGAGTATCGGATGGTCGGCGTGGCCGAGGGAAGCTCCGGTGGCCGCCGAAATCCGCGCCGGCGCCGACGGCCAAGGAATCGGCCTACCCGTTCGGGTGCCCTCCACGTTTGCGACCTTCGCGGTGGGCGCGGGGAGCGTTTCTCTGGCCGTCTGTGGGATCGCCGTCAACGTCTTGCTGTTCGCGCCGGCTCTGGTGTTGCTCGCGTTTTTTGCCTCGTGGTACCGGCGTCGGAAGTCTGCCGCGGGCACCGTTGTCTTGGTGACTCCGCGTCACCTCACGATCGAGAGCCGTAAGGAATCAGCTGTTTTCGCCTGGCAAGACATCTCGCGAATCGAGGCGACCTCTGGCGGTAAAGGAGGCAGCCGAGTCAACTACATCACCCTGGTGGGTGTTCCGGTCGAAGGAGGCAACCGCATCTCCCACGAGGAGCTGGCCACCGATTTCACCCGTGTGTACTACCTACTCGAATTCTATTTGCGCCACCCGGTATTGCGCGCTGAACTTGGTACCGAGCGCAGTCTCGAGCGCTTCCGTCGCGGGGACTACCTCTCTGCATCCGTAGCCTGATGAGACGGTGATGCTCCAAACCTGCGCATGGGAAGAGTGTGCGTGTTCGTATTCGGTCCTGGTTGCACCGGCAGCCGATTGTTGGGAGGGAAATCACTGTGCGTGAACAGAATTGGGGACAACCGGATCGTGCCGCGGTCGATCGGCAGCCGGACCCGGGCAACAGATGGCGCATGCTTCCGCCTGCGCAACCGGATCCACCGGAGGCGTACCGCCCGGAACCGGGTCCCACCGGCATTCGCGTCGAGGCCGAGTACTACAGGCCTTGGCCCCTCGCTTTCGCCTACTCGTCCACCGGCCCCCGAATCCTGGTGAACGGCAACGAGGTTCCGGATACCGCCTGGGGTACGACGTTCATCCCGACCCCGCCTGGCCGGTACACCGTCGATGTCGTGACTCGCAAGCCCGCGCTGTGGGCCCGGCTCATCCTCAACAAGCTGTGGTGGGACGACATGGGGCAAGCGATCGCCGAGGTCCCCGTCCACCCCGGCGCCCAAACCCCGGTCTATTACCGCTCGCCCGGCCTCCAGCACTATCAGGGCGTGATCGGCGCCGAACCGAAACGCTGGCCCGCGCTCAACTGGATGCGCTTCAGCTGGATCCTCGCAGCATTGCCGATCGCCATGATCATCGCAGGTCTCGCCGCTTTCCTACGGTGACGGGGGTGTGCGAACCGCACACCCAGGGTGGCTGGCACCGGAGTCGTTCCAGCGGCACCATCGAAGGTAATCCCTTCGAACCGTCAGGAACGCCATGTCTCTCACCACGACCCGACTACTCACCGCCACCGTGACCGCCGCCGCGGCCCTCACCATCGCCCTCCCGGCCGCCGCGGCGGCCCCGACCACCAACTCCGAAGCCTCGGAAACCTGCGCGGACCTGACCCGGGCCCTCAACCGCGCCGAACGCGAACTCCGCATCACCAACTCCGATTCCCAGCAGCGAATCCTGGAGTTCCGCATTCGCAGACTGGAAAGTCAGCTGAACGACAACAACTGCTGACTTCCGGTCATCACGGCCCCGCCCTTTGCGCCCGTCAGCTGCCGAAGCGCAGTTCGGGGTTCGCGGGGGTGGGGCCGTCGAGGATGGGGGCGGGCAGGCCGCGCAGGTGGTGGTCGAGGAATGCGGTGACGCAGGCGCGGGTGAGGGTCATGGCTCGGGTGCCGTCGAGGGTGGTGCCGGGGATTTCGATGCCCAGGTGGTCGGCGATCGGGCCGTAGTCGGTGAAGGAGGAGTGGTTGGTTCCGTCGAGGACGAGCCAGCGCTTCCAGCCGGTGAAAGCCGTGTAGGCGGCTGACCATTTGGCGCTGTTCTCGCCGCCGGGGGCGTGATGCGGGGCGCCGAGCATGAGGAATGGTTGCTGGGTGGCGCGGTCGGCGGGTGGGGTGGGGAAGGTGCCGTCCATGTTGAATCCGGCGCGGATGCGGGTGTCGAGTGCGAGGGCCGGCGGGGCGGTGAAGCCGCCTGCGGAGTGGCCGCCCATGGCGATTCGTTCGGGGTCGATCGGCAGGCGGGGGGTCAGTTCGTCGAGGACGAAGGAGACGTCCTCGGCGCGGTTGCGGGCGACCCGTTCGGCGTCCAATTCGCCTCGGCAGGCCAGGCATTCGGCGATGCGACCGTCCGGGAACGTCACCGCGGCGGCTTCGTAGGTGTGATCGATGCCGATGACCAGATAGCCGCGGCTGGCCAGTTCTTCGGCCAAACCGGTGAGCGTGAACCGCGACATGCTGAAACCGGGGGAGAGCACGACCGTGGGCAGGGGGACGCCCAGTCTGAGCGCGTCGACGTAGGAGTGGGTTCGAATGTCGCTGAGCTGTGCGGGGTCGATCTCGCTGAGCAGCGGCTGTAATGCCAGGATCAGTTGCGCTTCCTGCGGTGTTGCCCATGGGGCGGGGCGTCCGAGCGGAGCGAGCGCGGGGTACCAGGCAGACACCATCAACTCGCGTGATCGCTCCGGCGCCCAGATATCGGGCCGATCGTCCACCAGGTGAAACTGCTGGACACCGACCGGTAGCGGCCCGGTCGGGGCGGGCAGCGCCCAAGGTTCCGCGGCGGTGCCGGCTGCCGGTAACGCGCCGAGCCCGGCTATGAGAAGTGCTGCGGCAGCGAGGAAACGGGTGAAACGCATGGACTCACTCTCGTAGATCATTCAGGATTCACCGAGTCTCGCAGGCTCGTCGCCGCTGTGAATCGGGAAGTTCCCCGGGCTCGACCCTGAGATAGCCACGACGGCGATGGCTGGATCTGCGGTAGTTGTGTCGTTGACGCCATCAGCTCGCTGCAGGAGGGTTGAGGGATGCGGACGGTGCTGATCGTGGTGTTCGACGGGTTTCAGCTGCTGGATTTGGCTGGGCCCGCGGATGTGTTCAGTTCCGCCGCGTTGCTGGGGGCGCGGCCGGGGTATCGGGTGGAGGTTGCCTCAGCCGAGGCCGGGCCGGTGCGGTCGGCGTCGGGGGTGGAGGTGCTGGCGCGGCATGCGCTGGGGAAGTGGGAAGAGCCGGTGGACACGCTGTTGGTGGCGGGTGGGCTGTCGGCGTGGGCCACGAGTGGGGAGGACGGGCTTGTGGCGGGGATACGGCGGGGCGCAGGGTGGGCGGAGCGGGTCGGTTCGATTTGTTCGGGGGCGTTCTTGTTGGCGCAGGCGGGGTTGCTGGACGGGCGGCGGGCTACGACGCACTGGGCGGGTGGGGAGTTGCTGGCGAGCCGGTTTCCTGCGGTGACTACCGAGCCGGATCGGATCTATGTGCGGGACGGACCGGTATGGACGTCGGCGGGGGTGACGGCGGGGATCGATCTGGCGTTGGCGATGGTCGCGGCGGACCATGGGGCCGAGCTGGCGCGGGAGGTGGCGCGGTGGTTGGTGGTGTATTTGCATCGGCCGGGTGGGCAGAGCCAGTTCAGCGTGCCGGTCGCGGCGGGGCCGACGCAGCGGAATTCGCTGCGGGAACTGCAGGTTTGGGTGGAGGAGAATCTGGCGGGGGATCTGTCGCTGGCGGCGCTGGCGGCGCGGTCGGGGATGAGCACCCGGCATTTTTCGCGGGTGTTCGCGGCCGAGATCGGGATGACGCCGGCGCGGTACGTGGAGCGCGTGCGGGTGGGCGCGGCCAGGCGGCTGCTGGAGACGACCGATCGGCCGATGGATCGGGTCGCGTCGACGGTGGGGCTGGGGAGCCCGGACACGCTGTATCGAATTTTCCATCGGCACTTGGGGATACCGCCGGGCGAGTATCGCGCCCGGTTCTCGGATCACTGAAAAAGAAAGCATGTCATGACATTTCAGATTGCCATCGTTCTCTATCCCGGGCTGACCGTGCTCGACGCGATCGGGCCCTACGAGGTGCTGCGCGGGCTGCCGGACGGGGAAATACGGTTCGTGTGGAACGAGGTCGGGCCGATCGTGTCCGACAGCGGGGTGCTGGTGCTCGGTGCGACGCACACCTTCGACGAGACGCCCACGCCGGACCTGGTTTTGGTGCCCGGATCGGAGGCGTCGACGCCGCGGGCCATGGCCGACAAGGGGTTGATCGAGTGGTTGCGGCGGGTGCATCCGCAGACGACGTGGACGACCTCGGTGTGCAGCGGTGCGCTGGTGCTGGCCTCGGCGGACATTCTGCGTGGGCATCCGGCGACGACGCACTGGTCGGCGCAGTCGGCCCTGGCGGCTTTCGGGGCGGAGTCGCGTCCGCACGACCGGATCGTGCGCAGCGGCAAGATCGTCACGGCGGCAGGGGTTTCCGCGGGGATCGATCTGGGATTGTGGCTGGTCGGTGAGATCGCGGGGGCCGAGGCGGCGCAGATGGTGCAGCTCGGAATCGAATACGATCCGCAACCCCCGTTCGACAGTGGGCATCCGGACAAGGCGCCCGCGGATGTGCTGCGCAAGACGCGGCTGGAGATGACCAAACGTTCCTTGACGCCGCGGGTTCCGGTGGACGTGGCGACGGCGCTGTGGCGCCACACGCTGAACCGGGTGCGGGACCGCGCGGCGAAGCGGTCCGGAGCTGCCGCGCGGTGAGCCGGGTCAGCTGGTTTCGCAGCCGATGCCGTTGCCGCTGCCGCCCTTGCAGTCGACGCGTTAGGGGAGGGAATAATTCGGTGGCAGCGGCCGATCGGAACGATCTACAGTTCTTCCAGCAAGGCAATCGGGGGTGGGCGGGCCGGAGTTCGGTCGGTTATCCACTCTTAATGGACAGGTTGCGGGTTCGAGTCCCGTCGGCGGTTCGCCGTCGTAGCTCAACTGGCAGAGCAGTACGTCGGTCGGCGCAACATGTCCGCCCACCTCGAAATTGCCTGGGCGACAAGGGCGGGCCGGAGCCGATCGGTTCCCGGTTCACAGGTTCAACTCCTGACAGCGCCGGTGCGAGTCGGCGCTGATTCCGGTCGGCATCCCATGACCGTTCCTGTCGCCCACAGTGTTTGGATGAGGGGGCGGGCCGGCAGTCTGTCCCGGCACGGCCGGAATCGAGGACGACATGGACGCACTGGCAGGCATCAACGCCCGCGCGACCGCGCAGGACACCCAGGCCGACCCGCGGCAGGTCCGCAACAGCGCGGGCGGATTCACCTTCGAGGTGACGCCCGAGGTTCGGCTGCGCAGGTTCCTGGTTCTCGGCGTCGACGGTGGCACCTATTACGCGAAGGCGCATGAGCTGGCGAAGGAAAATGCCGACGTAGTAATGGATTTCGCGCGCAATCGCACGGCTGATCTGATGCGGGAAGTCGTCGAGATCTCCACCTCCGGACGCGCGCCGAAGCAGAACCCCGCGCTGTTCGCGCTTGCCGCGGCGGCGTCGCTCGGTGACGAGGACGGGCGTCGCATTGCGCTCGAGGCGCTGCCGCTGGTCGCGCGCACCGGTACCCACCTGTTTCTGTTCGCGCGCTACATCGAGCAGTTCCGGGGCTGGGGTCGCGGGCTGCGGCGGGCGGTCGGGGCCTGGTACACGGCGAAGACGGTCGATGACCTGGCGTATCAGGTCGTGAAGTACCGGCAGCGTGAAGGCTGGTCGCATCGCGACCTGCTGCGGCTGTCGCACCCGGCCACCGCGGACGGCGATCGCGCGCGGCTGTTCGACTGGATCTGCGGGCGCGGCGACTCGATGGAGGGTCTCCGGATCGTCGAAGGGTTCCAGCGCGCCCAGGCGGCTCCGGTGGCTGAGGTGCCGGAGCTGGTGCGTGCGTACCGGCTGTCCTGGGAGATGCTGCCCGATGCCGCACTGAACGAGGTCGCGGTGTGGGAAGCGCTGCTGGACAACGGGATTCCGCAGACCGCGCTGCTACGGCAGCTGCCGCGCCTGACGCGGCTCGGCCTGCTGTCGCCGTTGGGTGCTCGGACCGAAACGGTCGCAGGGCAACTCGCCGATCCGGCGCGGCTGCGCAAGGCTCGGGTGCACCCGGTGTCGGTGCTCGTCGCGCTGCGCACCTACGTCTCCGGGCGGAGTGCTCGTGGTGAAAGCTACTGGGAGCCTTCGCGTCCCATCGTCGACGCGCTCGATGCCGCGTTCTACGCGGCGTTCGATGCCGTCGAGCCGACCGGGAAGCGGCACCTGCTGGCGCTGGACGTGTCGGGATCGATGACGGTGGGCATCTCCGGGCTGCCGATCACCGCCCGGGAAGCGTCTGCCGCGCTGGCGCTGGTTACCGCGAGTACCGAATCCGACTACGAGATAGTCGGATTCACCTCGGGCGGCTCCGGGAACTACCGCGACAGCGCGCTGACGCCGCTGCCGATCGGCCCGCGACAGCGGCTCGACGATGTGCTATTGCGCATCTCGAGCCTGCCGTTCGGCGGCACCGACTGCGCGCTGCCGATGCTGTATGCGCTGGAGCGCAAGCTCGAGGTCGACGTCTTCACTGTCTATACCGACAGTGAGACCTGGGCCGGTGCGATCCATCCGCACCAGGCGCTGCGGCAGTACCGGGAGCGGATCAACCCGGAGGCGAAGCTCGTCGTGGTCGGTATGACCGCGACCGACTTCACCATCGCCAATCCGTCGGACGCGGGGATGCTGGACGTCGCCGGGTTCGATGCGGCGGTGCCGGGGCTGCTGGCAGATTTCGCCCGCAGAGTGTGACTGGCGCCATCGCCCGTCTGCTAGCCATTTCGGCTAGCGGACGGGCGATGGCTGTCCAAAAACCATTTCCGACGCTGGCGGCAACGAGGGAGCACTCACACCGGGTTGAGCTACGCTTGCGTCGTTCGGCGGGTTCGGCGAGGAGTCCGATACCTGTCGGTCCCCCATGTAATAATTCGAATGTACGTTCGAAATACCTCGAGGAGGGCAGGTGACACACCCGCACGCCTCCCAGGGCTGGGACGACGACGCGGCGGGCGACCAACCGCTGCCCTGGGATGATCATGACCGAGCTGCAATCGTCGCGATGATGCGGCTTACGCCGAAGAACACCGACTGGTCCAGGTTGACCGAGCGGATCAGTGATATCGGCAGCGCTGCGCAGCTATGGGCGGATGAGCATCCGGAGGATCTTTTCGGCACGGATGACGAGTCCGAGATCTGGGCTCGAGCAGTCGCTGATATAGCGGAGTGGCGGAAAGCTCCTTTCGAGTTCCACACATTCATGGACGGTACGTATCCCGAGCGGTTGCGATCTGTTCGTCAGATGCCGCCGATTGTCTTTACCCAAGGCAGTCTTGTGGAGCGCGATGCTGGTGTCTGTGTGGTGGGTTCGCGCGGCGCCTCCGACCGCGGAATGGATTTCGCGCGCCGGGTCTCGGTAGGTCTTGTGAAAAACGACGTGACTGTGATCGCGGGCTTGGCGAAGGGGATAGATACCGCAGCCCATCAAGCTGCGCTGAGTTCCGGTGGCCGTACCGTCGCCGTGCTAGGAAATGGTCTGAACCACTTCTATCCGCGCGACAATCGGTCGCTGCAGGCCGAAATTGCACAACGGGGAATGCTTTTGACGCATTTCCTGCCGGAGTATGGCCCATCACGATGGTCGTTTCCTGCGCGTAACGTAACGATGAGTGCATATGGGATGGCAACGGTCATCGTCGAAGCAAGCGAGAAGAGCGGAACGAGGATCCAAGCGCGCGAAGCGGTCGCACACGGTCGACCCGTCATCCTCAATGAGACGGTCGTGCAGGCAACATCGTGGGGTCGTGCGTTGCAGGACGAGCCGGGTGTCTACGTCGCGGACTCGCCTCGGGCGGCCATCGAGTATGCAACGAGCATCATCGCTCAACGGACTACCATAACGAGGCTTTTGGGCATTCGGTGAATGAACTCACGCGTGATCAGTTCCGGCGTCAATCGACTGAAATGCTTCTTCGTGAACAGTCGAAAGCTTCCGAAGAGGGACTGCACAATGTAACCCACGAGGCTCTGCTGCTACGGGGTGTGGTCCGGGATCGGATCGGTGGGTTCTTCTCCAACGCAGGCGTGCCGGGCATGTCCGGCATCTGTACCGTCTGCCGTGGCCCAGCGGAGAAGGAGATGTGCGGGCGGTGCGCCGTCGCCAGCAGTAACTATCCTGGACTACTCGCCGATCGAACCATTCTGCTGACATACGCGATCGGGAACCGTGCGGGCGAGCGTCATCAGTCTGCCCATCATATGGTGGCGTATAAGGGCTATCGTGGCACACCACAGGCGGAGGAATGCGCCGAAGATCTGCAATTGCTGATCTCTTCAGTGGCTGAATTGCACCGGCCCTGTTTCGAAGCCTGGCTGGGCGCGCCATGGGATTCGCTGACCTTCGTTCCCTCGAAGGAAAGACCTGATCGAAGACATCCGCTTGTGGCACTTGCCAATTCCGTCATCCCTCCGCTCAGCGCGGCTCCCAGCTTGCAGAAATTCATGTTGACGCCAGGACCAGGGAGCGAGACCAAGCATGAGATGACGGACGACCGTTACCTGATCGAGGAGCGTTGGCTCCCGGTCGTGGAACATAAGAATGTCCTGATAGTCGATGACACCTGGACAACTGGTGCGAGCGCGCAGGGGGCTGCTATGGCCGCCAAGCTGGCAGGGGCGGAGTCGGTATCGATCCTGTGCGTTGCCCGGTGGCTACGCTGGGACTGGGCCGATCATAAGGTCTTGATCGACTCGCTGACGGAGGGGTTCGACGCGCTGCGTTGTCCGGTCCATGGGGTTCATTGCACACCGGCCATTCAGTACGAGGCTCCCGGCTTGAGGGGGACGCAGCTATTCGGCTGACGATCCTCTTGCGTGGAACCGCTTGCTGATTCGGATTTTTCGCTCTGCGAAACCGTCGGCGAAGTGTTAGGCCGACCTCGGCAGTGGCCGGGGGCTGAGCTGGTGTGCGGGCGCGAATTCGCGTGTGAGCGCTCCGTTGTCGAGGTAGACGACGAGTCCGAACCACGCCCGGTCGGGATCCTGCCGCCAATGCAGCAGGAGACCGTCGTGGGTCTGCGATTCCGTCGTGATCACGCACGGTTTGACTTTGCCGTCGTTACGCTGACCAGCCTCGCGGGGCAGGCAAAGCGGGCACGCCACGCCCCGACGGCGAGCCTCCCACAACGGTACGACTTCGATGCAGGCGCAAGAGCCGCACAATTGCGCCAACCGGAAGTCGGCGTCGAGCACTCCACAATCTCGGTACCAATGGTAGACCTCGCACTGCGGCTTGCATCGAACCCGCAGGGCATGTCTTCCCGGGTCGAATTCGGTGTGGTCGCCATGAGGTTCGAATGTCGGCGACGGCTGGTAGCCATGAAGCTCCGCGTAGATATCTCGCGGGCCGTCTGGGTTGAATCTGCGAGTGAACCGTTTGACCATGTCGACTCCGCTCAGAAGCGATCATGCAGGCATTACACGAGAGACGGTTTCGAGTGTCCCCAGCTACCGGGTGCGTGTCAAGGTGGGGCCGGGCCCGCGTGATTGCGGATCACCGGGCCAGGTGCGGCTGGTAGCCGAGACAGCGGAAGCCGTGGCCGAGTTGCTCGTAGGCGGCGGGGTTGTTGCGTAAGCCGGGGGCGGAGACGTCGATGGTGCCGGGGTGTTCGGTGTCGTGGCGGACGACGATGAGGTGGGTTTGGTCGCCGTCGAGGCTGCTGATGATCAGTTCCCAGTTGCGGGGGCCGCGGCGCAGGAGGTACGTGGGCTGGTCCTGGTGGATGCGGCTCAGGGCGCGGATGGCGAAATCGTCGGAGAACGGGGAACCGACCTTGCGCCACACCGGTTCCGGGCCGGAGTGGTTCAGGTCGGAGAAGAGCTGGCGGCGCAGTTCGGCGTACCGGTGGCCCTGTGCGGCGACGCCGGTGAAGACCAGTTCCACGTCGATCGCGTTGTCGCACCAGGACAGGTTGGCGCCGCGCCCGAGTAGGTCGTCGCGGATCCACGGCTTGAGGTAGTTGTCCAGCCGGCCCAGCCGCCACGCGTCCTCGCAGACCTCGGCGACGTTCAGCATGGACTCGATCAGTTGGCGATAAGCGGATTCCAGCGAGTCGGGCACTCCTCGATCTTCCTGGATCGTGGCAGGGCGTGCATTTAAGATCTCTGGATATGGTGCAGAGCAAGGCGTCCACCGTCACCGAATACCTTGCGGAGTTGCCCGAGGACCGGCGGGCGGTGCTGACCCGGCTGCGGGAGTTGTGCCGCACCGAGCTGGGCGGGTTCGACGAGGTCATGGAGTACGGGATGCCCGGGTATCGGCGCGACGGCGTCGTGCAGCTGAGTTTCGCCAGTCAGAAGCAGTACATCTCGGTTTATGTGTTGCGTACCGATGTGCGGACGGCGTTCGAGGAGCGGCTGGCGGGGCAAGATATGGGCAAGGGGTGCCTGCGATTCCGCAAACCGGAGTCGGTGGACTTCGAGTTGCTGGGCGAACTGGTGCGGGCGACGGCCGGGGCTCCGGGCGAGGTGTGCGGCGACCTATGAGCTAGTCACGTCATAGAAACCGGCCGACCAGTATTTGTGGCTCAGCAGATTTGTGCGTCACGCTGGTATCGGGTCGCTCGGTCGGGTGGCCGTCATCGGATGGGGAGGCGGTGGCGCCGTGGCGCGAACAACGAGTCACGACAAAGAAATTCGGCGTATCCGAGCACAGGAGGCGGTTACCGCCGTAGGACCGATGTCGCCACGCCAGCGCAACGTACTGGTTGGCCTGCTCGCGGAGGGGCGACAGGGATGGTGCCTCCTCGTCCGGCGTGGACAGCAAACGACTACGAAATCGGTAGACGCGTATCTCATCGGGCCCGGTGGTGTGTTCGGACTGATGTTCTCCGATGTATCGCCCGATGAGATGAGCAAAGTCATGGGTCGCTCCGCGCTGCTATTCGCAGATCTCGATGTGGGGCAGCATCGCAACGTATTCGTGCCGGAAACGATCGAGCATGTCGTGGTCGTTGCTCCGCACACCCGAGGCGATGGCCGGCATCGGGCGGTCAGTGAGCTCACCTATCGCACTCTGTTCGACGGCGGCAATCGACTGGAACGCGGCGCGGCTGCCCGGATCGCGGATGCGGTCAGCAAGCGGTCGCCGGACTACGCGTTGCTGTCTCTCGATCGCTCAGCATCGACCGGGCCACACGACGCGGCCATGATCGAGACAGCGGATATCCATGATCAGCAGCGAGAACATGCCCTTACCAGACCGTTTCCTTCGTGGATGAGCTTTCTCGACCCGGCGCAGCAGGCACTGGTCGCGCGAAACTACAACGGCCCGGCCCGTATCGCCGGCCCTGCGGGCACCGGCAAGACGGTGGTGGCTTTGCACCGAATGGCATATCGCGCTCGCCGTACCACCGGAAAGCTGCTGTTCACCACGTTCGTTCGGAATCTGCCCAGATGTCAGCAGCAGGCATTCGCTCAGTTGGCGCCGGAGATCGGGGATCGAGCCGAGTTCAAGAGTTTGCATTCCTGGGCAGGAGAACTGCTCGGAATGCGAGGCCAGCCGGATCGGATGGACATGACCGCCGCCGACAACGCCTTCAATCGGGCGTGGTCGCGGGTCGGCCGCCGGGGCCCGCTCCCGGAAATCGAGAGCGACAACCGGTACTGGCGGGAAGAGGTCGATCGGTTGATCAAGGGCCGCGGCCTGACCGCGTTCGAGGAGTACGCCAGGCTGGATCGCCGCGGTCGTAACGGCACACTGCGGCGCTCGGCCCGCGAGGCAGTGTGGGCGCTCTACGAGGAATACGAAGGACTGCGAAAGGAGGCCGGGTTCCTCGACGCGAACGATCTGATCAGCGCCGCGCTGCGAGAGGTGCGGGCAGAGCCGCTGGGCGAACGCTATGACATGGTCGTGGTGGACGAGGTACAGGACATGACGGTGATGGGACTGCGTCTCGCACACGCGATCGTCGAGGACGCGCCGAATGCGCTGCTCCTGGTCGGCGATGGCCAGCAGCAGGTCTACGCGGGCGGTTGGCGCCTCTCGGATGCGGGCATTCCGATCGTCGGTCGCGGTGCGATTCTCGAAGTCAACTACCGCAATCAGGACGCGATACTCGAACTCGCCGCATCGTTGGAGGGCAAGGGGGTGGTGGACGACCTGGACGGCGAAGCAGCCATCACCCTGAGCCGATCGAAAACGGCTCTTCGTGGTGGCGGGGTGGCCGAAACATGGCATGGGGACAACGATGAGGTCGAGCGCCAAGTGCGGCTACAACTCGACAGAATCAAGGAACGTGGAATTCCGCTCTCCGCGACAGCTCTCATCACGCGGACTAATCACGAGGCCGACCGTTTCCGGAGCGCCTTGCGCCGCTGGAAGGTGCCCTTCCGGAACCTCGAGGATTACGACTGCACCGAGGAGGAGAAGCTCAAGATCGGGACGGTCTACCGCGCCAAGGGGTTGGATTTCCGCGCGATACTTCACCCGTTCTTTTCGAAATCCCAACCGGAAGAAGAAGTCTCCGATGCTCGCCGGGATCGTGAGCGGCTCTCCGTCAATCAGCGGTTCGTCGCGATCACTCGAGCTCGGGATTACGTATGGCTGGGTGTTGTCGAGGATTGAAGCAGGTCAGTAAGGCGACTTGATCAGGACGGCCTTGATCGAGAGTTCCGCGACCGGGCGCAGGCCCTGCAGGATGGTCCAGCCGGCGCCGGGGTAGAGGTGGGGGTCGGCGAGGCAGGGGACGAGGAAGCCGACCTGGACGAGTTCGCCTTCGTCGGAGAGCTGGCCGGTGCGTTCGATGCGGATGCTGAGCAGCACGTCGTGCAGGCGGATCGCGTTGATGCCGGGCAGGGCCTTCGCGGAGAAGACGGGGCCGGGTGGTGGGCCCAGACGGCGGCCGCCGGGGAGCCAGTGCAGGCGGCCGGTCGCGACCGGGTTGTCGAGTTTGTCTCTGTTCATCGGGAATGACCGGACCCCGCACGCCGGGGCGTGCGGGGGCTCCGAGCTAGCTGCCGAACCGCGCCAGGACGGAACTGGCTTCCTGGGAGGCGGTGCCTTCCTGGGCCAGATGCGCCATGTCGGACGGGATTTCGCGGCCGTGATGGGCCATCGCCTGGGCGTAGAGGCGACCGGCGCGGTAGGACGAGCGGACCAGCGGCCCGGCCATCACACCGGCGAAGCCCATCTCCTCGGCGGCCTTGGAGTGCTCCACGAACTCCTCCGGCTTCACCCACCGGTCGACCGGGTGGTGGCGCGGGGAGGGGCGCAGGTACTGGGTGATGGTGAGGATGTCGCAGCCGGCCTCGTGCAGATCGCGCATGGCCTGGGTGACCTCCTCCGGGGTCTCGCCCATGCCGAGGATGAGGTTGGACTTGGTGACCAGGCCCGCCTCGCGCGCCGCGGTGAGCACCGCGAGCGAGCGCTCGTAGCGGAACGCCGGGCGGATGCGCTTGAAGATGCGCGGCACCGTCTCCAGGTTGTGCGCCAGCACCTCCGGGCGCGAGGAGAACACCTCGGCCAGCTGCTCGGGATCGGCGTTGAAATCGGGGATGAGCAACTCGACGCCGGTGGACGGGTTCAGCGCCTTGATGGCGCGGACCGTCTCGGCGTAGAGCCAGGCGCCGCCGTCGTCCAGGTCGTCGCGGGCGACGCCGGTGATGGTGGAGTAGCGCAGACCCATGGCCTGGACGCTCTCCGCGACGCGGCGCGGCTCGTCGCGATCGAGTGCGGCGGGTTTGCCGGTATCGATCTGGCAGAAGTCGCAGCGGCGGGTGCACTGCTCGCCGCCGATCAGGAAGGTGGCTTCGCGGTCTTCCCAGCATTCGAAGATGTTGGGACAGCCGGCCTCTTCGCAGACGGTGTGCAGGCCTTCGCGTTTGACCAGACCCTTGAGTTCGGAATACTCGGGGCCCATGGTGGCGCGGGTACGAATCCACTTGGGCTTGCGCTCGATCGGGGTCTCCGAGTTGCGCGCTTCGATCCGCAGCAGTTTGCGTCCTGCCGGGGCTTGAGCTGAGGTCACGTGATCGACCTTACGCCTGGGCCGGAACGGCCGGTCGGGGTGTGCCGGAGCCTGTGGCATTTCCGACACGGGGAATATCGTGCGCGGTAACTGGCAACTCGCCGTCGAGCGCGCGCACGATCGCGGCGGCCACCAGCGGCTTGACCTGCTCGACGGTGACTTCGCGGCCCAGCTCGCGCGAGAGCGTGGTGACGCCGGCGTCGCGGATGCCGCACGGGATGATGGCGCCGAAGCCGTCCATCGCGGTGCAGTTCAGCGAAATGCCGTGCAGCGCAACACCTCGCTGCACGCGCACGCCGATCGCGGCGATCTTGCGTTCGGCGAAGACCTCGGTCGCGGGCAGCCACACGCCGGAGCGGCCCTCGATCCGGCCGCAGTCGAGGCCGAAACCGGCGACGACGGAGATCAGGGCCTCCTCGAGGCGGCGCACGTACTGCACCACGTCCACCGGCTCGGCGAGCCGCACGATCGGGTAGCCGACGAGCTGCCCGGGACCGTGCCAGGTGATCTTGCCGCCGCGGTCGACCTGGATTACGGGGCTGCCGTCGATGGGCATGTCCTCGGGTTCGGTGCGGCGACCGGCCGTGTACACCGACGGGTGCTCGAGCAGCAGCAGGCGGTCGGCCCCCTGGCCTTCGGCTCGTTCCCCGGCGATGGTGCGCTGCAGGTCCCAAGCGGCGTGGTAATCGATGAGCCCGAGATCCTCGACCACGATCGGGGTCGGATCGAATCTGGCGGACCGGATGGTGCGCGTGTCGTTCACTGCTCCGACGCTACGCCCAGGGTGGGCGGTGGGTGAAGGGGGCCCGAGCGGGTTCGGGGGACCAGTTCGAGTTGTCCCACTCTGAGCGACAAGGCTCGAGGTTGGTTCAGGGTTGTCGCTCGGAGTGGGACGGTAGGTAGTGCTGGACTGGGCTGGTCGCCGCAACCGGGGCGGTTTCAGGGAGGCTCTGGGCTGGTCGCCGTAAGCGGGGCGGTTTCAGTGGGGCTGTAGCGGAAGAGTGAGCTGCATGAGGGTGAGGTCCATCCAGCGGCCGAACTTGTGGCCGACCTCGGGCAGCTGGCCCACGGTGACGAAACCGAAGCGCTCGTGCAGGGCAATGGAACCGGTGTTGGAGGACTCGATGGCGGCGATCATGGCGTGCACGCGGCCGGACTCGCGGGCGCGGGCGATGAGCGCGGTCAGCAGGGCCGTGGCGAGACCGCGGCGGTGGAACCGGTCGGCGATGTACACCGAGTTCTCCACCGAGTAGCGATAACCGGACTTCGGCCGCCACTGCCCGTAGCTGGCGTACCCGGCGAGTTCGCCGTCGATCTCGGCGACGAGGATCGGCATGCCCGCGGCGGTGCGATCCCGGAACCACGCCTGCCGGTCGTCCAGCCCGACCAGATCGGTATCCCAGATGGCGGTGGACGCCGCGATGTTCGCGTTGTGGATGTCCAGGATCGCCATCAGGTCGTCTTCGCGCGCGTCGCGAATGACGGTGGCCGGGCGTAGGTCGGTGTCTGCCATCGGTCGCCTTCGGGTGCTGGTCGGGGTTGTCGCCGGTAGGCGGCATTCCGATTGTCGCTGATCCCGGCTTGTGCGGCCGCTCCCGGTTCGCAAGATCACAGGGTGGGTCGGCGGAGGGATGGCCGGGCCGCGGGCCGTGTGGTGGGCGCTTGCCGCTGAAGAGTGAGGGAAGCCGACTGGATTCAGCGGTGGTCGTTCTCGCGACCCGCGACGGCGGCGAACGCTGCCCCGATCGTGGGGTGGCGGAATTGGTAACCGGCCGCTTCGAGCACCGCGGGGATCGCACGCGGGCCGTGCAGGATCGCTTCGTCCGCGAACTCGCCGAGCACGGCGCGCAGGGTGACGGCCGGGACCACGAAGGGGGCGGGGCGGCGCAGCGCCTTGCCGAGGGCGCGGTTGAATTCGGCGTTGGTCACCGGCGCGGGGCCGACCGCGTTGACCGGGCCGGAGACGGTGTCGTGGGTGAGCGCGAAGACGATCGCGCCGATCTCGTCGTCGCCGGAGATCCAGGGGGTGTACTGCCGACCGTTGCCGAGGCGGCCGCCCAGGCCGAGCGAGTAGAGCGGGCGCAGCATGCCGAGCATGCCGCCGTGCCGGGTCAGTACCGGAGCGCTGCGCAGCAGCACCACCCGAGCACCGGCGGCGACCGCCGGGCCGGTGGCGGCTTCCCAGTCCCGGCACAGCGTGGCCAGGAAACCCGTTCCGGCGGGGGCGGATTCGTCGACCACCCGGTCGCCGGTGCCGCCGCCGTAGACGTGCACGCCGCTGGCGTTGACCAGCACCGGCACCTCCGCGGCGGCGACCGCCGAAGCCAGGACGTCGGTCGGCGTGATGCGGCTGTCCCGCAGCTCCTGCTTGTAGCTGCCGGTCCAGCGTCGCCCGCCGATCGACGCGCCACACAGGTTGACGACCGCGTCCGCACCCGGCAACGCCCGCGCGTCGATCTCGGCGCGGACCGGATCCCAGCGGAATTCGTCAGGAGCGGCGGCGGCCCGGCGCACCAGCCGGGCCACCTCGTGCCCGTCGCGGCGCAGGGCCGCGACGAGCGCTGTCCCGATCAATCCGGAGGATCCGGCGATCACCACCTTCATGGGCGCTACAGACCGAGATCCGCCTCGAACGCCGCTTCCTCGAGCCGGTGCCGGATCGTGGTCAGGAAGCGACCCGCGTCGGCGCCGTCGATGAGACGGTGATCGTAGGTGAGCGGCAGGTAGCACATCGAGCGCACGCCGATGGACTCGTTGCCTGTCTCGTCGGTGACCACCACCGGGCGCTTGACGATCGCGCCGGTGCCCAGCATGCCCGCCTGCGGCGTCACCAGGATCGGGGTGTCGAAGAGCGCGCCCTGCGAACCGATGTTGGTGACGGTGAAGGTGCCGCCCGACAGCTCGTCGGGCTTGAGGCCGCCGTTGCGGGCGCGGTTGGCGATATCGGCGATGGCGCGGGCCAGGCCGGCCAGCGACAGGTCGCTCGCGTTGTGGATGACCGGGGACAGCAGGCCCTTGTCGGTGTCCACGGCGATGCCCAGGTGGACCGCGGCGTGGTAGGTGACCTCCTTGGTCGACTCGTCGTAGGACGCGTTGACGTTCGGATGCACACCCAGCGCCTCGACCACGGCCTTGGCGAAGAAGGGCAGGAACGTCAGATTGACGCCCTCGCGCTCCTTGAACGAGGCCTTGGCCTGCGCGCGCAGCGCGGCGATCTTGGTGACGTCGGCCTCGTGCACCTGGGTCAGCTGCGCGGTGGTCTGCAGCGATTCCCGGGTCTTGGTGGCCGTGATCTGGCGGATCCGGTTCGCCTTCTGCGTGGTGCCACGCAGGTGGGCGAGCTCGGGGCTGGGCGCGGCCTTGGCGGCGGGCGCCTTGGTCGCGGCCGGCGCGGCGGAGCTGGTGGCGGCCGCCGGCGCCTTCTTGGCTTCGGCCGCGGCCAGCACATCCTGCTTGCGGATGCGGCCGCCGACACCGGAACCGGTGAGCGAGGAGAGGTCGACACCGTTCTCGTCGGCCAGCTTGCGGACCAGCGGCGTCACGTACGGAGTCGCGCCGTTGCCCGAGGACGAGGACGACGCGGCGGGCGCGGTGGCCGGCGGCTGCGGCGCGGGCGCCTTCGGCGCGGGAGCCGGGGCCTTGGCGGCCGGGGCCGGCTCGGGCTTGGGCTCGGGCTTCGGTTCCGGCTTCGGCTCGGGCTTGGGCTTGGGCTCGGGCGCCTTGGCGGCGGGTTGGCCGCTGCCGATCACGCCGAGCTGACCGCCGACCGCGACGACGTCGTCTTCCTCCGCGCTGATCTCCAGCAGGGTGCCTGCGACGGGGGAGGGGATCTCGGTGTCGACCTTGTCGGTGGACACCTCGAGCAGCGGCTCGTCGACCGCGACCTCGTCACCGACGGCCTTGAGCCAGCGGGTGACGGTGCCCTCGGTGACGGACTCGCCCAGCTCGGGCATCTTCACCGGGGTGCCGGAGGAGCTGTCGGCGGCGGGCGCGGATTCCGCCGCGGCGGGCTCGGGCTCGGGCTCGGCTTCGGCCTGCGGCTCGGGGGCGGCCTCGGGCTCGGGTTCGGGGGCGGCTTCGGGAGCAGGGGCCGGGGCGGATTCGGCGGCCTCGCCGGCTTCGCTGATCACGCCGAGTTCACCGCCGACCTCGACCACATCGTCTTCGCCTGCGACGATCTTCGACAGCACGCCCGCCGCGGGGGACGGGATCTCGGTGTCGACCTTGTCGGTGGAGACCTCGAGCAGTGGCTCGTCGACCTCGACCGTGTCTCCTTCCTGCTTCAGCCACCTGGTCACCGTTCCCTCGGTGACGCTCTCACCAAGAGCCGGCATCTGGACGGAGAAGGCCATGTCCGTTGACTCCTCTGACTGCTCGACGGATTTTGCAACAGTTGATCTTCGGCAGGCCGCCGCCGCAGGTCGCGACGAATGCCCGTGAGCCACCGATCGATCTGGTGGCACCGGAGATCCGGGTGGTTCCTTGTACCGCGATCCATCCTTGCACTCGCCCGGGTGGCGTGTAGCACAGGGCAGCCAAGAAATCGGTTAAATCTCGCCGAGCTGGCAAGATGGGGGTACCGGTGGGGATGATGTCTCCGGTGTCGCTAGGAGGTCGGCGCTGATGGGTTTACTGGATCGGTTCAAAGGCGCCGGTAGGGGTGGGGGCACGTCGTCACGTGCGGGTACCTCGGCCAAGGAGGACCTGCGCTACATGCGCGAATGGGTGCGCACCCATGTCGGCGTCGAGGGTTTCGTAGAGCCCAAGACGACAGTGACCGATGTCACAGTCGTGCTGGTCGCCGCGGACGGGGAATGGACCCGCCGGATCACCGGCGAACGCGGCGCCGCCCGGCTCGCCGGTGATCTGCACATCCCCGTCTACGACGTCGCCAGGACGGGCTACCCGCAGCGGATGCGCGACTACGACGCCCGCAAGAAGATCGAGCGCCAGCGCGCGTTCGAACAGGAACTGCGCGATCTCTGACCGGCCTCAGGCCGCCGCGTCGAGCCGCCAGCCGGACGCCGCGAGATCGGTGCCGGTGGCCCGGAAGGTCTCGCGGATCGATTCCGCGACAACGTATTCCAGCTCGTAGGCGCGGATCGCGGTCAGCTCCGGATCGGACAGGACGGCGAATTCCAGTGTGTGGGCGCGGACGGTGTCCAGCGACCGGTCCGGGGTTTCCGGGGAGATCGCGACCAGTCGCGCGCCGCGCGCGTGGAATTCGGGGAGCGACTGCTGGAGCAGCCGGAGTTCCAAATTGCAGAACGGGCACCAGCCCCCGCGATAGAACGAGAGCACCACCGGCCCCGCCGCCAGTGCGGCGCCGAGGGCATGGACGTGCTGGCCGATGTGCTCGCCGCGACCAAGCTGGGCGGGGTGGTCACCACGCATCTGATCGCGGCGGCGCCGTGGGGCATCCGCATGGACGACGTGCCGACGGCGACTTTCCACGCGGTGGTCGCGGGCGCCTGCTGGCTGATCCGGCCCGGCGCCGAACCGCTCGCCCTGGCGGCGGGCGATTTCGTGCTGCTGCCCACGGGGACCGGGCACGCCCTGTGCAGCGCACCGCGGGCCGCGCTGGCGCCCGCGTCCGGCACCGAAGGCGGCACGGGCCGCCAGCTCGTTCGCCTCGCCGGGCCCGGCCCGCAGACCACGATCATCTGCGGCGCCTACCGCTACGACGCGTTCCCCGGGCACCCGCTGCAGCGGCTGCTGCCCGGATTCGTGCACATCCGGGCGGACCGGGAACTGGCCGCCACCGTGGCGCTGCTGGAGGCCGAATTCGCCGCGGATCGCCCCGGCGCGCAGACGATCACCGACCGGCTCGTCGACATCATGTTCGTCCGGATGCTGCGGGCCTGGGCCGAGTCCCGGGCCGAGGCGGGCGCCACCTGGCTCGCCGCCCTGCGTGATCCGGAGATCTCCGCGGCACTGGCGCTGCTGCACGCGGATCCCGCGCACGCCTGGACGGTGCGGGAACTGGCCGAGCGGGTCGGTGTCGCGCGCGCCACGCTGGCTCGCCGGTTCACCGCTCTGGTGGGCGAGCCGCCGCTGGCCTACCTCGGGCGCTGGCGGCTGGGCCTGGCCGCGGCGGCTGCGCGATACGCCGGATGCCGTTGCCGCCGTGGGCAAGAGCGTCGGCTACGCCTCGGAATTCGCGTTCTCCCGCGCCTTCAAGCGGGTGCACGGCTCCGCGCCCGCGGTCTATCGCCGCGAGCAGCGGTCACGGGATTCGGCTTAGGTTCGCTCAGTCCGCCGCGGCGATGTCCTCGATGACGGCGATCAGGGTGCGCACCGGCACGCCCGTGCCGCCCTTGCCGATGTAGCCGAAGGGGCCGCCGGTGTTGTAGGCCGGGCCCGCGACGTCGAGGTGCGCCCACTGCACGCCCTCGGGCACGAACTCCTTGAGGAACAGGCCGGCCGAGAGCATGCCGCCCCAGCGGTGCGGGGCCACATTGGCCAGGTCGGCGATCTTGGAGTTCAGGTCCGCGCGCAGTTCGGTGGGAAGCGGCATGGCCCAGCCGTTTTCGCCGACCGCGCGGGAGATGTAGGCGACGCGGTCGCGGAACTCCTCGGTGCCCATCACGCCGGGCGTGCGGGTGCCCAGCGCCACCATCTGCGCGCCGGTGAGGGTGGCGACGTCGATCAGGTAGTCGGGGTCGTCCTCGCAGGCCCGCACCATGGCGTCGGCCAGGATGAGCCGGCCCTCGGCGTCGGTGTTGAGCACCTCGACGGTGGTGCCGCCGTACTGGGTGAGCACGTCGCCGGGGCGCTGCGCGGTCGAGGACGGCATGTTCTCGGCCATCGGCAACGTGGCGGTGACCGTGATCGGCACGCCCAGGCGCGCGGCCAGCAGCGTGGTCGCCACCACCGCGGCGGCCCCGGCCATGTCCGAGGTCATGTTCTCCATGTTCTGCGCGGGCTTGATGGAGATGCCGCCGGTGTCGAAGGTGATGCCCTTGCCGACCAGCGCGACCTTCTTCGGGCCGCCCGCGTAGGTCAGCCGGACCAGGCGCGGCGGGCGCGAGGAGCCCTGGCCGACGCCCAGGATGCCGCCGAAACCACCTGCGGCCAGAGCGTGTTCGTCCAGCACCTCGACCTCGAGGCCGGCCGCCTCCGCGAGCAGGCGGGCGCGGTCGGCGAACTCGGCGGGGTAGAGGTGGCTGGGCGGGGTGTTCACGAAATCGCGTGCGGTGGCGACGGCTTCGGCCGTCAGCTCGGCGCGCAATAGCGCGCTCTCACCGAAATCCGGTTCCGGGACCAGGAATTCGATCCGCGCCACCGGCCGCTCGTCCGGCTTCGGCGCCGACTTCGCGGACCGGAACGGGGTGAAGGTGTAGGCGCCCAGGTAGAAGCCCTCCGCGGCGGCGCCGAGATCGACGCCGCCCAGCGTGGTCACCACCAGCTCGGTGCCCGACAGCGAGCGCGCGGCCACGCCGGCCGACTTGCGCACCTGCTCCTCGTCGATCTTCTCGGCCGCGCCCAGGCCGACCGCGAGCACGCTGGAAACGCCGTCCAGGCCCGCCGGGGCGGGCACCCGGGTCAGCTCCTCGGCCTTGCCCTTCGCGCCGACCGCGCCGAGCTGATCCAGCAGCTCCGCGCGGATCTCCTCGGTCAGCACGTCGCCGAACAGGTCCGCCGGGACGATGGACGGACCGTTCTCCGAGGACGTCAAGCCGATCACCAAGACGTCGGTGTCGGGATTGATGGTCTGGGTACGGGTCAGTTCCGGTCCGAGGGAGCGATCTGCGACAGCGGTCATGCGGGTCAGGTTACTGGCCGGTGCGATCTTGTTCGCGGTGAGCCGGGCGGGACACGCGGCGCGGTGCGCGCGGGCCCGGTTAAGCTCGCCGGGTGACCGAAACGAACCTGCTGCAAGGCCCCATCCACGCCGTCCACGTCGAGCTCGGAGCGACTTTCGCGCCGTTCGGTGGCTGGGAGATGCCGGTGTCGTACGCAGGCACGGTCGCCGAGCATCTGGCGGTGCGCGAGACGGTCGGGCTCTTCGATGTCAGCCATCTGGGCAAGGCCACCGTGCGCGGCGCCGGCGCGAAGGATTTCGTGAACGCGGCGCTCACCAACGATCTGGACCGGATCCGGCCGGGCAAGGCGCAGTACACGCTGTGCTGCGCGGCCGACGGCGGCGTCATCGACGATCTGATCGCCTACTACGTCGGCGATGACGAGATCTTCCTCGTGCCGAACGCCGCGAACACCGCGGCGGTGGTGGCCGAGTTGGAGAAGGTCGCGCCCGCGGGCGTCACCGTGACCGACGAGCATCGCGAGTACGCGGTCTTCGCCGTGCAGGGGCCCAAGTCCGCCGAGGTGCTGAGCGCGCTGGGGTTGCCCACCGATCTGGAGTACATGGCCTACGCCGACGCCGAATGGGACGGCCGCCCGGTGCGGGTCTGCCGCACCGGTTACACCGGCGAGCACGGCTACGAGCTGCTGCCGCGCTGGGCCGACGCGGCGGAGCTGTTCCGCGCGCTGACCGAGCGGGTGCGGGCCGCGGGTGGTCAGCCCGCCGGGCTCGGCGCGCGCGACACCCTGCGCACCGAGATGGGTTACCCGCTGCACGGCCACGAACTGTCGCTGGAGATCTCCCCGGTGCAGGCGCGCGCGGGCTGGGCGGTCGGCTGGAAGAAGCCGGAGTTCTGGGGCCGGGAGGCGCTGGCGCGGGAGAAGGCCGACGGTCCGCGCCGCGGGCTGCTGGGCCTCAAGGCGCTCGATCGCGGCGTGCTGCGGCAGGGGCAATCGGTGCTGCGCGACGGCGAGCCCGTCGGCGAGACCACTTCGGGCACGTTCTCGCCGTCGCTGAAGGTCGGCATCGCCCTGGCCCTGCTCGACACCGACGCGGGCCTCGCACCGGGTGACGAGGTGGAGGTCGACGTCCGGGGCCGCCGGCTGCGCTGCGAGGTCGTCAAGCCGCCGTTCGTGCAGGCGCGCACGGCCTAGCCCCGAACATTGCTATCTGCTCAGCAAAAACCGTGCCGGGCGGGGTGTTGCTGACCGGGATGCCACCAGCGGGCAGCGCCGGTTGCGAGTCCGGAGGCGGGTAGGCGAACCTCGGCTCGAGCGGCGCGCCCAACAGGGCGCACCGTGCGAAACCGGACAGAGTTAGGATCAGCGTCATGACCGTTGCCGCACAGTTCACCCGTGTTCCTCATCCTGCGCCCGCCCCGGCGCAGCGGGTACAGGAGATACTGGCGGCTCCCGGGTTCGGCCGGTACTTCACCGACCACATGGTGTCGATCGATTACGCCGACGGCCAGTGGGGCGACGCCCGCGTCGAGCCCTACGGCCCGCTCACGATGGACCCGGCCACCATGGTGTTCCATTACGGCCAGGCCATTTTCGAGGGCCTGAAGGCCTACCGGCAGCCCGACGGCACCGTGTCCTGTTTCCGGATCGACGCCAACGCCGCCCGCTTCCAGCGCTCGGCCCGGCGCATGGCGATGGCCGAGCTGCCGGAGGAGCTGTTCATCGAGTCGGTGCGTCAGCTGCTCGAGGTCGACGAGCGCTGGGTGCCCGCGGCCGGCGGCGAGGATTCGCTGTATCTGCGCCCGTTCCTGCTGGCCACCGAGGTCGGCGTGGGCGTGAAGCCCGCCGACGCCTACAAGTACCTGCTGCTCGGGTCGCCCTCGGGCGCGTACTTCAAGGGCGGGGTGAAGCCGGTCAAGGTGTGGCTGTCCACCGAGTTCGTGCGCGCCGCCCCCGGCGGCACCGGTGAGGCCAAGGTCGCCGGCAACTACGCGGCCTCGCTGCTCGCCCAGGCCCAGGCGTCCGAGCAGGGCTGCGATCAGGTGGTCTGGCTGGACGCGGTGGAGCGGCGCTACGTCGAGGAGATGGGCACCAACAACCTGTTCTTCGTCTACGGGTCGGGTTCGCAGGCGCGGCTGGTGACGCCGTCGCTGTCCGGGTCGCTGCTGCCCGGCATCACCCGCGATTCGCTGCTCACCCTCGCCGCCGATTCCGGCTTCTCGGTCGAGGAGCGGCTGGTCTCGGTCGAGGAGCTGCGCAAGGGCGCCGAATCCGGTGAGATCACCGAGGTTTTCGGCTGCGGCACCGCCGCGGTCATCATCCCCGTCGGTTCGGTGCGCTCCGCGGAGGGCGAATTCACCATCGGCGGCGGCCAGCCCGGTGAGGTCACCATGGCGCTGCGCGACACGCTCACCGGCATCCAGCGCGGCACCTTCGCCGACATCCACGGGTGGATGAACCCGATGAAGTAGCACTCGCGGGAAACGGGCCCGGTTCAGCCCGGCATCAGCATCTGCCACTGCTCCAGGGTCTGCGGGCGCATGACGTAGTTGCTGTCCTTGATGTGGGACAGCGCGGCGCTCGGCTCCTGCGAGTACCAGTGCCCCGGGTAGACCACCGGGTCGCTCTTGAGGCCCGCGAGATAGCGCAGGCTGCGGAACATCTCGTCGGAGTCGCCGCCCGGGAAGTCGGTGCGGCCGCAGCCGTCGACGAACAGCGTGTCACCGGCGATCAGCCGGTCGTCGAACAGGAAGCACTGGCTGCCGGGGGTGTGTCCGGGGGTGTGCAGCAATTCGATGTCGAAGGCGCCGACGGTGATCTTGTCCCCGTGCTCGTGGCCGGTCAGCTCGCTCGGCGCGATCCCGGTGACGTTGGCCACCCAGGACAGCTCCTGATTGTTGACATGCACTGGGACGCTGGTCTTCTCGAGTAACTCGCGGACGCCGCGCAGGGTGAAGCCCATCATGGAGCCGCCGACGTGGTCGGGGTGGTGGTGGGTGGCGAGCACGCCCGTCAACCGCAGGCCGTCGCCCTCGGCGATGTCGGCGAGATCGCCTGCGGCATAGGCGGGATCCACCACCACACATTCGCCGGCCTCCCGATCCCCGATCAGATAGGCGAAATTGCGCATTTGCGTCGCGATCGGATCACCCACGGCGTAATCCCGCCCGGACAGCAGCTGTCGGAAATAGAGGCGCTCGGAAGACATGGACACCACCTTAGGGCCCGACCCAGACGGTCAGCGCGGTGGCGGGGAAAATCGTGGGCAAACGTGGGGAGCGCCTCATCTGTCCGTGATCCGTACCAACGGTCGGTCGGGATTTTCCCAGGACAGCCGGGCGTGCGGCCTACGCGCCCAGGGAGAGTCCGGCCGCCGTGAGGGCCACCGACACCTCCAGGACCGCGCCGAGCACGTCGCCGGACAGACCGCCGAATCGGCGCGCGGTGTGCCGGACGAGCAGCACCGTCAGGGCAACGGCGCACAGCACCACGACCGGGCCGAGCCAGGGTTTCCCCGGCACCGCCGCCAGCGCGGCCGTCGCGGCGAGTGTCACCCATGCGACACCGGTCCACGGCGATTGCGTCCCGGCGACCAGCGCGCCGAACCCGGTGTCGGGGGCCGCGCCGAGCGGGCGGCGGCAGGCGAGGACCACCACGACCCGGCCGAGCGCCACGGCCAGCGCCACCGCGAACCAGCGACCCGACGCCGCGAGCACACCGAACGAAACCGCCTGCACGGCAACGGCGAACACGATGGCCGCGACGCCGAACGGCCCGGCGCCGCCGCTCTTCATGACGGCGCGGGCGCGCTCCGGCGGTCCGTAACTGCCGAGGCCGTCGAAGGTGTCGGCCAGGCCGTCCAGATGCATGCCCCGGGTGATCAGCGCCAGCGCGGCCACGGCGGTGAAGCCGCTCAGCAGCGGGTCGGCGCCGATCGTGGTCAGTGCCCACAGCAGGGCGGCCGTCGCGGCGCCCAGTCCGGCGCCGACCACCGGCGCGAGCGCGATGGCCCGGCCCGCCCCCGCCCGGTCGACGGTCTCCGGTCCGCGCACCGGCAGGACCGTGAGCCAGGACACCGCGAGGCGAATGCTCAACGGGGGTAGCCGATTCCGATGAGATCGGCGTCCAGCGCACCGGGCTCGAGGTCCGGGTTCAGCCCGGACACCACGTCGGCGGTGAGTGGTCGCAGTTCGAAGACATGGCGGACCGCGCCGAGATCCGGTTCGGCCTCGAAGTAGTCCGCGGCCCAGCGCTGGTAGGCCTCCGGCGTGCCGGCCAGCAGCAGCTCGAACAGGTCGCGGTCGGCGCCCGAGACGCCCCACGCCGCGTCGCCGGGCTCGCGCCAGAAGCACACGGTGGCCCGGGGCGATCCGTCGAAGTCGGCGAACGCGGGCTCGGCCACGAAGGGCGCGAAAACCTCTGGTACCGCGTCGAATACGCGCGGATCGGCAGGCGCTTCGTGATCGAAGCCGAGGCCGTAGCAGCCGGCTGGCGCGAAGACGATATGCCACTCGTTGCCGGAACCGTCGCGCATGGAAGCCATTTCCTGGTCGTCGTCCCAGGCGGCGTCGAAGGAGTAGTAGCGATCGCCCCACTCCGGGCTGAGTACCGCGTCGAGCGTGGCCAGCGCCCGGCAGCGGTCGCGGAGAGCGTCGATGCCGGGCAGGCCCTGCAAGGCGCTCACTGCGCCGCCTCGCGGCCGGTGTCGGTCTCCGGCGCGTGCGCGCCTGTTTCGGAGGTCGCCTCGGCCTCGGCGGTCTCCGCGTCGGCGGTACTGACGCCCGCCTCGGCGAACGTCGACATTTCCGCGAGTGTGGCAACGGCGGCGCGGAGCAGGGGCAGGGCGGTGAGGGCTCCGGAGGCTTCGCCGAGGCGCATACGCAGGTCGACGAGCGGGGTCAGGCGCAGGTGGGCCAGGGCCAGGTCGTGCGCGGGCTCGGTGGAGCGGTGACCGGCCAGCCACCAGGCGCTGGCGCCGGCGGCCAGGTCCTCGGCGACGAGGGCGGCGGCGGTGACGACGACGCCGTCGAGGATGACCGGGGTGCGGCGGACGGCGGCCTGGGCCAGGAAGCCGGTGATCGCGGCGAAGTCGGCGCCGCCCGCGACGCGGAGCAGGTCGACCGGGTCCTTGGCGACGGGCCGGGCCCGGCGCATGCCGTCGCGGATGGCGGCGACCTTGCGGGCCCAGCCGTCGTCGTCGACGCCGGTGCCCCGGCCGACGGCGGCGACCGGTTCCTTGTCGGTGAGGGTGGCGATGAGAACGGTGGCGGGGGTGGTGTTGCCGATGCCCATGTCGCCGGCGACGAGCAGGTCGGCGCCCGCGTCGATCTCCTCGTCGGCGATCGCCTTGCCCGCCGCCAGCGCGGCCACGACCTCGTCGGTGCTCAGGGCGTCCTCGCGGTCGATCGAGCCGCTGGACCGGCGGACCTTGTGCTTGCTGATGGCCGGATCGGTATCGCCGTCGACGGCGATGTCGGCGACCCGCACCGTCGCGCCCGCCACGGCCGCGAGGGCGTTGACCGCCGCGCCGCCGCCCAGGAAGTTGGCGACCATCTGCCCGGTCACCTCGCTCGGATACGCGGACACCCCGTGCCGGGCCACGCCGTGATCTCCGGCGAACACCACGACCCGCGCGCGCTCGAACTGCTTGGGCGGGCACTGGCCCTGGCAGGCCGCGACCCAGTTGCCGAGTTCCTCGAGCCGTCCGAGCGATCCGCCGGGTTTGGTCAGTTGCGCCTGTCGTTCTCCAGCCACCGCGCGAATCTGCGCGTCCGGCGGCGCAACCGGTCCGAATCCGTGTGTCACTGTCGAGCCTCTCGGGTCGGGGCGCGCGGCCGTCGCCGCACTGACTTCGCCGCCCAATCTTGCCTGCCGGTTATTTGAGCCGGAGGGGGAGGCCCGCGACGACGAGAAAGACCTCGTCACACACCGCGGCGAGCCGTTGGTTGAGGGCGCCGATCTCGTCGCGGAACAGCCGCCCGGAGCGGGTGGCCGGAATGACGCCCATCCCGACCTCGGGGCTCACG
Source organism: Nocardia sp. NPDC050435 (assembly GCF_040655395.1). Classification (NCBI taxonomy): domain Bacteria; kingdom Bacillati; phylum Actinomycetota; class Actinomycetes; order Mycobacteriales; family Nocardiaceae; genus Nocardia; species Nocardia sp. NPDC050435. The sequence continues at coordinate 689,260 of NZ_JBFAJW010000003.1, forward strand.
ATCACCAGCCGGCACGGGTACTCCGCCACCGCCGTGACCAGCGCGTCGCAGTCGGGAACGATGGTGCCGCGCGGCGCCTCCCAGGCCTGGCGCGCATCGATCCGCGCGGTCAGCCAGGTGCCGATGTCGTCGACGAGAGTCGCGCCGTCCGTCGGCTCGCCGGTGAGAACCCCTGCCGGATCGGCACTTTCGACCACGCTCCACGCCGCGGGCCGCCGCTCCCGATGCCCGGCGATCCTGGCCGCGAAATCCAGATCCGCCGGATCCGGCACCGAAGTCGCCAGATACCGCACCGCCTCCGCCGCCTCCGCCAGCCCTTCGGCGAACCCGGACTTCCCGGACCGCGCCCCACCGAGCACCAGCGTGCGCAGCGGACGGGCGACTTCCTCGACGTTCGGCACGCCTGCACGCTACCAACCTCCGCTCCGCACCTGGGCAGCGAAATCGCGCCGCCGCCCCGTTCAGTCCGCGGCGGCGGTGGCGGTGCCGAAGCGGCGGCGATACTCCGTGGGCGCGATGCCGACCAAGCGCTGGAAATGGTGGCGCAGGAGGGCGCCGGAGCCGAAACCGGAACGGGTGGCGATGTATTCGAGGCTGTGGTCGGTTTCCTCGAGCAGGTGCTTGGCGTAGAGGACGCGCTGGTTGGTGAGCCATTTCACCGGGGTGGTGCCGGTCTCGGCGGCGAAGCGGCGGGCGAAGGTGCGGGTGGACATCATGGAGCGCGCGGCCAGATCCTCGATGGTGTGCGGGTGCTCGAGGTTCTCGTCGATCCATTGCAGGGTGCTGCGCAGGCTGTCGGTGGTGCAGGCGGGCACCGGGCGCTCGATGAACTGGCGCTGGCCGCCGTCGCGCTGCGGCGGCACCACCATCCGGCGGGCGATGGAATTGGCCGCCGCGCTGCCGATCTCGCGGCGCACCAGATGCAGGCAGGCGTCGATGCCCGCCGCGGTGCCGGCGCTGGTGATCAGGTTCCCGGCGTCGACGAAGAGCACGTCGGGATCGACGGTGGCCGCCGGGAAGCGCCGGGCGAGTTCGTCGACGTAGCGCCAGTGCGTGGTGCACTTGCGGCCGTCGAGCAGGCCGGCGGCGCCCGCCAGGAAGGCGCCGGAGCAGACGGTGAGGATGGTCGCTCCCGCCGCGTCGGCGGCCTGCACCGCCTCGATGATGGCCGGATCGATGTCGTCGATGGCGGCGGCGGGGAACGCCGGCAGGGCCACCAGATCGGCCTGCGCCACCTCCTCGAGCCCGTAGGCGGGGGTGATGGTGACGCCGGGCGTGGAGGAGGGCAGGCCGACGCCCGGTGCGACGCCGCACACCTTGAAGTCGAAGGCGGGGATGCCGTCGGCGGTGCGGTCCAGGCCGAAAACCTCACAGATTACGCCGAATTCGAACACGGCGACTCTCGTGGCGAGCACCACGGCGACCTTCGACAGCATGTGCCAAGACTACCTGGCTGAATCTTTGCGCACAATGACAGTTCAGCCACTTTCGGCGGTAATTCTACGAGCGCAAAATTACTGCCATGCTTACTTTCCTGCTCGTAGCCACCGTCATCGTCGCCCTCGGAGTCGTCACCTCCGGCCGGGACCGCACCGGAACCGACCGCATCGACCGGGACGCCCAGCGCGTCCAGAACGAACTGACCGCGATCCGCGCCTATTCCGGGGGAGCGTTGCTGTCATGATCCCGCTGCTCGTCACCCTGCTGGTGCTCGCGGCCTTCGCGTTCTTCGCCGTGCGCGGCCGCGAACTCGCCGGTTCCTCGAACGTGGTGGACCGCGACGCCCAGCGCCTGCGCTGCGACCTGATCGCGCTCGACGGCCGTGCGGCCGATCACCATTGAGCCGCCGCCCGGCGGCGGCTCATCCGACCAACGAAAACAGGCCCTTCCGGATTCGGAAGGGCCTGTTGCCGTCATGTGGTCAGATCGCGTCGCCGGGGCTGACGCGCGGCTTCGGGGCGCGCATCTTGCGGATCTGCGAGGCGCGCACGAAGGCGTACCAGCCGAGCTTGGCGCCGCCGTCCGTGCTGTCCGGGAACCGCTCGCGCACCCGGTTGTTGACCATGCGCCCGAGAATGACGCCCTCGATCAGCATGAAGAGCATCATCACCAGCATGACCAAGGTCACAATGGTCTGGTAGGCGGGCAGCACGAAGGTGGTCAGGATCAGCACCAGCGCCATCGGCATGAACAGCCCGACCAGGTTGCGCCGGGCGTCGACCACGTCGCGCACGAAGGCGCGGACCGGGCCCTGATCGCGGGGCAGCAGGTACTTGTCCTCGCCGGCGAGCATGCGCGCGCGGCGGTCCTGGGCGGCCAGCCGCCGCTCGGCCGCGGCCGACTTCCGGTCGGCCTTGGTGCCGCGGTTGGCCTTGCGGCGCGCCCGGGCCTCCTTGGCGGTCAGCGGGGCGGGCGCGACGGGGCCGCGCCGTTTCCCTTGCGCGTCACGACGTTTCGGTGTCGGACGCCCCTTGCCCAGGGTGACGGTGGACGAATTGCGGGTATCGGCGGCCACGCCACCGGTTGCGTCCGCCGTGCTGTCGGCGGTCGCGTCGGTGCTGCTGGACTCGCCGCGACGGAACAATTTCACAGCGACCAGGCTATTCGATGCCGGACGTAGTCGGAAACGCGCGGGTCCCGCAAACCGCAGGAGTCGATGTTTCCTCCGAGTACCGTGGTGGCAAGATAGGGAATAGCAGCCCGCTGAGTGGTGTTGAAGGCCACGAGCCGTGCGCTGTTCACGGGTTGACCACAGCTGTCCCTTTAGGAGAGTTCATGACTGTGCAGAACGAGACCGAAACTCACGGCGCGATCCTGACCGATGCCGCCGCCGCCAAGGCGAAGGCGCTGCTGGAGCAGGAAGGCCGCGACGACCTGGCGCTGCGCATCGCTGTGCAGCCGGGTGGCTGTGCGGGCCTGCGCTACCAGCTCTTCTTCGACGACCGCTCGCTCGACGGCGATCTCGTCGTCGACTTCAGCGGTGTCAAGCTGGCCATCGACCGGATGAGCGCCCCCTACGTCCAGGGTGCCTCGATCGACTTCGTCGACACCATCGAGAAGCAGGGCTTCACCATCGACAACCCGAACGCCACGGGTTCCTGCGCCTGCGGCGACTCCTTCAACTGAGCTGAGATTGATACGGTGAGGACGGGATTGTTCCCGTCCTCACCTTTTGCCGTCCACCCACCGTTCGAAGGGCCTTCAGCTCGTGTCTATCGCCGTGTCCGCGTCCATCGCGACCGATCACCTCATGCGTTTCCCCGGACGGTTCGCCGACGCCCTGCTGGCCGACCAGCTCGACCACGTGTCGCTCAGCTTCCTCGTCGATGACCTGCAGGTCCGCCGCGGCGGCGTGGCCGGCAACATCGCCTTCGCCATGGGCGCCCTGAACCAGCGCCCGCTGCTGGTCGGTGCGGTCGGCGCGGATTTCACCGAGTACCGGGGCTGGCTGGAGGACCACGGCGTGGACACCTCCACCGTGCGGGTGTCCGCCACGGCGCACACCGCCCGCTTCACCTGCACCACCGATGAGGACATGGCGCAGATCGCCTCGTTCTATCCGGGTGCGATGAGCGAGGCCCGCGACATCTCGATCGCCGAACTGGCCGAAAGCAACACCCTCGATCTGGTGCTGGTCGGCGCCAACGACCCCGAGGCGATGCTGCGCCACACCGAAGAGGCCCGCGAGCTGGGCATCCCGTTCGCGGCCGATCCCTCCCAGCAGCTGGCCCGCCTGGACGGCGATCAGTCGGTGCGCCTGATCGAGGGCGCCACCTACCTGTTCACCAACAAGTACGAGTGGGCGCTGCTGCTGCAGAAGACCGGCCTGAGCGAGGCCGAGGTCGCGGCGAAGGTCGGCATCCGGGTCACCACGCTGGGCGCGCAGGGCGTGACGATCGTGGACAAGGACGGCACCGAGATCCAGGTCGGCGTCGTGCCGGACCGCGGCCGGGTCGATCCGACCGGCGTCGGCGACGCCTTCCGCGCCGGCTTCCTCACCGCGCACACCGCGGGCCTGGGCCTGGAGCGCGCCGCCCAGCTGGGGTCGCTGATCGCCGTGCTGGTGCTCGAGACCATGGGCACCCAGGAGTGGACGCTGAACAAGGACGACGCCCTCGAGCGCCTGGCCCAGGCCTACGGCGCCGAAGCCGCGGACGAGATCAAGCCGCTGCTCTGACCTGATTCGAAAAGAGCCCCTCGATCGAAAGATCGGGGGGCTCTTTGCCTTCGGGCCGCTACAGCGAGACCGGGTAGACCGGCTCCTGGATGTCGGGCTTGATCCGGTCCTCGACGAAGATCCCGTGCCAGACCATGAAGACCAGCAAGGTCCACAGGCGGCGGCTGTGATCGGAGCGTCCGGCGCGGTGCTCCTCCAGCATGGCCAGGATGGCGGGCTTGTCCAGCAGCTGATCGGTCTGCGAGTCGGCGATGGTCTGGCGGGCCCAGTCGTAGAGTTCGGTGCCGCGCAGCCAATGCCGCATCGGCACCGGGAAACCGAGTTTCGCGCGGTGCAGCACGTGCCCGGGGACGATGCCCTCGAGCGCCTGACGCAGCGCGTACTTGCTGGTCTCCTTGCTGATCTTCTGCTCGTACGGCAGCTGTTCGGCCACCTTGAAGACCTCGGAGTCCAGGAACGGCACGCGCAGCTCGAGCGAGTTGGCCATGGTCATCTTGTCGGCCTTGACGAGGATGTCGCCGCGCAGCCAGGTGAACAGATCCAGGTGCTGCATGCGCGTCACCGGATCCCAGCCCCGGGACCGGTCGTAGATCGGGGCGGTGACGTCCTGATGGGTCCACTCCGGGCGGAATTCGCGCAGCACCGCCCGCAGCTGGGCGTCGTTGAAGCTGCGCGCGTTGCCGTAGTAGCGCTCCTCCAGCGTCAGCGAACCGCGGTGCAGCAGGCTCTTGCCGCGGGTGCCGTCCGGAATCCGCTCCGACAGGCGACCGGCGAGCTTGCGCACGCCGCGCGGCAGGTACTCGAAGGGCTTGAGCGACAACGGCTCGCGGTAGATGGTGTAGCCGCCGAACAGCTCGTCGGCGCCCTCGCCGGACAGCACCACCTTGACGTGCTTGCGCGCCTCCTTGGCCACGAAGTACAGCGGCACCAGCGCCGGGTCGGCCACCGGATCGTCGAGGTACCAGACGATCTCGGGAATCGCGGCCGCGAATTCGGCGGGGGAGACGGTGCGGATGATGTGCCGCGCGCCGATCGCCGCCGCGCTCTCCGCGGCCACGTCGGCCTCGGAGTAGCCCTCGCGCTCGAACGCGGCGGTGAAGGTGATCAGGTTCGGGTTGTGCCGGATGGCCAGCGCCGCGATGGCGGTGGAATCGATGCCGCCGGACAGGAACGAGCCGACGGTCACATCCGCGCGCATGTGCTTGGCGACGGAATCCTCGAGCGCCTGGGCGATTTCGCGGTAGCGTGCCGCCTCGGCGCCGGCCGCGAACGGGCGGACCTTGAACTCCGGATGGAAGTACCGGGTGACCTGCGGCGCCTGACCGGGCCGGATGGTGGCGTAGCTGCCGGACTCCAGGCGGCGGATGTCCTGGTGCAGGGTTTCCGGTTCCGGCACGTACTGCAGCACCGTGTAGTGCTCGAGCGCGCGCGGATCCAGGGCATCGCTGAGGCCGAGCGCGGGCAGCAGTTGCAGCAGGCTCTTCTTCTCGCTGCCGAACGCGGTGCCCCCGGGGCCGGTGGCCAGGAACAGCGGCTTGATGCCGAACTGGTCCCGGGCGACGAACAGGTCCTGGGTCTCGGTGTCCCAGATGGCGAAGGCGAACATGCCGCGCAGCTTGCGCACGGCCTCGGGGCCCCAGTAGTGGAAGGCCGCGACGATGGTCTCGCTGTCGCCCTGGGTCAGGAACATCTGGCCGTCCGGGAACTCCGAGCCGTGCGTGCGGCTCAGCTCCTCGCGCAGCTCGATGTAGTTGTAGATCTCGCCGTTGAAGGTGAGCGCGTAGCGCTCCCGGTTCTCCGGCGGGCCCCAGCGCAGCGGCTGGTGCGAGTGCTCGATGTCGATGATCGACAGGCGGTTGAACCCGAAGATGATGTGGTCGTCGTGCCAGGTGCCGCGTTCGTCGGGCCCGCGATGCCGGACGCAGTGCAGCGCGTCGTATACCTGCTGAACTACATCCTCAGTTGCCGCATCAGACGTCAGAAATCCGAGCAGTCCACACACGGTGCCGGCGACCTCGTTTCGTTGTGTCCGGGCAGCTCCCGGAGCATGGGGCGGAATTTGTGTCGAGTATGCCGTACCCGGAACCGAAATGTTGTGTCCGCCTGTGCCTACCGCCCCGCCGCGGCCCGCTGTCCAGCGCTTTTGCCGAAGACCGGGACGGAGTGGCGGGTCCGGCGCAGGATCGGCGGAGTGTCGAACGCGACCCGACGCAAAACTGTGCGCCGGTTTGGTCTACGCTGCGTAGTACTCAGGTCCTTCTCAGCTGTCGTATGCCCGAAAGTGTATGCCCGGCCGAGGGCCTGAAACGTGCTTAGGAAGTGCCGCCGGGAGATCGCACCCCGGCGGCGCAGATGTCGGACATGTGTGGCGACCAGGAAGGCGTGAGCGTGGCGCACAAGGCGAGCGAAGAGATCGGGGCCGGACCCGTGAAGGGTCGGCGAGGCCGCGTCCTTCGGCGGGCCGGGCTGGCGGTATCCCTCGGGATCACCGCGATGCTCGTCTCGGGCTGCTCGATCGACAATGTTTGGCTGCGGTTCGGCTGGCCCTCGGGTGTCACGCCGCAGGCCACCCGGATGCGGGAGTTGTGGACCTGGTCCATCCTGGCCGCGCTCGCGATGGGCGTGCTGGTGTGGGGCCTGACCTTCTGGACGGTCGCCTTCCACCGGAAGAAGAAGGACTCCCCGGAGTTCCCGCGCCAGACCGGCTACAACGTGCCGCTGGAGCTGACCTACACGGCGATCCCGTTCGTGATCATCGCGGTGCTGTTCTACTTCACCGTCGTCGTGCAGAACTACGTGCACGAGAAGGTCGCCGACCCCGATGTCACCGTCGACGTCACCGCCTTCCAGTGGAACTGGAAGTTCGGCTACCGCGACGTCGACTTCAAGGACGGCTTCAAGTACAACGGCGTCGACACCGAGCGCGAGGCCCGCGCCCAGGAGCAGCTCGAGGTCTACAAGGAACTCAAGAACGACAAGGGCCACCCGCAGCCGGGCCCGGTGCACGGCAAGCCGGAGAACGACATCCTGTCCTACCTGCACTACAACAAGATCGAGACCATCGGTTCCACCACCGAGATCCCGGTCCTGGTGCTGCCGACCAACCGCGTGATCGAGTTCCAGCTCGCCGCCGCCGACGTGATCCACGCCTTCTGGGTGCCGGAGTTCCTGTTCAAGCGCGACGTGATGCCGAACCCGAAGGAAAACCACTCGGACAACGTCTTCCAGATCACCAAGATCGAGAAGGAAGGCGCGTTCGTCGGCCGTTGCGCCGAAATGTGCGGCACTTTCCACTCGATGATGAACTTCGAGGTCCGCGCGGTCTCGCCGGAGAAGTTCGTCAAGTACATGGAGGCGCGTCAGGCGGGCAAGACCAACGCCGAGGCGCTGGCTTCGATCGGTGAGTCGCCGGTCGCGACGTCTACGACGCCGTTCAACTCCGACCGCACGGTCAAGAGCGCGTCCGAAGCCAAGTGAGGAATGATCTGACATGAAGATCGAAGCGCGTATTTTCGAACTCCTGACGGTGTTCTTCGTGATCACGGGCGTGATCTACGGCTTCTTCACCGCCAAGTCCCGCACCGGCGTCGAGTGGGCGGGCACCACCGCCATCGTGCTGACCGCGGGTCTGTCGCTGATCATCGGCACCTACTTCCGGTTCGTGGCCCGTCGACTGGACCTGCGTCCCGAGGACTACGAGGATGCCGAGATCGTGGACGGCGCGGGCGATCTGGGCTTCTTCTCGCCCGGCAGCTTCTGGCCCATCTCGCTGGCGGCCGCCGGCTCGCTCGCGGCGCTGGGTCTGGCTTTCTGGCAGTACTGGCTGATCGCGATCGGTGTGGTGGCCGTGCTCGTCGCCGCCGCCGGTCTGGTGTTCGAGTACTACCTCGGCCCCGAGAAGCACTGAGACAAGACACCGAAGCGCCCCATCGGATTCCGATGGGGCGCTTCGCCGTTTCCGGGTCAGATGCCCAGCACCTGCAGCAGCCGGTGGGTCGAGCGCGGCGCGACCCCGGCTAAGCCGCGCAGCGTGCGGGCCAGCCGCGGTTCGATGCGCCCGGGATGGGCCCGGATGGCGGTCTCGACGGACAGGGCCGCGCCGGTGGGATCCAGGGCGTACTCGTGGCCGAACAGCGTGCCGGGGCCGACCGCGCCGACGGCGGGATATTGGACGGCGTGCACCTGGATGCCGTGCGCGGACAGTTCGGCGTCGGCGGAGCGGCCGAAGGTGGTCCAGGCGGCCTGTGCGGCGGCGTAGGAGGCGAAATGCGGGGCCGCGCCGGTCTCCCGGCTCCACGGCCCCACATTGATGACCTGACCCGATCCCGAGTGCAGCATCGCGGGCAGCAGCCCGAGCGTGAGCCGCAGCGGGCCGAAGTAGTTGGCGGCCATCATGCGCTGGTAGTCGCGGAAGCGGTCCAGCGACTGCGCGAGCGGGCGGCGCAGCGGGCGGCCCGCGTTGTTGATCAGCACGTCGACGGTCTCGAACTCGGCGAGCGTCCACCGCACCAGCTGGTCCACGTCGCCGAGCGCGGACAGGTCGCAGCGATGCCAGCGCGCCTGCCCGCCGGCGTCGGTGAGCTGCGCGCAGGCCGACACCAGCTGGTCGCGCTGTGGTGCGACGAGCACCAGTCGCGCGCCGCGGCTCGCGAGCCGGGCCGCGGTGGCCCGCCCCACCTCCGAGCAGGCGTCGGTGATCAGGATCCGCAGGCCCCCCAGGGCATCGGCGGGACACTCCTGGTCGCGGTCGGATCGGCGGAGCAACTCGGCGCCGAGCTTCTTGCGGAACGACGGCACGGGGGCGGGGCGGAATTCGAGCATCGGAGCAGCAACCTTCGCATCAGGTGGAACGCTGATCTAACGCATCGACACCCCGCCGACAGTGCCGAAGTTTGCCGGCGACCGTCAGGGGCGGTGGAGCAACCCCTGGGCGACTAATCGCGGCGTGAGAGGAGTCTAATCCGCCGACTCGTATCGCAGGGCGTGTTCGGAGGTGCAGATCTCATCGATTCCGGAGACGATGTCGCGCAACAACTCCGAGGGCAGCGCCGAGGGGCGCAGCCGGCAGGTGAAGGTGATCAGCGCGTGGTCGTCGGCGGGCAGCTGCCGCGTCGCGGCCTGGGCCTGCAGGTATTTCGAGCGCACGCCGTAGGTCATCGCGGAGATGACGGTGAAGCAGCCGGTGCGCTCGCGATGCCCGGCGAACAGATCGTGCAGCCGGTAGAACACCGAGGTGTAGTTGGCCAGCGGCGCGAAAACGCCGACGCGGTAGGCCGGGCCGCGCTCGGAGGAGCTGATCACGGTGTCGGCCAGGTACTCCGCGTCGCGCAGGGTCAGCACCTTCGGAGCGAACATCAACGCGCCCGCCGCGGCGTTGCGCACCGGCATGCCGGCCTTGCCGCTGGCGGCGGAAGCGATGGCGCCCAACGACTTCCGGGTGCGCGTGCCGACCTCGCGGCGAGCGCGCAGCGACCGGGTCGGCGTGGTGGGGTAGAGGCTGGACCACTGCCCGAAGCGCACCGTGCCCAGCTGCACCTGCCCGGTGCCGACCGGCCGCGAGACCTTCAGCGGCGCCGTGTCCACCCAGCGGCCCACCTGCAGCGCGGCATTCCCGGGCCGCACGATCTCGGCGTGCGCGTGCTCGATGAAGGAGTCGAAATCCAGGAAGCGGTCCGCGTCGGTGGTGAGCCAGGTGTGGTCCTTGTCGATGTCGACCGCGTCCAGGGTGAGGGCGGTGATGATGCCCGCGCGGCCGCCCGCGCCCAGGATGCGATGGAACCGCTCGGTGTGGTGCCCGCGCCCGCAGGTGCCGATGCGCCCGTCCGGGTCGACGTACTCCAGATCGACGATCTGATCGATGAACAGGCCGTACCGGTGCGAGGCGCTGGACACGCCGCCGACCGAGGCGAACCCGCCCGCGGTGATGTCGCGGTGGTCGCCGACGATCGGCAGGCCCAGCCCGTGCGCCCCGAGCCGGCGATCGATATCGGACAGCTTGGCGCCGGCCTGCACCCGCACGGTGCGTCTGCCCAGGTTGATGTCGAGCACCGAGTTCATCCGCCGCAGCGAGACCACGGTGCGGTGGTCGGGCAGGGCCAGCCCGTCGTCGAGCTGCTCGCCGCCGCGCACCATCAGCGGCTCGGAGCGATCACGTGAATCCCGCACCGTGCGAACCACATCCGCGGTGTCGCGAGGTAGAAATTCTGCGGCGGAGACAGTGCGCGGCGTGCTCATGAATCGAAAGCTAACCACAGCCGAGGCGCTCGTGCGTACCCGAACTCCGCAGTGCGCCAACGGCCCCGGTGCGACCGGCGCTGACCAGCGCGGATGTCGGTCTATCAGCAAGAAACCGGACGGTCATTCCGATGGGGGGAGGACCGGGTCCAGATCGCCGACTATCTCGGGGAACCAGCGGGTGAATTCCGCGCGCAGCGGCAGCTCGGCCCGCAGCTGACCGAGCACGCCCAGCCCGCCCAGCGCGGTACGGGCGACGGGCGTGTGCTGCGAGGGCATCGTGAGCTGGCGCAGCACATTGGTCACCCGCAGATCGGTGGCGGCGCGCAGGTGCGTGCGCAGCCAATCCGGCGTGAGCGCGATGGTCGGGGCGACGACGGCGTCGCGCAGCGGGGTGAGCCGCCGGACCACGGTGTCGATGTCGAGTTCGCGGTCGGGCGCGATGTAACCGTTGCGCCGGATCGCCGCCTCGAGTTCGGCGGGTGCACAGTTCAGCAGCGGCGGCGCGAAATCCTTGGCCATCTCCAGGTATCCGGGCGGCCAGGCCGCGCAGGCCCCGAAGTCGACGACCCCGAGGCGGCCGTCGGGCATGATCCGGAAGTTGCCGGGATGCGGGTCGCCGTAGAGCAATCCGGCGCGCGCGGGCCCGGACAGCAGGAAGCGCAGGATGAGCAGGCCGATCCGATCGCGCTCCGCGCGCAGCGGGCCGTCGGCGGCCGAGCCCTGGGTGATCAGGCGCGAGAGCGAGACGCCCTCCAGCCACTCGGTGATCAGCACGTCGCCGTACTGGGCGAGCACCTCCGGGACGACGAAATCGGGATCCGCGGCGTAGGCGGCGGCGAAGGCGCGCTGATTGTCGGCTTCGCGGGCGTAGTCCAGTTCCTCGCGGATATAGCTGCACAGCGCCTCGATCACGGCCGCGGTGTCCGCGCCCGGCAACAGCGCCGAGAACAGCGGGCCGATCCGGCGCAGCGCCTGCAGGTCGTCGTAGACCGCCTGACGGGCACCGGGATACATGACCTTGACCGCCACCGGGCGGCCGTCGTGCCAGACCGCGCGATGCACCTGGCCGACCGAGGCGGCCGCGGGCCGGCGATCGTCGAAGTCCAGGAACCGGGACCGCCAATCCGCGCCGATCTGGGCGGCCAGCACCCCGTGCACCGTGCCGGGCAGCATGGCCGGGGCCGAATCCTGTAGTCGCCCCAGGGCCTGGCGGTACGGCGCGGCCACCTCGTCGGGCAGCACGAACTCGTACACCGCCAGCAACTGGCCGAGCTTGGCGATACACCCCTTCAACTCGCCCAGCACCTCGAACATGTGCTGGGCGGTGCGCAGCCGGATCTCGCGATCGACCTCGTCCACCGAGCGGCCCAGGGCGCGTTTGCCCACCCCGGCCATCCGGCGACCGGCGAACGCCACCGGCACCCCCGCCAGCTTCGCGCTGCGCACCAGCTTGCCCGCCGGTGGGACCCCGCCCCCGTCTGCCGGGGTCCGCTTGGGCAACCGCACTATTCGACCACCGGATTCACGGCGGACCATGCTCACCTCACTCGCACGCCGGCCCCGAACGCGCCCCTACCGCGCGTCCCGCCGGCGTGCCGACCACGCTATCAGCGCCGCGAAGCCAGGCCTGCCAGCCGGTGGTGCAACTCCCCGGCCCAGTCCCGTTGCCCGAGCGCGGCGTAGTCGACCCACAGCGCGTCGAGCACATCACGGCTCTCCGACCACAGACCGCCGCGCTTGTCCGCCTCCAGCACCACGCTCATGCCCTGCTCGTTCGGGACGAAGGTGACCTCGAGCTGATTCAGCTGCGGGTAGCGCGGCGAACCGCCGAATTCGATCTCCTGATAGAACGGCTGCACCTGCGGGCTGTTGTGGATCCGCCCGAATTCCACGTCGGCGCTGCGCAGTCCGAAGCCCAGCCGCTCCACCGCCTCCAGCAGCACGTGCTGGGCCGGCAGCGCGCCGACGCCGATCGGGTCGGTGTCGGTGGCGTCCACCGCGCCGGGTACGTCGACCAGCGTGCGCAGCGCCACCCAGGTGCCGGGCAGCACCCGGCCGTTGTAGAAGGTGATGGGCGTTTCCATGGGCGCCCGCGCGCCGAAACGGAATTCGACGATCGCGCCCGGCTCCAGCCGGAGCGGGCCCGCCACCCAGGTGCGGCCGAAGCCCATGTCGCGCACGCCCTCGTGGTCGTCGTGCTCGTGCTCGACCCGGGTCACGAACTCCACCGCCACCTCGGCGATGTCCTGGGCGACCTTGCCGCCCCGCAACCGGATCACGCCCTCGGCGACGCCGCCGGGCTGCACACCGGGGGTGAACAGTTCGGTCTCGACCTCGGCGCCACCGACTCCGGCGGCGGCCAGCAATTTCTTGAACATGTCCCAGATCCTGGCGGCCGCACCATAAAACCGGCTTGCGGTTCGCTTGGCATGTGACCGAGGTCATCGGTGAATCCGAAGGGGGCGTGTCGTGGCGCCGGTCGTCGGATACTGGTGATACGTCGCGCGCTCGCCAGTCGATATAGCGACAGATAGTGTAATGCCGCTCTTGATGTCGAAACACGAACCGGGGGACGCAATGTCATACCCGCCGCACGGGCAGTATCCCGGCGAGCAACCTGGTCAGCCCTACCAGCCGACCCAGCCTTACCAGGGTGATCCGTATCAGTCGGGTCCGCAGTATCAGCAGCAGTACGGCCAGTATCCGCCCGGCCCGCCGTACCAGCAGCCGCCGTACGGCACCGGTGGGCCAAGCGGCGGCGGTGGCGGCGGGAAGATGGCCGCGATCATCGTCGCGGTGCTGATCGGCGTCGTCGCCATCATCGGCGTCGTGGGCGTCCTGGTGATCCGCAGCAACAAGGACGATCCGGATATCACCGCGCAGACCACCACCTCGACGTCGTCGTCGTCCTCGTCGAGCCCGTCGCCGACCTTCGAGACGACCACCTCCTCCCCGTCCCCGACCACGTCCTCCAAGCGGGACACCTGGATCGCGGCCACCTACAAGGAGGACACCAACCAGGTCGTGTGGGTGCGCTCCACCATCAGTCAGGAGTCCGCCACCAACCAGGTGCTCTCCGACTGCGGTGCGGGGTGCCCGAATCCGATCTGGTCCCGCAACGGGTGCATCGCGCTGGCGTTCGGCCAGAACGGCGGCTGGGGCTCGGACTGGGGTTCCACGGCGGCGGAGGCCGAGTCCAAGGCGATCAAGACCGCGACCGGCACCTACAACGTGTCCGGGCCGTTCGAGCTGTGGTCCAAGTGCGCGTTCGAGTGAGCGGCCACTGACCGCGAAAGGCCCCGAATCCCAGCGGATTCGGGGCCTTTTCGCTGTCTGTTCGCGCTATCCGGCGGCGGTGTCCGGGATGCGCGCGGCGTCGGAGCGGGAGCCGCTGGGCACGCCCTTGAGGCTGTGCGCGTAGACGTCCACGTACTCCTGGCCGGTGAGCTGCATGAGCTCGTACATGACCTCGTCGGTGACGGCGCGCTCGACGAAACGGTTGCCGCCCATGCCTTCATAGCGGGAGAAGTCGATGGCCTTGCCGTAGGTGACGGTGACGCGCTGGCGCTTCCACCGGAACGGTCCGGGCGGGCTGACCTTGTCGGTGCCGGTGACCGCGACCGGGATGACGGGAACGCCCGTCTCCAGCGCGAGCCGCGCCATGCCCGTCTTGCCCTTGTAGAGGCGGCCGTCGGGGGAGCGGGTGCCTTCCGGGTAGAGGCCGACCAGGCGGCCCTCGTCCAGCAGTTTGCGGGCGGCGTTGAGCGCGTCCTCGGCGGCGTCGGCGCCGGTGCGGTCGATCGGGTACTGACCGGTGGTGGTGAAGAACCACTTCTGGAAGGCGCCCTTGAGACCGGGGGTGTTGAAGTACTCGGCCTTGGCCAGGTAGTTGATCCGGCGCGGGCTGGTCAGCGGGGCGAACAGCCAGTCCGCGAACGACAGGTGGTTACCCGCGAGGATGGCCGGACCGTCCGACGGGATGTTCTCCACACCTTCTACCTTGGGCCTGTTGTAGAAGGTGATGAATGGCCCCACCAGGACGAATTTCAGCAGCCAGTAGAACATGACGTCCTTCCCCCGGGACCGGGATGAGTTGCGGGCACTGCGTCAGATGCCGACTTTACCGCTGGTCGCAGATCACATCCAACCTGCAGAGGGGTATCTCACCACATTCATAGGAGCGGTTGTGAACTGCCGATTACGCCGCCCGCGTCATTCGAACGCGTGAGCGAAAATCAGCCCACGCGGGAAGGTCGCTGATCGGTGTCCACCAGCACCGCCCGCGCCAGTTCGGCCGCGCCGATCATGCCCGCCGCCTCGCCCAGCTGGGTGGTGCGGATGCGCGCCAGGGGGCGATGGCCCGCGCCGGTGATGGCGCGGGCGTACTCCTCTCTGGCGTCGTCCAGGAACAGCGGAGCCGAACTGCTCACGCCCCCGGCGATCACCACTAGATCGGGGTCGAAGATGTCGCTGACGAAGGCCAGGCCCAACCCGAGCCAGCGCGCGAAATCGGCCATCGCGGTCAGTGCGATCGGATCGCCGTCCTGCGCGGCCCCGGCGACGCGGCGGCCGGTGAGCGAGCCCGGATCGCGGAAGACCTCCCGGGCCAGCACCGTGGAGCGGATCGGGTCGGTGGCCAGCAGTTCGATCGCGGTGTCGGCGAGCGCCGTTCCGCTGCAATAGCGTTCCCAGCAGCCCTGTTTGCCGCACGGGCAGGCCCGGCCCTGCGGGACCACCTGCAGGTGCCCGAGTTCCGGTGCGACGCCGTGCGTGCCGCGATAGAGCCGGCCCTCGATCAGCAGCGCCGCGCCGATCCCGGTGCCGATCGCGACCAGCACCACGTTGTGCCCGCCCGCGGCGGCGCCGAAGCGGTACTCGGCCCAGGCGGCGGCGTTGGCGTCGTGCTCCAGAATGACCGGCAGTTCCAGGCGCTCGGTGAGCCGCTTGGCGACCGGGGCGTCCTTCCACGGCAGGTGCGGTGCGAAGCGCACGGTGCTGCGGTCGCTGGTGATGAACCCGGCCACCGCGAGACCGACCGCGCCGATCGGATGCCGGTCGCAGAGTTCGCGGACCGCGCGGGCCAGCGCGTCTTCCAGGGCGCGAGCCGACTGCGGTGTCGGCGCGGCCACGGTGTCGAGCACCTGGCCCTCGGCGTCGACGACCGAGGCGCGAATATTGGTGCCGCCGACGTCGATTCCGACTGTCAGGGGGAGGGCACCGGGGATCTTGCGCGTCATGCCTTGAACGTCACGGGGATCTTGACGTACCGGGAACGCTTGCGCCCCGGCCCGCGCCCGGCGGGCGGCTCCGCCTCGTCCCGAGCTTCCGGCTCGGTGGCCGCCTCCGGCTGCGGGGGCGCGTCCTCCGGGTCGGGCAGCACCGGCTCCACCGGTACGCCGGCCAGCGCTTCGCGCAGCACGGTGACGATGGCGGTGCCGTGATCGGCGATGGCGGCCACCACGTCGTGGTGCTCGCCGCGCACCAGCGCGGCCGCCGCGCACACCGGGCACCAACTGCAACTGGACCATTCGGCCTGGCCGTCGGTGGCCGTGCGGCGCAGCACCGGCTCGACCCGCTCCAGCACGGCCTCGGCGAGTAATTTCAGTTCGTCGGCGAATTCGCCCAGCCCGTCGTCGTGCGCGCCGGGCCCGCGGTGGTCGGTCATCGCGGCCAGAGCTCCGGATCCGGAACGAAGCGCAGGACCAGATGCTGCCCGTCGAGTTCGGCGGCCTCGACTGTGCACCGCCGCAACACCGGGGCCAGGCGCACTCGGCGCCGGACTCCGTCCGCTCCCACGATCACATCGTCCTCCACTCGTCCCAGTCGCAGCGTCGCCGGATCGACGACGGGCAGGTGCATCCGCAACGTGTAGACCGAATGCAGACCGGTGCCCGACTCCCATCGAACCACCGGTTCACCGGAACTTGTGCGAACCTCCGGCAGATTGTATGTGGGGGCGTCGCCCGCGCCCACCGCGTAGGAGAGCGCGGACAGTGCTGGGAGACCGACCGGTTCGGCCCCGCTGTGCTCGATGATCCGCACGTCCACGGCCTGGCCCGAGTGTTCGCGCAACCGCTCGACGACCTCGCTCTGTTCGGCGCGCCGGGTCAGGTACCACTGGATCGCCGGATGCGGGGAGTCCGCGGGCGGCACCGGCGGCAGCACCTTGTTCACCAGCACCGCGTCCAGCCGCAAGCCGAGCAGCGCGGCCGCGGAGCGGACCCGCTCGGTCTCGGCGACGGCGACCCGCTCGGCCGCGGTCACCAGTTTCGCGCCGGTGCGGGTGTGATCGGCCAGCAGATCGCGGACCTCGGTGACGGCTTCGACGATCTTGTTCACGGTCGCGGCCAGCACCGCGCGCCGCAGGTCCAGCCCACCCGCGCTCATCGCGCGCGCGTGCGGCGGCCAGATCCGCTCCAGATAGCCGAGCAAGGTCTCGGGGGCGGTGACGATGCGCAGCATGTCGGCCGAGGGCGGGCAGTCCAGGACCAGCACGTCCCAGTCGTCCTCCTCCGCGAACTGCGCCAGCTCGACCAGCATCAGCAGTTCCTGCACGCCGGGCAGGCCGGTCAGCTCGGCCGGATCCAGCGCCGTCAGATCGATGCCGTGCCGGTGCTCGCCGCCACGGGACAGCATCCGCACCACGTCGCGGAACCGATCCTCCAGCAGCGCAAGCGAATCCACCTCGATCGCGTCCAGACCCGGCGCGACCCGGGCGATTCCGGTGACCGCGCCGGGATCGTGCGCGAAGCGCACACCGAGCGCGTCGCCGAGGGAGTGGGCCTGATCCAGCGAGGCGATCAGCACCCGCTGTCCGGAGCGCGCGTAGGCCAGGGCCGTGGCGCACGCCAGCGTCGTCTTCCCGACACCGCCCTTGCCGACGAACAGCTCCAGTTGGGTCACGGCGGCCGTCAGCCTTCCACCCGTTTCTTCAATTCCTTGAGCGCGGTATCGGTGATCACCTTCTCGGCCTTGCGCTTGAACATGCCGATCATCGGGATGTTCAGGTCGACGGTCAGCCGGTAGATCACCTCGGTGCCGCCCTCGGGGATGTCGCGCAGTTCGTAGGTGCCGTCCTGGGCCTTCTGCAGTTCACCGCTGATCAGCTGCCAGCTGACGGCGCGGTTGTCCGGGCGCCAGGTGTAGGTCAGCACGTAGGTGTCCTTGACGACGCCGGCGTCGAGCACGAAGCGCGCGGTGCGGGCGCGCCCGTCGCCGCCCTTCTCCAGTACCTCCACCGATTTGGCCGCCGACACCCACTCGGGATAGGACTCCAGGTCGGCGATCACGGCCATCACCCGCTCGGCGGGCGCGTCGACGAGGATGGACCTCTCTGTCCGGTCCACCATCAGCAGGCCGGGGCCACGCCCGCGGGGCGGCCCGCCTCCAGCCGCGCCTTGATCCCGAAGGCCATTTCCTTGCCCGCCACCCGGCGGGCCCGGTTCGCGGCGGGCAGCCGCTTGGCCGGCAGCGCCTCGCGCGGCTCGGCGTGCAGGAAGTAGTGCAGGATCACCCCGTCCAGCATCTCCTGCAGCCACACCTCCATGGTGCCCTCCAGCGCGCCGCTCACGGTCCAGCGAATGCCCTTGTCGCCCCGGTCTTCCCGCACCTCGAGGCTGAGATCGGGCCACCAGTTGCGCCAGTTGCCCGGTCCGCCGAGGACCTCGGCGACCGCGGCGCCCGGAGCGGCGACGAACGTCTGATCCGCGACCTGAATACTGCTCACACCGCTGAGCGTAGTGGATTAGGACACAGCTCCGTTCAGTGCAGTAGGTGCCGCAGCCGCGCGCCCAGGCTGTCCCAGCGCCACTGCTGCTCCACCCAGGCCCGGCCCTGCGCGCCCATCCGGGCGGCGGCGTCCCGGTCGGACAGGATGCCGACGATCGCGTCGGTGATCGAGTCGGTGCGTCGGCCGTCCACGACATGACCGGTCTTGCCCTCGATCACCGTCTCCGGGGCGCCGCCCGAATTGCCCGCCACCACCGGCACTCCGGCGGCCGAGGCCTCCAGATAGACGATGCCCAGGCCCTCGACGTCCAGGCCCGCGCCGCGGGTGCGGCACGGCATGGCGAAGACGTCGGCGAGAGTGTGGTGCGCGGCCAGTTCGGCGGAGGCGACGCGGCCGGTGAAGACCACGTCGTCGGCGACGCCGAGCGCCGTGGCCAGGCCGCGCAGTTTGTCCTCGTAGGGGCCGCCGCCCGCGATCACCAGCACGGCGCCGTCGATCCGGTCGCGGATCTCGCGCATCGCCACGATCAGCGCGTCCTGGCCTTTGCGCGGCACCAGCCGGGACAGGCACAGGATCGTGGGCCGATCGCCCAGGCCGTAGCGGGCGCGCAGCTCGGCGCGCGCGGCCGGATCGGGCCGGAACACCTCGGTGTCCACGCCCGGCGGCAGGTACTCCAGCGCCGCGTTCGGGCCGAACGCGGACGCGAAACGCCCGCGCGTGTACCGGCTGACATAGGTGATGACATCGGTGTGCTCGCCGATGGCGCGCAGCGACTGCCGTGCGCCGGGCAGCATGGACCAGCCCACCTCGTGGCCGTGCGTGCTGGCCAGGATGCGTTCGGCCCCGGCGCGGCGCAGCGTCGGCGAGAGCAGCGCCAGCGGCGCGGCGGCGCCGAACCAGACGGTGTCGCAGTTCTCGCCGCGCAGCAGGCGGGCGGCGCGGCGGGCCACCAGCGGGGTGGGCAGCATCAGCGTCGTCGGATGGCGCACGACCTGGAACTTCTGTTTGGCGTCGAACTTCAGATGGCTGTCCCCGCGCCAGCGCGGGGCGTAGACGACCAGGTCATCGGGGGGTAACTGACCGGTGAGCGCCTGCAGATACGACTGGATACCGCCCGGCCGTGGCGGGAAATCATTGGTAACCAGCAGAGTTCGGGCCATAACCGAACAACCTACTGTGTCCGATCGACAGCGCGGAAAACCCGTCGTCGGGACCTGCTCCTAGGCGGATTCGGCGCCGAGCCAGGCCCGCCAGGCGGCGGTGAACTCGGTCCGCCCGGCTCCGAGCACCGTGCGCAGGATGTCGTCCTCGGTGTCCGGCGTCTGCTTGCCCGCGGCCAAGGCGCGGTAGAGCTGGACCAGGCGCGGCTCGCCGTAGGTCTCGGCGACGAAAGCGCAGACCGACCAGGCCTGTTCGTAGACCGCCGCGGCGTCGGGACCGGTGAAGGCCGGGTCGGCGGGCAGTTCGGCGGGACTCGCGCCCGCGCGCAGGCGGGCGCTCAGCGTCGGCGCGATCTCGGCGAAGCGGTGCCGCGCGCCGCGGTGCGCGGCGTATTCGGCGAACCCCTCCAGCAGCCACTGCGGTGCGCCGTCGACGGTGGCGGCGCGGGTCGCGACATGGGTGAGCTCGTGGCGCAGGATCGTGCGCAGCCCGTCGGGGGAGAGGCGGCGGCCGGCGTCGGGGCCGAAAACCACGCGCTGCCCGGTGGGCTGGGTGCCCGCGGCGAACGGGTCGGCGACCGCGGCGGCGGCGACCTCGCCGGGCACCAGGCCGGGCGAACGCAGCAGCGCGGCGAACTCGGACGGATTCGAGGCGACGACCACCAGGCCCGAGCGCGCCCACTGCGTGCCCCACAGTTCGCTGATCGAGGCGGTGGCCGGGCCGAGTTCCGCGGCCAGCACTGCCAGCTCGGCGCGCTGGGCGGCGTGCCCGACGACCAGGGCGTCCGGTCCGTCGCCGACGGCCGCCCGGACGGCGGTGATCGGGCCGAACGGCTCCATCAGGCCGCGCACCGCCTGCAGGCGCGGATCGCTGTTCGCCTGGCGCTGCGGCGAACTCGGCTGATCGGCGCGGATGGTCGGCAGCGCCCAGTTCGGGGCGAGCAGCAGCGCGCCGCAGGCGCCGGTCAGCAGCGTCACCAGGCCGACGGTGAGCGCGAACTGACCGCGCCGGCGCGCCCCGCACCAGCGCCGGGCCCGCCGCAGTGCCTGATCGGCGGTGCTCACTACGCCCTCCATGGTCGCTCGGTTACCGCCCGCGGCCGCCGGTCGTCACGCCCGCGGCCCTGTCTGGTGCCTCAGTATCGCCGAGCGGAGTGGTAGGGCGTGGTCGAGATCGGCGCGACGGCGACCGGGACGCCGAAGGTGGAGGCGTGCACCATGAGTCCGTTGCCCGCGTAGATGCCCACGTGGGAGATCTCGGGGTAGAAGAACACGATGTCGCCGGGCAGCAATTCGTCCTTGGGCACGGGCGTGCCGAAGTTGGCCTGCTGAGAACTCGTGCGCGGCACGCTCTTGCCGACCTGTTTGAAGGCCCACTGCACCAGGCCCGAGCAGTCGAACTGATTCGGGCCGGTGGCGCCCCAGACGTACGGGTCGCCGATGCGGGTCATGGCGGCGGCGAGCGCGCTGGTGCCGCTGCCGGGAACGAGATCCTTCAGCAGGGAATCGCGGTCGAACCCGGCGGGGAACGGTGAACCCGCCCAGGCCGCCTTGTCTTTGGCGGACAGGCCGGACCAGGCCTCGATGACCTGGGTCGTCGCCGTGCCGAGTTCGCGCTGCTTGTCCAGCAGGTCGCTGCGCATGCGCTCGGACTTGGCGGCGGCGTCGTGCGCGGCGTCGGAGGCGGCGCGGGCGGCGGTCTCGGCGGCCGAGGCGGCGTCGGTGGCCTTCTTGAATTGCTTGAGCTGATCGGTGGTCTGGGTGGTCATCACATCCAGCACGGACATCTGATCGAGCAGCTGCTGCGGGGAATTGCTGGTGAGCACCGCGAACATGCGGTTGGTCTTCGCGCCCTGATAAGTGGCGATGGCCGTGCGGTCGATGACCGGCTGGAACTTGCGGACCTCGTCGCGGGCGGTGTCGAGCACGTTGCGCTTCGCGGCGAGCACGGTGTCGGCGTCGCGCTGCACGGCGAGCTTGGCGTCGAGATCGGCCTCGGCGTTCAGGGCCTGCTCGTTGAGTTGCTCGGACTGCCGGGACAACTCGACCAGCCGTTGCACCGCTTCACTCGCGGAGGAGGGCATCGCCACCGGATCGGCGACGGCGGGGCCGAGGGCGACCGTGATGGTCAGGACGCCCGCCGTGAGTACCCCTCCCACAACACGATTGGTGCGATGTGTTCTGTGTGCGGCCACGGCCTGCCTTGCCCCGTTCTCTCTCACTGAGCGATGCGTTGCAGTTGTTCCGGTCGGTGCCGCCGAAGGTTTACGGCGACGCTGCCCGGGAAGGTCTCGATTAGGTTACGGAACGGCGTATGTCCGTGTCCAGTAGGGAACGAACTGGTCACACCCCGGCCGGGTATGTGCCACCCGGCCGGGGTGCGGGACTCAGTAGCGGCGGGCGCCCGCGAACGGCATCTCCGACATGGAGGCGACCTTCACCGGGACGCCGGAGGTCGAGGCGTGCACGACATTGCCACCGCCGGCGTACAGGCCGGAGTGGCCGCCGCCGTAGAAGGAGACCACGTCGCCGGGCTGTAGGTCGTCGTAGGCGACCGGGGTGCCCGCCGAGAGCTGCGCGCCGCTGGTGCGCGGCAGTTCCATGCCGGCCTGGCGGTAGGCCCACTGGACCAGGCCCGAGCAGTCGAAGGCGTTCGGGCCGGCGGCGCCGTAGACGTACGGGGAGCCGATCTTGGATTCGGCTGCCTCGAGGGCGATTTCGCCCGCGGACTTGACCGGGGCGGGCGGGGTGAACGGCGCCGGCGCCGGGTTCGGCACCTCGATGCCGGGGATCCCCGCCGGGATCGGGATCTCGTTGGGAACCTCGAAGGTGCCCACTCCGGGGATGGTCACCGGCTGTGCCGACGCGGGGGCCGCGGGCAGGAGGATCGCGCCGATGGTGGCAGCGCCGACGGCTCCGGCGGCAACGGCACGCCGCGCCCCTCGCTTGACGGTGGTGTTCGCCATGATGCGGTTTCTTCCAATCTGCCCCACGACGCTGCACCCGGTCTGGTGCGGCGGACTGCGTGCCGTTCGCACCGGTTCCGGGAGGAACTCGACGCGGCGGACTCCGTGAGGTCTCGAAAAGGTTACGAACACATCACGGGCATTTGTAAAGCCGGACCGGTCGGCTTCGGAGGTGTGTCGCAATTTCTAGGTAGGTTTCGTGCGAGATATCTCACAGCGATCACGAAACAATAAACAGGAGAACTCATCAGGGGTTTCTCAGGCGGATCGTTGGCGCGTCGCGAAGGTTGTAGCTGCAACGATAGGTACTCGACATGGCCTATCCATGCAGGTCGTCGCTGCCACAAAGGTCACCGGCGAACGGCTTGATCGGACGTTTGACCAAAACCATGGCGACACGCCGTGATTCAGCTCCGGTAAAGTCCGACACGCCCGGGTCGTTTATTTAGACCACTGTCGTATGTGACGTGCATCACATTTTGGTTAACTAGATCAAACCGGGGGCATCGAAACGAAAAGCTCGCGCGGAATTCACCTCTTTCCCCGTGCCTTTCGCGCTGCCCGCGACCAACCGTCCTGGGCTTTCCCGGCTTCGGCGAGGTTGTCGGTGGCTGCCTCTACGCTGCACGCCGTGCCCGATCCGCGCGCGCAGCAGCTCGCCTTCGACGAACTCGATACCCCGCTCTACGACACGACTTTCGTCATCGTGGACTTGGAAACCACCGGGACCAGCCCCGATGGTGACGCGATCACCGAGATCGGCGCGGTCAAGGTGCGCGGCGGAGAAGTGCTCGGTGAGTTCGCCACGCTGGTCAACCCGGGCCGGGAGATCCCGCCGCAGGTCGTGCACATCACCGGGATCACGCACGCGATGGTCTACGACGCACCGCGGATCGAGCAGGTGCTGCCGGGGTTTCTCGAATTCGCCAGGGGCGCGGTCCTGGTCGCGCACAACGCGCGCTTCGACACCGCGTTCCTGAAAGCCGCCGCCCTGCGCTGCGATACCGCCTGGCCGAATCCGCCGGTGCTGTGCACGGTGAAGCTGGCGCGGCGGGTGCTCACCCGGGACGAGGCGCCCTCGGTCCGGCTGGGGATGCTCGCGCAGGTGCTCGGGGCCGGCACCACGCCGACGCACCGCGCGCTCGACGACGCCCGCGCCACCGTCGACGTGCTGCACGCGCTCATCGGCCGGGTGGGCAACCAAGGCGTGCACAGTCTCACCGAACTGTTCGACTATCTGCCCGGGGTCGGGGCGGGGCAGCGGGCCAAGCGGGTGCTCGCCTCGGATCTGCCCGCCGTGCCGGGCGTGTATCTGTTCCGGGGGCCGGGGGAGGAGGTCCTCTATATCGGGACGGCGGTGAATCTGCGCCGCCGCGTGCGTAATTACTTCACCGGTTCGGAGACGCGCGGGCGGATGAAGGAGATGGTCGCGCTGGCCACCCGCGTGGATCACGTGGAGTGCGCGCACGGGCTCGAGGCGGGGGTGCGCGAATTGCGCTTGCTCGTAGCGCACGCGCCTCCTTATAACCGGCGCTCGAAGTTTCCCAAGAAAGCCTGGTGGCTCACGCTCACGGAGGAGCCCTTCCCACGCTTCGCCGTGGTGCGCACCCCGACGCGGGATGCGCTGGGCCCGTTCAACTCCCGCAACGACGCCACCGACATCGGGTTGACCGTCGCCGAGCAGGCGGGCCTGCGCACCTGCACCACCCGGTTGGGGCGGGCCGGTGTGCACGACTGCCCGCCCGCGGTGGTCGGCGGCTGCCCCGCGGCGCGCGTCTCCGAGATACCCATGGATGTAAAGGAATACGCGCCGATCGCCACCGCCGTGCGCGATCTGTTCTCCGGCCGCTCCGACGCCGTCCTGCGCGCCGTCCTCGCCCAGCTCGAAACCCATTCCCGCAACGAACATTTCGAGGCGGCCGCCCGCCTGCGCGACCGCGCGGTGGCCGTCGTGCGCGCCCTGGCCCGCACCCAGCGCCTGGCTGCCCTCGCCCGCGTCCCCGAACTCGTCGCCGCCCACCCCGACGGCGCGGGCGGCTGGGAATTCTCCGTCGTCCGCCACGGCCGCCTCGCCGCCGCCGGCACCGCCCGTCGCGGCATCGCCCCCATGCCGGTCGTCGAACGCCTCGTCGCCTCCGCCGAAACCGTTCTCCCCGAGGGGTTCACCCGCCCACCGGAGAGACAGATGCCCCTACCGGCGCTGGATACAGATGCGCCGGGGTCGTCGGCGGACGCGGTGCCGCCTGCTGCCACGCTGCCGCTTGCTGACGTGCCGCCGCCTGGGCAGGCGCTCGAGTCTGTCGCGGCGTCAGCATTGCCTACCGATGCGATGGTGAGCGCCGCGACGGACGCTGGTACAGCGTGGGTTGACGGTTTGCCGTTGGGGGGTGGGTTTCCGGTGCACGGGGGGCCGCCGCTGCTCGGGGGATCGCCGGAGGAGATCGGGTTGACGGTCCGGTGGCTGGCGCGGCCGGGGGTGCGGATCGTGCGGAGTAATGCCGGGTATTGGGAGCCGGTGTTCGGGGCGGCGCGGTGGCTGGGGTGGGCGGAGCAGGCGGAGGCGGCAGCGCGCAGCGAACTCGCGGGAGCGGAGCATCTCGGCCAACTAGGCTGACGAGCATGATTAACGCGATCGTGCTGATCCACGCCGACAACGGCCGCATCCCCGAGACCGCCCAGGCCGTCGCCGACACCGAGGGCGTCACCGAGGTCTACTCCTGCGCGGGCGATGTCGACCTGATCGCGATCGTGCGGGTACGCGATCACGAGAAGATCGCCGAGGTCGTCACCGCGGGCATCGACAAGGTGCCCGGCGTCCTGCGCACCACCACCCACATCGCTTTCAAGTCCTACTCCAGCGCCGACGTGGAAGCCGGATTCTCGCTGGGGGAGTGAGGCCGCGCCGACCGGCGAGCCGTCGACAGCGCGGGCGCGGTATCCTGGACGCTCTGTCTCCGTCGATGGCTCTGATGCGCCGCGAAGCATCATTCGCATGAATTGTGTTCTCTCCCTGGGGAAGGGTATTCCCGCCGCTCGATGACGGCCGCGCGGATCCGCACGCGCCCGGAGTTGCGCAGGCAACGACGGCAGCGGTCGCATGGTTGCTGGAATCATCTGCTGGCCGCGCCGCTGTGGCCCAAGCACGGGGCCAATCTGGGTACCTTGCTGCGCACCTGTGACGCCGTGGGCGCGTGCCTGGTGGTGCCGCGAAAACCCTGGGTGCCGCAGGCGCTGGAGCACGGCAACACGCTGCGGCACCGCCAATGCGTGCACTGGGTGGACGGCAGCGTGAGCCGGTGGCTGGACCGCCAGAAGGCCGGGGGCGCGGCGCTGGTCGGCGTGGAACTGACCGATGAGTCGATCCGGCTGGCCGACCTGCCGGTGGCGCGCCGCCGCACCGTGATGGTGCTGGGCCACGAAACCGAGGGCATCCCGCCCGAAGGGCTGGAACGACTGGACCTCGCCGTCGAGATCCCGATGGTCGGTACCGGCCACAGCCTCAATGTGGCGGTGGCCGGGTCCCTGGTGCTCTACAAACTGGCGGGCCTGGTCTGAGCCGGCTCAGTTCTCGCCGAGGGTGTTGGTGAGCTTGGCCCAGTTGTCCAGCAGCGCGGCGGATTTACCGGCGTCGATGGCCGCGGCCGCCCGCTCGATCCCGGCGGCCAGGGCCGCGTGCACGTCGGCCTCCGGATCGCCCTCGCCTCGCGACCAGTCGTAGGCCACGATCGCCGCGGCCGAGTT
The DNA here is from genome assembly GCF_040655395.1 of Nocardia sp. NPDC050435. Taxonomy (NCBI): domain Bacteria; kingdom Bacillati; phylum Actinomycetota; class Actinomycetes; order Mycobacteriales; family Nocardiaceae; genus Nocardia; species Nocardia sp. NPDC050435. The sequence continues at coordinate 715,270 of NZ_JBFAJW010000003.1, forward strand.
CACCAGGACGGCGTCGCGCACGGGACCGGCTTCGCCCGCGAACACCGCCCGGGCGATGCCGGCGTTGGTGTCGGCGTCGCCGCCGCGCAGCGCGTCCAGTTCGACGCGGGGAATGCCGAGCCGGGTCGGGTCGATGATCGTCTCCCGCAGCCGGCCGCCGGAGACGATCCAGGCGGAGGTGGTGTCGGAGGTGGTGATCTCGTCGAGCCCGTCGTTGCCGCGCACCACCAGGGCGCTGCCGCCGCGCTCGGCGAAGACGCCGGCGACCACCGGGATCAGGTCGGCGAAGGCGCAGCCGACCAGGCCCGCGCGCGGCTGGGCGGGATTGGTGAGCGGGCCGAGGATATTGAAGACGGTCGGGATGCCTATTTCTTTACGGGCCGCGCCCGCGAACCGCAGCGCCGGGTGGAAGACCGGCGCGAAGCAGAAGCCGATCCCGGCCTCGCGCACGCACTGCGCCACCGCGTCCGGCCCCAGGTTCAGCTTCACGCCGAGCGCCTCGAGCACGTCGGCGCCGCCGCTCTTGGAGGACGCGGCCCGGTTCCCGTGCTTGACCACGGGCACCCCGGCGGAGGCCACCACGATCGAGGACATGGTGGAGATGTTCACCGAGCCGGAGCGATCGCCGCCGGTGCCGACGATGTCGACGGCGTCACCGTCGACGTGCACCAGCCGGGCGTGCGCGAGCATGCCCGAGGCCAGGCCGCCGAGCTCGGCCGGGGTCGGGCCCTTGATCTTCATCGCGACGCCGAACGCGGCGATCTGCGCCGAGGTCGCGTTGTCGGACATGATCTCGTTCATCGCCCAGGTGGTGTCGGCCGCGGCCAGGTCGCCGCCGTCGGCGAGGGTCCCCAATACCTGTGGCCAACTACGCACACTCATGTCCTTCTCCCTATCGACCGGTGTCACCAGTCTGTCGCGGTGCAGCTTATCGGGCCAGCCGTTATTCCTGGGGCGGCGGCTGCAGGGCGTCCCACCCGTCGGCGTGACCGTCGTGGCGCTGGGCCAATCCGGCCATCCGGGACCGCTCCTGCGAGCAGTGCAGCGCGTCGAGCAGTTGCACGCGTTGCAGGATCAGCTGCTCCAGGTCGCCGTCGGCGCCGTTCACCCCGGCGGCCGGGGCGTACCCCTCCTGGGCCGCGATCTCGCAGACCCGCCCGACCTGCGCGGACGGAATCCGCAGGTGGTGCCGCAACACTGCGGGCCGATCGGCCCGCAGCGTGGCGGCCCTGGCCAGGGCTGTCGAACACGCCTCCGCGTCATCGAAACTCGCGGCGACCACCACCAGATCCGACCGGTCCGGATCCAAGGGCGCTTCGACGGCCCGACCGAAAAGCTTGCGCCACAGTCCTGTCACAGAGACCTCCATCTCAGCTTTTCCTCAGCGCGGCCTGTCATGCTGGGCGCGTCGTCCTGGGCAAACACCCGCGCTTCCTGCGTAAACACGGACACGCCGACGCCCATGCGAGTCCCACTCTGTCCGTGCGTTTTCCGACACGGACAGACAAGTTTCGCACCCGGGTACTTGTGTCGTACTACGACGAGTCATACTTACCGGCGTGACGACCGCAGTAGGCACCCCAGGATCGGCCATTACTCAGCGTGTGCATTCGCTGAACCGGCCCAACATGGTCAGCGTCGGTACCATCATCTGGCTGTCCAGCGAGCTGATGTTCTTTGCCGGCCTCTTCGCCATGTATTTCGTCGCGCGCGCTCAGGCCCATGGCAACTGGCCGCCGGAACCGACCGAGCTGAACCTCAAGCTCGCCGTCCCGGTCACGGCCGTGCTCGTCGCCTCGTCGTTCACCTGTCAGATGGGCGTGTTCGCGGCCGAGCGCGGCGATGTGTTCGGACTGCGTCGCTGGTACGTCATCACCCTGGCGATGGGTGCGTTCTTCGTGGCCGGTCAGGGCTACGAGTACTACCACCTGGTGCACGAAGGCACCTCGATCTCCAGCAGCGCCTACGGTTCGGTCTTCTACATGACCACCGGCTTCCACGGCCTGCACGTGATCGGCGGTCTCATCGCGTTCGTCTTCCTGCTGATCCGCACCAAGGTCAGTAAGTTCACGCCCGCGCAGGCAACCGCCGCGATCGTGGTCTCGTACTACTGGCACTTCGTCGACATCGTCTGGATCGGGCTGTTCGCCACGATCTACTTCGTCCGTTAACGGACGCATCAGCCACGTACAAGTCGGTTCCGTCTACTCCAAAGGGACACAGATGAGTTCATCTCCCCCGTCAGCGCCAGAGCCCGCCAGCCCCGGGAACGGCAATGCCACCAAGGTCCGCAAGCAGCGGCGTCTGCGTCGGCGCATCGCTGGCGGACTCGCGCTGCTGATTGGTCTCGTCGGAGCCGGTTTCCTGGCCACGGCCCTCACGCCGGAGCCGCAGGTCGCCACCGCCAACGAGGACCAGTCCGCGCTGATCCGCGAGGGCAAGCAGCTCTACGACACTTCCTGCATCACCTGCCACGGCGCCAACCTGCAGGGCATCACCGACCGCGGTCCGAGCCTCATCGGCGTCGGCGACGCGGCGGTGTACTTCCAGGTGTCCTCGGGCCGTATGCCGCTGGCCGCCAACCAGGCCCAGGCCGCGCGCAAGCCCGCCAAGTTCGACGCCGCGCAGACCGACGCGCTGATGGCCTACATCCAGGCCAACGGCGGCGGCCCGACCGTGGTGCGCGACGCCAACGGCGAGATCGCGCAGCAGTCCCTGCGCGGCCCCGACGTCGCCCGCGGTTCGGAACTGTTCCGCATGAACTGCGCGTCCTGCCACAACTTCACCGGCCGGGGCGGCGCGCTGTCCTCCGGTAAGTACGCGCCGCCGCTGAACGAGGCCACCGAGCAGCAGATCTACACCGCGATGCTGACCGGCCCGGAGAACATGCCTAAGTTCTCCGACCGGCAGCTGACCCCGGAAGAGAAGCGCGACATCGTCGCCTACGTCCGCAACGCCGACGAGGAAGCCGCGCCCGGCGGCTGGGACCTGGGTGGTTTCGGCCCCGCGACCGAAGGCCTGGCCGCCTGGGTCATCGGCATCGTCGCCATCGTCGGTGCCGCGATGTGGATCGGATCCCGATCATGACGGACAAGGAGCCTAACGAGATGGGTCGGCCGGATGAGGGCCACGACAGCGTGGAGCTGTCGAAAGAGTCGGAGCTCGACGTGACTCGCGACTACACCGAGGCCGAGCTCGACGCCATGTCGCGGGACGAGCTGGTCAAGCTCGGCACCATGCGCGACGGCGTCGACGTCGCCTACCGCCGCGAGCGCTTCCCGATCCCGGGCACCCGGGCCGAGAAGCGCGCCGAGCGCGAAGTGAGCTTCTGGTTCGCGGTGTCCGCGATCTCCGCGATCGCCTTGATCGGTGTCTTCCTGTTCTGGCCCTGGGAGTTCAAGGGCAAGAACGAGGAGGGGCACACCGCCTACTCGCTGTTCACCCCGCTGGTCGGCCTTACCTTCGGTATCGCGGTGCTGGTCATCGGCGTCGCGGTCGTGCTGATCCGCAAGAAGTTCATCCCTGCCGAGCTGTCCATCCAGGACCGCCACGACGGGCCCTCGCCCGAGGTCGAGCGCCGCACCCTGGCCGCTCAGCTCGGCGACGCGCTGGACACCTCCACGCTGGCCCGCCGCAAGATGATCACCCGCACCGCGGGGGCCGGCGTCGGCATCCTCGGTGTCGGCGCGCTGATGGTGTTCGCCGGCGGCCTGATCAAGAACCCGTGGGCCAAGGGCGACAAGTCGCCGCTGTGGGTGTCGGGCTGGACACAGGACGACCCCAACAAGCCCGAGACCATCTACATCCGCCGCGACACCGGCCGCCCCGAGGACATCGTCCTGGTGCGCCCGGAGGATCTGGACGCGGGTTCCATGGAGACGGTGTTCCCGTGGAAGGAGAAGTGGCGCGGTGACGAGCACGCGACCCTGCAGTCGCTGCGCGGCATCCGCAACTCCGTCATGCTGATCCGTCTGCGCACCGAAGACGCCGAGAAGGCGATCAAGCGCAAGGGCCAGGAGAGCTTCAACTACGGCGATTACTTCGCCTACTCGAAGATCTGCACCCACCTCGGCTGCCCCACCTCGCTGTTCGAGCAGCAGACCAACCGGATCCTCTGCCCGTGCCACCAGTCGCAGTTCCTGGCGACCGAGTGGGGTAAGCCGGTCTTCGGTCCCGCCGCTCGTGCGCTGCCGCAGCTGCCGATCACCGTCAACTCCGAGGGCTACCTGGTCGCCGCCGGCGACTTCATCGAGCCGCTCGGACCGGCCTTCTGGGAGCGTCGTTCATGAGCCCTGTTGCTGCCCAAGCCAACGAGATGGACGAGCGGTATCGCGCCGCCGCGTTCGCGAAGCGGTCGATCAACAAGGTCTTCCCGACGCACTGGTCGTTCCTGCTCGGTGAGATCGCGCTGTACTGCTTCATCATCCTGCTGCTGTCGGGCGTCTACCTGACCCTGTTCTTCGATCCGTCGATGAGCGAGGTCGTGTACAACGGCGCCTACCAGCCGCTGCGCGGTGTCACCATGTCCCGGGCCTACGAGACCTCGCTGGAGATCTCCTTCGAGGTGCGCGGCGGTCTGTTCGTCCGCCAGGTGCACCACTGGGCGGCGCTGCTGTTCGCGGCGTCGATCATCGTGCACCTGTTCCGCATCTTCTTCACCGGCGCGTTCCGCAAGCCGCGTGAGGCGAACTGGGTCATCGGCTCGCTGCTGCTGATCCTGGCGATGTTCGAAGGCTTCTTCGGTTACTCGCTGCCCGACGACCTGCTCTCGGGCACCGGCCTGCGCGCCGCCTTCGGCGGTATCACCATGGGTATCCCGATCGTGGGCACCTGGATGCACTGGCTGATCTTCGGCGGCGACTTCCCGGGCACCATCATCATCCCGCGCCTGTTCATCGCGCACGTGCTGCTGCTGCCCGGCATCATCCTCGCGCTGATCGCCGCGCACGTGGCGCTGGTCTGGTACCAGAAGCACACCCAGTTCCCCGGACCGGGCCGCACCGAGAACAACGTGGTCGGCGCGCGCATCATCCCGGTGTTCGCCGCGGACCAGGGCGCGTTCTTCGCCTTCACCCTCGGTGTCATCGGCATCATGGGCGGCGTGCTGCAGATCAACCCGATCTGGAACATCGGCCCGTACAACCCATCCCAGGTGTCGGCCGGTTCACAGCCCGACTTCTACATGATGTGGACCGACGGCATGGCGCGCCTGATGCCGCCGTGGGAGCTGTATCTGGGCCGCTACACGGTTCCGGCCGTGTTCTGGGTCGCGATGATCATGGGCCTGGTGTTCACGCTGCTGATCGCCTACCCGTGGATCGAGAAGCGTCTCACCGGCGACGACGCGCCGCACAACCTGCTGCAGCGTCCGCGCGACGTGCCGGTGCGGACCGCGATCGGCGCCATGGCCATCGCGTTCTACCTGGTGCTGACCCTGTCCTGCGTCAACGACATCCTGGCGTTGAAGTTCGACATCTCGCTGAACGCGACCACCTGGGCCGGCCGCATCGGCCTGCTGGTGGTGCCGCCGGTGGCGTACTACATCGCCTACCGGTTCTGCCTGGGTCTGCAGCGCAGCGACCGCGCGGTGCTCGAGCACGGCATCGAGACCGGTGTGATCAAGCGCCTGCCGCACGGTGAGTACATCGAAATCCACCAGCCGCTGGGCCCGGTGGACGATCACGGCCACCCGCTCCCGCTGGAGTACCAGGGTGCGCACGTGCCGAAGAAGATGAACAAGCTGGGTCTGGCCGGCAAGCCCGGCACCGGTTCGTTCCTCCGCCCCGACCCGTGGCAGGAGAGCGAAGCCCACTTCGAGACCGAGGAGGCCGAGGAGCACAAGCAGCTCGCCGCCCTCGCGAAGGCCCAGCAGAAGGCCCTCGAAGGCAAGTCCGGCCACTGATTCGCCGGTAGTGACGTAAGGCCCCGAGCCGGGAACGGCTCGGGGCCTTCGTTTTTCGCCGGGTCAGGGCTGCCGGTGCGCGCGGCCCGGGGTGTGGCCGAGGGCGGCGCGGTAGACGTCGATGAACGCGCTGGGCGTGGCCCAGCCGCAGCGGTGGGCGACCGTCGTGACGGCCACGCCCTCGGCGAGCAGCCGGACGGCGTGGTGCAGGCGGAGCTGGGTGCGCCAGCGCGGGTAGGTCATGCCGAGTTCGGTGCGGAACAGTCTGGTCAGGGTGCGTTCGCCGGCACCGGATCGGTGTCCGAGTTCCGCGAGGGTCCAGGTGACGGTCAGGTCTTGTTCGACCAGGGCACAGGCTCGGCGGAGACGTTCGTCGGTGGCGGCGGGGAGCTGTAGTCGCAGCTGTGGGCTGCGGCGCAGTTGGTCGAGCAAGACCTGTTGCAGGCGTGCGTATTCCGGGCCGGGCAGCTCGGACTGTGCCGAGCAGGCGATCACCAGTTCCCGGACCAGCGCGGTGGTGGCCAGGACGGTGGGCGCGGCCCACTCGGAGGTGGCGGTGAAGCCGACCAGGTGGAATCGGGTGGGCCCGTAGAACTCGTGCTCGTGCCAGTAGCCGCCCGGGATCCAGATCGCGCGGTCCGGGGGCGCGATCCAGCGGCCGGTGTCGGTACGGACTTCCGCCGCACCGGAACTCGCGTAGACGAGCTGGTGCTCGGTGTGCCGGTGCCGGGCGATGTGCGAGCCATTGCCGAGGTGTCGCACCGCGGTCGGCGCCGGGAAAGTTTGGCGATCTTCCGACACAAGATGGCATTTTATCGGAAGTCCGCAGGGGCTCGGCTTCCTACGCTGAGCTGCGTGACATGGGTACAGGAGCAGGCCACGGTCGGCGGGCGCCCGGCGTGGCAGCGGATGCGGTACTGGGTCTCCGCGCATATCGTCAGCGATTTCTATCAGGGCCTGGTGCCCGCGAGCATTCCGTTCTTCGTGCTGGAACGGGATTACAGCTACGCCGCCGCGTCCGGTCTGGCGTTGGCGGCGACGCTGGGAAGTTCGCTGCCCCAGCCGATTCTGGGGATTCTGGTCGATCGCCGGCCGCTGCTGTGGCTCGCGCCCGCCGGACTGCTGGCCGCCGGGGCGGGCGCCGGTCTCGCGGGCTTGGCGCCGGGCTACGCGCTGGTGTGGACGCTGCTGCTGCTGTCGGGCGTGGGCGTCGCGGCGTTCCACCCGGCCGCCGGGCGGGACGCGCGCCGGGCGGCCGGCGGCAGCGCCGGGGCGATGAGTCTGTTCGCGGCGGGCGGCAGCATCGGGTTCTTCCTGGCGCCCGCACTGGTGGCCCCCGCCTTCGTCGCCTGGGGCGTCGGGGCCACCGCGCTGTTCATTCCGCCCGCGGTGCTGATGGCGTTCGTGCTGTGGCGGCATCAGCAGCGACGCACTGTGGCGACGGAGACGGCCGCGGGTGTCCCCGGACCGGATCGCTGGCCGCCGTTTCTGCTGTTGACGGCCGTGGCGGTGATCCGGTCGGTGGCGGGGATCGGGATCATCACGTTCCTCGCGCTGTACTGGATCGTCGAGTTGGGCGCCACGCCGTTCCTGGGCGGTGTCGCGTTGACGGCGTTTCTGGTGGGCGGCGTGCTGGGCACGCTGGCGGGCGGGCGGATCGCGGACCGGATCGGCATGCTGCCGACCATCCGGATCGGTTGCGCCGCGGCGATTCCCGCACTCGTGCTACTCCGGCTGGTGCCGGATCCCGGCCTGGGACTGGTGGTCGCGGTGCTGGCGGGTGCGGCGGTCAATCTCCCGTTCGCGGTGCTGGTCAAACTCGGCCAGGACTACCTGCCCGCCCGGCCCGGGACCGCGGCCGGGGTGACGCTCGGCCTCGCGGTGAGCGCCGGCGGCCTTTTCGTGCCCCTGCTCGGCGCGCTCGCCGATCGGCACGGACCGCAGGCGGTGCTCACCGTGGTGTGCGTGGTGCCCCTCGGCGCGCTGCTGGCGGCGCTGTTCCTACCCCGGCCCTGACCCGCTGCGAACTGGAGTCGACCTGTGTTCACCTATTCCGGCGACGACGGCTGCGAACTGTCCGCGACCGCCCTCGGTAGCACGGGCCCCCTCGTCGTGCTGTTGCACGGCGGCGGGCCCGACCACCGGAGCCTGCTGCCGCTGGCCCACGGGCTGGCCGACGACTATCGCGTCGCCCTGCCCGACATCCGCGGCTACGGCCGCTCGGTGTGCCGGGATCCGGCCCGCCACACCTGGACTCAGTACACCCGCGACGTGCTGGCCCTGCTCGCGCACCTCGGCGCGGAGCGCGCCTTCCTCGCCGACACCGTGGGCTGAACGGGTCAGCGGCGGCGGGCCGCCTCGATCGCCTCGAACTTCGCCAGGTTGTGCCGGGCGTCGGCCAGCGCGTCGTGCGCGTCGGGCGGGATCGCGGGCAGTTCGGGCCGCCCGTGCGCCTCCCAGTGCTGGCGCAACTCGTTGGTGTAGCGCGGCAGCGTGGTCGGCAGATCGATCATCGACCCCCACAGCTGGCACAGCGCCACATGGTCATAGGCCGACACCCACGCCCACAGTTCGGGCTGCACGGTGGAACGCGGAACCAGGAACTTGTACACGTCGTCCCGGATCTGCGCGCGGCTGCGCCACAGCGGAGACGAGGGCGGCGGCAACTGCGGCAGCACGTACTTGCGCACCCACGGCCCGGCCCGCCCGGCATCGAATTCGGTGGATACGGCGTAGTACTCGCGCCCGTCTTCGCAGACGAAGGCGATCGATACGAGATCGATCGTTTTCCCGTCCTCGATGAACTCGCAGTCATAGAAATACCTCAGCGAGATCGCCTCTCTCCTGGATCGTCCGGCTCAGCGCCCCAACCCTATGCCGGATGTGCCGGTCGTTTGCCGCAAGGCCCACCATGGTGGATATTTCCGCCACCAAGGTTGCGGCCTTTTGCTACTACCTCGGCCTATCTGCTGGCCGAGGCGGTCCGTATTCTGAATCTCGTGAACTGGACCGTCGACGTACCCATCGACCGCTTGCCGGAACTGCCGCCGCTGCCCGCCGAACTGCGCCGGCGTCTGGACGACGCGTTGGCGCGGCCCGCGCTGCAGCAGCCGTCGTGGGACCCGGAGCAGGCGGCGAAGATGCGCACCGTGCTGGAGAGCGTGCCGCCGATCTGTGTGCCCGCCGAGGTGGAGGAGCTGCGCGAGCGGCTCGCCGAGGTGGCGCGCGGTGAGGCCTTCCTGCTCCAGGGCGGCGACTGCGCGGAGACCTTCGCAGACAACACCGAACCGCACATCCGCGGCAATATCCGCACCCTGCTGCAGATGGCCGTCGTGCTCACCTACGGTGCCAGCCTGCCGGTGGTGAAGGTCGCGCGGATCGCCGGCCAGTACGCCAAGCCGCGCTCCTCCGACACCGACTCGCTCGGCCTGACCTCCTACCGCGGCGACATGGTGAACTCGCTGGTCGCCGACGAGAAGCTGCGCGTGCACGACCCCTCGCGCCTGGTCCGCGCCTACGCCAACGCCAGCGCGGCGATGAACCTGGTCCGCGCGCTCACCAGCGCCGGCATGGCCGACCTGCACAAGGTGCACGACTGGAACCGCGATTTCGTCGCGCAGTCGCCCGCCGGCGCCCGCTACGAGGCGCTGGCCGAGGAGATCGACCGCGGCCTGGCCTTCATGACGGCCTGCCGGGTGAACGACCCGAGCCTGCAGTCCGCGCGCCTCTACGCCAGCCACGAGGCGCTGGTGCTGGACTACGAGCGCGCCATGCTGCGCCTGGGCTCGAACCCGGCCACCGGCGAACCGGCCCTCTACGACCTGTCCGCGCACTTCCTGTGGATCGGCGAGCGCACCCGTCAGCTCGACGGCGCGCACATCGCGTTCGCCGAACTGCTGGCCAACCCGATCGGCCTGAAGATCGGCCCGACCACCACCCCCGACCAGGCGGTGGAGTACGTCGAGCGCCTGGACCCGAACAACGAGCCGGGCCGGTTGACGATCGTCTCGCGCATGGGCAACGGCAAGGTGCGCGACGCGCTGCCGCCGATCATCGAGAAGGTGCAGGCCACCGGGCACCAGGTGATCTGGCAGTGCGACCCGATGCACGGCAACACCCACGAGGCGTCCACCGGCTTCAAGACCCGCCACTTCGACCGCATCGTCGACGAGGTGCAGGGCTTCTTCGAGGTGCACCACGCGCTCGGCACGCATCCGGGTGGTCTGCACATCGAGCTGACCGGTGAGGACGTCACCGAATGCCTCGGCGGCGCCCAGGACATCTCCGACCTGGATCTCAACGACCGCTACGAAACGGCCTGCGACCCGCGCCTGAACACCCAGCAGTCGCTGGAGCTGGCGTTCCTCGTCGCGGAAATGCTGCGCTGACAGAAGTTTTCGACACGGAACGGGGCGCCGGATCGAATCCGCGCCCCGTTCCGCTGTCAGGGAAGTGCGGTGAGGGTGATCGTGCTGCCCGGCTCGACCCGGCTGCCCGCCCCGGGCGCCTGCCCGATCACCACGGAGGTATCGGAGTCGGTGAGCGACTGCACCTGCACCTTGAATCCGAGCGCGACCAGCTTCTGGCGCGCGTCACCGACGCTGGACCCGACGAGGAACGGGATCTTCACCGCGTCGGACACGATCAGCGTCACCGAATCGCCGGAGTTGAGCGTGGTGCCCGCGGCCGGATCGGTGCCGACGACCTGACCGGACTCGATCGCCTTGTCGAACTCGGTGCGCTGGTTCTTCACCTTGATCCCGGCCTTGCTCAGCACGCTCGTCGCCTCGTCGACGGTCTTGCCGCGCACGTCGGGCAGCTGCACCGGCGGCGCGCCGTTGCTGCGATAGACCTTGACCTGCGCGCCCATCGGCAGCACGGTGCCCACGCCGGGTTCCACCCGGGCCAGGCTGCCCTTGGGCAACTGGCTGCCCACCTCGCCCGCGTCGATGGGTTGCAGGCCCGCGTCCCGGATCCGCTGGTTGACCTTCTTGACGTCGTCACCGGGCTGCACGTCCGGGACCCGCGGCTTGCCGCTGGAGATCAGCACCGCGACGGTGGAGCCCTTGGTCACCTTGGACCCCGCGGACGGATCGGTGCCGACGACGCCGCCGACCGGAATGGTGTCGGAGGCTTTGTCCCTGGTCTCGGTGCTGAATCCGGCGTCCTGCAGCGCGGCGGTGGCCTGCTCGCTGCTCAGCCCGGCCACCGGCGGCACGGGCGAGTACCGGCCGACGCCGAGCCACCAGCCGCCGACGCCGACCAGCAGCGTCAGCACCACCACGACCGCCGCCCAGATCATCGCCGTGCGCCGCGACCGGCTCGGATCGGTCTGGTACGGCTGCCGATTCGGCGGCGCGTACTCGTGCACCTCGGTGCGGTCGTAGGCGTTGCCGGGGGCGTAGTCGTCGTAATCCGGCGCGTAATCCGGGACGCGCGGCCGGGCGGCGGTGACCACCTTGGTGTGTGCGGGCTCGGCCGCGAACTGCGGCTGCGGCGCCGGCTGCGGGGTGCGCGCCGGGCTGCCGATGTCGGCGGTGAAGCCAGCACTGAGATGCTCGGCCGACTCCTGCGGCGCGGGCACCCGGTACGGCGGCAGTTCCAGATCCCGGGCGATGACGCGCAGCGCGGCCGCCATCTCGCCGGCGTCGGCGAAGCGCTGTAAGGGGTCGCGGGCGGTGGCCCGGGCGACCAGGTCGTCGAATTCCGGCGGCACGCCCGCGATGAACTCGCTCGGGCTCGGCACGTCGTTCTCGATGCGCTGGTAGGCCACCGAGATCGAGGTGTCGCCGCTGAAGGGCACCCGACCGGTGAGCAGTTCGAAGATCAGCACGCCGAAGGAGTAGACGTCGCTGCGGGCGTCCGCGGAACCGGAGGTGACCTGCTCGGGCGACAGATACGCCGCGGTGCCCAGGATGACGCTCGCCGAGGTCGTATTGGCCGCCGCGACGGCGCGGACCAGCCCGAAATCGGCGATCTTCACATCACCGGCGTCGGAGATCAGCACGTTCTCGGGCTTGACGTCGCGGTGCACCAGCCCGGCCGCGTGCGCGACGCCGATCGCCGCCAGCACCGGCTCGGCGACCGCGCGCACCGCGTGCGGCGGCATCGGCCCGCGCTCGCGGAGGAGTTCGCGCAGCGTGCCGCCCTCGACCAGCTCCATGATGAGGAACGGGTAGTCGCCGTCCACGCCCTGGTCGTACACCGCGACCAGGGACGGATGCTTGAGCTTGGCGACCGCGCGGGCCTCGAACTCGAAACGCGAGAGGAACTGCGGGTCACCGGCGAACTTGGGATCCATCACCTTGATCGCGACCGGGCGGTCCAGCCGGGTATCCATCCCGCGGAAGACCATCGACATCCCGCCCCGTGCGATCGGCGCGTCAATCCGGTAGCGCCCCTCCAGGATCTGCCCGATCAAGTGATGTTCCTCCAAAGCAATCGTCCGCGCGGTGCGGCCCCCACGATGGTAACTGTGTTCGAGACGGTAACCCCGGCAGCCGCGACTGTTTTCCGGCCACGCCCGGGTGACTCGCGACCTGCGCGGGGACACCGTCTACCGTTGTCGGGGTGAGTGCATTTCCCTGCAGTGATGATGTTCTTCCGGTGTCCGTGACCCTGCTGCCACTGCCTGAAGTGGCCGACAAGCTCGGCATCTCGGTGACTCGAGTGCATCAGATGCTGCGCGACCATCAACTGATCGCGCTACGCCGCGACGGCATCGCCGGTGTTCCGGAGATCTTCTTCGATCCGCACGGCGGCGTCACCAAGCATCTGCCGGGCCTGATCACCGTGATGAAGGACGCAAAGTACACCGACGAGGAGATCCTGGAGTGGATCTTCACCGACGACGACAGCCTGCCCGGCAAGCCGGTCGACGCGCTGCACGGACCGCTGGCCCGCGAAGTCATCCGCCGCGCCGCCGCCGACCCCTTCTGAAACTCTGCGGCGCGGGCGCCGCTGCTCGCGTCCCTGGAAGTCTCGCCTCCGAGTAGCCGAGACTCGCGCTTGCGCGCATGCGCTGCTGAGACTCTGCGGCGCGGGCGCCGCTGCTCGCGTCCCCTGAGGTCTCGCCTCCGAGTAGCCGAGACTCGCGCTTGCGCGCATGCGCTTCGGCTACTCGGAGGCGAGACGGGACGCGAGCGAGTCGGTCGTAAGACTCCCTCCGCGTAGGCCGGGTTCTCGGCGAAAGCTGGGCGCAGGGGTGTTTTTTCGCAGGATGAAGTTGGCGGTGGCGACGTGGAGGCGGCGGTGGTGGGGGACAGTTGCGCGGGTGGTGAAGACGGCGTAGCCGGTGTGCTCGATTTCGGTGAGGATGTCTGCGTACAGGGCGCTTGCGGTGCGGATGGCGGGGCGTACGCGCGGGTCGAGCAGGTCGATGCCGGGGGCGGCGCGGCGGTAGAGGTCGCGGTTCACGGCGATCAGGTGGGCCAGTGCGCGCCGTAGGCGCGGCTCGGTGTGGCCGGTGCGGCGGCAGTGCAGCAGTAGATCGTGGTCGACGCCGAAGGCGGCGAGGTCTTCGGCGGGCAGGTAGACCCGCCCGCGGTCCAGGTCCTCGCCGACGTCGCGGAGGAAATTGGTGAGCTGGAACGCCTCGCCGAGCGCGGCGGCGGCGGGCTCGGCCGCGGCGCGCGGGACGACGGTGCCGAGCACCGGCAGCAGTTGCAGGCCGATGGCGGCGGCGGAGCCGCGCATGTAGTCGCGCAGGTCGGCCATGGTCGCGTAGCGGTCGCGATAGACCGCGGAGCCGGGGATGTCCATGCGCATGGATTCCAGGAAGGTCCAGAAATGCCGCGGCGCGATGTCGTAGCGCTCGATGGTGTCGGTCAGCGCGAGCAGCACCGGCTCGTCCGCGCCGCCCCGGTCCAGGGCCGTGCGCAACGCGTGCTCGATCCGGTCGAGTTCGGCGGCGGGCTCGGCCACGGCGTGGTCGACGAGGTCGTCCACCGTGCGCGCGAACGCGTAGAGCGCGTGCACGGCGGGCCGCCGGGACGCGGCCAGCAGCCGGGTGGCCAGGAAATAGGTGCGCCCGTGCTCGGCGGCGATCCGCCCGCAGACCCGGTAGGCGGACTCCAGCTGCGCGGAACTCATGTCCGGCGCGCGGCGGCTTCCACAGGCGGCGGGGTGGCGCGCAGGCGCAGCGGATCCACCTTGCGCAGCGACAGGGCGGCCACGACGGCGGCGAAGGTCGCGGCCGCCACGTGCCAGAAGTTGTAGAGCCCGATATTGCCGTCCGGCGTGAATACCAGCATCAGCCAGGTACACAGGCCGACCAGCACCATCAGTGTCCGGGTGGAGAGCGCGAAGCCGGCGGCCAGAGCCAGCGGCCAGGAGTAGTACCAGGGCAGCGCGGCGGGGGAGAGGATGACGATGGCGACGAACGCGATCGTGATGCCGAGGACGGCTTCGCGCTCGCTGTGCCGGAAGCGCCACCAGACCAGCACCAGCGTCAGGGCCAGCGCGAGCTCGCACATCAGGCGGGTGATGTCGAGCACCGGCGCCCGCTCCAGCGGGCTGATCAGGGCGACGATCTCGGCGATCGCGGTCGGCAGCGAGAGCCAGTTGATGATCTTGTTGGAGCCCTGCAGCGCCTGCAGCCAGCCGATGCCGACACCGGCGATCAGCGTGGCAGCCGCGAACACGGCCGCGAACGCGAGCAGGCCCAGGCCCGCGATCTTGGCGAAGACGAACGCCGGGTGCGGCATGTCGCGCGACGGTGCGGCCGCGTCGGTGTCGATGACCGCGGGATCGTCGGTTGGCTTGCCCAGGCGTTCGGCGGCGCGCTTCTCCTTTTCGTGCAGCATCCAGATCCACACCAGGAAGGGCAGCGCGATGCCCGCCGTCGCCTTGATGGCGACGCCGATGGCGACCACCATGATGCCCGCGACGTGATGACGTTCCAGCACGAGCGCGATGCCGGCGCACATCAGGCCGACCATCAGCATCTCGTTGTGCACGCCGCCGATCAGGTGGATCAGCACCAGCGGGTTGAGCACCGCCAGCCACAGCGCGACCGTCGGCTTGCCGCCGAGGTGCTTGGTCAGATACGGCACCGCCCACATCATCAGCGCCAGGCCGGGCAGCATCACCAGGCGCAATCCGATGGTGCCCGCGACGACGTTGTCGCCGGTGATGGCGGTGATGCCGCGGGCGAGCAGCAGGAAGATCGGACCGTAGGGCGCGGTGGTGGAGGTCCACACCGCGCTCACGTTGTCCAGCAGGACACCGGGATTGGCGACCGGGCCGACCGCGTACGGGTCGAAGCCGTCGCGCAGCAGCGCGCCCTGGGCCAGGTAGGAGTAGGCGTCGCGGCTGAACATGGGCACCGCGAACAACAGCGGGAAGACCCAGATGCCGACGATGGCGCGCAGTTCGTTCAGTGTCACGTCCGCGCCGACGCGGTCGCCCGTGCCGATGGTGGTCCGCCCCAGGCGAACCCACGCGGTGATCATGAGCAGCACGCCGATCCAGACCACCATGCTCGACAGCACCAGGCCGTGGCCGAAACGTAGCCAGGACAGGTGCCAGGACTCCAGCAGCGGGTCCACCTTGCGGACACTGCCGGCGCCGAAGCCGCCGAAGGTGATCATGACGGCGCCGACGAAACCCATCAGCGCCGCGTGCCCTTCGGGGCTGCGGATGAAATCGGCGTAGGTCTGCATCCGCGACCGCAGGGGTTGCGGGGCCGCCGCGGGTTCGCCGGCGGCGGAGCCGGCCGACCCTTTCGCGCGGCCCGGCAAATGATCGCTGACGGCCGCATTGTCGGTGGTGACGCGCATGTCCGGGGATGGCATGTGGTCTCGGTCCCCCCGGCAAGGTCGGCGGTCGCAACCGCGAGCGAATAGGTCGGCGATCAGTTTAATGCTTCGTGGCGAACCCTAGCGCCATGGTAGGCGCGGTTTCTTCCGATCTCGGCGCCGACAGCCCGGTAATCCGGGTTGCCGCCAGTTTTCCGGACAGCAGGACAGTGGGCACGCCGACACCCGGCGTGGTGCCGCAACCTGCGATAACCACGTTGTCGCTGGAGCGCGGGAGGTTGCGCGGGCGGAACGGACCGGTCTGCCGGAAAACGTGCGCGGCGGAGAACGGGCTGCCCGCCAGCATCCCCCGGGCGCGCCAGGTGCGCGGGGTGTCGAGGTGATCGACGGTGAAGTGCTCGGCGATGCCGGTGTAGCCGCGCCGCTCCAGCGTGTCCAGGAGTTCGCGCAGGTAGGACGGCCCGAGGTGGTCCCAATCCAGCGGCGCCGCCGTGAGATTGGGGCACGGCGCGAGCAGTGAGAACGGTTCGTGCCGTCCGTCCGGGCGGTCGATGTACAGGCCCGGGTCGGTGAGCGCGGGCCGGGTGAGCAGCAGTGACGGATCGCTCATCAGGCGCCCGCGGCCGCGCCGCGCGGCGATCTCGGCGAAGGTCTGTGTCCAGGCCGCGCCGAAATCGATGGTGTGGTGCGCCTGCACCGGCCAGCCCGCGGCGATCGCGGCCGGGACCGTGCCGTGCGCTACCACCGCGGATGGGGCGGCCCGCAGCCACCGGCGGCGGGGGACGCCGAAACGGTCGATCGATCCGAGGTCCGCGGTGAGCACGACGGCGTCGCACTCGACCGCCCGGCCGTCGGCGGTGCAGACCCGCCGGGCCCGGCCGCCTTCGTAATCGATGCCGACCACCTCGGTGTCCAGCGCCAGCGTGCCGCCGGCGCCGGTGAACGCCTCGGCCAGGGCCGCCGCGACGGCGCGCATGCCGCCCTCGGGGAAGTACACCCCGAGCGAGGTGTCCATGTGCGGGATCGCGCCGTAGACGGCCAGTGCCTCGGCGGGCGGTAGACCGGCGTAGAGCGCCTGGAAGGTGAACAGCCGCGCCAGCCGCTGATCGCGCAGGAGGCGCCCGACCCGGGCGCCCAGCCGGCCGAAACCGCCGAGCCGCACCAATTCCAGCAGCGCGGCGCGCTTTTCCGGCCGGCGCACCATGTCCAGCGGCGAGTCGAAGTTGGTGTCCATGAACTCGGTGAACTCGGCCGCGTAGACCCGCGCCAGCCAGTCCCGCAGCCGCCGGTAGCGGCGCGCCTCGACCGGCCCGCAGACCCGGGCGACCTCCTCGGCCATGGTGTCGGCGTCGGCGAAGACCCGGATGTCGGCGCCGTCGGCGAAGCGCGCGTGGTAGCTCGGCGCCAGTTCGCGGATGCGCAGCCCGCAGGACTCCGGCGTCCGCCCGACCGCGGCGAGCGCGTCGGTCACCAGCTCGGGCAGTGTCAGAACCGTTGCGCCGGAATCGATCTCGTAGTCGGGTCCGCGATAGACGCCGACCCGCCCGCCGACGTGGTCGGCGCGTTCCAGCACGGTGACGGTGCGCCCGGCGGCGGTCAGGTACAGCGCCGCGGCGAGCCCGGACAACCCGGCTCCCACCACCACGACCCGATCGGTCGGGCCCGGGACGGTCTTCATGATCGATCTCCTCAGCGCACGCCGAATCCTCCGACCACCGCTGGTGGCCGGAGGATGTGGACTACAGGGTTATTCGCCGGTCTGCTCGTCGGCGGTAGCCGTGGCGGCGCAGGCCTTCGGTAGTCGGATGGCACGACGGGTGGGCAGCGCCGCGCCCATCATGATCCGGCGCTCGGTGAGCACGAAGCTCTTACCGCGGCGCTTGCCCGCGGTACGCGGAGCCGGGCCCGCGCCGACGGTGATCACTCGATCGGCTGGTCCCACAACGGCTTTCATGCGGTCCTCCTGGTTGCGGCGAGTGCCATCGCACGCAATGACTGTTTGGCGGGTGTGGTGGCGGTTGAGGTTTCGATCGCGGCGAGGCCGCGTTCGGTCAGATCGGCGATGCGGCTTTCCACATCGTCGACGGCGCCGAGCTCGGTGAGCACGGCGCGCAGGCGTTCCACGGCCTCGGCGCTGAGGTCGGTGCCGAGGCTGTCGCGCAGCAGGCGCGCGGCGGCCGGATCGGTGGCGTCGGCGCGGCGCAGCGCCTCGGCGAGCAGCACGGTGCGCTTGCCCTCGCGCAGGTCGTCGCCGGAGGGCTTGCCGGTGACGGCCGGGTCGCCGAAGACCCCGAGCAGGTCGTCGCGCAGCTGGAAGGCGATGCCGATGTCGGTGCCGAACTCGCGGTAGGCCTTGAACAGCCCGGCGTCGGCGTCGGCGATGGCCGCGCCCAGGTGCAGCGGGCGCTCCACGGTGTAGGCGGCGGTCTTGTACCGGTTGATGCGCAGCGCGGCCTCGACGGACTCGTCGCCGCCGGCTTCGCCGTTGATGTCGAGCAGTTGCCCGCCCAGCACCTCGGTGCGCATCAGGCCCCAGATCGGGGCGAAGCGCGAGATCGCGGCGTCGTCCAGGCCCGAGGCGTGCACCATGTCGTCGGCCCAGGCCAGCGCCAGATCGCCGATCAGGATGGCGACGCTGGTGCCGAAGTGCGCGGAGTCACCGGCCCAGCCGCGTTCGCGGTGGCGCTGTTCGAAGTCGACGTGCACGGTCGGGAACCGGCGCCGGGTGCGGGAGGAATCGATGATGTCGTCGTGCACGAGCGCGCAGGCCTGCACGAGTTCGAGTGCGGCACAGGCGCTCAGCACCGCGGCCGCCTCGGAGCCCTCGGGATCGCCGCCCGCGCCGAGCCAGCCGGTCCAGGCGAAGGCCGGGCGCGTGCGCTTGCCGCCGCGCAGCACGAAAAGCTCCAGGGCTTCGGCGGCTTCGACGAACACCGGACCCAGCGGATCGACGGTGGTGCGCTTGGCGGCGAAGAACTCGGTCAGCGCGCTTTCCACGGCGGTGACGAAACCCGGCCCACTCGGGAACGGAGTAGCGGAGGCCGCCCCGGTGGTCGCCGACGACTGGGTTTCGGTCGGGGTACCTGGTCCGGCGGACAGGGCATCCTCCAAGGTGGATCACGGGCCGCACCGTGGCGGGCGCGGCGGAAAGTCGGTGGTGGCGGGCTCGGGGCCGAGGCGGGATATCGGCCAGGTCACCGCGAGGGTACTGCCCAGTAAAAGGATACGCGTGCCCGCTGTGACCGCCGTCGCCCGGGTCAACCCTTTTTCCCGCGATGTGGGAGGAAATAGGCCGAACGTGCAGGTCCCCCTACACTGGACCAGTGACTTTCGATGACTCGCGGGGACGCTCGACCCCTGGCCGACCGTCCCGGACGCCACCGATCGTCTCTGGAACCCCCTCGGTCGTGCAGAGCTTGCGGGCGCCCGGCGCCCGGGCCGTGCCGTTCTCGGTGGAGTTCAATCCGCCCCGGGACGCGGCGGCCGAAGCACGCCTGTGGCGGGCCGTGCGCGAGTTCGAGTGCATGCACCCGGCCTTCGTGTCGATGACCTACGGCGCGGGCGGTTCCACCCGGGACCGGACCGTGCGGGTGACCGGCCAGCTGGCGCAGGAGACGATCCTGCTGCCGGTGGCGCACCTGACCGCGGTCGGGCACAGCCTCGCCGAATTGCGGTCGCTGGTCGGCGCTTACGCCGATTCGGGGATCAAGAACATCCTGGTGCTGCGCGGCGACCCGCCGGGCGATCCGCTGGGCAAGTGGGAAAAACACCCACACGGTGTGGAGTACGCCGAGGAACTGGTGCGCATCGTGCG
Organism: Nocardia sp. NPDC050435; assembly: GCF_040655395.1. Classification (NCBI taxonomy): domain Bacteria; kingdom Bacillati; phylum Actinomycetota; class Actinomycetes; order Mycobacteriales; family Nocardiaceae; genus Nocardia; species Nocardia sp. NPDC050435. The sequence continues at coordinate 734,744 of NZ_JBFAJW010000003.1, forward strand.
CGACCTGGGTGATTTCCACGTCGGCGTCGCCTCGTTCCCGCAGGGCCATCACCGGTCCCCGGACCTGGATCACGACACCGAGTTCCTGGCCGCGAAACTGCGTGCGGGCGCGGAGTATTCGATCACCCAGATGTTCTTCGACGTCGAGCACTACCTGCGGTTGCGCGATCGGCTGGCCGCCTTCGATCCGGTCGAGGCGGAGAAGCCGATCATTCCCGAGCTGATGCCGATCACCTCGCTGCGCACGGTCGAGCGCGCGGAAGAGCTGTGCGGCCGCCCGCTGCCGGGCCGGGTGCTGGAGCGCCTGCGCGCCGCCGCCGGGGACGGACCGGAGGAGAACCGGGCCGCCGTGCGCGCGGCCGGCATCGAGATCGCCACCGAGATGGCCCAGCGCCTGATCGAGGAGGGCGCGCCGTGCCTGCACTTCATCACGCTGAACTTCGCGAAGGCGACCAGCGAGGTGCTCACCAATCTGGGTTACGGCGTGACCGCGGCGCCGCTCAGCGCCTGAGGCCACGCCCTTTCACCAACCCGGATTTCCGGCGAGCGGCACGTTGACGTAGCTCGGCGCGGCCGGATCCAGCCACAGGTGTTGCGGTTTCAGTTCCGTGGCGTCCAGGAACGGCCGGATCGGCAGCCCCTTCGGGTAGTTGCTCGCGAACACGTCCACCCGCAGCCGGTGCCCCGGTTTCAGCACGGCGTCGGTCGGCGCGAGCCCGAGGTCGAGCTGGGTGGCCTGGCCGGGCACGGTGGGCAGGCGCTGGTGGATCGACATGATCGGGTAGGGGTCGGTGTAGTCGCCGTTGGCCGCGCGGGCGCTGCGGCTCTCGTCCAGCGCGCGCAGCGAGGCGACCAGCTGCCCGGTGCTCAGTGTGGTGGAGCGCCCGTCGGGGGCGACGTCGTTGACGGTCACCGTCCAGTACCCGTCGGCGGCGTCGTGCATCGTGTTCAGGTGCACCGCGATCGGGCCGGACAGGGTGGTCGTGTCGGCGACCGGCGGGCTGGTGAAGGTGAGTCCCTGAAGTTCCTGCACCCGGGCGTCCTTGCCGCAGCCGGTGAACACCAGGATGCCCGCGGTGCCCTGCGCGGCGTCGGCGGAGCACAGGCTGGCCAGGCCCGGCGCGACGGTCAGCCGCCGGGACTCGCCGGGCGCGGCGGGGCCCAGGCTGCCGTCGTGGGCGCTGGTGGCCGTGGTTCCGCTCGGGGCCGCCGAGAGGTACAGGCGCTGGTGGGTGTGCCCGGGGCGCGGGAATTCCGGGGCGGTCGTCCAGCCGCCGCCTTGCTGCCACAGGGTGACCGGGCCGTAGCGATCGATGCCGTTGTCGATGTCCTTGAGCCAGCGGTCGAACCAGGCGCGCTGCAGGACGTCGATGCGGGGCGGTTCGCCGTCGCGGCCGCGCATGTCGAAGCCGGCGCTGACGTGGTAGCTGTTGCCCATGATCAGCTGTTTCTGTCCGGGCGGCAGCGGGATGTCGCGGTAGATGCGCGGTTCGCCGTTGGCGAAGTTGTCGTGCCAGCCGCCGATCACCAAGGTGCGCGCGGTGATCCGGTCCGGATGCCCGAGCCAGGCCTGCCGGATCGCGCTGGCGGGGTCGAGCACGGTCTCCAGTTCCGGCGGCACCGTGTCGAAGGAGCTGGTGGCCAGGGTGGCGATCGCGATGTCCAGGAACGACATCGGGTCGCGCAGTCGGTCGGCCAGCCACTGGGTGTCGAAGCGACCGAGGGCCAGGGAGACCAGATCGGGGGTGAGCTTGAGCAGGTTCACCGCGAGCAGGTACGGCGCGAGGATGCCGATGGCGCCGCCGCCCGGGGCGATCATGTCCTGCTCCAGGTCGTTGCCGGGCACGAGGGGCACGATCGCCTGCAGGGCGGGTGGTTGCTTGGCGGCGGCCTGGACCTGGTTGATGCCGGAGTAGGAGGCGCCGGTCATGCCGACGCGGCCGTTCGACCAGGGCTGCGCGGCCGCCCAGGCGATCACCTCCGGGGTGTCGGCCTGGTCTTTCGGGCCCCACGGCTCCCAGCTGCCCTGGGAGAACCCGGTGCCGCGCACGTCGACGACGAGCTGGGCGTAGCCGCTGCGGATCAGGTCCGGGTCCACCGCGAAGGCTTGCCCGAAACCGCCGCCGAGCGTGCGGGTCTGGTCGGTGAGGCCCTCCAGCGGCGTGCCGTTCAGGCTGAAATCGCGCAGCACGCCGCTCACGGCGTCGGAGAGCACCGGGATCGACAGCGCGGTCTGGGCGATCATCGACATCAGCTTGGTGTAGGGCGTGAGGTTGACGATCGTCGGCAGCGGGGCGCTGACGGGCCCGTTGGCGTCGGCGGGCCGGTACAGGTTGGCTTTGAGGACGGTGCCGTCGCTCATCGTGATCGGCAGGTCCCAGTCGATGTGGATCGACGGGTACTGCTGCGGACCGTCATGCAGCGCGGCCCAGTGCGGTTCGCCCGCGGGCACGGCCGGTGCCGGGGGAGCCGTGGCCAGTGTGGCGGTCACCAGGGCGGCGAGCCCGGCGATGAACCAGCGCGCGCGGCGGCGCGGGGGAGATGTCGTCACAGGCCGAACATTACATGCAGTTGTGTATGTTCTTTAGCGAAACGGCCTCGTGCACAAGACCTATTGGTCGAGTGCACGAGCCGTTACCGCGGGAAAGATGCAGACGCAGTGGAATGCAAATGCCCGGTTCGTCAGGCGGCGCGGACGGCCCGAGCGCTCCACGCCTCGGCCAGCAGCCGGTGCGATTCCAGCCGATCGGCGTGATCGTGCGCGACGCTGGTGATCAGCAGTTCGTCCGCGCCGCTCACCCGTTGCAGGGCGGCCAGGCGCTCGGTCACCGTCGCGGGCGAGCCGACGAACTGCGTGCCCGTGCGATCGGCCACCAGCCGCTGCTGATCGGCGGTCAGCGGGGCGGTGTGCGCCGGATCGGGGTATTCCGGCGCGCCCGCGCCGGAGCGGATCCCGTACACCCAGTGGCCATAGGTGGCCGCGAGTCGCTGTGCGGCCGCGTCGGTTTCGGCCACCAGCACGTCCGCGGAGACCACCACGTAGGGCTCGGCCAGGCGCACCGAGGGGCGGAACGCCGCGCGGTAGGCGTCGACCGCGTCCAGCGCCGTGCCGGGCGCGACGTGATAGGCCGCCGCGAACGGCAGGCCCAGCCGGCCCGCGAGTTCCGCGCTGACGCCCCCGGAACTGCCGAACAGCCACAGGTCGACCTGTGCGCCCGTGCCCGGAACCGCTTGCAGCGCAACACCCTCCGGCGTGGTGTAGGTCCCGGCCAGCAGAGCGCGGAGGTCGTCGATCTGCTGGGTGAACTCCTGCGGCTGGGCGCCCTCCTGGTGCAGCGCGCGCAGTCCGGCCAGGAATTTGGTCCGATCGGTGACCCGGCCCGGGTCGAACGGCGGCGGGATCACCACCCCGTCCCGCACCTGGGTGCGCCCGGTGGCGGCGTCGAGCACGGGGCGCGCGCCCCGGGGGCGGGCCGGCTCCGCGCCGAACTGGGTCTTGCGGTGCCCGGACCGGCCGACGCCGAGGTCGAGCCGTCCCGGATGCAGCGCGTCGATGGTGCCGAACGCCTCCACGATCGAGACCGAGGTGTGATGGCCCAGCTGCACCGCCGCCGAGCCCACCCGGATCCGGGTGGTGGCCGCGGCGACCTGCCCGATCAGCGTGATCGAGGACGAGCTCGCGACCGCGACGAAGTGATGCTCGGCCAGCCAGAACCGGTGATAGCCCCACTGTTCGGCGCGCTGGGCCAGATCGATGGTGTTGCGCAGCGCCTGCCGCGCGCTGGACCCGGCGCTGATCGGCGCGAGATCGAGGACGGACAGCGGCACGCTCATGCGTGATCACCCCGGCCCGATCCGGGGTGCTGCTCGCCGGCCTCGATGGCGACCCGCAGGCGGTTCTCCGCGGGCGCGATCGGGCAGGTCGCGAAATCGGTGAAGGCGCAGGGCAGATTCGCCGACCGGTTGAAGTCCAGGCGCACGGTGCCGTCGGGGTCGGCGGCGCCGATCGCCAGCGAACGGGCTGCGGGGTAGGTGGTGACGCCGCTGGTCGCGTCCGTGAACAGCAGGCGCAGGTCGTCGCCGTGGCCGAAGGCCACCACCCGCTCGGTCACCTCGCCGATCGCGAATTCGATGGTGCCCGTGGCGGTGTGGTGGTGCTCCAGGCCCTCGACGACTGCGCCGGTGGTCAGGGTGCGCGGCGTGTCGAACGGGCGGTAGCGTCCGTGGACGAGCCAGCGCGGGTCCGGCGCGTAGGCGGGGATGCCGTCGAAGGTGACGAGAGCCGGGGCCGCCGGGTCGTGCACGCGCACGGCGTGCCGGCCGGTGCGGCGGATCACCTCCAGGATCCGGTCGCCGTGGCGCACCTCGATTCCCGGCGCGCCTTCGGCCGGGGTCAGGATCTGCACGCCCGCGATGCGGACACCGTCGAAGTCGAGCCGATCGCCGGGCTGGGCGGTGATGAAGACCTTGTCGTCGGTCACCCACCAGGTGCCGGGGACGTCGTCGAGGCGTTCGGGTCGGTCGGTCAGCCAGTGCAGGCCGGTCAGGCTCAGGAAGCCCAGCGGGTCGCGCAGCTGGTCCTCCCGGGCGTGATGCCACAGGGCCCAGGCGGTGTCGAATTCGGTGGCGGTGCTGGTGGTCATGACGCGCGAGCTCCTTCGTGAACGGTGTGCCGGGAGAGATAGGGATGGCGCAGGCCGAGATGCTCGCGCAGGGTCGAGCCGGTGTACTCGGTGCGGAAGCTGCCGCGTTCCTGCAGCTCCGGGACGACGCGGTCGACGAATTCGTCGAGCCCGCCGGGGGTGAGATGGGGGACCAGGATGAAGCCGTCGGCGGCGTCGGCCTGGACGTACTCGTCGATCCGCGCGGCGACCTGCGCGGGCGTACCCACGAACTGCTGGCGCGCGGTGACCTCGATGATCAGCTCCCGGATGCTCAGCCGCTCGGCCTCGGCCTTGGCGCGCCAGGCCGCGGCCACCGCGCGCGGATCCTTGGCGTGCCGGACCCGGCCGCGCGTGATCTCCACGTTGTCGGCCGGTTCGACCTCGGGCAGCGGGCCGTCCGGGTCGTAGGTGGAAAGGTCACGCCCCCAGACCTGTTCGAGGAAGGCGATCGCGGTCTGCGGCCCGACCTGCTGCAACCGGATGTGCCGGGCGCGTTCCTGCGCGTCGGCCTCGGTGTCGCCGAGTACGAAGGTGGCGGCGGGCAGGATCTTCAAATCCTCGGGCCCGCGCCCGTATTTCGCGAGCCGGCCCTTCATGTCGGCGTAGAACTCCCGGCCCGCCTCCAGCGTGCCGTGGCCGGTGAAGATGGCGTCGGCCGTGGCGGCGCCGAACTCGCGGCCCTCGTCGGAATCACCGGCCTGCAACTGCACCGGGTAGCCCTGCGGGCTCGGCGGCAGCACGAAGGTCGCGTCGATCTCGAATTGTGAACTGCGAATCCGGGTTTCGGCCACGTCGTGGGCGAAGATCCCGGCCTCGCGGTCCACCACCAGGGCCCCGTCCGGCCAGCTGTCCCACAGCGCCCGGCTCGCCTCGACCACCTCGGCCGCGCGCTGATAGCGGCGGCTGTGCTCGAGATAGCCGCCGCGCCGGAAGTTCTCGCCGGTGAAGGCGTCGGAGGAGGTGACGGCGTTCCAGGCCGCCCGGCCGCCGGAGAGGTGATCCAGCGAGGCGAACTGCTTGGCCAGCTCGAACGGTTCGTTGAAGGTGGTGTTGATGGTGCCCGCCAGGCCGAGGTGGCGGGTGACTCCGGCGAGCGCGTTCAGCACCGTGAAGGTGTCCGGGCGGCCCACCACGTCCAGGTCGTGGATGCGGTCGCGGTGCTCGCGCAGGCGCAGGCCCTCGGCCAGGAAGAAGAAGTCGAACAGGCCGCGCTCGGCGGTGCGGGCCAGGTGCACGAACGAATCGATCTCGATCTGGCTCCTGGAATCCGGGTCGGCCCAGACGGTGGTGTTGTTGACGCCGGGGAAGTGTGCGGCGAGGTGGACTTGCTTGCGTGACTCGGTCATGGACGGTCCTTCAGTTCGTCGGCGCGGTCGCGTACCGGCTGACCGGGCGGGGCAGGCCGAGCCGGTGGCGGAAGGCGGTTCCGGCGGGCCGGGCCCGGCCCAGGTCGGCCAGGCGGGTCAGCACGGGCGCGAGCGCGAGCGGGCGCAGCACCACGCCGTCGGCGACACCGCCGATCTCGTCGAGCAGCGTGCGCAGGCCCAGCGTGGTGCCGAGGTGGCGCAGCGGCGCGTCCCCGGCCCGCGGCGCGGCGGCCGGTGCCGCCCACCGGTCGAGTTCGAGCACCTCGGCCGCGGCGGCGTCGACGGTGCTGGCCAGGTGCAGATCCAGATCCAGCAGCACCCGCACCGCGTCGGGGTCGCGGCCGGCCCGGTCCAGCGCCGCGCGCAGATCCGCTCGGCGGGCGCGGGCCTGCTCGAGCGACGCGGCCGAGATCCGGATGAGGTCGGCGCGCCGCACGGCGACGGCGGCGCCGGCCGCGTCCGCGGCGCGGACCGCCACGATCGGCTGGCCCTGCGGCGAGCGCGGGGTGATCGAGGGGCCCTTCACCGAGAAGTTGTCGCCCGCGAAGTCGATGTAGTGCAGTTTGTCCCGGTCGATGAACCGGCCGGTGGGCACGTCGCGGATCTCGGCGTCGTCCTCCCAGCTGTCCCACAGCCGGGTGACCACCTCGATCGCCTCGTCCGCCTCGTGCCACAGCGAGCCGGCGTCCTGCACGCCCTTGCGTCCGAACGCCTTCGCCTCGGCCGCGGTCTCGGACACGGTGACCTCCCAGCCCGCCCGGCCGGCGGAGGCGAAGTCCAGGCTCGCGATCGCCTTGGACAGGTGGAAGGGCTCGGTGTGGGTGACCGAGGCCTGCGGCAGCAGTCCGATGCCGTGCGTGGCCGTCGCGACCCGCGCCGCGATGGCCACCGCGTCCAGCCGCCCGCGCGTGACGCCGGGCCCGCCGGGTTGCGGTGTGAACGCGTCCGGCAGGAAGACCGCGTCCACGCCGGCGGTTTCGGCGGCCGTCACCGCGTCCACCCAGTACCCGCCGGTGAACAGGTCTTCGGCGCGGGAGTCGGCGCGCCGCCACGACGCCGGGTGGACGCCGGTCCCGGCGAGCTCGAGGCCGAGGAACAATGTCGGATCAGCCATGCGCGGCGGTCCTTTCCAGTCGGGGAGTCTGTTCGCCCGCGGCGGTGCGGCGGCCGCCGGGGATCGCGGCCAGCAGCTCGCGGGTGTAGTCGTGCTGTGGGGCGCCGAAAATGTCGGCGGTGGTGCCGGTTTCGACGATGCGCCCGTGCCGCATGACCGCGACGCGGTCGCTGATCCGGCGCACCACGGCGAGGTCGTGCGAGATGAACAGGTAACTCAGGTCGAGCTCGGCCTGCAGCCGCTCCAGCAGCTCGAGGATCTGGGCCTGGATGGAGGCGTCCAAGGCCGACACGGGTTCGTCGAGCACCAGCAGGTCCGGGTGCAGCGCCAGCGCGCGAGCGATCGCGACGCGCTGGCGCTGCCCGCCGGACAGCTCGGCGGGACGGCGCTGGGCGAAACGTTCGGGCAGCGCCACCTGATCCAGCAGTTCCCGCACGCGCTCGCGCCGGGCGGCGCGGTCCCCGACGCCGAAGGCGCGCAACGGTTCCTCGACGATCTTCGACACCTGCCAGCGCGGGTCCAGCGAGGCGTACGGGTTCTGATAGACCACCTGGAACCGCTGCCGCAGCGCGCGCAGCCGCGCGCCCCGGGCCCGGGTGAGATCCCGGCCGTCGAAGACCACCGAGCCGCTGTCGGGAGCGGTGAGCCGCAACGCGATCCGCGCCGTGGTCGACTTCCCGGACCCGGATTCGCCGACCAGCGACAGGGTTTCCCCGCGCCGCAGCTCGAACCCGACGCCGTCCACCGCGGTGACCGCGGCCCCGGCCTTGGCGTGGAAGCGTTTTCGCACCTCACGAACCGTGAGCAACGGCGGCGCGCCGGCCGCCGGTGGATCGCGGAAGCCGTCGAACGGCGCCAGGCTGGGCGAGGCCGCCAGCAGCCGCCGGGTGTACGGATGTCGCGGCGCCGCGAGGAGTTCCGCGGTCGGCCCGGTCTCGACGATCTCGCCGCCGTGGAGCACGATCAGCCGGTCCGCCCGTTCGGCCGCGACGGCGAGGTCGTGCGTGATCAGCAGGACCGCGGTCCCGCGCGCCGTGGTCTGCGCGGTCAGCTGGTCGAGGACCCGGCGGGCCACCGTCGCGTCCAGCGCGCTGGTGGGCTCGTCGGCGATCACCAGGTCCGGCGCCGCGATCAGCGCGGACGCGATCAGCACCCGCTGGCGCTGTCCGCCGGACAGTTCGTGCGGATATTGCGCCGCACGCAGCTCGGGGCGATCCAGCCCGGCCTCCGCGAGCAGGCGGAGCGCGCGCTCCCGGGCCGACTTCGGCTCGGCCAGCCCGTGCACCAGCAGGGTCTCGGCGACCTGGTCGCCCACGCGCCGCACCGGATTCAGCGACAGTCCGGGGTCCTGCGGGACGAACCCGATCCGTGTCCCGCGCCGGGCGCGCCAGGCGCGTTCGTCGTGCGGACCGAGCTCCGCGCCGTCGAAAACGATACGGCCGCCGGTGACTTCGGCGGGTGGCGCGAGCAGGCCGAGCAGTGCGTGCCCGAGCGTGGACTTGCCGGAGCCGGATTCGCCGACCAGGGCGACCACCTCGCCGCGCTCGAGTTCCAGCGAGACGCCCGCGAGCGCGGGGACCGCGCCCCGGGCGGAGCGGTAGCGCACCCGCAGATCGCGCACCGCCAGCAGCACGTCGCTCGGCGCTTCGGTGGTCGGGCGCGGCGGGACGGCACGGCTCGGTGCGGAAATGTCCAGTGTCATCGGTGCGTCCCCCGTCCGGCGACCCGGCCCAGATATTGCGCTGCGACCACGACCGCGATGATGACCAGGCCCGGCAGCGTGGTCAGCCACCAGGCGACGGCCAGGTAGTTGCGGCCCTCGGAGATCAGCGAACCCCATTCCGGTGTCGGCGGTTTCGCGCCGTAGCCGAGGAAGCTCAGCGCCGAGACCGACAGCACCGCCATCCCGAATTCGACCGCGGCGAGCGCGAGCACGGGCGGCGCGGAATTCGGCAGGATGTGGCGGGCCAGCACCGTGTACCAGCGCACGCCGCTCGCGTGGGCGGCCTCCACGTAGACCTCGCCGCGGACCCGCAGCACCTCCGAGCGCATCACCCGGGCGAAGTTGGCGATCAGCGAAACACCGACGGCGACAGCCACATTGCGGGTGCCGAAGCCCAGGGCCGTCACCAGCGCCAGCGCCAGCAGCAGGGAGGGGATGGCCAGCAGCACATCGACCACACGCATGACGGCCGCGTCCACGATCCCGCCGATCGCACCCGAGAGCAGGCCCAGCAGCGACCCCGCCAGCAGCGCGATCGCGACGGCGGTGAGCGTCGCCGAGAGCGAGAGCCCGGCGCCGTGCACCATGCGGGTGTAGAGGTCGCGGCCGAGATTGTCGGTGCCGAACCAGTGTTCGGCGCTGGGGCTCCGGAACTTCTGCGCGGGCACGCCGGTCAGCGGATCGCCGCCGGCGAAGAACGAGGGGAACAGCGCCCAGCCCAGCGCCAGCAGCGCCACCGCGGCGGCCAGGAGCGTGAAAGCGTTGGCGCGTAGCCAGTTCCAGGGGATTGTGAGCCGCAGCGTCGTGCTCGCGCGCTCGTCGGTCAGGTCAACCATGGGTGCGCACCGCCTCCGCGATCGCGGCGAAGGCCCAGCGGGAGCCGCCGTCGGCGCGCAGCCAGTTCCACCGGCGGCCCGGCGGTGGCGCTGCGGCCGGGCCGAAGAGCAGCCACGGCGTGCAGCCGAGTCCGGGGCCGAGTGGACCGTGGCTCACCTCGAAGAGGTTCGCGAAGACAGCCGCGACGGACCGATCCAGTTCGCCGTGCGTGCGGGTCGCGTCATACACGTGCGGTCACCTCCTCGGTGGTGCTGAGAGTGGTTGTGTCCGAAGGTTTCCGGTGACCGGTGATGCGCGGATCGAGCAGGGGGTAGAGCAGATCGACGAGCAGGTTCACCGTGACGAAGACCGCCGCGCTGAGCAGCACGATGCCCTGCACCACGGGAATGTCCTGATCCAGCACCGCGGTCTGGGTGAGCCGCCCGACGCCGGGCCGGGCGAAGACGCTCTCCACCACGACGGCGCCGGCCAGGATGTTGCCCACCAGCACCCCGGCGATGGTGAAGGCCGGCACACTGGCCGGGCGCAGCACGTGCCTGCGCCGCACCCACCAGCGCGAACCGCCCTTGGCCAGGGCGACGTCCACGAACGGCTGCCGCCAGGTGGATTCCAGTCCGGCGGTGAGGACCTGCGCGATCACCGCACCGATCGGCAGGGCCAGGGTCAGCGCGGGCAGCACCGCACCGCCGAGGCCGTGCCCGCCGAAGGCCGGCGCCAGCCGCAACTGGAACGAGAACACCTGCAGCAGCACGAGTCCGGTGCAGAAGGTGGGCACCGCGACCCCGATCGAGGGGAGCGCGGTGAGCGTGTTGCGCAGCCAGGGCCGGCGCGTGGCGGTCGCCGCGAAGGCCAGCCCGACGCCGCCCAGGACGGCGAAGAGCAGGGTGAGCGCGGCCAGGCCGAGGGTCGCGGGCAGCGCCTCGCCGATCGCCTCGGTCACCGGCTGCCCGGTGCCGATGGAGTGCCCGAGGTCACCGCGCAGGGCACGACCGAGCGCGGTCCAATACTGCTGCCACAGTGGCTGATCCAGCCCGTACCTGGCCTGCAACTCGGCGATCGCCGCCGGACTTGCCGGGGAACCGGACTCCGCGCCGCCGGCCGCGATCGACACCGGGTCGGCGGGCAGCAGGTAGAGCACCACGAACGAGACGGTGAACGCCGCCCACAGCACCCAGACCGCCTGCGCGGCCCGCGCCGCCAGATACCGGCCCATGTCAGCGCCCGCTCAGCCAGGTGTCGAAGAACTGCAGCCGCGCCGAGGCCTCGAACTTCAGATCCTGCACGGTGCCCGCGGCGCCGATGGCCTGGGACAGCTCGACGGTCGGGATCCAGAGGCCGTTGTCGAGGATGCGCTCCTGCGCGGTCCGGATCAGTGCCAGCCGGGCCGCGGTGTCCCCGGCGCTCAACTGGTTCTCCAGGACGTCGTCGAGGGCCGGAATGCGTTCGCGAACACTGAGATTGCGGCCCTCCACGGTGAAGGAGTTGCGCAGGATGTCGCCGTCGGCGCGGGTGGTGTTGTAGTAGTAGGCGTCGTAGTCCTTGGCGTTCTGGCGCGCGGTGCTCTCCGGCAGCGACACCAGATCCAGGCGCAGGTCCACCCCGACCTGGCGCAGTTGCTGCTGCACCAGTTCGATGATCGCCTTGTTGCCCGCGAACACCTGGCTGAAGACCACCCCGAAGCTCAGCCGCTCACCGCCGCGCACCCGGATCCCGTCGGCGCCCGGCTGCCAACCGGCCTGGTCGAGCAGGGTGCGGGCCTTGGCCGGATCGTAGGCCAGCCGTGCCGAGAGGTCCTGGTAGCCAGGGGTCGTGCTGGCCAGGGCGCTGGTGGCGGGCTTGAACTGCGGACCGAGCACGGTGTCGACCAGTTGCTGCCGGTCGATCGCGGGCAGCAGCGCCTGGCGCACGGCCGGGTCGCGCAGCGGGCCGCGGGTCAGGTTGGGCTGGAAGCCGAACGGGATGCCCGGGTTCGGCGTGGTCAGCAGCCGGGCGTTCGCCGCCTCCAGCAGCGGCAGGTCCTGGGGCAGCGCGTCGCTGATGGCGTCGAGCTGGCCGGAGGTCAGACTGCCGGTGCGCACGCCGGATTCGGGCACCACCGTGAACTCGATGCGGTCCAGATAGGCCTCGCCCTTGTGCCCGAACACCTCCGAACCCCAGGCGTAGCCTGGGCGCTTGGTCAGCGTGGTCGAGATGTTCTGCTGGTAGCCGGTGTAGACGAACGGGCCGCTGCCGACATTGCTGCCGTCGCAACGCTGTTCGGCGGGTTTGGCGGTGGTGGCCGCACTCTGGATGCCGAGCTGGGTGCTCGAGGACGCCTGCAGGAACTGGGCGTTGGGCTTGCTGAACTCGACGCGCGCGGTCAGCCGGTCCACCACCGTGGTGCCGGCGTAGTTGATCAGAAAGCCGTTGGCCAGCGGCGCTTTGGCGGCGCCGAGCTTGATCACGGCATCGAAGTTCTGGCGCACCGACTCGGCCGTGACCGGCGAGCCGTCGCTGAAGGTGACGCCGTCGGCCAGCCGGAAGGTGAAGACCTTCGCGTCCGGGCTCGCCTCCCAGCTGCGCGCCAGCCACGGTTTCAGCTCACCGGTCTTCGGATCCTGATCGGTGAGCGAGTCGACGATCTGCCGGGTGACATAGAGCGTCTGGTTGCTGCCCGCCTGCGTGGGATCCGAGCACGACGGCGCCTGCGACAGACCGTAGCGCAGGGTGCCGCCGGGCTGGGGCGGTCCGGCGTCGCCGCCCGCGCCGCCGGTGTCGCTGCCGCAGGCGGCCAGGGTACTGGCCGCGGCGAGCGCGCCGACGAGGGTGGCGAAGCGAGGACGGGTGCGGATCACGGTGTAACTCCAGAGAATTCGGGACTGCGGCCGGAGGCCAGGGGACGACTGGGAATGCGGCGGCGCAACTCCGGCGCCACCGCCTGCTGGAACAGCTCGAGGCTGCCGCGATGCTGTGCTTCGGTGCGGCCGTCGGGTTCGGCCGACAGGTGGATCACCTCGTGCCCGAATCGCTCGTGCTGGCGGCCGACCTTGTCCAGCACCTGCTCCGGGCTGCCGATCAGCGCCGAGGAGCGCTGCGCGAAGTCTGCCAGCGTCTCGAACACGATCGGCAGGCCGAGCCGGCGCGACAGGGCCAGGCGGGCTTCGAAGAGCGGGCGGTACACCGCCAGCGCCTCCTGCGAGGTGGGCGCCACGTGGAAGCCCGCGGTGCCCGCGCCGACCAGCGCGTCGGCGGGATCGTGCCCGTGGTGCGCCCAGCGTTCGCGATAGTGCCGGACCAGCTCGGCGTAGGGCTCGATCGGATTGGTCACATTGGCCGAGAACAGCGGATCACCATGGCGTGCGGCCAATTCCACCGACTCGCGGCTGGTGGCGCTGCCGTGCCAGATCCGGATCGTGGGCTGGTAGGGCCGGGGCAGGGCCTTGGCCGCCACCAGCTCCGGGCGGAAGCGGCCGGACCAGGTCACCCGGTCGCTGGCCCACAGCGCCCGGAACAGCTCGTAGCCCTCCCGGTTGCGGTCCCACTGGTCGGCGGTGCTGACGTGGAAAAGCTCCGCCTGCGCGGCGCCGTTGCCCTTGCCGATGATCAGCTCCAGGCGGCCGCCGGCGAGGTTGTCCAGCGTCGAGTAGTCCTCGAAGGCGCGTACCGGGTCCAGCAGGCTCAGGGTCGTCACCGCGGTGAACAGCGTGATCCGCCGGGTGACGGCCGCGATGTGGCTGAGCAGCACCGGGGGCGCGGCGGAGAGGAACGGATCCTCGTGCCGCTCGCCGACGGCGAAGCCGTCGTAGCCGAGTTCCTCGGCCAGCCGGGCCTGCCCGACCACCGACCGCAGCCGCTCGTGCGTCTCGGGCAGCACGCCGGTGTGCGGATCCGGTGTCCGGGTGACCAGCGTGAAAAGCAGGAACTTCATGACGGCGTATTCCGGTAGGCGGTGCTCATGGTCGGGTCCTCCATCGGTCCTGGCGGAAGCACCCGCACCCGGCGTGCCGGGGGGTTGCTGCGACGTCGGCGAGCCAGGTCTCTCGATCGCTCTGGATGGTGCCCGAACATCATGGGGAGCAAGCGAACTCGGCGGCAAGAGTAGAAATCACGGTGAGCGCAGCACTGGTCGGCGGCGGTGGTGGCGTGGATTATGGTCGCGGCCGTTGGTGACTGCCGAGTGGCGGCACTCGCCGCGCCGAAGCTGTGCGGTGCCGCAATCCGCCTGGCCCGCCGGTTTGCTGACGTACCGTTGGTGCCTCGCTCACCCGCTGCCGAGGAGGTCCGCCGTGTCCGTCACGAAGTCGTTCGGCGCTCGACTCGCCCGCGCCGCGGTGGCCGTCGCGCTGGCCGCGCCGGTGCCCGCCCTGGCGCTGGCCGGGCTCGCGCTGGCCGCCCCGGGCACCGCCTACGCCGACGACGCGCCTGCGCGCGTCGGCGCGGCGGCCGATCGCTCGGCGGTCGCCGGCTCCGAGGCGCTGACCGCGTTGGAGGCGCTGGGCGTCACCCCGTTCCTGTATCCGACCGCGGCGTTCTGTGGCGGCCCGGGCGCCACCCTGGGCAAGCCCGCCATGGCGGGCGCGGTGCCGGGGCCCTGGCCGAAGCACAACATCGTCATCCCCGGGCTGGACCTGGACGCCGTGAAATCCGGCCAGACCATGTTCACCTTCGTCCCCTCCGATCCCGGCCGCAGCGGCGTCACCGGCATGCGCGTCGCCTGGCTGAACCTGGACACCCGCCGCGGCGGTATCGCCGAAATGGGCACCCTGGACGAGGTTCTCGGCGGCATGGTGCCCGAGGAAGTCCCCACCCCGCTGCGCCCGCTGGCCGAGCAGGCCGTCCGCGACTTCTTCCTGGCCGCCGTCCCCGCCACCGGCATCCGCGCGGTCCCGGTGAACACGGGCAAGGGCACCGTCCTGGCGGCGGTGTTCGGCACCACCGGCACCGGCAACAGTTCCTGCTTCTACCTGCCGACCGTCGGCATCACCACGGTCCCCTGACGCCGGCCGGATCGTTCAGGCGTTGAGTGAGCGCTGCTTCCAGGTCAGCGTGCCCCGGCGGCGGGCCCGGTGGGAGCGCACCGTGAGGGTCGCGTAGGCGGCGATCGAGAGCGGATGCGCCAGTGCGGCAGCGGTATCGGCGAGACCAGGGGGCCTGCCCGTTTCGGTGGAGCGGGCCAGCAGCCGCCCGGCGACGGCCGCGAGATAGCCCGCGCACCCGGCGCGACGCACGCCGCCGCGTCCGGCCAGCGCCGCCACCGGCGGCACCCAATAGCTCAGTGCGGCAACCGCGCCCACGGCCGCCGCGGCGAAAGGTGAACCGCCGTAAGCGGACCAGAGCCAGCGGGTGTAGCCCGTGTCGAGTTCGCGTGCGCCCCGGTACATTCGGGTGCTCGCGTGCCGTCCGGCCGCGACCACCGCGGTGCTCCTGCCGGTGCGGCGCAGCGCGCGGGCGATGTCCAGGTCCTCGGTCGGGCTGGCGGCCACCGCGCGATGGCAGCCGATCGCGCGGTAGGCGGCGGTGTCGAAGACCAGGAACTGACCGCACGCCACCGCGGTGGACGGGCGGCGGCTGCGATTGCCCAGGGTGATCGGCAGGGCCGCGGCCCAGGACCAGCACAGCAGCGGCTGCACCAGGGCTTCGGCGGCCGTCCCCGCCTGCTGCGCCGGCCAAGGGGAGACCAGAGCCACGTCGCGCCCGCGCAATTCGGCGACGGCGGCGGCGATCGCGGCGGGCGCCAGCCGGACGTCGGCGTCGAGGAACACCACCACGGCCGTGTCCACCAGTTCGGCGAGCCGCTCGCAGGCGGCGGCCTTGCCGGTCCAGCCGGGCGCGGGGCCCGTGGTGGCGCGGAGCAGCAGGAATCGGTCGTCGCCGGCGATCGCCGCGCGGGCGGCGTCGCCGGTGCCGTCGGAGGACGCGTCGTCGAGGATCAGCACCCGCAGATCGGGCACCCCGGTCTGCGCTCGCAGATCGGCGATCAGCGCGGGCAGGCGCTCGACCTCGTCGCGCGCCGGAACGCACACCGTGACCGGCTCGACCACCGTGGCGGCCCCGGGCAGGCGCGGCATCGTCACCCGGTTGTAGAGCGCGACAGCACATCCGGCGGCCGCGCCGGCCGCCCCCGCGCGGACGACCAGTTCACTCGGCTTCACAGCAATCCCCGTGGCTCGGCGCGGCCGAGGACTCAGCGGTGTTCTTTCACGGTCTGCCACCACTCGCTCAGCGAGAACCGCCCGGTGCCCGGCGCGGCCGGGTTGCGATCCATGTAGGCCATGGCCGCCACGATCGCGGCGACCGCCAGGGTGATGCCGCCGACGATGCCCGCCCAGCCCGCGAACGAGCGGGTGTTGGGGTCGGCGTAGCTGACCTCGGCGCGAATGGTGGACACGTCGCCGGGCGGCAGCTTCCAGGAGACGGTGGAATCGTCGTCGCGGTTGCCGTTGGTCTTGGCCACCCGCGCCGGGAACGCCACCGTGAACTGCACGTCGGAACCGTGCGGCGGCACCGATTTCAGATCGATGCGCCCGCTCAGGCTGACCAGATCGCCGGAGCGCTGCAGGTTCAGCGAGAACATGCCCTGGGTCTGCTCCGAGAGCGCGCCGAGCTGGGACACCTCGCCGAAGGACAGATCCTCGAAGTAGACCTTGCTGCCCACATACCCGTCCTGGGCGTAGGGCTCGACCCGGATCTTGGCCGCCAGCGAATCGGGCGCCTTGAGCTGTGGCCCTTTGTCTTCCGCGTCGGCCGGGACCACCGCGGCCACGATCCGCCCGGAGACCCGGTCGTTCGACGACACACCCATCGACACCTGCACCCGCAGGCAGGCGGCGAGCATCGGCACCAGCAGCGCCGCGAGGACTACAGCGCCCGCTATCCGCACGCCGGTGCGGCGCGGCGGTGTCGGAACCGGGGCATCATCGGGCTGTGTGGTCATCGGGCTAGGTTGCACGGCTCACATCGTGCCAGGCGCGACCCCGCAATAGCCACGCGACAACCCGTAGACGGCGGGTCGATCCGGCTAACCGCGCGGGGATCGGGCGAGCCACCCCAGCAACGGGATTCCGAGCAGCCCCATACCGACCGCCCCGTACGCGGCGGACGCGGGCAGATCCAGGAAGACCGCGTGCGCGAGCGCCGACCCGAGCCAGGTCCACAGGAACACCGCCACCGGCACCGCGACCGACGCCCGCCGCGGCGGTCCGGACCATCGCTCCCACACCGTCAGCACGCCCGCCATCAGCAGCCCGACCCCGAACCAGCCCGCGTAGTTCGTCAGCGGAATCTGCTCCAGCCCCGGCAGTCCGGCGTCGGTGTCACACCACAGCCACTGCCCCGCGGCCACCATCTGCGGATCCAGGAACAGATCCCAGCCGACCGCGCCGAGCGCCGTCAGCCCGATCCGGGCCGCGGGCCGGCGCACCAGCAGACCCGCGACGACCCACACCGGATACACCCCGCCGGTCCAGGCCAGCGGGACGACCAGCGGCACCCCGGCGAGCGCGGGCCCGATCCGGTCGACCGCGTAGTCGTAGCAGCCGAACGGGAACCCGGTCGCGGTGCCGAGGATCTCGGCCAGCAGACCCAGCCCCGACACGATCACCAGAAACCCGGCGGCATAACGCGCCCCGCGGGTCAGCGTCGCGTGCGCCAGCGCCGTCGCGGTCGCCAGCAGCACCACGAGCACGGTGACCCGGTCCCGCGCGGCTCCCTCGGTGAGCGGATAGCAGATCTGCGCCAGCACCCACGCCACCGCCGTACCCGCGACGACCAGCTCGGCCCGGCAGAGGCGAATCTCGCGCACGCTCACCACAACCGCACGCTCCGTGTCCTCGCGGCTGACCGGTCGTAGTGCCGCGCCGCCGAGATCCGCGGCGACTCCGGCAGCACGGCGGCCCGTTCGCCCGGATGGCGTGCGATCCTCATCCGGCGGCCTGCGGGTGCAGCCCGTCGAACCCGTCGGCGGCCACCCGCTCGACGGCGCGCAGGATCTCGGCCCTGGTCACCGCCGGTACCACCAGCACGTTGCTCAGCGTCGAATGGCCGGTCGCCCGCACCTCGTCGGCCAGATCCTGGGTCAGGCGGGTGAGGTCGTAGACTGTGACTACGAACGTGGCCGCCAGCGTCGACACCGTCACGCCGACCAGGAACCCCTTGGCCTCGGCCTCCCATTCGTAGCCGTCCAGGTACTCGGGGAAGGTCACCGTGTACGGGCTGCCGAGTTCCACCGGATGTCCCGTCATCGCTTGCGCGACAGGGAGAATCGGGACCGCCGGGTGTCCTGCAGCGCCAGCCGCGCCGCACTGCGCCCGCTCGCGCCCGACACGCCGCCGCCCGGATGGGTCGAGGCCCCGGTCAGATACAGCCCCGGCGCGCCGGGCACCCGCTGATCCGACAGCTCCGGGATCGGCCGCCACATCATCATCTGATCCAGCGACATCTCCACATGCATCACATTGCCGCCGCGCAGGCCCATTTCGCGTTCCAGGTCGACCGGCGTCTGCACGTGCCGCCGCAGCACCGTCGCCGCGAAACCCGGCGCGTAGGACTCGACCTCGGCGATGATCCGGTCGGCCTCGCGGTCGGCGTGCGCGGCCCAGTCGCTGCCGTCGGCCAGCTCGTAGGGATGCCACTGCGCCCACAGCGACAGCTGATGCTCCCCGGCCGGGGCGATGCTCGGGTCCAGCGCGCTGAAACTCATCGCCAGCACCACCGGCCGCGGCGGCAGGTCACCGGCCAGCGCCGCGCCGTGCGCGCGCCGCAGCTGCCTGCGATCGGAGACCAGCAGCTGCAAGCCGTGCGTGGACTCCGCGGCCGTGGCCCCGGGGTAGTGCGGCAGTGCGCTGGTGGCCACGCGCACCACCATGCCGATGCCCGGACCCACCCGGATGCGCCGCTCCCAGTCCGCCAGCGGCTCGGGGTCGAAACCGCCCGCGCGCAACAGCTCCAGGGTGGTCAGGATGTGGGTGCCCGCGATCACGGTGGCGGCCCGCAGGTTCCGGCCCGACGCGGTGCGTACGAGCCAGCCGTCGCCGTCCCGCTCCAGCGCGGTGACGGCGTCACCGGCGGTCACCGTGCCGCCGTCGGACCGCAGCCGGGCGGCCAGCGCCTGCGACAGCGCGCCGCTGCCGCCGACCGCCCGCCCCGGCGGCAGCTTGTGCATGAGCGCCGCGAAGCCGACCATCGGCGCGGTGCCGGGCTCCGACATCGGCGGCCCGGACTGCGCGCCGAACCAGGCCAGCGCGGCCTTGAGCCGTTCGTCGCGGAAGTAGCCGTCGAGCAGCGCGTCGCCGGATTGCAGGAACTCGCGCGACAGGGCGCTGCCGCCGTCGGTGGCGTCCAGCCCCCAGAACGAGCGCAGCAGGCGCCCCGGGGTGGAGCGGCCGCTGAACGCGCGCATCACCCGGTCGCTGCGCGCGCCCCAGACGTCCACGAAGCGCCGGTAGGCGATCGCGTCGTGCGGGCCGCAGGCCGCCGCGATCGAGGCGCAGGTGCGCTCGAGCGAGCGGTGGAAGACGATCGGCGGCGCGCCGTCGATCCCGGGGGCGAAGGCCCACGGATCGCAGTCGATATAGCGCAGGCCGAACCGGTGCAGCTCGAGCTCCTCGACGATGCCGGTGTGGCGCACCATGATGTGCGCCGAGGAACCGCGGTCCACCAGGTGCCCGGGGAAGCGCTCCACCGTGGACACCGCGCCGCCGAGCACCTCGTCGCGCTCGAGCACCTCGACCGCGCGACCCTCCCGCGCCAGATAGCAGGCCGCGACCAGGGCGTTGTGCCCCGAGCCCAGCACCAGGACCGGTCCGGCCGGCTGCGGGGCGCTCACAGCGGCAGCCGCCGTCCGAGGATCGCGAACGGCCGGTTGTCGCCGGCGAAGACGAAGTCGCGGACCACGTCGCCGAAGCCCTCGCGGCGATAGAGCCGCCAGGCCCGATTGTCCTCGGCGGGCACCTCCGGCGTGGACAGCAGCACCGCGCCCTCGGCCCGGCCGCGCAGCAGCCGGGTGAGCAGCACATTGCCCAGCCCCTGGCCCTGGGCCGCCGGATGCACGTGCAGTTCGGTCAGTTCGAAATAGTCCGACAGCAATTCGCGCGCCGAATGCTCCGGCCAGCCGCTGCGCCGCATGCCGCTGTGCACTTGCTGATGCCACCACTGGTGCGGCGCGCCGCTGTATCCGTAGGCGATGGCCAGCAGCGGCGCCTTGCGGACGTCGACGTGACCGGATTCGTCCGGGCGGAACGCGGCCACGGCCTGCCAGCCGGCTCGGGCGGTGTGCTCGGTCCACATCGGGGCCCGATGGTTCTCGGTGCCGTGCGGATACCCCATCGCGGCGACGTAGACCGACAGGGCGTCGTGCAGTCGGTAGCGCAGCTCGCTGACCGAGAGGTCGACGGCGACGGGTACGGGTACGGATCTGTGTTCGGGCTTGACGGCAGTCATGGCTCTCGGACGGAAAGTTGTCGGTGGGTGTCCCTATATTCAAGCGTAATTCAAACGTTCGAATGCCTGTTCGGTCCGCGCGGTGGGTGAAGAGCACTCCAGGACTCCGGGTGTCGAGGAGCGGAGGAATGGGGACATGTCTTCTCGGATGGAGCGGCCGGGGCACCCCGGCAGGGCGGGCACGCTGCTGAAAAGGGCGGACGGGCTGCTCATGGAGGCGGCGGGCGAGCACGACCCGCGGGAACGTTTCCGCACCGCCTACCTGGCCGCCTTGCGCGGAGCGGGAGCGGTGCTCGCGTTTACCGGGGCTGACGCCGCGCCGCGCGCCCGCTCCCGCAACGCCTGGGTGCTGCTGCAACGCGCCGCGCCCGAGTTCGTGATGTGGGCGGATTATTTCAGCGCCCACTCCGAAGTCCGGGCCGCGCTGGAGGCCGGCCTGGACCGCGAAGTGGATGATCACCAGGCCGACGAGTTCTATTCGCGGGTAGGAGCATTCCTGCACGACGTAGAGGATTTGCTCACAGCGACGTCACGATTGCGGCCCGCACCTGGGTTGAACGGCGGGTTGACCGCCTAGGGGATGGTCGGTCGGCGCCAGCCGACGGGGTGGGTTGAGCGCCGACGCCACGCCATGACCAGTTAGTTATGCGCGAGTAGGTGGTACGGGTCTGATCGAACTCGTATCATTGGTCTCAGATAGCCGCAAAGGTCGGCTGTCTGTCGCTTACCCGGAAGCGGCAGCCCACGTCTAGTGCCGGGGGAGGTACCGTGCCACTCTCCGAGCACGAGCAGCGCATGCTCGAACAGATCGAGAGCGCGCTCTATGCTGAGGATCCGAAGTTCGCCTCGTCCGTCCGCGGCGGACGACTTCGTACGACCTCGAGTCGTCGCAGACTCCAGGCCGCGGCCTTGTTCGTCCTCGGTCTGGTTCTGCTCGTCGCCGGCATCGCTTTGCCGAAGCTCGGCGGCTTCCCGATCATCAGCCTGATCGGTTTCATCGTCATGTTCGGAGCCGGCGTTCTGCTGTTGCTCGGCAGTTCGAAAGGTGGCGCGGGCACGTCCGACGCGTCGCCGAGCGGCTCCGGCGGCAGTGGCGCGAGCGGGTCCGCGCGCGGCAAGAAGTCCGGCGGGTTCTCCGAACGCATGGAGGACCGCTTCCGGAGACGCTTCGAACAAGAGTAGGACGGGCCCGCGGGCCCGATCCCTCGACATCTGAACATCAGCGGCGGCGTCGCACCGAGTCGGGTGCGGCGTCGCCGTCTCATGTCTGCCCGCCGCCGGCCCCTGCGCGGCGTCCCCCCTTCGCTCCACCTCGCCCCACCCGATCCCCCCACTCCGCCCCACGCCGGGAGCGGTTGCTGGCTGTTTTCGGGCGATCCGGCATGCCCCCGCCGCGTGTCGGCGGAACACGCGAAAGCTCTCCACCACCGTGATAGCTGTGATGACCTGCGGAATCGCCGAACCGGGGAGGGAGATCACCCCGGTATTCGATTGAAAGTGGGGGAAAGTGGGGTAATGTGGAGCGCGCACTACAGGAGAGGCCATCCAGGCGAGGTAATCCAGTAGGGAGGTGCCGAGGTGTTTCTCGGTACCTACACACCTCGACTGGACGACAAAGGGCGACTCACGTTGCCTGCGAAGTTTCGAGACGATCTGGCGGGAGGGTTGATGGTCACGAAAGGCCAGGACCACAGCCTTGCCGTGTATCCCAAAGATGAGTTCACCGCGCTCGCTCGCCGGGCCGCGGCGGCGTCTCGAAGCAACCCGCAGGCGCGCGCGTTCGTCCGGGCACTCGCCGCCGGAACGGATGAACAACGTCTGGATGCGCAGGGCCGGATCGTGTTGTCAGCCGAACATCGGCGCTACGCCAATCTCGACAAGGATTGCGTGGTGATCGGTTCGGTCGACTTCCTCGAAATATGGGATAAGCAGGCGTGGGAGTCCTACCTCGCCGAGAACGAGGAGGATTACGCGCAAGCGAGAGACGAGTCGCTGGGCGGGATCTTCTAGCCCCGAAACAACGAGTGCCACGCGGCCTCTGCCCGGACGCGGACCCTGACGTACTTCCCCGACGCCAGGTGCCGAGGTTCGGTCAGAGACCACGCGGCATTCGTTTTCGAAGAGCAGCTTTCTCAACCCACGCCGCTGAGCCATCGGCGGTGCGCAACGACGCGAGGCAGATCCGGGAGGTCGAGGTGAACCCAGAACAGCCCGCCCCCCGCCATGTTCCGGTCCTGCTCCGTCGCGCCGACGAGTTACTCGGCCCCGCCCTGTCCGAGCCCGGCGCCGTCTATGTCGATGCCACGCTCGGATTGGGCGGGCACGCAGAGCATTTCCTGCGCACCTATCCGCAGTCCCGGCTGGTCGGGCTCGACCGCGACACCAACGCCCTCGAACTCGCGGCCGCGCGCCTGCGCCCCTTCGCGGGCCGGATCACGCTGGTGCACACCCGCTATGACGGCATCGCCGAAGCCCTGAAGCAGGCCGGGCTGGACGCCGCGGGTGCGGTCAGCGCCATCCTGATGGATCTGGGCGTCTCCTCGATGCAGCTGGACGAGGCCGATCGCGGGTTCGCCTACTCCGTGGACGCCCCGCTGGACATGCGGATGGATCCCACGGCCGGCCTCACCGCCGCCGACGTGCTCAACACCTACAGCCACGGCGATCTGGCCCGGGTGCTGAAAACCTATGGCGAGGAGCGGTTCGCGGGCAAGATCGCCTCCGCCGTCCTCAAGCGGCGCGAGCGGCAGCCCTTCGAGACCAGCGCCGAGCTGGTCGAGCTCCTGTACGCGACCATCCCCGCGGCCACCCGGCGGACCGGCGGTCATCCCGCCAAGCGCACCTTCCAGGCGCTGCGCGTGGAGGTGAACAGCGAACTCGATTCGCTGCGCGCCGCGCTGCCCGCCGCCCTGGACGCGCTACGCCCGGGCGGCCGCATCGTGATCATGTCCTACCAATCGCTGGAGGACCGGGTCGTGAAACAGGAACTGGCGCCGCGCATCACCTCCCGGACACCGGTCGACCTGCCGGTCGAGCTGCCCGGGATGGGCCCGGAGTTCCGGATGCTCACCCGCGGCGCGGAGAAGGCCACCGAGCAGGAGATCGAAGAGAACCCGCGTGCGGCTCCCGTACGAATGCGGGCAGCCGAGCGGATCCAGGAATCGGAGGGGTGAGATGACAACTACAGCGCCGCGCAACGGCTCCGTGGAGGACGGAGGCCGCGCGAGGGGCGGTCGCATCCGGGATCGCGTCGCACAGCCGGGTCGGGTCGCCCGGCGGGTGCAGGACGCCGATCGGGTGAAATCCGGTGCGGCGCAGCGGGCCTACGCCAAGCGCAAGGGGCGCGCCGGCACCCGCGAGCAGAGCACGCCGAAGCTGCCGAGACGCCGGGGCTCGGTCATGGCCACGCGGATCCCGTTCGTCGCGGCGATCATCGCGCTGCTGGGCTGCGGCCTCGCGCTCACCCTGCTGCTCACCACCCGCGCCGCCGAGGACAGCTACCAGCTCAGCGACGCCCGTGCGCTCAACCGCAAGCTCTCCGAGGAACGCGCCAGTCTGCTGCGCGACGTGGAGGCCGCCGATTCGGCCCCCGAACTCGCCGCCCGCGCCCGGGAACGCGGCATGATCCCGGCCAAGGATCCGGCCCGCCTGATCATCGCGCCCGACGGCACCATCACCGTGATCGGCGATCCGACCCCCGCCCAGGGCGCGCCGGTGCCGCCGCTGAACACCCCGCCCGCACGGCCCGCGCCGCAGCCGCACGCGCAGGCGCACGGCGAGAGCCTGGTTCCGCTGCCGCCGCCGCGTTTGCCCGGCCAGGTCACCGATCAGGCCGGCGGCGCCACACAGCACACCGCCGACCCGAACGCGGGGGCCGCGACGCAGCAGGCCGCTCCCACCGCGGCGGCGACGCCTAGTCCGGTGCCCTCGCCGATCGCCGCGCCCGCGGCGGCTCCGCAGCTCGTCACGGAATCGCCGGTGCCACAGGCGGATCCGGCGCCCGCGCTGGGCGGTGCGGAGGTCGATCGGTGAGTCAGACCAGGCCCGCGCCGCGTCAGCGCCGCGGGCCGCGGCCGACCGGAGGCCCCAGGCCGCGCAAGGCCGCCGCCGGCGCCAACCCGCTGCGCCTGCGCATCGGTGTCGGCCGGATCGTCATGCTGATCGCGCTGGCCGTCGTCGCGCTGCAATTGCTGTGGGTGCAGAGCATCGCCGCCCCCAAGCTGTCGGCCCAGGCGGCCACCCAGCGCACCACCACCGAGCCGGAGTTCGCGGTGCGCGGTCCGATCACCGATCGCTACGGCAACAAGCTCGCCTTCAGCATCGCCGCGAAACAGCTGACCTTCCAGCCGGTGCAGGTACGCAAGGAACTCGACGCCAAGCGCGCCAAGAGCGATACCGCGCCGGAGCCGGACAAGCGGTTGCAGGAGATCGCCAAGGCCATCCACGACAAGCTCGGCACGCAGGGGCCCACCGAGGCCGCGCTGCTGGAGAAGATGCGCGGCGAGGAGACGTTCGTCTATCTGGCCCGCAATGTCGACGCCCGGATCGCCTCGGAGATTCGCGCCCAGTTCCCGGAGGTCGGCTCCGAACCGCAACCGCTGCGCGACTATCCGGGCGGCTCGCTGGCCGCCAACGTGATGGGGGCCACCGGCTGGGACGGCCACGGCATCATCGGGCTGGAATCCTCGCTGGATTCGGTGCTGGCCGGCACCAACGGTTCCCAGACCTATGACCGCGGCTCCGACGGCGCCGTCATCCCGGGCAGCTGGCGCGACCGCCAGCCGGCGGTGAACGGCAACGGCGTCGAGCTGACGCTGGATTCGGATCTGCAGTACTACGTGCAGCAGCAGGTGCAGCAGGCCCGGGAGATGTCGGGTTCGCAGGGCGCGTCGGCGGTGGTGCTGGACGCCAAGTCGGGGCAGGTCCTGGCGATGGCCAACGACAGCACCTTCAATCCGAAGCTGGGCCCGCAGAATTGGGACGGCGCCAAGACCAGCAATCCGTCGGTGTCGGACGTGTACGAGCCGGGTTCGGTCAACAAGATCGTCACCGCCGCCGCCGCGATCGAGTACGGACTCACCAATCCCGATGAGGTGCTGCAGGTCCCGGGCTCGATCAACATGGGCGGCGTCACCGTCGCCGACGCCTGGGTGCACGGCACGCAGCCCTTCACCACGACCGGCGTCTTCGGGAAGTCCTCGAATGTGGGCACGCTGATGCTCGCGCAGCGCGTCGGCGAGGACCGCTTCGCCGACATGCTGCACCGTTTCGGCCTCGGCCAGCGCACCGGCGTCGGCCTGCCGGGGGAGAGCGCGGGCATCGTGCCCGCCCGGGACCAGTGGTCCGGCTCCAGCTTCGCCAACCTGCCGATCGGGCAGGGCCTGTCGATGACCACGCTGCAGATGACGGCGATGTATCAGGCCATCGCCAACGACGGCGTCCGCATCCCGCCGCGGATCGTGCGGGCCCAGGTCGCGCCGGACGGCGCGCGCACCGAGGAGCCGCAGCCCGAGGGCGTCCGGGTGGTCAGCCCGCAGACGGCCGCGACCCTGCGCACCATGTTCCAGTCGGTGGTGCAGCGGGATCCGCTGCGCTCGGACCAGAACGGCACGGGCGCGCCCGCCGCGATCGAGGGCTACCAGATCGCGGGCAAGACCGGCACCGCGCAGCAGATCGACCCGCGCTGCAAGTGCTACTCCAACTCCAACTACTGGATCACCTTCGCCGGGATCGCGCCGGCGGACAACCCGCGCTATGTCGTCGGCCTCATGCTGGACGCGCCGATCCGCAGTTCGGACGGCAGCGGCGGCGGTTCGGTGGCGCCGCTGTTCCACAGCATCGCCTCCTGGGCCCTGCAGCGCGATCGGATTCCGCCCTCACCTGCGCCGTCGCGGAAGTTCACGCTGGTGGTCGATTGAGCCGACCCGGTCGCAGGCGGTACGCGTATCGAGGCCCGGGGTCGGCGGACCTCGGGCCTCGATGCCGAGATGCCGCCGGGCGGAACCGGATCGCCCGCGAACGTGGCCATGTGCGATGGCTATCGCCGAGTTCCCGCTGTCTTGTGCGGTCCGTTCTCGGGTTTCCAAGCATCAGGGTGCCCGCGCCGGAGCGGAGTCGCGCGCGCTTTCGGTCGGTGGCCACCCGCGCGGTGCGACGAAGGCGGACCGGCCGCGGCCGAGCCGCGCACCCTCGGGACAGGGCCGATCATCCGGCGAAAAATGTTGGGTGGCAATCGATCCCGAAGCGCCTCCCACGGGGGTGGTGGCATCGGCCGCAATCGCGCCGACGTACATTGTCCGCCGGTGCGGCGTGCGCGGTATCCGCCGCCCGTGCGAGTTTCCGGCGACCGCCGACACCCGGTGGCCTGCCTGGCGGGGTTCGGACCGGTCGCCGGTAGTGTGACTCGTCGGTCAACCGTGCCGAGCAAGCCACCGCGGAGAGAAAAGGAGCAAGGTGCCCTCGCAGTCCACCCCGCACGTGCTGCGGCCGACGGCAACCCCGTCGACCGAATTGTCCACCGTGCTGGCGCTGACTGGCGCCCACCCGATCTCGGGAGACGCCGACCACCTGGCGCGACTGCGGGTCACCGGGATCGAGCAGCGCTCGAACGCGGTGCGCCCGGGAGACCTGTTCGCGGCGTTACCCGGGGAGCGGGCGCACGGCGCGCGTTTCGCGCGGGACGCGGTCGAACGCGGCGCGGTGGCGGTGTTCACCGACGCGGCGGGCGCCGAGCTGATCGGCGCGATCGACGTGCCGGTGCTGGTGCGCGAGCAGCCGCGCGCGGTGCTCGGCGAGCTGTCGGCGGCGCTGTACGGGCACCCCTCGCAGCGCCTGCGCGTCATCGGGATCACCGGCACCTCCGGCAAAACCACCACCTCGTACCTGGTGGAGGCGGGCCTGGCGGCCGCGGGCCTGTCCACGGCGCTGATCGGCACCATCGAGACCCGCATCGGCGGCGTCCGGGTGCCCAGCGCGCTCACCACCCCCGAGGCGCCGCAGTTGCACGCGATGTTCGCGCTGATGGTCGAGCAGGGCGTGGACGCGGTCGTGATGGAGGTCTCCAGTCACGCCCTGGCGCTGGGCCGGGTGGACGGCGTCCGGTTCGCGGTCGGCGGTTTCACCAATCTGTCCCAGGACCACCTGGATTTCCACGCCGACTTCAAGGACTACTTCAACGCGAAACGCCGCCTGTTCACGCCGGATTCGCCGGTGGCCGCCGAGACGGCCGTGATCTGCATCGACGACGAGTGGGGCCAGAAGCTGGCCGGCGATCTCGACGTGCCGATCACGGTGTCCACCTGGGGCATCCAAATGGCCTCGGCGGACTGGGGTCTGGCGGGCGCGGTCGAGACCAGCGGCAGCGAGCAGTCCTTCGTCGCCGCGCACCGGGGTGAGAACATCCCGGTGCGGCTGCGGCTGCCGGGTCGCTACAACGTCGCCAACGGTCTGCTGGCCATCGCGCTGTGCGCCGCGGCCGGGGCCGACGCCGCCACCGCCGCCGCGGCGTTGAGCGCCGTCGACGTGCCGGGCCGGATGCAGCGGGTGGAGCAGGGCCAGGAATTCCTGGCCATCGTCGACTACGCGCACAAGCCCGCCGCCGTCGAGTCGGTCATCGCGACCCTGCGCGGGCATCTCGAAACCGCCGCGGCCCAGGTGTTCCAGTCGAACTCCGGCGACTGGCCCGAGGACGACCCGGCCGGCGAATTCGCGGCTGCCGCAGGTCGTCTGGCGGTCGTGCTGGGCGCGGGCGGCGATCGCGACACCGGCAAGCGGCCGCTGATGGGTGAGGCCGGCGCGCGCGGTGCCGACCTGCTGATCGTCACCGACGACAACCCCCGCACCGAGGATCCGGCCGCCATCCGCGCGGCCGTGCTCGAAGGCGCGCAGCGGGTTCCGGACGACGAGCGCGGTGAGGTGCGCGAGATCGGTGACCGCGCCGCGGCGATCGCGGCGGCCGTCGAGTGGGCCCGCCCGGGTGACGTGGTTCTGGTCGCGGGCAAGGGCCACGAGCTGGGCCAGGAGATCAACGGCCACAAGCACCGCTTCGACGACCGCGAGGTGCTCGCGGACGCGGTGCGCCACAAGCTTTCCGGCGACCCGGCCCCGGAGACCGCACCGGATCCCGTGCGCGCCGACCACCAGACCACGACGCGGAGGGCTTGACGGTTCGATGATCGAGATGACACTGCGCGAGATCGCCGGCATCGTCGGCGGCACGCTGCACGATGTGCCCGATCCCGAGGCGCGGGTGACCGGTTCGGTGGAATTCGACTCTCGCGAGATCGGCGCCGGCGATCTGTTCCTGGCGCTGCCCGGGGAACGGTCGGACGGACACGATTTCGCGGCCGCGGCCGTCGCCGCGGGCGCGGTCGCGGTGCTGGCCGCCCGACCGGTCGGCGTGCCCGCCATCGTGGTCGAGCCGAAATCCGCCGCGGTGCGCTCGCGTTCGGTCGCGCTCACCGCGGACGCGGACGGCTCCGGCGCGGCCGTGCTCGAGGCGCTCGCCGCTCTCGCCCACGCCAGCGTCGACAAGCTGACGGCGAGCACCGGACTCACCGTCATCGGGCTCACCGGCTCCTCGGGCAAGACCTCCACCAAGGACCTGATCGCCGCGGTGCTGACCCCGCTGGGCAGCGTCGTCGCCCCGCCGGGCTCGTTCAACAGCGAACTCGGGCACCCGTGGACGGCGCTGCGCGCCGACGAGCACACCCGGTTCCTGGTGCTGGAGATGTCCGCGCGCGGTCCGGGGCACATCGCCGCCGCGGCCCGGGTGACGCCGCCCTCGGTCGGTGTGGTGCTCAATGTCGGCACCGCCCACCTCGGCGAGTTCGGCAGCCGCGAGGCCATCGCCAAGACCAAAGGCGAACTCGTGGAGGCGCTTCCGGCCACCGGCCTGGCGGTGCTGAACGCCGACGATCCGAACGTCGCGGCCATGGCCACGCGCACCGTCGCCCCGGTGGTGCTGGTCGGCCAGTCCTCCGGCGCGGCCATCCGCGCCACCGACGTCCGGATGGACGCCCAGGCGCGGGCGAGCTTCACCCTGCACGCGCCGCAGGGCAGCGTCCCCGTCCAGCTCGCCGTGCACGGGGAACATCAGGTGGGCAACGCCCTTTCGGCCGCCGCCGTCGCGCTGCACTGCGGCGCCGACCTGGCGACCGTGGCCGCGGCCCTGGCCGGCGCGCGCGCCGCCTCGGCCCGCCGCATGGACGTGCGCACCACCGAGGACGGCGTCACCGTCGTCAACGACTCCTACAACGCCAACCCGGATTCGGTGCGGGCGGCGCTCAAGGCCCTGGTCACCATGTCCAAGGCCGAGGCGACCCCGCGCCGCAGCTGGGCGGTGCTCGGCGAAATGGGCGAGCTGGGCGAGGAATCGGTGATCGAGCACGACGCGATCGGCCGGCTGGCGGTGCGCCTGGACGTGGACCGGCTGATCGTGGTCGGCACCGGACGGCCGTCCCGCGCGATGCACCAGGGAGCGGTGATGGAAGGCTCATGGGGCGAGGAGTCGATCCTCGTGCCCGATATCGGCGCGGCCATCGCGCTGCTCGACGATGAGGTCGAGACGGGCGATGTGGTGCTGGTCAAAGCGTCGAAATCGGTGGGGCTGTGGGCCGTCGCCGAACACTTGACCAGCGCGGAACGTGCCGGCAAACGCAGGGGTAGCACGGAGGCCAAGAAGTCGTGAGCGAGCGTAGCGAGCGAACCGAAAACACAGCGGCTTGCCGAATGAGCAAGCCGAGCGTCAGCGAGGCTTGTTCATGAGGCAAATTCTATTCGCGGCGGCGATCGCGCTCGCGGTGTCGATCATGTTGACGCCGTTGCTGATCAAGATGTTCGCCAAGCAGGGCTTCGGCCAGGAGATCCGGGTCGACGGCCCGGCCAGCCACCAGGCCAAGCGCGGCACGCCCACCATGGGCGGCGTCGCCATCCTGATCGGCATGTGGGCCGGGTATCTGGGCTCGCACCTGATCGGGATCATGTACAACGCCGACGGACCGTCCGCCTCGGCGTTGCTGGTGCTCGGCCTGGCCACCGCGCTCGGCGCGGTCGGCTTCGTGGACGACTTCATCAAGATCCGCAAGCAGCGCAACCTCGGGCTCACCGCGGCGGGCAAGTACATCGGCCAGCTCGCCGCCGCCGTCGTATTCGGTGTGCTGGCACTGCAATTCCGCAACGATCACGGCATCACCCCGGCCAGCCGGCACCTGTCCTACGTGCGCGACATCGCCACCGTGTCGATGGGCGTGATCATCTTCCTGCTGTGGGTCAGCATCCTGACCATCGCCTGGTCCAACGCGGTCAACCTGACCGACGGCCTGGACGGCCTGGCGGCCGGCTCGATGAGCCTGGTGCTGGGCGGCTACGTGATCATCACGTTCTGGCAGTACTACCACTCCTGCTCGTTCGAGGTGGAGCGCGGCTGCTACGACGTGCGCGACCCGCTGGACCTGGCGCTGGTCTGCGCCTCCGGCGCGGCGGCCTGTATCGGCTTCCTGTGGTGGAATGCCGCGCCCGCCAAGATCTTCATGGGCGACACCGGCTCGCTCGCGCTCGGCGGCCTGCTGGCCGGCCTGTCCATCACCACCCGCACCGAGCTGCTGATGGTCGTCATCGGCGCGCTGTTCGTGGCCGAGGCGCTCTCGGTGGTGCTGCAGGTGGCGGTGTACCGCACCACGCGCAATCGATTGTTCAAGATGGCGCCCTTCCATCACCATTTCGAACTCAGTAAATGGGCCGAGACAACAGTGATCATCCGGTTCTGGTTGCTGGCCGCCATGGCCTCGGCGGTCGGGCTCGGCTTGTTCTACAGCGAATATCTCTCCAAGGTCGGGTGAAACGAGCGTGGTCGACCATTCTCCGCGGGCGCTGCGTTCGCCGGGGCCCATGCTGGAATTCCTGCGTGGGCGTGATGTTCTCGTCGCGGGCTGGGGTGTTTCCGGCCGTTCGCTGATCGAACCGCTGCGCGATATCGGGGCCCACCCGGTGGTCACCGACGGCGGCGCGAAAGCGCTCGGCGAGGCCGCCGAGCTCGGGCTCGAGGTCGCGCCGTGCGCGGCGCTCGAGAACACCGATCTGAGCCGCTTCGCGCTGGTCATCACGAGTCCGGGCTGGCGGCCCGACTCGCCGGTGCTGGTCTCCGCGGTCACCGAGGGCATTCCGGTCTGGGGCGACGTCGAATTCGCCTGGTGGGTGGATCAGGCCCGGATCTACGGCCCGGCCCGCAAGTGGCTGGTGGTGACCGGCACCAACGGCAAGACCACCACCACCCAGATGACGCACTCGATCCTGCGCGCCGCCGGCATCGCCAGCGTCGCCTGCGGCAATATCGGCCTGCCCATCCTGGACGCGCTGCGCCGCACTCCGGGGCCGCAGGTGCTGGCGGTGGAACTGTCCTCCTTCCAGCTGCATTGGGCGCCCTCGGTGCGCCCCGAGGCGGGCGTGGTGCTCAATGTGGCCGAGGATCACCTGGATTGGCACGGCGGCCTGGACGCCTACGCCGCCGCCAAGGCCCGGGCGCTGTTCGGCCGGGTCGGGGTGGTCGGCCTGGACGACGCGGTCGCCGCGTCGCTGGCCCGGAAGTCCAAGGCGCGCCGCACCGTCGGGTTCCGCATCGGCGTGCCCGCCGACGGTGAACTCGGCGTCGTCGACGGCAAGCTGCTGGACCGCGCCTTCACCAAGGCCGCGATCCTCGCCGAGGTCGGCGACATCAGCCCGCCCGGCCCCGCGGGCGTCGCCGACGCGCTGGCCGCGGCCGCGCTGACCCGCGCCATCGACGTGGCGCCGCAGTTCGTGCGCGAGGGCCTGGTCGAGCACAAGGTCGGCCCGCACCGCGCCGCGTTCGTCCGCGAACTCGCGGGCGTCAACTTCGTCGACGACTCCAAGGCCACCAACCCGCACGCCGCGCGGTCCTCGATCCTGGCGCACCCGCAGGTGGTGTGGGTCGCGGGCGGTCAGCTCAAGGGCGCGCACGTCGAGGATCTGATCGAGGAGGTGGCCGACCGACTGGTCGGCGCGGTGCTGATCGGGTCCGACGCGCCGGTGATCGCCGCCGCATTGGCGCGACACGCGCCCGATGTCCCGGTCATCGAGGTCTGGGCGGGAGACGATGCACTGATGGACGAGGCGGTGCGGATGGAGAAAGCCGACGCCGTTATGGCCCAAGCGGTTCGAGCGGCGGCCGGCATGGCCGGTCGCGGCGACACCGTCCTCCTCGCCCCGGCGGCCGCGTCGTTGGACATGTTCGCCGACTACACCCATCGCGGCCGCAGCTTCACCGAGGCCGTGCAGGCTTTGGAGGACGGGGACATCGGGCGGCAGCTATGACGACGGCGACGAAGAGTGGTACGGCGCGGGATTCGCTGAAGGGGTACGGGAACGCGCGCTGGGTCGGGGCCTGGCTGTCGCGCCCGCTCGCCTCGTTCCACCTGATCGTCACCATCGCCACGCTGCTGACCGTGCTGGGCCTGGTCATGGTGCTCTCGGCGTCCTCGGTGGAGGCCTACGCCGACGGCGGCTCGGCCTACTCGCTGTTCATCCAGCAGGCCATGTTCGCCGCGATCGGCTGCGGGCTGTTCTACCTGGCGCTGCGGCTGCCGCTGAAACGCATGCGGCAGTGGTCGTTTCCGATGTTCGCGGCCTCGGTGCTGGCGCTGGCGCTGGTGCTGATCCCGGGCATCGGCTCGGAGGTGCAGGGTGCGCGGCGCTGGCTGATGATCGGGCCGCTGTCGGTGCAGCCCTCCGAGGTCGTCAAGGTCACGCTGGTGGTGTGGGGTGCGCACCTGCTCGCCTCGCGGCGGCTGAGCACCCTCAAAGACATTCTGGTGCCGCTGGTTCCGGCGGGCCTGCTGGTCTGCCTGCTGGTGGTGCTGCAACCGAACCTGTCCACCACCATCGCGCTCGGCGTGGTGCTGGCGGCGCTGCTGTGGTTCGGCGGTCTGCCGGTGCGGCTGTTCGTCACCATCAGCATCTCCGGCGTGATCGCCGCGGGCGTGCTGGCGCTCTCGGCCGGATACCGTTCCGACCGGGTGCGCGGGTTCTTCAGCCCGGAGGCGGACCCGCAGGGCATCGGCTACCAGGCGCGCCAGGCGCTCTACTCGCTGGCCGACGGCGGGATCTGGGGTCGCGGCCTCGGGCAGAGCCGGGCCAAGTGGAGCTATCTGCCGAACTCGCACAACGACTTCATCTTCGCCATCATCGGCGAGGAGCTCGGCTTCCTCGGCTGCGCGCTGGTGCTCGGGCTGTTCGCGCTGTTCGTCTACACCGGTCTGCGCATCGCCGCCCGTTCGGCCGACCCGTTCCTGCGGCTGCTCACCGCGACCGCCACCACCTGGATCACCGCGCAGGCGCTGATCAACATCGGCTACGTGGTCGGGTTGCTGCCGGTGACCGGTCTGCAGCTGCCGCTGGTCTCGGCCGGTGGTTCCTCGCTCGCGATCACGCTGTTCATGTTCGGCATCATCGCCAACGCGGCCCGGCACGAACCCGAGGCGGTCGCCGCCCTGCACGCCGGCGCCGACGGCCGCTTCAGCCGCCTGCTGCGACTGCCCAAGCCGGAGGTGTACTCGCCCGCGAAGGCCAGTCAGGCCCGCGCGCGCAACGCGGCTCGCGCCCAGCAGCAGCGCAAGCGGCCGCCGCCACCGCAGCGCGGCCGCCCGCAGCCGCCGGTCCGGCGGCCCCAGCCCGGTGCCGAGGCGGGTAAGAACAGACGCGGCACCAGCTCCCTGCGCTCGACCCGGGCGTGGGAACCGAACTACCCGATGCCCCATGCGAGAGAACGAGGTCGAGACAGGTGAGCGCGATTTCGGTTGTGGTGGCCGGCGGCGGGACCGCCGGACATATCGAGCCGGCGCTCGCCGTCGCCGACGCGCTGCGCCGGCTCGACGACTCGATCCGGGTGACCGCCCTGGGCACCGCGCGCGGTCTGGAGAAGGATCTGGTGCCCGCGCGCGGGTATCCGCTGGAGCTGATCCCGCCGGTGCCGTTGCCGCGCAAACTCTCCGGTGACCTGCTGCGCCTGCCCGGCCGGGTGCGCGCCTCGGTGGCCGCGACCCGGGCCGTGCTCGATCAGGTGGACGCCGACGTCATCGTCGGTTTCGGTGGCTATGTCGCGCTGCCGGCCTACCTGGCCGCGCGCGGCGGTCTGCTGGGCCGCAAGCGGCCGGTGCCGGTGGTGGTGCACGAGGCCAACGCCAAGGCGGGCATCGCGAACAAGGTCGGGGCGCGGGTCGCGGCCAGGGTGCTCGCCGCGGTGCCCGATTCCGGGCTGTCCGGGGCCGAGGTCGTCGGCATTCCGGTGCGCGCCGCCATCACCACCCTGGACCGGGCCGCGCTGCGCGCCGAGGCGCGCGCGCACTTCGGCCTGCCCGCCGAGGGGCCGGTGCTGCTGGTGTTCGGCGGTTCCCAGGGCGCGCGCACGCTGAACGAGGGTGTCTCGGGCGCGGCGCGTGAACTGACCGCCGCCGGGATCTCGGTGCTGCACGCGCACGGACCCAAGAACTCGCTGAGCCTGCCCGAGCTCGACGGACCCGCGAAGTACGTGGCGGTGCCTTATCTTTCCCGGATGGATCTGGCCTACGCCGCCGCCGACGCGGTGGTGTGCCGCTCGGGCGCGATGACCGTCGCCGAGGTGTCCGCGGTCGGGTTGCCCGCGATCTATGTGCCGCTGCCGCACGGCAACGGCGAACAGGAACTCAACGCGCGGCCCGTGGTGGCCCAGGGCGGTGGCAGAATTGTCGCCGACCAGGAGTTGACTCCGAGTTATGTGACCAACGAGGTGATTCCGCTGCTGCGCGATCCCGCGCGGCTGGCCGAGATGGGCCGCGCGGCGGCGGGCGCGGGGCATCGCGACGCCGCCGACGAGGTGGCGCGCATCGTGGCGGCGATCGGACAAGAGAGGCGGGCACGGTGAGCGAGGATCGATCGGCACTGCCACCCGACCTGCGGCGGGTGCACATGGTCGGCATCGGCGGCGCCGGCATGTCCGGCATCGCGCGGATCCTGCTGTCCCGCGGCGGCGAGGTGTCCGGTTCGGACGCCAAGGAAAGCCGCGGCGTGCTCGCGCTGCGGGCGCGCGGCGCGCAGGTGCGCATCGGCCACGACGCCAGCGCGCTGGACCTGCTGGCCGGCGGGCCGACCGTGGTGGTGACCACCTACGCCGCCATCCCCAAGACCAATCCCGAACTGGTGGAGGCCAACCGCCGCGAGATCCCGGTGCTGCTACGCCCGGCGGTGCTGGCCTCGCTCATGCAGGGGCACCGCACCCTGCTGGTCTCGGGTACGCACGGCAAGACCTCGACCACCTCGATGCTGATCGTCGCGCTGCAGCACTGCGGTTTCGACCCGTCCTTCGCGGTCGGCGGCGAGCTCAACGAGGCCGGCACCAACGCCCACCACGGCACCGGCGACAGCTTCGTGGCCGAGGCCGACGAGAGCGACGGCTCGCTGCTGCAATACGCCCCGGATGTCGCGGTGGTGACCAACATCGAGGCCGATCACCTGGATTTCTTCGGCACCCCCGAGGCCTACGCCCAGGTGTTCGACGATTTCACCGACCGGATCGTCGCGGGCGGGCTGCTGGTGGTCTGCCTGGACGATCCCGGTTCGCGCGCGCTGGCCGAGCGGGTGGGCGACAAGCTGGCGGCCAAGGGCGTGCGGGTGCTGGGCTACGGCTCCGACGACCTGGCGGACCCGCCCGTCCCCGTGGGCGTGCGCCTGCACCACTGGGAGCCGCGCGATGTCGGCGGCGTCGCCCAGTTCCAGCTCAGTGACGAGGCGTCCCCGCGCACGCTGCGGCTGTCGGTGCCGGGCCGGCACATGGCGATGAACGCGCTGGCCGCGCTGCTGGCCGCCCGCGCCTCGGGCGCCGACGTCGACGAGATCATCCAGGGGCTGGAGGGTTTCGGGGGTGTGCACCGCCGGTTCCAGTTCGTGGGCCGGGAGAACGGCGTGCGCGTCTTCGACGACTACGCCCACCATCCGACCGAGGTCCGCGCGGTGCTCGGCGCGGCCGCCGAGCTGGTGCAGCAGGAGGCCCGCGACGGCGCCCGGTCCCGGCAGGGCCGGGTGATCGTGGTGTTCCAGCCGCACCTCTACAGCCGCACCGCGACGTTCGCCGACGAGTTCGGCGAGGCGCTGAGCCTGGCCGACGAGGTGGTGGTGCTCGACGTCTTCGGCGCGCGGGAGGAGCCGCTGCCCGGCGTGAACGGCGCGCTGGTGGCGCAGGCGGTCACCAAACCGGTGCACTATCAGCCGGATATCTCGCGGGTCGGCCGGCAGGCCGCCGGGCTCGCGCTGCCGGGCGACGTGGTGATCACCATGGGCGCGGGCGACGTCACGATGCTCGGCAGCCAGATCCTCGACGGACTGCGGGCGCGGCCGCCGTACGGGCGGTGAGATGAGATCGCGGTGGCGGCTGGATCGCCGGCTCTGGCTGTTCAGTTTGCTGGGGGTGTGCGTTCTTACCGCTGTGTTCGTGGCGGCGTGGTTCACGCCGCTGCTGTCGGTGCGCGAGGTGCGGGTCGAGGGCCTGGGCGCGGTGCCGGAGGAGGCGGTGCGCGAGCAGCTGCAGATCCAGGACGGCCGCTCCATGCTGCGGATGGACACCACCGCCATGGCACGTCGTGTCGCCGGGATTCCGAAGGTGCACACCGCCCGGGTGCAGCGCGTGTATCCGTCCACCATCAAGGTGACGGTGAGCGAGCGCGTCCCGGTGCTGTATTTCGACGGCCCCGAGGGCGGGCATCTGGTGGACGGCGAGGGCATCGAATTCGCCGTCGATCCGAATCCGATCGGGGTGCCGAAATTGCTTGCCGACCGGCCCGGTGGCGGCGATCCGGTGACCGCCGCGGCGGTCGCGGTGCTGCGGGTTCTGCCTCCCGCGCTGGTAGCGCAGGTGGGCGAGGTTGTGGCACGGTCGATTTCGGATATCTCGTTGAACCTGACCGACGGGCGCACGGTAGTGTGGGGCGGGACGAACGATGCCGAGCGTAAGGCGCAGGTCGTTTTGCCACTGCTGACCCGAGAGGGCACGGTGTTCGACGTTTCGAGTCCTAATCTGGTCACGGTAAAGTGAGCGACACCCATTGCGCCCGGCGATCTTTCACAAAGATCGGGTTCAGGGGGCAACCGTCCACGATATGACGTGTGGCGCGGCGAGGCGAGCGGGATCACGCAAGATTCTGGTACTCGTGTCGGCGCGCCTGCGGGCGTATCGCGGCAGCTGCGAATAGCGTTCCGCAACAGTCGGATACTTGACATAACGCCAACCCTATGGTTGAGGTTTAGGGTTTGCCCGGGTGGCGGATCCGAAAATCGACCCGTGGCATGGCGAATGTCCGGAATCCGAAAACGACAGGCTTTAGATCGAAGGAAGGCGAGAGCCCATGACGCCCCCGCACAACTACCTTGCTGTGATCAAGGTCGTCGGTATCGGCGGCGGCGGCGTGAATGCCGTCAACCGGATGATCGAACAGGGACTCAAGGGAGTCGAGTTCATCGCGGTCAACACCGACGCGCAGGCTCTGCTGATGAGCGACGCCGACGTCAAGCTCGACGTCGGCCGTGAGCTCACCCGCGGTCTGGGCGCCGGTGCCGACCCCGAAGTCGGCCGCAAGGCCGCCGAGGACCACAAGGACGAGATCGAAGAGGTGCTCAAGGGCGCCGACATGGTCTTCGTCACCGCCGGAGAGGGCGGCGGCACCGGCACCGGTGGCGCGCCCGTGGTGGCCAGCATCGCCCGCAAGCTCGGCGCGCTGACCATCGGCGTCGTCACCCGGCCGTTCTCGTTCGAGGGCAAGCGCCGCGGCAACCAGGCCGAGGTCGGCATCAACCTGCTGCGCGAGTCCTGCGACACGCTCATCGTCATCCCGAACGACCGGCTGCTCCAGCTCGGCGACGCGGCGGTGAGCCTGATGGACGCGTTCCGCTCCGCCGACGAGGTGCTGCTCAACGGTGTTCAGGGCATTACCGACCTGATCACCACCCCGGGCCTGATCAACGTCGACTTCGCGGACGTGAAGTCGGTGATGTCCGGCGCGGGCAGCGCGCTGATGGGCATCGGCTCGGCGCGCGGCGAGGGCCGCTCGGTGAAAGCCGCCGAGTCGGCGATCAACTCGCCGCTGCTGGAGGCCTCGATGGACGGCGCGCACGGCGTGCTGCTCTCGATCGCGGGCGGGTCCGATCTGGGCCTGTTCGAGATCAACGAGGCGGCCTCGCTGGTGCAGGAGGCCGCGCACATCGAGGCGAACATCATCTTCGGCACGGTGATCGACGATTCGCTCGGTGACGAGGTGCGCGTCACGGTGATCGCGGCCGGTTTCGACGGCGGCGGCCCGGCGCGGCGCAGCTTCGAACCGTCGCGCACCGCCATCGGCTCCGGGCGGGCCGGCGAGATCGGCTCGTCCCGCACCACCAGCGAGCCGGCCGTCACCGCGCGCACCGAACCCCCGGCCGCCACCCCGCCGAGCACTCCGACCAGGGGCGCGGTCCCGAGCTACGCCGACAGCGAGCGCGCTCGCCTCGCCGAGCCCACGGTCACCCACAACCCGCGCGCGCACATCCAGCCGCCGGATGTCGACGACGATGACGACGACGTCGACGTGCCTTCGTTCATGCGGCGGTAAGTCCACCCGTGTATCCACAGCGGATCGTCCGATCATCGGGCGGTCCGCTGCTTGCGTTCCGGGCAGCGGCAGGCGGCCTGTCCGATTCGCGCCGGTGCGGCCGGATCCGAGGCGTGCGCGGCATTCGTCGCGCGCCACGATCGGCTACTACGCTCGGAAAGATGACTGCCGCACCTACTCTGACCGTTCGACGCGTGACCACGACCAGGGCAGGTGGCTTTTCGGCGCCGCCGTACGACAGCTTCAATCTCGGCGATCACGTGGGCGACGAGCCGAACGCGGTGCGCCGCAACCGGGAGCGGCTGGCCGAGGGGATCGGGCTCACGCCGGATCGCCTGGTGTGGATGGAGCAGATCCACGGCCGCACTGTCGAGATCGTCGACGGCCCGCGGGCCGAGGCGGTGCCCGCGACCGACGCGCTGGTCACCACCGTGCCGAACCTGGCGCTGGTCACGCTCAGCGCGGACTGCGTCCCGATCCTGCTCTCCGACGACGAGGCCGGGGTGATCGCGGCGGTGCACGCGGGCCGGATCGGCGCGCGCATCGGGATCGTGCCGAAGGTGCTCGAGGCGATGGTGTCGGTCGGCGCGCGGGTCGAGCGGATCGGCGCGTTCCTGGGCCCGGCCGCCTCGGGGCGGCAGTACGAGGTACCCGCCGACATGCGCGCCGATGTTGAGAAGCACCTGCCCGGCAGCGCGTCCACCACCGTGCGCGGCACCCCGTCGCTGGATCTGCGCGCCGGGATCCGCCGGCAGCTCACCGCGGCCGGGATCGGCGCGGTCGCGGAGGACCCGCGCTGCACCATCGAGGACAAGACGCTGTTCAGCCATCGCCGCGGCGCGCCCACCGGCCGCCTCGCCGGGGTGATCTGGATGGAGACCGGCGCGTGACCACCGAGACCCGCACCGAGGTCCGCGGCGCCGAGCTCGCGGCGAATCTGGCCGCGCTGACCGCGCGCATCGAGGCCGCCTGCCGGGCGGCCGGCCGCGCGCCGGAGTCGGTGCGCCTGCTGCCCGTGACGAAATTCTTCCCGGTCTCGGACGTGCGAATCCTCTACGACCTGGGCCGACGCGAGTTCGGCGAATCGCGCGAGCAGGAGGCGAGCGCCAAAGTCGTTGCCCTGCCGGAACTGCTGGGTGAGCGAGACCTCACCGGCGTGCGGTGGCACATGATCGGGCGCCTGCAACGCAACAAGGCGCGCGCCGTGGCGCGCTGGGCGGACACCGTGCACTCGGTGGACAGCGAACGGTTGGCAATGGCTCTTGACACGGCGGCGCGCGACGCGCTCGAGGCGGGAGAGCGGGACACGCCGCTGCGGGTGCTGCTGCAGGTCAGCCTGGACGAGGACCCCGAGCGCGGCGGCCTCGCGCCGGCCGCCCTGGACGCCCTCGCCGACCGCGTCGCCGACTCCGACGCGTTGCAGCTCGGCGGCTTGATGGCGATTCCGCCGCTGCAGGCCGACACCGATAGCGCCTTTGCGCGACTTGCGACCTTGCACACGCTGCTGCTCCAGCGACACCCCGGTGCGACCGAACTTTCTGCCGGAATGTCCTCGGATCTGGAGGTTGCGGTCGAACACGGTTCGACTTGCGTGCGTGTCGGTACCGCCTTGATGGGCACTCGACCGATAACCTCGGCGTAGCAAAGAAACCTCATCAGTCACATTCGACACATATGCTTGGGACGGAAGAGGGCTGAGCAAAACTTCAATACCCGGCCGCCACCGGGGCCGAAGGAAGGTCGACCACATGAGCGAACACGAGGTGCGGTAATGAGCACACTGCACAAGTTCAAGGCGTACTTCGGCATGGTTCCGCTCGAGGATTACGAGGACGACTACGTCGCCGACGATCTTCGCGGAACCGCCGCTCCCGCACCGCGTGGTGCGAGCGAGCCGCGGGGCGCGCGTGGTCGAGGCCCGTACGCGGGCGGCGGATACCCCGCCGACCGGTACGCCGAGGATCCCTACGGCCCCGAGCGTTTCCCGGCCGACCGGTTCGACGACGAGCCGGATTACCCGGAGCCCGCGCCGGTCTACAAGCCGTACAAGGCCGGTTACCCGGTCGCGCGCCGCGACGACTACGCCGACGAGCCCTACGGCGACGATCGCTACGAGGCGCCCCGGCGCCCCACCCGGATCGAGTCGGCTCCGTCGTCGGGTCGTCGCTTCACCGCCGGTGGCAGCGCGCCGATGATGCGCGGCGCGACCCGTGGTGCGCTCGCAGTCGATCCCGACGCCGAGGAGCGCCGGCTGGAGGAGCGCGTGCGCCCCGAACCGGCCCCCGCGCGCCGGCCCGGGATCTTCGAGGACGGAGGTCCCTTGTCCAAGATCACGACGCTGCGCCCGCGCGATTACAGCGAGGCCCGGATCATCGGCGAGCGGTTCCGCGAGGGCAACCCGGTGATCATGGACCTGGTCGATCTCAGCAACGCCGATGCCAAGCGCCTGGTGGATTTCGCCGCCGGACTCGCCTTCGCCCTGCGGGGTTCGTTCGACAAGGTGGCGACCAAGGTCTTCCTGCTCTCGCCGGCGGACGTGGACGTCTCGGCCGAGGAGCGGCGCCGGATCGCCGAAACCGGCTTCTACACCCAGAAATAGGGTTGTGATCAGGGGGTTTCATCAGATCCGTTGCGCCGGGGGCGGTGTGGTCATTTTGCGCGGCGCGGATTTTGCGGCAGAGTGAGGTCGTGGCCTTGTTCGCGGTGCTGTACCTCGTACTGTTCATCTTCTGGCTGTTGTTGATCAGCCGGGTGATCGTCGAGTTCATCCGTAGCTTCGCCCGGGACTGGCGACCGACCGGTGTCGTTGTCGTCCTCCTGGAGGTGATCTTCACGATCACCGACCCGCCGGTGAAACTGCTGAGGCGATTGATACCCACGGTGTCATTGGGAGGAATTCGACTCGATCTGTCGATTATGGTCCTGCTGTTCGCGGTGTTCATCGCGATGTCGTTCGCGGAAGCGCGCGTGTCGTGATGGCCAATCGTTCGCAGGCACAGCCAACCGGTAGCTCCGGTGTGACAGAATGGGGCCAAACCTTGCCCGCCCCGTCAGCTCCGCAGGCTCCGCTGACTGCCATCCCCGTAGATACCTTGCTAGATCTGCTACATCTCCAAAAGACGCGTGAAGGGATCCTTCCATGCCGCTGACTCCAGCCGATGTGCACAACGTCGCGTTCAGCAAACCGCCGATCGGGAAGCGCGGCTACAACGAAGATGAAGTCGATGCCTTCCTGGATCTGGTGGAGCAGGAACTTTCCCGGCTGATCGAGGAGAACGCCGACCTGCGCCAGCGGGTTGCCGAGCTCGATGCCGAACTGGCCGATGCCAAGAAGAGCCGCCCGGCCGCGCCCGCGCCGGTGAAAGCCCCCGTGCAGCAGGCGCCCCCGCCGCCGGAGCCGATCAAGCCCCCGGTGCCGCAGCCCGCGCCCGCGCCGATGCCCGTCGCGGCCGCGCCGAAGGAAGCCCCCGGCGCCGATGCCAATCTGCAGGCCGCCAAGGTCCTCAGCCTCGCCCAGGAGATGGCGGACAGGCTGACCAGCGATGCCAAGGTCGAAGCGGAGAATCTGCTCTCCAACGCGCGTGCCAACTCCGAGCGCTTGGTCGGCGACGCCAGAACCCGCTCCGAGGCGATGATCGGCGATGCCCGCCAGAAGTCCGAGGCCATGCTGACCGACGCGCAGAACCGCTCGGACAACCAGCTACGGCAAGCCAAGGAAAAGGCCGACGCCCTGCAGGCCGACGCCGAGCGCAAGCACACCGAGATCATGGCGACCATCACCCAGCAGCGCAGCGTGCTGGAGAGCCGGATCGAGCAGCTCAAGACCTTCGAGCGGGAGTACCGGGTGCGGCTCAAGTCGTACCTGGAGTCGCAGCTGGAGGAGTTGGAGAACCGTGGGTCGGCGGTTCCGGTGGACGGCGGCGAAGCCTTCGCCGATGCCGGCGCCGGCAACAACCTCGCGCCCGCGCAGTTCGCCAAAGGCTCGAAGTAGACCTGGCGGAGTTCGCCCACCCCGTCGGCTCGGCGCGCGTTGCGCAATGCCGTCGAACCGCCTGGCATGGCTAGTGCTTACCTACCCCGTCGGCTCGCCTTCTGCCATCCCCCTGGGGGGTCACCATGCTCGTCTTGACGCTCGTGCTCGCCGCGATCGGGTTCGCCCTGCTCGTGACGGCACTGACCACCGGGTCGGTGCTGTGGGCCTGGGGCTGCATCCTCGTGTGCGTGATCGGCGCCGTGCTGCTGCTGGTGAGTGCGCTGTCCATGCGCAGACCGGACAGCGAAGCAGCGCCGCCTCCGGGGCGGCATGCGAAGCGCTGAGCGAACCTAGCTGACACCTGACACCTTCGTTGATCTAGAGCTACCCTCTTGTACCCGGGCTCGGGGCTGCGGAAACCTGGTGGACAGCACTGGTTAGAATCGAAGAGGAACACGGCGTCGATCCGGCCATCACCGGGGAGTCTTCGGAAGAACGGCGTTCGCGCGCTCAGTAGAACCGAACGGGTGAGCCCGTCACAGCTCGCAACGAGAGGATCGCGGCGCGTCGCCGTCGCGATCAAACGGGGTGGTACCGCGGTCTCGGCGCACCGGCGCCGGCATCGTCCCCGTGCCTACGAATACGCGCCGACGGCGCGGTGGCACGAGGAGACGAATCCGCGATGGCGGACGACACCGCAGGTAAGGCCGCATATCC
Source organism: Nocardia sp. NPDC050435 (assembly GCF_040655395.1). NCBI lineage: Bacteria > Bacillati > Actinomycetota > Actinomycetes > Mycobacteriales > Nocardiaceae > Nocardia > Nocardia sp. NPDC050435. Next base: position 778,178 of record NZ_JBFAJW010000003.1, read on the forward strand.
GCGCGTCGATCTCGGCGGCGGTAGCGGTGGGTCTTTCCCGGCAATGGAGCGCACGGTGCTCGACGCGTGGGCCGCCGACGACACCTTCCGCGCGAGCATCGAGCACCGCGCGGGCGCGGGCGAGTTCGTCTTCTACGACGGACCACCGTTTGCCAACGGTCTGCCACACTACGGTCATCTGCTCACCGGATATGTGAAGGACCTCATTCCGAGGTTTCAGACGATGCGCGGCAAACGCGTCGATCGCCGATTCGGCTGGGACTGTCACGGATTGCCCGCGGAAATCGAAGCGGAAAAGCAGCTCGGTATCACGGACAAATCACAGATCGACGCGATGGGTCTGGCGGAATTCAATGCCGCCTGCAAATCCTCGGTGCTGCGGTATACCGGTGAATGGCGCGACTATGTGACGCGTCAGGCCCGCTGGGTGGACTTCGACAACGACTACAAGACACTGGATCTCGACTTCATGGAGTCGGTGATGTGGGCCTTCAAGTCGCTGCACGAGAAGGGCCTGATCTATCAGGGCTTCCGGGTGCTGCCCTACAGCTGGTACGAGCAGACCCCGCTGTCGAACCAGGAGACCCGCCTGGACGACGCCTACAAGATGCGCCAGGATCCGGCGGTCACCGTCGACATGGCGCTGCGCGTCCCGGCCGAGCATCCGCTGGCCGAGCTCGACGGCGCCAACGCGCTGATCTGGACCACGACCCCCTGGACCCTGCCGTCCAACCTGGCGGTCGCGGTGCACCCCGACGTCCGCTACGTGCACCTGCGCGGCGCCGACGGCAAGCGCTACGTGCTGGCCGCGGAGCGGGTTTCGCACTACGCCCGCGAGTTCGGCGCGGAGCCCGAGGTGCTCTCCGAGCATCTGGGCGCGGCCCTGGTCGGCCTGAGCTACCTGCCGCCCTTCGATTTCTTCCTGGGTCACCCGAATTCGCACCGCGTGCTCGCGGCCGACTACGTCACCACCGACTCCGGCACCGGAATCGTGCACCTCGCACCGGCTTTCGGTGAGGAAGACATGGACGTCGCCACGGCCAACGGCATCGAGATCGTGCAGCCGCTGGACCCGGGCGGCAAGTTCACCTCGATGGTGCCCCCGTACGAGGGCCTGATGGTCTTCGACGCCAACCCGGTGATCATCAAGGATCTCAAGGCCGCCGGAAAGCTGTTGCGGCACGAGACGATCGAGCACTCCTACCCGCACAGCTGGCGCTCCGGCCAGCCGCTGATCTACATGGCGGTGCCGTCCTGGTTCGTCGCGGTGACCAAGTTCCGCGACCGCATGGTCGAGCTGAACCAGCAGATCACCTGGGTGCCCGAGCACATTCGCGACGGTCAGTTCGGCAAGTGGCTGGAGGGCGCGCGGGATTGGAACATCAGCCGCAACCGCTACTGGGGCAGCCCGATCCCGGTGTGGGTGTCCGACGATCCGGCCTACCCGCGGATGGACGTCTACGGCTCGCTGGACGAGCTGGAGCGCGACTTCGGCGTGCGCCCGGACGATCTGCACCGCCCGATGATCGACGACCTGGTCCGGCCGAATCCGGATGATCCGACCGGCAAGTCGATGATGCGCCGGGTGCCCGAGGTGCTGGACTGCTGGTTCGAGTCCGGCTCGATGCCGTACGCGCAGGTGCACTACCCGTTCGAGAACAAGGAGTGGTTCGACAGCCACTTCCCGGGCGATTTCATCGTCGAGTACAACGGGCAGACCCGCGGCTGGTTCTACACCCTGCACGTGCTGTCCACCGCGCTGTTCGACAGCCCGGCGTTCAAAACGGTTGCCGCGCACGGCATCGTGCTCGGCGACGACGGCCTGAAGATGTCCAAGTCCAAGGGCAACTACCCGGACGTCAACGAGGTGTTCGACCGGGACGGCTCCGACGCCATGCGCTGGTTCCTGATGAGCTCGCCGATCCTGCGCGGCGGCAACCTCATCGTCACCGAGCGCGGCATCCGCGAGGGCGTGAGCCACGCGCTGCGCCCGCTCTGGAACGCCTGGACCTTCCTGCAGCTCTACGCCTCGGAAGCCGGTGTGTGGCGTACGGATTCGACGCACGTGCTGGACCGGTACATCCTGGCCAAGCTGGCGGCCACCCGGGACGTGATGACCGAGGCGCTGGAGCACTACGACATCGCCGGCGCCTGCGACGAACTGCGCCAGTTCGCCGACGCGCTCACCAATTGGTATGTGCGCCGGTCGCGTTCGCGCTTCTGGTCCGAGGATCGCGACGCGGTGGATACCCTGCACACCGTGCTCGAGGTGGTCACCCGTCTGGCCGCGCCGCTGCTGCCGCTGGTCGCCGAGGTGATCTGGCGCGGGCTCACCGGCGAGCGGTCGGTGCACCTGGCCGATTGGCCGAAGGAGGGTGAGCTGCCCCAGGATCCGGAGCTGGTCGCGGCCATGGACGAGGTGCGCACGGTGTGCTCGACGGTGCTGAGCCTGCGCAAGGCCAAGAACCTGCGGGTGCGGCTGCCGCTGGCCGAGGTCACCATCGCGGCGGCCGACGCCGAGCGGATGCGGCCCTACGCCGACATCATCGCCGACGAGGTCAACGTCAAGAAGGTCGACCTGACCACCGACGTCGCCGTGCACGGCCGGTTCGAGCTGGCGGTGAACGCGCGCGCCGCGGGCCCGCGGCTGGGCAAGGACGTGCAGACGGTGATCAAGGCGGTCAAGGCGGGCGACTGGTCGGAGAGCGCCGAGGGCGTCGTCACCGCCGCCGGGATCGCCCTGCTGCCCGAGGAATACACCCAGCGCCTGGTCGCGGCCGAACCCGAGTCCACCTCCGCGTTGCCCGGCAATTCCGGTCTGGTGGTGCTGTATTCGGTGGTCACCGAGGAACTGGAGGCCGAGGGCTGGGCCCGGGATCTGATCCGCGATCTGCAGGAGACCCGCAAGGCCGCGGGCCTGGATGTCTCGGACCGGATCACCGTGGTGCTGGAGGTGCCGGCCGAGCGACAGGGCTGGGCGGAGGCGCACCGTGAGCTGATCGCGCGCGAGATCCTGGCCACGTCGCTGACCTTCGGCGCGGCGGGCGCGGAGGCCGCCGAGATCGTGGGCGGGGTCAAGGTGGCGCTCGGCAAGGCCTGAGTTCACCCCCGAGGGCCGGTTCCCGTTGTCGGGAACCGGCCCTTTTGGTGTGTCCGGACCGTGACCGAGATGCAATGCTGAAAATTAGCTATGAGCTTGTCCGCCGGCTCGGGAACGCGCAGAATTCGATGTTGCTATTGGGTCGCAGGGATATCCCTGTTTCTCCCGCGACGACGGATGACGACTGTTCAACCTGGACTGCGCGGTACTAGCCGGTTATCGGGCGGGTACGCGCGCTGTGGTTCCACGACCGCCCGTCTGCTGAGGCCGCCGCGCCCGGACCGGTGGCCGTGCCTTAGCTGAGGAGACGCGCACCGTGCCGAACAGACCCGGAAGACCTGGAATGCGGACGACTTTGGGCCTCCTGCTGGCCGCACCCGCGGTATCGGCCACCCTGCTCGTTCCCGGTAGCGCCGGCGCCGAACCCGCCGCCGGCCGCAGTGGCGCCGTGGCCGAGGTTCCGGAGATGACCCACCTCGAGCAGACCGTGCGCATGGCCGAGTTCCTGGCCCAGGCCGGCATCGATCTGGCGGACACCCTCAACGAGGTCGGCAGCAGCACCGGTTCGGCCGAGTTCGCGCTGCCGATTCCCATCTCCAGCCCGCGGGCGCTGGTCGCCCTCGCGATCGCCACCTCGCAGGTCGGCAAGCCCTATCAGTGGGGCGGCAACGGCCCGCATGCCTGGGACTGCTCGGGTCTGGTGCAGTGGGCCTACCGGCAGGTGGGCATCAAACTGCCGCGCACCACCTGGGAACAGGCCAAGGTCGGCATCCCGGTGGCCTTCATCGGCTTGGCGCCCGGCGACGTGGTGGTGCTCAATCGCGACGGCTCGCACGTCGGCATCTACGCGGGCATGGGCCAGGTGCTCAACGCCTACGACTGGGGTGTGCCGGTCGGGCTGACGCCGCTGCGCGAGTTCACCATCTTCTCCATCCGCCGCTTCTTCTGAGCGGCGCGCACGGGTCCCGGCCCGGAGCCGGACCGGGACCGCGCGCTCAGCCGTGCTCGGTGACCAGCCCGCGCAGCAGCGGCCCGTACTCGGGATGGGCCAGCGCCGAGGCGAATTGGGCCACCAGGTAGTCGGCCGGGTTGCCGGTGTCGTACCAGCGCCCGCGGATGACCTGACCGTAGACCGGGTTCTCCGCCGCGAAGACGTTGATCGCGTCGGTGAGGTAGACCTCGCCGGTGCGGTGCTCGTACCAGGCTTCGGTCTGGCGGCGCAGTTCCTCGATGATGCCCGGGGTCACCACGTAGCCGCCGATCGCGGCGAAGGCCGAGGGCGCGTCGGCGGGCTTGGGCTTCTCGCGCAGTCCGGTGATGCGCATCAGTCCGTTGCCCTGGTCGTCGGCGACGACCGGCACGCCGTAGCGGGTGGATTCCTCGGGATCCATCGGCATCAGCGCCAGCACCGGCGCGCCGGTGGCCTCGTAGGCGTCGACCAGCTGCTGGGCGCGCGGCACCTCGGCGACGAAGACGTCGTCGGGCCACAGCACCAGCATCGGCTCCTCGCCGGCGTTGCGCGCCGCGTTCAGCACGGGGGTGCCGTTGCCGTAGGGGCCGTGCTGGTCCAGGTAGGTGATGTGGCCCAGGCGCGAGAGCTCGCCCACCTCTTCGACCGCGTCGGCGTAAGCGGTCTTGCCGTCCGCGCGCAGCTGGGCGACCAGGGCCGGATTCGGCCGGAAGTGATCCTGGATCAACGACTTTCCGCCGCTGACGACGATCGTGATGTCGGTGATGCCCGAGGCGACCAGCTCACGCACGGTGTGCTCGATCACCGGCTTGTCACCGACGGGCAGCATCTCCTTCGGGATGGCCTTGGTGAGGGGGAGCAGTCGGGAGCCGATTCCAGCGGCCGGGATGACGGCCTTGCGGATCTTCATGCCCTCGATCATCACACACCGCCCTGGGCGCCAAGTCCGATCGGGCCAGGTCAAGGCGGGTGGACCCGGGCGTGGGGGCGGCAGTTACCGCGCAGGCAACCCGCGACTCGCCGATGTCGGACCGTGTCGGTGGGGCGGCGTAAATTCCTGGCTGTGCGGACCATGAACCAGCGGCAGTCGCGGTGAGCGCGCGCTCGCCCTACCCGCCGGCGGACGCGGGGCGCACCGCCCGGCGCTGGGTCCTGCACATCGATATGGATGCCTTCTTCGCATCCGTCGAGCAATTGACCCGGCCCACGCTGCGCGGGCGGCCGGTGCTCGTCGGCGGCACCGGCGGGCGCGGCGTGGTCGCGGGCGCGAGTTACGAGGCGCGGGTCTTCGGCGCCCGCTCGGCGATGCCGATGCACCAGGCGCGGCGGCTGGTCGGGGGCGGCGTGGTGGTGATGCCGCCGCGCGGGGTGGTCTACGGCGCGCTCAGCGAGCGGGTGTTCGAGGCGCTGCGCGCACGTATCCCGGTGCTCGAGACGCTCTCGTTCGACGAGGCCTTCGGCGAGCCCGCCGAGCTGGCGGGCGCCTCGGTGGCCGAGGTGCACGAGTTCGCGACCGAGTTGCGCGCGACGGTGCGGGAGCGGACGGGGCTGGTCGCCTCGGTCGGCGCGGGCACCGGCAAACAGCTCGCGAAAATCGCCTCCGGCCTGGCCAAACCCGATGGCATCCGGGTGGTTTCGCCCGCCGAGCAGCAGCATCTGCTGGCCGCGCTGCCGGTGCGCAAGCTCTGGGGGATCGGCCCGGTCGCCGAAAGTCGTTTGCGCTCACTGGGTATCGAGACGGTGGGCGCGTTCGCCGCGCTGCCCGAGGCCGAGGCGGCCTCGATCCTGGGCGGCAGCGTGGGCGCCGCGCTGCACCGGCTGGCGCGCGGCATCGACGATCGCCCGGTCGCCGAACGCGCCGAGGCCAAGCAGATCAGCGCCGAGAACACCTACGAGAAGGACATCGTCACCCTCGCCCAGCTGCGGCCCGCGATCGAGGCGATGGCGGCGTCGGCGCATCGCCGGCTGGAGAAGGACGGCCGCGCGGCGCGCACCGTGGTGCTGAAGCTGAAGAAGTCCGACATGAGCATCGTGACCAGGTCGTTCACCCTGCCGTACGCCACCACCGATCTGTCGACGCTGGGCACCGCGGCCCAGCGCTCCGCGATCGATCCGGCCGAACTGGGCCCGATCCGCTTGGTGGGCGTGGGTTTCGGCGGCCTGTCCACGGTGCGGCAGGAGTCGCTGTTCCCGGAGCTCGATCAGGATCCGGTCGAGGAGACGCCACCGGAGTGGGCGGCGGCCGCTCCGGCGGCCGAGGCCGACACGCCGGAGCCGCGGGCGACCGCCTGGTACGCCGGAATGGATGTCCGGCACCCGGAATTCGGGCACGGGTGGGTGCAGGGCGCCGGATTGGGAGTGGTCACAATCCGTTTCGAGACGAGTTCGACAGGGCCGGGTCCAGCGCGTACCTTCAGCGCCGATGACATCAGTCTGTCCCGTGCCGATCCGCTCGACAGCCTCCATTAGCCTGATGCACACCACGGACCGACTCGAACGCAAAGGACGAGCAGTTGAAGCTTCGTAAGACTGGACGCATCGCGATCGCCGGATTGGCCCTCGTGGCCGCACTGAGCATGACGGCCTGCGGCGGCGATGACAAGAAGGACACTTCGACGGCGAAGAGTTCGACGACCAGTGCCATGGCGACGGCCACCAGCGCGGCGAACGTGCCGCCGGTCCCGACCGTGGCGGAGCTGAACGCCGAGCTGCAGAAGGCCCTGGACCCGAACATCCCCAACTCCGAGAAGCTGGAGATGGTGCAGGGCGCCGAGGCGGATCCGGAACTGCCGAGCCGCCTCACCCAGGCCGTGCAGCAGGCGGGCGCGAAGGCGGAGGTCACCGAGGTGACGGCCTTCGGTGACACCATCAACGCCAAGGCCAAGATCACCATGAACGGCCAGGAGAACATCGCCGACGTGCCATTCGTCGCCGAGAACGGCAAGTGGAAGGTGCAGAAGGCCTGGGCCTGCCAGATGCTGCAGCTGGTCAACATCCAGTCCGTGGCCTGCGCGGCCTGAGGTGTGCGGGCGGCCGGCCCTCGCGCCGGCCGCCGGTTTCTCAGCGGATTTTCAGGAAAGTGATGCGGTAGTACCGTTTTCGGGGTTCGCCGCTACTATCGGGCCCCGTGGCTGACACAATGGTGTGGGCGGGGGAGTCCGTCGAGGAGTCCGAAACCGCGAGACCGGTGAGGTATGGGGGCTGGGCGCGGCCCGTCGCGTTGATCGCGGCGCTGATCGGCACGCTGTGCGCGATCGCGATTCCGCTGCTGCCGGTACGCATGGACACCGCCACCATCACGTGGCCTCAGGCCGGTGCCACCACGGGTGTGCAGGCGCCGCTCACCACCTACGCTCCGATCGATCTCGCCGCCCGGATCCCCTGCGCCGCGATGACGGCGCTCGCCGATACCGGCGGCATCGTGATGTCGACCATTCCGCGCCAGTCCGCCGACATGGAGCGCTACGGCTTCGTCGTCAAGGTCGTGCCCGACACCGCCGAACGCGCCGGACGCGTGGACGTCGTCTCGCGCAACACGCTGCTGTGGTCGGCGCCGCTGGCGCAGGTGCGCGGTCAGAACTGCGCGGTCGCCGTCGATCTCGGCGCGGGCCGCACCTCGGTGGCCGCCGGCGGCGCCGGGCCGATCGATTCCGGTGATCTCGCGGGCAAGGACCTGCGGCCCCAGGTGGTCGGCGTCTTCAGCGACGTGCGGGGTGCGCCGCCCGCGGATCTGAGCATGCGCATCGAGGTGGACTCCCGGTTCTCCACCTCGCCGACGCCGCTCAAGCTCGCCGTCATCGTGCTGTGCGTGCTCGCCACCCTGGTCGCGCTGGTCGCCCTGCACCGCCTCGACAGTCTGGACGGCCGCTCGGCGCGCCGGTTCCTGCCTACGCGGTGGTGGCGGTTGCGCGCTGTCGACTGGGTGGTGTTCGCGACGCTGGGCGTGTGGCATTTCCTGGGCGCCAATACCTCCGACGACGGCTACATCCTCGGCATGGCGCGCGGCGCGCAGAGTTCGGGCTACATGTCGAACTACTACCGCTGGTTCAGCGTCGACGAGGGGCCGTTCTACACGCCCTACACCGACGTGATCGGCTGGCTCGCACAGATTTCCACGGTGAGTCCGTGGGTGCGCCTGCCCACCCTGGCCGCCGCGGTGCTCAGCTGGTGGGTGATCAGCCGCGAGGTGCTGCCGCGCCTGGGCGTGGCGTTGCGCGGCGGCGTCGCGGTGTGGACCGCCGGGCTGATGTTCCTGGCGTTCTGGCTGCCCTACAACAACGGGTTGCGCGCGGAATTCGTGGTGGCCACCGGTGTGCTGCTCACCTGGGTGTCGATGGAGCGGGCGCTGGCGACCCGGCGGCTGCTGCCCGCCGCCTGCGCGATCCTCATCGCGGCGTTCACGCTGACCGCCGCGCCCTCGGGCCTGATCTGCCTGGGCGCCTTGGCCGCCGGGGCACGCGGCTTGACCGAGATCGTGGTGCGGCGCGCCCGCACGGTCGGCTATCTGCCGCTGCTCGCCCCGCTGATCGCGGCCGGGCTGCTCGTGCTGACCGTCGTGTTCGCCGACCGCACCCTGGCGGCCGTGCAGGAGATGCTGCGGGTGCACGACCTGATCAAACCGGGCGAGTCCTGGTTCTTCGAATACCTGCGCTGGCAGTACCTGATCACCCCCAGCGGCGACGGCTGGCTCACCCGCCGCTTCGGCATGTTCATGCTGCTGCTCGGATTGATCGTGTGCGTGGTGTCGATGCTGCGCCGCGGCGGTCATCTGCCCGGCACCGCGGTCGGGCCGACCCGGCGGCTGGTGGGCATCACCTTCGCCGCGATGGTGCTGATGATGTTCTCGCCGACCAAGTGGAACCACCAGTTCGGTGTCTTCGCCGGGCTGGCGGCCTGCGTGGCGGCGCTGACCGCGGTGGCGGTCGGGCACGGGGTGCTGCGGCCGGTGCGCAACCGGGCGCTGTTCGCGGCGGCGGTGTTCTTCACCCTGGCCGTGACATTCGTGGCGGCCAACGGATACTGGTACGTCTCGGCGTGGGGAGTTCCGTTCTGGGACAAGGCCCCCGAGATCGCGGGCAAGGGATTGTCCACGCTCGCGGCCGGGCTCGCGGTGCTCGCGCTGGTGGTGGCGGGCTGGTGGCACATCCGGCCGCGGACGCGCCTGAGACCGTGGGCGGAACGGCTGAGCCGGGTGCCGGTGCTGGCCCTGGTCGCCGCGTTCATGGTGCTGTTCGAGGTGGGGTCGCTGGCCAAGGCCGCGGTCTCGCAGTATCCGGCCTATTCGATCGGCAAGTCGAACCTGTCCGCGGCCTTCGCCGGTGGCTGCGGCCTGGCCGATGACGTTCTGGTGGAACCGAATCCGAACGCCTCGGTGCTCGCACCGCTCAGCGGGGACGCGGCGAGCACCCTGGCCGGGACCGACGCCACCGGGTTCACCGCCACCGGCGTCGCCCCCGTGCTGGTATCCGACGACGTCGACTCCGAGGCCGGCCGCGCCAACACCGTCTCCAGTGATCCCGCGGAGTTGCAGGACGCCGCCAAATCGGCGGACTCCGGGTCGGATACGGCCCAGGGCAGTGCCGTGGCGCTGCCCTTCGGGCTGGACCCGGCCACCACCCCGGTGCTCGGCAGCTACCGCGACGGCGACCAGGTCCCCGCCACGCTCGGCACCGGCTGGTTCCGGCTGCCCGAGGCGGTCGGCGGAAGCCGCGGCGACATCATCGCCATCGCGGTCGCCGGCCGGATCCGCTCGATCGACGCCGACGGCGTCGAGCAGCCCGGCCAGAGTCTCGAACTCGAATACGGGACAACGCGACCCGACGGCAGCGTGGCCACCGGTGCGCGCGTGCTGCCCCTCGACATCGGCCCCGCGCCGCTGTGGCGCAATCTGCGGGTGCCGCTCGACCAGTTGCCCGGTGACGCCGACGTGGTGCGTCTGGTGGCCACCGACAAGGATCTCGGCAAGGACCAGTGGCTGGCGGTGACGCCGCCGCGCGTCCCGCAGACGAAAACCCTGAACGCCCTGCTGGGTTCGCGCACGCCGGTGCTGCTGGACTGGGCCGTCGGCCTGAACTTCCCGTGCCAGAACCATCTGCCCACCCGGGTCGGGGTGGCCGGGCTGCCCGAGTACCGGATCCTGCCGGACCGCACCCTTGCGTCGATCACCACCATGTGGCAGGACCACGTGGGCGGCGGCCCGCTCGGCTGGACCGGGCTGCTGTACGAAGCGCGCACGCTGCCGGCGTATCTGAACAACGACTGGGATCGGGACTGGGGCTCGCTCGAGCAGTACATTCCGCTGGATCCCCAGGCCGTCGGCGCCCGGGTCGAGGTGGCCCCGGTCGAGCGCTGGGGCACCTGGACGCCGGGGCCGATCAACGTCAGCTGGTGAAGCCGTGCGCCGGTGTGCACGCGGCGATGGCGTCGTCGAGCGTGGTGAGATACCAGGTTTCCGCCGCGCCCGCGTCGTCGCGCAGGGCGCGCAAGGCCGGCAGGAACTGCGGGGAGCCGAGGACGGTGGCCGCCTCCAGCGTCAGCGTGTTCGGGTCCCGGGCCAGCATCGTGTGCAGCGCGGGCACCGCGCGCGGGTCGCCGCGCCGGGCCAACCCCATGGCGGCCTCGGCGGCGGTCTCCGGGTCGGCGTCGGTGAGCCGGGCGGCGAGCGCGTCGCGCACGGCCGGGGTGTCGACGTCGAGTTGCGTGCCCAGCCCGAACACGGCCCAATCCCGCACCATGTCTTCGGTATCGGTGCTCAGCCGCACCAGGGCCGCGACCGCCTCGGGTGCGGGCGGCTCGCCGGCGATGGTGGCCAGGGCGACCGCGGCGGCGAATCGGATGCCGCGGTCGGGCGATTCGGCGTGCGGTAGTACCGCGGGCAGCCCGCGTGGATCGTAGTGATGCCCGAATCCGCCGATCGCGGAGGCGACCACGCGGGGATCGGGATCCCGGCACGCCGCCGCGAACAGCGGGAGCGCGTCCTCCAGGAACGGTTTGTCGTGGGCGTAGCCGTACTGGCTCAGGATGTCGACGGCGAGCAGGCGCGTCGTCGCGTCCGGCGAATTCGTCAGGGCGGCAACGGCGTCGAAGGTCTCCCGTTCGGTCCGGCGCTGCAACTCGGTCACCGTGCGCCACCATCGGTCGTCCTCTGGATCGCCGACCGCGAGCGCCCGATTCAGCAACTCCACGGAACCTACCCCCGCGAGGTCGCTACCGGCCCTGTCATTCATAGCAATCGCATCCGGGTCATGCCCAGCATTCTCCCCGCGCGAGCCCCGCGACCAGCCGCAACCGTACGCGGCGGCGTGTTGCAGGTCACCATCGCGCCGCGGGAACGCTGTGAGAAGACAGCCTGGGCGGGCCCGATCTTCGGCATTAGCATCGGATTTCGACAGCTTGTGCGGTGGGGCGAGGCCCGGGCGGCACGTTCGAACCGTTGCTAGGGAGGGCCGCGATGCGCGCTGCCACCCAGGACACCCGATCCCCGGACGCGCCGGCGTCGCTGGCCTGGCGCGAGCTGTCGATCCTGATCGGGGTCTGCGCGGTGCTGCTGCTGGCGCGGCTGGGGCGCTATCCGCTCTGGGGCGACGAACTGTATCTGGTTCCGGCCGGGCGGCATCCGTCCTGGAGCTACGCCGACCAGGGGCCGCTGGTGCCGTTGCAGGCCGCGCTGTCGGACCTGGTGGCGCCCGGTTCCGCTGTGCTGCTTCGGCTCCCGGTGGTCGCGTTGACCGCGGCCACTCTCCTGCTCGCCGCGGTGATCGCCCGGGAGCTCGGCGGCGGCCGCGCCGCGCAGCTGATGGCGGCGTTCGGCTATCTCTGCACGCCGTTCGCGGTGCAGCAGTCCGCGGCGCTGAGCACCTTCGCCTACGACGCGGCGCTGGTCGCGCTGCTGGGCTGGCTGGTGATCCGCTGGGTGCGCACCCGCCGGGACGTGCTGCTGCTCGGCGCGGGAGTGGTTGCGGCCGTGGACTTCCAGGTGAAATGGCTGGTGCCGGCGGTCTGGCTGCTGCTGGGGGCCGGGGTCCTGCTGTTCGGGCCCCGGGAGGTGCTGCGGCGCCCGGCGCTGTGGGCCGGTTCGGCGATCCTGGCCGCGGCGGCGGTTCCGGCCGTGCTGTGGCAGGCCCGGCACGGCTGGCCGCAGGCGGGCATGGGCGCGCAGATTCGCGCGGAACAGGTGACGATGGCCGACGGGCAGTTCGTCTCGGTGCTGCGCGAGCTGGTGCTGACGACCGGGCCGACCGGACTCCTGCTGCTGCTCGGGATCTGGGCGGTGGCCCGGTCGCCGCTGCTGCGCCCCTACCGTTTCCTGCTGCCGTTCGGGGTGGTGCCGCTGCTGGCCGTGCTCGTCGGCGGCATGCGGCCGTACTACCTGGGCGACGGGTTCGCCATCTTCGCCGCGACGGGCGCGGCCTACCTGGCCGCGCTGGGCAGGCGGTACCGGCTCGATCGGCTGCTGCCGGCCTATTTCGCGCTGGGCACCGTCGTCGTGGTGGCCGCGGTGTGCGTGCTCCCGCTGCCGCAGTCGTGGCTGCACGGGCCCGCGGTGCGCAACGGCGACATGGCGATTCGCGCCCAGTTCTTCGGGCTGCGCGGCTGGCCGCAGCTGGTGGACACCGTCACGGCCGCCGTCGCCGGCCTGCCGGCGGAGCAGCGCGCCGGTGTCGTCGTGGTGACCCAGAACTACTGGCAGGCCAGCGCGCTGGAGGTGCTCGCGCGGCGGGACCTGCCGCCGGTGTACAGCCCGAGCCGCGGGTACGGCTACTTCGGGCCGCCGCCGGACGCGGCGACCCGGGTGCTCTACGTCGGCGGCGACAGTCTCGCCGCGCCGCTGGCGACCCGGTTCGCGACGGTCGCCCTGCTGGCCCGGCTCGACGATCCCACCGGTTTCCAGGGCGTGAACCACGGGATGCGGGTCTGGTATTGCACCGGCCCGCAGCGCCCGTGGTCGCAGACCTGGCCCGAACTCATGTCGTTGCGCATCGAGCACGGAACCTGAGCGGGGTCAGCCGCGCAGCGCGTCGGCGACGGCGCGGAAGGCGTGGATCGCCTCGCCCATCGTCGCCTCGGAGTTCAGGTCCTCGCTCGCCTTGACGATCACCAGGCCGTCGCGCGGTGACACGTAGACGAATTGGCCGAGGATGCCGACCGCGGCGTAGTCGCCGCGATCGCCGTCGCCGAGCCACCACTGGTAGCCGTAGCCGTAGGTGTTCTCCACGGCCGCGGGCTTGTCGGGGCGCAGATGGCCGGGGCGCAGGTAGGGCTCGGTGGCCCGGGTGGAGTCGCGGATCCACTGGGCGGGCAGCACCTGCCGGTCACCGGCGCGGCCCTCGCGCAGATACAGCAGGCCGAAGCGGGCGAAGTCGCGGACGGTGGCGTGATAGCAGCAGTAGGCGATCGCGTTGCCCGCGTAGTCCGAGCCCGCCAGCGCCGGCGTTTCCATGCCCGCGGGCTGCCAGATCCGTTCCCGCACATAGTCCGGCAGCGTCCGGCCGGTGGCCCGCGCGACCACCCAGCCCAGCACGAAGGTGTCCATCGAGTCGTAGTTCCAGCGGGTTCCGGCCGGGCGTTCGCGCCGGATCTCGCGTGCCTGGTCGGTGAGGGCGGTCCCAGCGACCATGCGGATCGTGGTGGCGGTGGAACCCTTGGTCGGGTCGGCGTAGTCGGTTTCGTCGTAGCTGGTGCCCGAGGCCATGCGCAGCACATCGCGCAGGGCGACTCCGGCGTAGCCGCTGTGCGCCAGCTCGGGTAGGTACTTCGTCACCGGGTCGTCGAGGGAAGTGATGCGGCCCTCGGCCAGCGCCGCGCCGACGGCGGCGGAGGTGATCGACTTGCCGACCGACCACGAGTTGAACCGGCTGCTCGCGGCATAGCCGCCGAAGTAGCGCTCGTCCAGGATCTGCTCGCCCCGCAGGACCAGGTAGCCGCGGGTGGACGTGCGCCGCAGGAAATCGCGCACGGTCCGGACCCGGCCGTCGTAGACGTACTCGGCGTCGATCTCGCGCAGCCCGTCGGTGCGCAGCGGCTCGGGGCGGTGCGCCGCGGCGAGGGTGTCGGTCCGGTAGAAGGGGACGTGGGGTAGCAGCGGCAGGGGGAGCGCGCGATCCTCCGCGTGCGCCGGGACGGCGGCCAGGCCGGACAGCAGCGCCGCCGACACCGCGACGATCAGGCTTCGTTTCCTCATGGGCAGATCTCCGTTTCGCGTCGAGCTGCCGGAATGCAACCATCGATCACCAGTGGTGTCAACAGTGGTGACTATTGCTGTCGGTATGCTTGCGCGGTGCCGGACTCCTCGCCCGCCCCCGCTCGAAAGCGTCGTGCGCGCGGCCATCTCACCCCCGAGCGCATCGTCGAGGTGGCGATGGGGATCATCGAGCGCGACGGCTCCGAAGCCCTCACCTTCCGGCGGCTGGGCGCCGAACTCGGCGTCGACCACACGGCGGTGCTGCGGCACTTCCGCGGCAAGGACGAGCTGATGCTGGCGCTGGCCGACCGCGTGATGGCCGAGGCGCTGGACGGCATCGAGAACACCGACGACTGGCGCGCCACCCTCACCGATCTCGCCCAGCGCATCCGCCTGGCCTGCCGGGCGCACCCCCAGGTGGCCGTCGCCGTCTCCGGCCGTACGGGCCGGCGGGAGTCGGAGTTCGCCGGCGCCGAGATCGTCATCGGCGCGCTGTTGCGCGCCGGCCTGCGCGGTCGCGAAGCCGCCTCCTGCTACCGCGCCCTGGTCGAGGTGGCCCTGTCCTACTCCGCCATGGAAGCCACCCTGCTCACCCTCCCGCCCGAAGCACTGGCCCGCGACCGCGAAGCCTGGGGCCGCGAATACCTCGCCCTCCCACCCACCCGTTTCCCCAACATCGCCGCCGTCGCCCCCCACCTCGCCGAAGTGGACGACGAGGACCAATTCACCGTCGCCCTGGACCTGTTCCTCGACGCCATCGAACTCCGCGCCCGCCGCTGATCTGGTTGCTGAATTTCGCGTCCGCGCGTAATCCCGGCGGCGGGTATCTGCGGGGCGCCCGGGCGCAGGAAGAGGATCTGTGCCGTAGCGCGCTCCTCTACCGCTGTTTGCTGGAAGCGCCGGATTACTATGCGGCGCATCGTGCTTCGGCGGATCTGCGCTACTCCCACCGGGTGATCTACTCGCCCGCGGTCCCGGTGATCCGGGACGGCCGGGGCGAACTGCTGGCCCGGCCGTACCCGGTGTCGTTCCTCACCTCGCCCGCGCCCAACGCGGGCCAGCTGCGGTTGCGGTCGGAGCGGCCGGTGCCGGTGCGCGCCGAGTTGGACGAGCGCGCCGCGCGGGTGCTGGCGATCGCGGCCCGGCACGGGGTGCGGGATCTGGTGCTCGGCGCCTGGGGCTGCGGCGTGTTCCGCAACGATCCCGCCGAGGTGGCCGCGGCGTTCGACGCGGCGCTGCGGGTGCACGGCGCGGCGTTCGGCCGCGTGGTGTTCGCGGTCTGGGGCCGGGAACCGGTGACGCCGAACCGGACCGCGTTCGAGCGCCGGTTCGGGCGCTAGACGGGTTCGACCGGCTGGGTGGCGCGGCGGGTGTTGCGGGCGCGACGCAGGGCGTCGGTGGTGAAGATCGCCAGGGCGGCCCAGATGAGGGCGAAACCGGCCCAGCGCGAGGGCGGCATGGGCTCGTGCATGACGGCCACGCCCCAGGCCATCTGGAGGGCGGGGGTCAGGTATTGCAGCAGGCCCATGGTGGACAGGGGCACGCGCTGGGCGGCGACGGCGAACAGCAGCAGTGGCACCAGGGTGACCGGCCCGGTGGCCAGCAGCAGACCGGTATGGGCTGGGCTGGAAGCGAATTCGGTGCGGCCGGAGAACACCAGGTACCCGATGAAGATCAGGGCGAACGGAGCGGCGACGATGCCCTCGGCGGCGATGCCGCGCAGGGCGTCCAGCCGGATGACCTTCTTCATCAGCCCGTAGGTGGCGAACGAGCAGGCCAGGATCAGCGCGATGAACGGCGGACGCCCGTAGTCGACCGTCAGCACCGCCACGGCCAGCGCGCCCAGCCCCAGCGCCGCCCACTGCGCCCGGGACAGCCGCTCGCGGAAGATCACCACCCCGAAGGCCACGGTGACCAGCGGATTGATGAAGTATCCGAGCGCGCACTCGACCACGTGCCCGCTCAGCACGCCGTAGACGTACACGCCCCAGTTCAGCGACAGCGCGAACGAGGCGACGGCGGCCAGGCGCCAGGTCTTGGCGTCGATCCCGGCGAGCCCGCGCAGCTGCCCGGTCAGGGCCAGCACGAGCAGCACCACGACCAGCGTCCACACGATGCGCTGCGCCACCACCTCGACCGCGTCGGCGAAGGCCAGCAAGCCGAAGAACGCGGGGAACAGGCCCCAGATCAGGTATGCGCCTGTTCCGAAGACCACCCCGGGAGCCGATCCGATACGCCGCACACCGTGCACGCTACTGCCCGCGTGGCCCTGCGGTCATCCCATAATCCGCCGACTCCCCGCGCGGCACGGCGGCGCGGCGAATGCGACACGCCTTAGGCTGGCTGGCATGTCGACAACCGTGCAGGCTCGCGACGCCAGCGGACTGACCGCGGCGGAGGTGGAGGAGCGCCGCCGCGACGGGCGCACCAACGATGTGCCGGACCGGGCCAGCCGCTCGGTCCGCGACATCGTGCGCGCGAACGTGTTCACCCGCATCAACGCCATTCTCGGCGTCCTGTTCGTGCTGGTGCTGGCCACCGGCTCGCTGATCGACGGCATGTTCGGCCTGCTCATCGTGGCCAACAGCGCCGTCGGCATCATTCAGGAGGTGCGGGCCAAGCGCACCCTGGACCAGCTGGCGATCGTCAGCCAGGCCAAGCCCACGGTGCGCCGCGACGGCAAGGCGGCCGAGATCGCGCCGCGCGAGGTGGTGCTCGACGACCTGATCGAGCTGGGCCCCGGCGACCAGATCGTGGTCGACGGCGAGGTCGAGGAGTCCGCGCAACTGGAGGTGGACGAGTCGCTGCTCACCGGTGAGGCCGACCCGGTGGACAAGCCCGAGGGCGCCGCGGTGATGTCGGGCAGCTACGTGGTCTCCGGGTCCGGCGCCTACCGCGCCACCAAGGTCGGCAAGGACGCCTACGCGGCCAAGCTCGCCGAGGAGGCCAGCAAGTTCACGCTGGTGCACTCCGAATTGCGCAGCGGCATCGACAAGATCCTGAAGTTCATCACCTACCTGCTGATCCCGGCGGGCCTGCTCAGCATCTACAACCAGCTGGTCTCCAGCGGCGAGTCCTGGCGGCCCGCGGTCACCGGCATGGTGGCCGCGCTGGTGCCGATGGTGCCCGAGGGCCTGGTGCTGATGACCTCGATCGCGTTCGCGGTCGGCGTGGTGCGGCTGGGGCAGCGGCAGTGCCTGGTGCAGGAACTGCCCGCGATCGAGGGCCTGGCCCGGGTGGACGTGGTGTGCGCCGACAAGACCGGCACGCTCACCGAGAACGGCATGCGCCTGTCCGACATCAAGGTGCTCGGCGACGCCGACGAGGCCGAGGTACGAAACGCGTTGGCCGCCATGGCCGCCAACGACCCGCGCCCGAACGCCAGCGTGCAGGCCATCGCCGAGGCGCTGCCGGACGGCCCCGGTTGGCCGCAGACGGCGGTGGCGCCGTTCTCCTCGGCGAAGAAGTGGAGCGGGCAGTCCTTCGGCGAGCACGGCGACTGGCTGCTGGGCGCGCCGGACGTGCTGCTGGACTCCGCCTCCGAGGATGCCCGCCAGGCCGAGGAACTCGGCTCCTCCGGCCTGCGCATCCTGCTGCTCGGCCGCAGCGATCGCCCGGTCGACGCCGCGGACGCGCCCGGCACCGTGCGGCCCGCCGCGCTGGTGGTGCTGGAGCAGAAGGTCCGTCCCGACGCCCGCGAGACGCTCGAATACTTTGCCGAGCAGAACGTTTCGGTGAAGGTGATCTCCGGCGACAACGCCGTGTCGGTGGGCGCGGTCGCCGCGTCGCTGGACCTGCCCGGCGGCGACAACGCCATCGACGCCCGCAAGCTGCCCGAGGATCAGCAGGCGCTGGCCGACGCGCTGGACGAGCACACCACCTTCGGCCGGGTCCGCCCGGATCAGAAGCGGGCCATGGTGGGCGCCCTGCAATCGCGCGGGCACACCGTCGCGATGACCGGCGACGGCGTGAACGACGTGCTGGCCCTGAAGGATTCCGACATCGGCGTGGCCATGGGCGCGGGCAGCCCGGCGACCCGGGCGGTGGCCCAGATCGTGTTGCTGGACAACAAGTTCGCCACCCTGCCCTACGTCGTGGGCGAGGGCCGGCGGGTGATCGGCAATATCGAGCGCGTCTCGAATCTGTTCCTCACCAAGACGGTCTACTCGGTGCTGCTGGCGTTCCTGGTCGGCGTCGCCGGCGTCGGGTCGCAGATCTTCCACTACGAGGCGCTCGGTTACCCGTTCCTGCCCCGGCACGTCACGATCGCGGCCTGGTTCACCATCGGCATCCCCGCGTTCGTCCTCTCGCTCGCCCCGAACAACGAGCGGGCCCGCACCGGCTTCGTCTCGCGGGTGATGCGGCAGGCGGTGCCGTCCGGCATCGTGATCGGCGTGGCCACCTTCATTGCCTACCTGATCGCCTACGAGGGGCCCGACGCCTCGGAAACCGAACGGGTGCAGGCGAGTACGACGGCGTTGATCACCCTGATCATGATCGCGGTGTGGGTGCTGGCCATCGTGGCGCGGCCGTATGTGTGGTGGAAGGTGGTGCTGCTGGGCGCCTCCGTGGCGGCCTACGTCTTCCTGTTCTCCACGCCGTTCACCCGTGAGTTCTTCAAGCTCGATCCGTCCAATGTGCGGCTGACCACGGCGGCGTTCGCGTGCGGTCTGGTCGGCATCGTCCTGGTGGAGGCCGGGTGGTGGATCAGCGCCAAAATGCGTGGTGAGCAACCCCATCTGCTGCCGCCCACCCCCTGATCGCCTACTGGACGATCGACCCGGCGCGCCCACGAGAAGCCTTGTGCGCAAGGGCGATTGGGGGTTGGAGTACCTTCAGCGACTATGGAGGTATTGCTGCACCAGATCGACGCGTTCACGGACGCACCGTTCTCGGGCAACCCGGCCGCGGTCATGCCGTTGCCGGGCTGGTTGCCCGATCAGTTGCTGCTCGACCTGGCGCGGGAGAACAACCTCGCCGAAACCGCCTTCTACACCTCGCACTTACCCCCGGAAGCGGGTCCGCCGCCGGGGGAGGGGCCGGCGTTCCACCTGCGCTGGTTCACCCCCACCGTCGAGGTCGAGCTGTGCGGTCACGCCACCCTGGCCACCGCCGCGCAGATTTTGGAGGACATGCACCCCGGTCTGGACCGGGTCGATTTCTTCACCCAGAGCGGCTGGCTGCGGGTGGAACGCACCGACGACGACGAGTACGTGCTGGATCTGCCCGCCCTGCCGTCCACCGAGACGGAACCGGATCCGGCGCTGGTGGCCGCGCTCGGCGTCCGGCCGGTGCGCGCCTACACCGGCTTCGACGAGATCCTGGTGCTCGGCTCCGAGGACGAGGTGCGGGCCGCCACACCGGATTTCGCGGCCTTCCCGCCGCTGCGGTTCGACGCGGTCATCACCGCGCTGGGCGACAGCTCCGACATCGTCTCGCGGGTGTTCGGCCCGGCGCTCGGCATCGCCGAGGATCAGGTGACCGGTTCCGCGCACGCGCAACTGGTCCCGCTGTGGTGCCGCGAACTCGGCCGCAACCGCATCACCGCGCGCCAGCTCTCCAGCCGCGGCGGATCGCTGCGCGGCGAACTCGACGGCGATCGGGTGTACCTGTTCGGCCGCTGCCGCCGCTATCTCGACGGCGTCGTCACCCTGCCCGACTGACCTACCCACCAGCAGTAGCTCCCCGTGGGAGCTACTGCGTCCCTAGTTCGCCGGGGTGACCAGCCCCGCCTGGTAGGCGGCGATCACCAGCTGCACCCGGTCGCGGGCGAGCAGCTTCGCCAGGATCCGGCTGACGTGCGTCTTCACCGTCAGCGGGCTCACCACCAGGGTTTCCGCGATCTCGGCATTGGTCAGCCCCTGGGCGACCAGCACCAGCACATCCAGTTCGCGCTCGGTCAGCGCGCCCAGGTTCGGCCGCGGGGCGGGATCGGGCACCGCGCGTACCCGGGCGATCACCGCGGCGGTGGCGCTGGGGGAGAGCAGCGCTTCGCCCGCCGCGACGGTCCGGATGGCGTCCAGCAGCGCCGCCGGTTTGGTGTCCTTGATGAGAAAGCCGCTGGCCCCGGCCCGCAGCGCCGCGAGCACATTGTCGTCGGTGTCGTAGGTGGTGAGCACCAATACCCGTACGCCCGAGAGGTTTTCGTCGGCGGCGATGAGGGTGGTCGCGGCGATGCCGTCGAGGTCGGGCATCCGGATGTCCATCACCACCACGTCGGCCCGTGCGGTGCGCGCCAGCTCGACCGCGGCGCGCCCGGTTCCGGCCTCACCCACCACCGTCATGTCCGGAGCCGAGGCGACCAGCATCGCGAACGCGCCGCGCACGAGGGTCTGGTCATCGGCCAGCAGCACCCGGATCATGCTCGGCCTCTGGGCTTTTCGACGCCGATCGGTGCGTCGGCGGCCACATGGTCGGTCGAGTCGCCACGGCGCGGCAAGCTGTCCGCGACGGCCGGAGCTCCGGCGGTGCCGGCAACGGCCGCGGTGCCGACCGGCTCGGTCGCGCGCGGTCGCGCCCCGGTGGCGCCGGTCACGGTCGAGCCGCCCCCGGCGGCGGCGAGGGCCGGATCGGCGACGGGCAGGTCGGCGGTCACCGTGAAGCCGGTCGGCGACCCGGCGACCCGCACCGTGCCGCCGATGGCCGCGGCGCGCTCCCGCATGCCCCGGATGCCGAAACCCGGTGCCGGGTCCGTGGTTCCGGTGCCGTCGTCGCTCACCCGGATGACCAGCCGGTCCGGATGATAGGCCAGGTGCACGGTGGTGTGCTCGGCGCAGCCGTGCTTGGCGACATTGGTCAGCGCCTCCTGGATGATGCGATAGCCGACCATCTCCACGGCGGGCGTGAGCCGGCGGGCCGGGCCGGTGGTCGCGAATTCGACGGCGACACCGGCGGATTCGGCCAGCGCGGCCAGCGCGTGGATCTGGGCGAGCGCGGGCAGCGGCCCGCGCGCCTCGGTGCTGGCGGTGCGCAGCACGCCCACGGTGGCGGCGAGTTCGGTGCGGGCGTCCGCGCACGCGCCGGTGATGGTGTCCAGCGCGGCGAGCACGGTGCGCTGATCGGCCTGCCGTTCGGTGACCAGGTGCGCGGCCACTCCGGCCTGCACCTGGATGACGGTGATCGTGTGCGCCAGCAGATCGTGCAGGTCGCGGGCGATCCGCAGCCGCTCCTCGCCGACCTGCCGGCGCGCCTCCTCGTCACGGGAGCGTTCGGCGCGCTCGGCCCGGTCCAGCACCTCGGCGATGTAGGCGCGGTGCAGCCGGACCGCCTCCCCGGCCACGCACGCCAGCACGATCCAGCCGATCGCGCCGAACGCCTCTATCGCGATGTTCTCGTCCTGCTCCCCGGACATCAGGATGCCCGCGAGACCGAAGAACAGCACCGTGACCACCATGACGGCCGTGCGCCGCCGGTTGCCGAACCGGGCCACCGTGTACAGCGCCACGATGGTCGCCGGAATGACGGCCTCGTGCGGGAATTCGGCGGCGTGATAGGGGATGATCGCCATCAGGTGAACGGCGAGCACCGGCACCGGAGCGTAGGTGCGCGCGGCCAGCGGCAGCGTCGCGGCCGCCAGCAGCGCCGCGCCCAGCGCGTCGAACTCCCGGAACCCCGGCAGCAGCGGCGCGGCGACCAGCTCGGCGACCAGCAGCAGCACCGCCAGTGTGCCGTCGCCCCACCAGGCGCGTGCTCGTCCTCGATCGATACCCATCCCCGTCATTGTCGGGCAGCGCGCCCACCGCCGCGTACTCCGCGCGGAGTATTCGCAAGTGCCCTCCCCGGGCGGACGTTTCCGCCGCCCGTTCCCGCGACGCTGCTCCCATGTCCGGAACAAGGAGACAGTGATGGGGATGAAAGCAAGGGCAGCGCTGCTGCTCGGTCTGTGGGTGGCGGTGCTGGCCGCGCTGCTGCCGTTCGCCGCCCGCCTCGACGACGTGAAGTCCGACAAGGAAACCGACTATCTGCCCGCCGCCGCGCATTCGACGCTGGCGGCCGAACTGGAGGCCACGCTGCCCGGCGGCACGTCGAACGTCTTCCTGGTGGTGTACGAGCGGGACGGCGGCGTCACCGCGGCCGACCGGACCGCCGCGGCCGCCCACTACGCCGCCCTGCGCGCCGAATACGGCAGTGCCACCGGGCCGGAGCAGCCACTGTCGTCGAACGACGGCCGCGCACTGATGTTTCCGGTGCTGGTCGACCAATCCCACGGCGAGACAGCGGAATACATCGAGCAGTTCCGCGCGCGGGTGGCCGAGCATCCGGCCGGGCTGACGGTCCAGGTCACCGGACCGGGCGCGCTCTCGGCGGATTTCGAGGGCGCGTTCGAGGGCATCGACGAGCAGTTGCTGATCGTCACGGCGCTGGTGGTGACGGTGATCCTGCTGCTGACCTACCGCAGCCCGCTGCTGTGGCTGGTGCCGCTGCTCGCGGTGGCGGGCGCGAACATCGCCGCCATGGCCGCGGTCTACGGCCTGGCGAAGGTCTTCGACGTCACCGTCAACGATCAGGGCGCGGCGGTGCTGACCATCCTGGTGTTCGGCGTCGGCACCGATTACGCGCTGCTCATCGTCGCCCGGTATCGCGAGGAACTGCACCATCGCGCGGAGGTAGCGGGCGCGATGCTCGCGGCCCTGCGCAGCGCGGTGCCCGCCATCGCGGCCTCGGCCGCCACGGTCAGCCTGGGCCTGCTCTGCCTGCTCGCGGCCGACATGAACAACATGGCCGGGTTGGGGCCGGTCGGCGCGGCCGGGATCGTGTGCACGCTGCTGGTGATGGTGACCCTGTTCCCCGCCCTGCTGGTGCTGTGCGGGCGGCGCATCTTCTGGCCGCGAATCCCGCACGCGCAGAACGCGGTCGGGACGGGAACAACCCTGTGGGATCGGGTGGGCTCGAGCATCGCCCGGCGGCCGGTGGCTGCGGCACTGGCCTCGGTGGCGGTGCTGGCCCTGCTCGGACTCGGCCTGCTCGGCAACACCGAACCACTGTCGCGCGCGGACCAATTCGTGACGACACCGGAATCGGTGACCGGGGCGCGCACGCTGGCGGCGCATTTCCCCGAGCGCGCCGGCACTCCGCTGCTCATCATGACGCCGAACAGCGCCCGCGCGGCGGTGCTGCGCGCCGCCGAGGCCGACCCCGGCATCGGCGCCGCCGAAGCCGGGCGCACCGGACCGGAATACTCCGAGATCACCGCGATCCCGAGGGCTTCCGCCGACTCCCCGGCCGAGTACGCGACGATCGAACGCCTGCGCGCCGCGTTGCCCGCGCTCGCCCCGGGCACCGTGGTCGGCGGCCCGAGCGCGTCGAACCTCGACATCGCCGACGCGTCGCAGCGCGACCGCTGGGTGGTGATCCCGTTGGTGCTGCTGGTGGTGACGATCGTGCTGGGCCTGCTGCTGCGGGCGATCGCCGCACCGATCGGCCTGGTGCTGACCGTGGTGCTGTCCTTCGGATCCGCCCTGGGGGCAAGCGTTTTCCTGTTCGAGCACCTCTTCGGGTTCGCGGGCCTGGACGCCGGGTTGATCCTGCTGGCGTTCCTGTTCCTGGTCGCCCTCGGCGTGGACTACAACATCTTCCTGGTCAGCCGGGCACGGGAGGAGGCCCAGCGGCACGGCACCCGCGCCGGGATGCTGCGCAGCCTCGCGGTGACCGGCGGCGTCATCACCTCGGCCGGCGTCGTGCTGGCCGCGACCTTCGCGGTGCTGGTCACGCTGCCGCTGGTGGCGCTGGCGCAGATCGGTTTCGTGGTCGCCTTCGGCGTCCTGCTCGACACCCTGCTGGTCCGCTCGATCCTGGTTCCGGCGCTCGCGCTGATCGCGGGTGATCGCGTCTGGTGGCCGGCCCGGCTGCCGGAACCGGCTCCGCGCCGGGAGGCGGAATTGGTTGCCCGGTAACAGCATCGGCTCGGTGCCGGTGGCGTGCGTCGCGCGGCCACCGGCACCGGCCTGCTGTTTCGTGCGTCTTACCCGGTGCGGCAGGCGGTCTGCCTCGGCGTTCGACCGCAGCCGGAAGCCGGGTTCGTTCCTGTGCGCGACGTCGCTGATGCCCGGTGGCCGGGTTACCGCTCGGGGACCGGGCCGTCGTCGGGCAGTGGGGCAACGCGGTCGGTGTAGACCGGCAGCAGGGGGCTGACCGCGAAGTGCCCGTCGACCGCGTCCGCGGGCAGCGCCTCGACCGCGCGCACCTCGTTGCCGAGCGCGCGCAACTGCGGCAGCGTGCCGCGCACCACCAGACCGACCGTGCAGGCGCACCCCTCCCGCAACCGCGCGATCGAGACCGTCGTGACCCGCAGGGCCCGGTCGTCGAGCACGCCCGCCGACCGGTCGTGCGCCAGCTGAGCTTCGAGCTGCCAGGCCGCGTCGCCCGCCGAGGCGACGGCCACGCCGTCGCCCGCGGGCACCCCGACCGTCACGATCGGAGTCTGCACGCGCGGCAGCGGAACCCGGTGCAGCACTTGCCCGATGCGCAATCCGCCGCTGTGCGCGGGGATCTCCGCCGGCACGAGCTCCCGGGTGAACGACACCAGGGCCCAGCGTTCCCCGCTCTCCTCGCCCCGCAGCGAATCCCGGGCTCGCGCGAGATAGTCCGCGACCGTCTCACCCTGCTCCGGCCCCAGCCGATCGGTGCCGACCCCGAGCGGACGCGGCGGATTCAGCGCGCCGAGCACGAACATCAGCGCCACCGCCCCGGCCGCGGCCGCCCCGGCCAGCGCACCGCGCCGCACCCGGGCGCGCCGCTCCGAACCGGTTGCCGCGCCGAGTCTTTCAGGCATTCCGCAGAACGTCCAGCGCGTGCTTCAGGTCGTCGGGGTACTCCGACTCGATCTCCAGCCAGCGCCCGTCGGCCGGGTGATGGAACCCGAGCGTCTTGGCGTGCAGCCACTGCCGCTCCAGGCCCAGCCGCTCGGCCAACCGCGGATCGGCCCCGTAGGTCAGATCGCCGCAGCAGGGGTGCCGGATCGCGGAGAAGTGCACCCGGATCTGATGCGTGCGCCCGGTTTCCAGATGAATGTCGAGCAGGCTCGCGGCCTGGAACGCCTCGAGGGTGTCGTAGTGGGTGACGCTGGGCCGGCCGTCGGCGGTCACCGCGAACTTCCAGTCGTTGCCGCGCGCCCGCCCGATCGGCGCGTCGATGGTGCCGCTGGACGGATCGGGATGCCCCTGCACCAGCGCGTGGTATCGCTTCTCCACGGTGCGCTGCTTGAACGCCCGCTTGAGCACCGTGTACGCGTGCTCGGACTGCGCGACCACCATCACCCCGGAGGTGCCCACGTCGAGCCGGTGCACGATGCCCTGCCGCTCGTGCGCGCCCGAGGTGGAGATGCGGTAGCCGGCCGCCGCCAGCCCGCCCACCACGGTCGGCCCGCTCCAGCCGACGCCGGTGTGCGCGGCGACGCCGACCGGCTTGTCCACCGCCACGATGTCGTCGTCGGCGTAGAGGATCTTCATGCCCTCCACCGGCGTGGCCTCGATCGTCAACTCGCGCTTGGGTTCCGGGAACTCGACCTCCAGCCAGGCGCCGCCGATCAGGCGATCGGACTTGCCCGCGGCCACGCCGTCGAGCTGCACCGAACCGTCCGAGGCGAGCGCGGCCACCGCGGTCCGGGACAGTCCGAGCAGCCGGGACAGGCCCGCGTCCACCCGCATGCCGTCGAGCCCGTCCGGCACGGGCATGGACCGGGTCTCCCTCATGCCGTCTTCCCTTCGCTCGGCGCGTCGACCTCGGGCCGGTCGTCCTGGCCGTGCCGGGTGCCGTCCGGTTCGAAACCGAAGATCGTCAGCGCCACCAGCAGGATCGCGCCGCACACGATCGCGGAGTCGGCCACGTTGAACACCGGCCACCAGCCGATCGCCACGAAGTCCACGACGTGGCCCTGCAGCGGGCCCGGCGCGCGGAACAGCCGGTCGATCAGATTGCCGAGCGCGCCGCCGAGCACCATGCCCAGCCCGATCGCCCACCACAGCGAGCGCAGCGTGCGCCCGATCCGGATGACGCCGATCACCACACCGGCCGCGACCAGCGTCAGCAGCCAGGTCATGCCGGTGGCCATGGAGAACGCCGCGCCCGGGTTGCGCACCAGGGAGAAGCGGGCCCAGTCGCCGATCAGGTAGACCGGATCGCCCGGCGTGAGGTTGGCGACCGCGATGGTCTTGGTCAGCAGGTCCAGCCCGAGCAGCACCGCCGCCAGGCCCAGGAGGATGTACAGCCGCCGCGGCGCGGGTTCGGATTCGGGCACGGCTGGCGCCGCCCCGTCGGTCGGTGGCTGGGTATCCTCGGGCGGCCGGTCGTCACTCACGTCGATCATCATCTCTCAGTCTCCTGCACGCGATGCATCGCGCCTCCGCGCGGGCGTGTTCGCGGCCCCGGCAACTGCGGAAACGTGTTGCTCAAAGCCGCCACTCAGGAAGCGGTCGTACGCTGTCGGTTGTGACGGTGTTGTCTTCCCCCCACGCTCCCCGGGTCGCGCGTTCCGGTGTGCTGCTCGTGGTGCTCGCGCTCGGGTTCTCGGCGTTCGGTGTCGGCTGCGCCGACGATGGTGAGACGGCCGCGGTGTCCGACGGCACCGAGCCGCTGGGTATCGGGAAGGAAGTCACCGTCCCGATTTCCGAGGCGGCCGCGACCCTGGTCTCCCCGGGCGCCGAGCCGCGCGCGGTGCTGCGCCCGAGCTACCCGGCCGGCACCACCCAGCAGGTCACACTGCGCACCGAGCACCGGATCCAGCAGCAGATCAATGATCAACCGGTGCGCGATTTCTCGTCCTCGCCGATGACCATCCCGATGACGGCGCAAGCCAACGGCGACGGGTGCGACCTCACCCTCGGCGCCGTCACCAGCTCCGATCCGGCACTGGCCAAGGCGCTCACCGCGGCCGACGGATCGCACGCCGGCTTCGAGTTCAACGACGACGGCGCGATCACCGCACTGCGCTTGGCGCCCTCGCCGGACACCTCCAACGCCGCCCGCGCCGCGTTGGAACAGGCCTTCTATCAAGCGGTCTACCGCTCCATCATGTTCCCCGACGAGGCGGTCGGCGAGGGCGCGGTGTGGACGGTGCACCAGGAGGTCGACGGCGGCGTCACCCTCGATCAGGTGACCACCGCGACGCTCACCCATCGCGAGGACAACCGGCTCACCATCGATCTCAGCGTCACCCAGACGCCGAAGTCCAAGGTGTGGTCGCTGCCGAACAACGCGGGCACGCTGACCATCCAGGATTACGTGATGCAGGGCCAGGGCACCATCACCGTCGATCTGGGCTTGCCGCTGCCCGTGTCCGGCATGATCACCGTCGGCGGGCACCAGGCCTACAGTGATCCGCACAGCAAGAGCGATCTGCAGCAGACGATCACCACGCAGGTCTCGTGGACCGAGTGACCCGCGGCCTCGGCCTGGTGCTGGCCGGGGTGGGCGCCGCGCTCGCGGGCTGCTCCTCGGACGACCCGGCCCCCGAATCCGGCCTGCCCGCGTTCGGTCCCGTCGTGGCCGCCGCGCCCGCCGCCGGGGAACCGCTCACCGATTCCGACGTCCTGCTCGCCCGGCTGCTCGACCCGGCCGATCTGCCCGCGGGATACTCGCCGTCGGGCGCCTCGCGCTCCGCCGACCTGCCGCTCGGCGATCCGCCGCCGACCACGCCCGCGGGCTGTGAGCGGGTGATGACGCCGATCGGTGAACAGCAGTCCCAGGCGCGCGCCTGGAACTTCATCGGCTACAGCGGCCCGAACTTCTCCAGCATCGATATCGACGCCGCGAGCTACCCGGCCGACCAGGTGGGCGCCGCCTTCGCCGCGGTCCAGCAGACGCTGCGCGGCTGCACCGCCTACTCCGGTACCGACACCGACAAGACCCGCATCGATTTCCGGCTCGGCGCGCTCGAACAGCCGCCCGCCGGTGACGCCAGCGCCTCCTACCGGCTGCACACCAGCAGCGAGGGCGTCGACCTGGTCACCCTGGTGACGCTGGTGCAGGTCGGGCCCACCCTGGCCCAGGTGTCGGTGACCGGGCTGGACCAGGTCGATCCCGGCACGCTCACCGCGGTCACGGCGGCCCAGGTCCGCCGCCTGCGCGGGGTCGCGGGGCCCTGACGGGCCCGGATCTAGATCATCGGGTCGAACCGGCCATTTCGCCCGGACCCGGGCATAGGCTCGCATTTGTCACCCGTTCGACCCGACCGGAGGTCTCTCATGTCCGATGTCAAGGCTGTTCCCGACGGTTACCCGGTGGTGTCGCCGGGTCTCGCGGTCGATGGCGCCGCCGCCGCCATCGACTTCTACAAGCAGGTGTTCGGCGCCTCGGAGCGCATGCGCATGCCCCGCCCAGACGGCAAGATCGCGCACTGCGAACTGACGCTCGGCAACTCGCTGATCATGCTGGGCGACCCGGCGCCGGAACTGGATTTCCGCGACCCGAAGACCGTCGGCGGCACACCCGTCAACCTGCACGTCTACGTCGAGGACGCGGACGCCGCCTTCACCGCCGCGCTGGCGGCCGGGGCGCGCGAGCTCACGCCCGTGACCACCCAGTTCTACGGCGATCGCAGCGGCGCGTTCGAGGACCCGTGGGGCCACCGCTGGACCGTGGCCACCCATGTCGAGGACGTACCGCCCGAGGAGATGGACCGGCGCATGGCCGAGATGTTCAGCAGCTAGCCCTCGATGATCGAATCACCCTCCACCCGAATACTCTTCGACTTCAGCGGGCGGGTCGCCGGGCCGGCGGCGACGGCGCCGTCCAGGCCGAATTTGCTCCCGTGGCAGGGGCAGATGATGGTGCCGCCCGCGATCTCGGTGACCTTGCAGCCGGCGTGCGTGCAGGTGGTGTCCAGCCCCACGAACTGGCCCGCGGTCGGCTGGGTCAGCACCGTGTTGCCGACGATCTTGCCGCCGCCGACCGGGATGTCGGCGGTCTTGGCCAGGCCGCTCGCGGTGCCGGCGGGCCCGGGCTGTGCCGGTTCGGTGGGCGCGGGCGCGGGGGAGTCGTCCTTGCCGTAGGTCGAGCAGGCGGTCAGGGTCGCGGCGGCGGCCAGCGCGCCCGCGCCGGCTACCACCGTGCGGCGATTCAGATCGGGCAGGGTCATCGCGGAAGCTCTTTCGTTAGAAGGTCAGGCCGTTGTTGAGGAAGAACCACAGCGCCGAGGTCAGCCAGACGAACGTCAGCCCGCTGAACAGCACGCCGCCCGCGACCGGAATCACCCAGCCCGGCAAGCCTTTCCGGGTGAGCAGCAGCATCTTCGCGACGAACGCGCCGTAGAAGAAGCAGCCGAACAGCGAGTGCAGCAGCACCCGCGTCGTCGAATCCTGGTAGCCCAGGGCGTAGAGACAGTGCACCGCGACCGGGACGGTGGCCAGCACTGCCAGCCGCCCGGACCACACGTGCGCGGGCCCGGTCCAGGACGCTCCCGCCAGCGGGCGGATCCGGCCGTACAGCGCCGCCGCCGAGAACACCTGGAACAGCGCCAGCGCGAAAGCCAGTGTGGCCAGCCAGGTCTTGACCGCCGTCGGGCTGGAGAACCCGGCCACGTTCACAGAGAAGAACCGCGGGTCGTGCACTTTCGCGTAGACCCCCAGGATCACCGCGACCGCGGCGCCCGCCAGCAGCGGGAGCACGATCGCGGCCGGGCCGGCGGGGCGGACCCGGCGGACCGTGGGCGCGTTGGGATCAGCCGACACTGTCACCACCACTTACCTTGGTCGCGGTTATCTTCCGGCCGTTCACGACCGCTGTCGCGTCGGCGTTCAAGGGCGCGGCCGGAGCGGTGCTGCCGTCGGCCGCGCGCTGCACGCCGGTCACCGCGCCGGTGCCGTCCACGATCCAGCTCTGGCGCACCCCGTCCGCGCTGTAGACGTAGAGCCCGGCGGGCTGGGTGACCGGCAATGCCGTGAAATCCCACTGCTTTCCGCCGATCGCGAGGCTGCCGTTGACCGCCTTGCCGTCGTGCGTGCCGGTCAGCGTGGCATCGTTCTTGCCGGTCAGTTTCAGCGCGCCGTTGGTGGCGGTGCCCTGGAGCCAGGATTCGACGGTCTTGCCGTCGCAGGCGTAGGCGATCGCCTTGTCGCCTTCGACGGTGATCTCGACCGTCATCGTGCCGCCCGCGGCCAGCGGGATCGTGCCCACGTAGTCGGCGTTCGCCGGGAACGGCGTCGCCCGGGGCGCCGCACTGGTCGGCGCGGCCGTCGCGCTCGCGGGCGAATTCGGCGGCGCGGCAGCGGGTTCGGTGTCCTTGGACATATTGACCACCAGCAGGACCAGACCCAGCACGGCCACCGCCGCCAAGGTCAGCCACGGCCCGAGACGTTTCATCAGTACCCCACTGTCATTGCCGGGCAGCCGCGTCCGGTCGCCGCACGCGCCGAATACGTCTGTTTCGCATTGTGTACGCGGCGGCGGGGACCGGTGGTTCAAACCGGCATTCGCGCGGGGGCTATCCCGGCATGTCGCCGTTGGCGGGCGTGTCGTGGGGACCTGGAAACGGGGAGAGCCCCGCACCTGGGGCGGGTGCGGGGCTCTCGGGAGCTTCCGGTCAGTCCTTGACCAGCTGCGGGGTGGGCAGTTCGTCCTCGACCTCGGCCGGGCCGTGACCGTGGTGGTCGGCGGCGCGGGCCGGCAGCAGCACCGCCATGACGATCACGACGACCGACAGGATGGCGGACAGGCCGAAGGCCAGGCGCATGCCGTCGAGCTGCGCGGCGATCGGTTCGGCGCCGTCCTGCACCAGCGACTTGGTGCGGGTGGCCATCACCGTGATCACCAGCGCCGTGCCGAAGGCCGCGGACACCTGCTGCAGGGTGCCCAGCATGGAGCTGCCGTGCGAGTACAGGTTCGGCGGCAGCGCGCCCAGGCTCAGCGTGAACACCGGGGTGAACGCCGCGGCCAGCGAGAGCATCAGCAGGATGTGCAGCGCCAGCAGCTGCCAGTACGGCATGGACAGCGAGATCTGGGTGAAACCGGCGAGCGCGGCGGTGATGCCGATCGCGCCGGGGATCACCAGCACCCGGCCGCCGAAGCGGTCGAAGATCTTGCCGACGGTGGGACCGAGCACACCCATCGCCAGGCCGCCGGGCATCACCAGCAGACCCGTCTCCAGCGCCGAAAGCCCGCGCAGATGCTGCAGATACAGCGGCAGCAGCATCATCGAGCCGAGCATCGCCAGGAAGGCGATCGACATCAGGATCAGGCCCTTGGTGAAGGTGCCGGCCAGCAGGACCCGCAGGTCCATCAGCGGCGAACCGCTGCGCTGCAGCTTGATCTGACGCAGCGCGAACACCGCGATCAGCGCGACGCCGGCGACCACCAGCAGCACGGGCGAGGCGACATTGTCCGGCGAGAACTTGCTCAGGCCGTAGACCAGGGCGCCGAAGCCCAGCGCCGCGAACGCCACACTCGCCCAGTCGATATCGCCGGTCTGCGGTTCGCCGATGTCCTCGAGCCGGCGCAGGCCGAAGAAGGTGACCGCGCCCGCGATCGGCAGCACCAGCACGAACAGCCAGCGCCAGGACGCCCACTGCAGGACCAGGCCCGAGATGACCGGACCCATCGCCGGGGCCACCGAGATGGCCAGGGTGACATTGCCCATCACCTTGCCGCGATCCTGCTCGGCCACCACCGTCATCAGGGTGGTCATCAGCAGCGGCATCATCACCGCGGTGCCGCCGGCCTGGATGACCCGGCCGAGCAGCAGCACCGCGAAGGTCGGCGCGACCGCGGACAGCGCGGTGCCCGCCAGGAAGACGCTCATCGCGATGGCATAGGCCCGGCGCGTGGTGACCCGCTGCAGGAACCAGCCGGTGACCGGGATGACCGCGGCCATGGTGAGCATGAAGACGGTGGAGACCCACTGCGCCGACTGCTCATCGATCTTCAGATCGTCCATCAGCCGCGGGATCGCGTTGATCATGATGGTTTCGTTCAGGATCACTACGAAGGTAGCGAGCACCAGCAGTCTGATGACTGTCGGCGTTTTTCCGCCCGTCGACGGGGCGGATATGTCGGCGCGCATTGCGGCTACCTCCGGGGTGTACGTGAGCGGAAAGTCGAGGGGTGGGCCGATGCGAATCGTGCGAGCGCCACATCAGAACAGACGGGAACAGCAGGGACAACTCATCGGTCGCGCATCAGTATTCCTGCGGGTACCGACAGGTTTCACCCGAATTTCCTCCGCTTGACCACGCGAGAGCCGGGAGAAAAGCCGGTTCACCTGTGATTCTCCTGAGGAGATATGCGGGATGGTGAGCCCCG
Source organism: Nocardia sp. NPDC050435 (assembly GCF_040655395.1). Taxonomy (NCBI): domain Bacteria; kingdom Bacillati; phylum Actinomycetota; class Actinomycetes; order Mycobacteriales; family Nocardiaceae; genus Nocardia; species Nocardia sp. NPDC050435. Next base: position 810,659 of record NZ_JBFAJW010000003.1, read on the forward strand.
TCACGTACCCCTGACGGCTCACTCCGCGGGGCATAGACTCCCCACATACCGATCGGTATCGTTCGAGAGCTGTCCCGTTCCACATCATCCGGCGAGCCCCGCGAGGTGGTCATGTCGAGCGTTGTCGAGGAATCAGCGAAAGCCCAGCGGCACGGGCACGACCGGCGGTGGTGGGTCCTGGCGGTCCTGGCCATCGCCCAGTTGATGGTCGTGCTGGACGCGACGGTGGTGAACATCGCCCTGCCGGACGCGCAGCGGGATCTCGGTTTCTCCGACTCCAGCCGGCAGTGGGTCATCACCGGCTACACCCTGGCCTTCGGCAGCCTGCTGCTGCTCGGCGGACGGCTCAGCGACCTGATCGGCCGGCGAATCATGTTCATCACCGGCCTGATCGGCTTCGCGGTCGCCTCCGCCGTCGGCGGCGCGGCCTCGAGCTTCAGCATGCTGGTCGGCGCCCGCGTGGCGCAGGGCGTCTTCGGCGCCATGCTCGCGCCCGCGGCCCTGGCCCTGCTGACGGTGACCTTCACCGAACCCAAGGAGAAAGCGAAGGCCTTCGGCATCTTCTCGGCCGTCGCCGGTGCGGGCGCGGCGATCGGCCTGCTGCTCGGCGGCGCGCTGACCGAGTGGGCCTCGTGGCGCTGGGCGCTGTTCGTCAACCTGATCTTCGCCGGTGTCGCGCTGGTCGGCGCGCTTCTGCTGCTGGCCCGGCACGTCGCCCATGGCAAAGCCTCGCTCGACCTGCCCGGCACTATCACCGCCACCGCCGGCCTGTTCGCCATCGTCTACGGCTTCTCGCACGCCGCCGACCACGGCTGGGGCAGCGCGACCACCATCTGGTGCCTGGTCCTGGGCGTGCTGTTACTGGCGGTGTTCGTCTTCATCGAGACCAGAGTCGCGCATCCGCTGCTGCCGATGCGCGTCGTCCTGGATCGCCACCGCGGCGGCGCCTACGTCTCGGTCTTCGTGGCGGGCATCGGCATGTTCGCGGTGTTCCTGTTCCTCACCTACTTCATGCAGCTGATCCTGAAGTACACGCCGATCGTCACCGGCGTCGCCTACATGCCGATGGTGTTCGGCATGGTGCTGTCCTCCACCACCGGCCCGACCCTGCTGCTGCCCCGCTTCGGGCCGAAGATCGTCTCCGTCGTCGGCTTCGCGGTCGGCGCGCTCGCCATGGTCCTGCTGACCCAGATCGACCTGCACAGCAACTACGCCACCCACGTCCTGCCCGGACTGCTGCTGATGGGCCTGGGCCTGGGCGCCGCGATGTCGGCCGCCTTCGCCTGCGCCACCGCGAACGTGCAGCACACCGACGCGGGCGTCGCCTCCGCCATGGTCAATACGTCTCAGCAGGTCGGCGGCTCCATCGGCACCGCGCTGCTGTCCACCTTCGCCGCCACCGCGGCCACCGACTACATGGTGGGCAAGACCCCGAACCCCGTGAACCTCGCCGAAGCCCAGGTGCACAGCTACATCACCAGCTTCTGGTGGGCGGCCGGCTTCCTACTGGCCGGCGCCATCCTGATGGCGATCATCATGCCCAACTCGGTGCCCGCGCCCGCCGAGGGCGAACCGGTGATCGGGGCCTGACCCTCAGCGATACCGCTCGGCTTCGCGTTCGAGCAGGTAGTGGCGGGCCTGGTCGAGCCAGCCGGTGAACACGTCGGTGAACAGCGGCGGGGCGGCCGGGCGGATGTCGAGGTGGGTGGGTGTGCGCAGTTCCAGGTAGCGGCCGTCCCCGGACATGTCGTACCACTGCATGGCCTGGTGGCGGGTCGGGCGGGCATGGAAGTTGCCCAGGCGCAGGATCGCCTGGCCGCCACCGTCGGTGGGGCGGCGGGTGAGCCGCTGGAAGCGTTCGAGCGGGGAGTTGCGGGAATTGTCGACCATGTAGCCGGGCTGTGGCTTCAGGTCGTAGTGGTTGAAGGTGTCCGGGCGGTGCTTGCCCGGCGCGCAGGCCGGAATGGCTGCGGTGAGCGCGGCGGGCAGCTGCTCCGGACGCACCAAATGCCCTGTGATGTCCCCGTATTCGCCGGGGAACCCCATCTGCCGCAACACCGCCGCGTACTCCGGGGTGCGCGCGCCGACGATGCGGTACTGCTTCTGAGTGCGCCCGTCACTGTTCTTGTGCCGCACCGAACTACCGATGATCTCCACCCGCATGTCGCACCGGGCCACCGTGTGCATGAGCAGATCGATGCGCCGGCGTTCGTCGGCGTCATACCCCGCCCGCACCGCGCGGCGGTGATCCTCCAGTTCCTCCATCGTGGGGAACCGGCTCGTGTAGCGCAGCGGGGCGGGCATCCGGTCATTGCCTTCGTTGAACCAGTTGGCGCCGAAGGTATCCGGGTCCCAAGTCCAGACCATGCGGGTTGTCTTCCATTCCGTTCGAACGCGGCCACCGATGAGCCGCCGCGCGGTGTGTGCACGCGCGACGGCCCCGGAATTCGCGCAGCTATCCGCCGATGACCCCGCCCGGCGGCAGCACCTTCGGCTGCACCCCGAGCAGTTCGGTCTCGCGATCCTGAATCAGATAGTCCGGGATCTTGTGCTCGTCATCCTCGTCCCCCTTACCACCACCGCGATTACCCATGCCGCCCATACCGGGCATGCCATTCCGCCCGGCCCCCGTACCCGTCCCCTTACCGCTACCGGTGCCCGCGGCCGCCGCGTTGGTGCCCGGAACAGCGGAGACGGATTTCGGCGTGGACGTGGTCGGTACACCCGAGCTCGGATTGCCGCTGCGCGGAGTGCCTTTGGTGCCGGGGGTTCCGGTTCTCGGCACGGCAGAAGTCGGAACGCCCGAACTCGGGACGTTGGTCGTCGCCGGGGTTGTCGGCGCGCCGGTGGTCGGTACGCCTGTGGTGGGCACGCCGGTGCTCGGTACGCCGGTGGACTGGGCCACTGTCGACGGGGACGGGGTGTCGGTGCCTGCCGGAACCGTCGATGGGGATGGGGTATCGGTCGTGGAGGGAGACGGAGTTCCGCCGCCGTTGTAGGGTGTGCCGTTCGATGGAGTTCCGCCGCCTGGGTTGACGTCTTCCGCATCAGGGTTGGTCGGGTCCTTCGGTTTCGGCAGGACCGGGATATTCTTGTCGCTCTGCACGATCGGCGCGATGTATTGCTCTTGGACGATCTTGCGGGCGCTCTCCTCAGCGTCGGCTTCGGGGTTGCCGTCGAACCAATCGCCGGGATTCCACCAACTCTGCGGATCGTCGGAGTAGCCGGTGATGTTCTTCTGAGTATTGATAACTGCGGTCACGGCCTCGTCGACCCGAGTGCTGAGTTCCTTCAAGGCCGGGGTCAGGTTCTGCGCGTCGGTGTTGTAGTCGGAGATCGACGTCCGTGCGGTGTTCGCTGCACCGCCACTCCATGCCGATTCGCTCGACCGTTTGATGCGGGCAGCGAAGATCGTGACACTCTGCTCCCAGCCGGTGGCGATCTTCGCGTAGTCATCCTTGGCATAGACCGCCTCGGATGGCTTCAGTGGGTCGAAGGTGTTTTTCAGCTCGATGTGAGACTTACTCGACGCGTTATCGGTGGCGCATTTTTTCTCGATCTCGGACTGTTCGTGCTCAATGGTCATTTCTGCCCCTGAAAGCCCTGCGGCAGGCTTGCCATCAGTTCGTTGTATTTCGAAGAGAAGGCGCTGTCGGCCTCCGTATACTTCTGTGCAATTGTTCGATGGAGTTCTTGAATCTTGTCGATGACATCGTAGTGCTGCTGCAAGATCGAGTGGACGTCGTTACCGTCGGCAGCGCCTTGGGCTTTCGCCCGCAATCGAGCAACCAAAATCGGGGCAGATTTGATCCAATCGCTCGATTCCCCCAAACCCCAGACTTCGCGCTTCGAGATGCCTGTTGCGATACGTTGCAGAGCCTGGATCTCGTCCTTCATCGCTTGGCAATCACGTTCGATGTATACGAACTCCTCCGCGTTGACCGATACGCTGTCGTTGAATTTCACCGAAAGATTGCCATTTTTGGCAGAGTCGATCATGCTCTGCCAGGCTTTAGTGTCGACGGCCATACCGTGGATCCCTCCCCAATTTGTCAAGATCTGCCAATGCCTATGCCCCCGCCGGAATCAACGGAACCACCTTTCCCGCCAGGGTCTGCCCGATGTCGCAGGCATTCAGGTGCCCGGTCTTCCGGCGGGAGTTGGGGTTGTCGATCGTGAACTCGAGACTGCCGCCCTGCATCTGAGCGTGTAATTGGCAGGATTCGTCACCGGTGGGGTCAGGGGCCTGGGCCGTGATCAGTACTGTGCGGCCATTGATGGTGATCGAGCGTTCACCTGGGAAACGTTTGGCCTTCACCATGTCCAGGGTGAGGTTCGTGGCGCTGATAGATGCTGCGTAGCCATCGGACATCAGATATCCGCAGCCGCGCCACTTGATCTCTCCGCGAGAAGTGTCGTCGCCATATTTGTCTTTGCGGATCCCCTCGGAATCCAGGACCGATTGGGGAATGTCATTGCAGGGTTTGAATCCCTGCGGAACGTCCGCGGCAACTGCTGGGGTGGTCGACGTGCTGGGAGGCGCTTGCCCGCCACCATTCGAGTCGCAACCCGCAACCGCCAGCGCTCCTACCAGCAGCACCGCTCCAGCTACCGCGCGCATACGCACCCCCACTTCCAATCGCCCTCGACCGTTTCCGCGACTATAACCGATCCACCCAAGCACCGACTCCGCCCACAGACGGGTTCCTAGCGGCCAATACCCGCCGGTCCCGTCCCAGATCCAGCCCATACGAACTTGGACGCAGCAGCACCGCTTCCGGTTCCATGAAGGCCCGAAAAAACGGAAACCGCTGAGACCCGGCCCCCTCATCAGAGCCGGGTCTCAGCGGCGGTGTCCTCAGCTCTTGGCGATAGCCTCGAACACCTTGGGATCCACGAGCGTCGAGGTGTCACCCAGTTCGCGCCCCTCGGCCACGTCGCGCAGCAGCCGGCGCATGATCTTTCCGCTGCGGGTCTTGGGCAGTTCCGGGACGACGTGGATTTCGCGGGGGCGGGCGATCGGGCTGATCTCCCGGGAGACCTCGGCTTTGAGCTCCGTGACGAGCGCGTCACCGGTGTCGGTTGCTTCGGCGGTGAGGATCACGAAGGCGACGATCGCCTGTCCGGTGGTCTCGTCGGTGGCGCCGACGACGGCGGCTTCGGCGACTCCGGAGTGTCCGACGAGCGCGGACTCGACCTCGGCGGTGGAGATCCGGTGCCCGGAGACGTTCATGACGTCGTCGACGCGGCCGAGCACCCACAGGTCCCCGTCGGCGTCGAGTTTGGCTCCGTCTCCCGCGAAGTACCAGCCTTCGGCAGCGAAGCGCGCCCAGTAGGTTTCGCGGAACCGGTCCATGTCGCCCCAGATGCCGCGCAGCATCGACGGCCACGGCTGGTCGAGGACGAGCAGTCCGGATCCGTTGTCGAGCACCGCGCCGTCGTCATCCACGACCTTGGCGCTGATGCCGGGCAGCGCCGCCATGGCCGCGCCGGGCTTGGTGGTGGTGACGCCGGGCAGCGGGGAGATCATGATGGCCCCGGTTTCGGTCTGCCACCAGGTGTCCACGACCGGGGTCCGGTTGCCGCCGATCACTTCCCGGTACCAGCGCCAGGCTTCGGGGTTGATCGGTTCGCCGACCGAGCCGAGCAGGCGCAGCGAGGACAGGTCGTGGGCGGCGGGGATCTCGCGGCCCCACTTCATGAACGTGCGCACCAGGGTGGGGGCCGTGTAATAGATGGTGACGCCGTACTTCTCGATGATCTGGAAGTGCCGGTGCTCGTCGGGGGAGTTCGGCGTGCCCTCGTAGACGACCTGCGTCGCCCGGTTCGACAGCGGCCCGTAGACGATGTAGCTGTGTCCGGTGACCCATCCGATGTCGGCGGTGCACCAGTACACGTCGTGCCCGGCCTTGTGGTCGAAGACGTTGTGGTGGGTGTAGGACGCCTGGGTGAGGTAGCCGCCGGTGGTGTGCAGGATGCCCTTGGGCTTTCCGGTGGTGCCGGAGGTGTAGAGGATGAACAGCGGGTGCTCGGCGTCGAACGCCTGCGCCTGGTGATCCGGCGACGCGTCGGTGACGGTGTCGTGCCACCACAGGTCGCGTCCCTCGGTCCACGGCACCTCTATGCCGGTGCGCCGCACCACGAGCACGTGCTCGACGCTGGAGCGTTCCCCGCCCAGCGCCTCGTCGACGGCCGACTTCAGCGGCGCCGCGGTCCCACGCCGCCACTGCCCGTCGGTGGTGATGACCAGCCGGGCCTGGGCGTCGTCGACGCGCTGGCGCAGGGCGGTGGGGGAGAAGCCCGCGAACACCACGGAATGCGTCAATCCGAGCCGCGCACAGGCGAGCATGGCGATGATGGCCTCGGGGACCATCGGCATGTAGATGGCGACCCGGTCGCCGGCCCGCAGCCCGAGCTCGGTGAAATAATTGGCCGCCCTGGACACTTCGGCGAGCAGCTCGCTGTAGGTGAGGTCGCGGGAGTCACCGGGTTCGCCTTCCCAGTGGATGGCGACCTGATCGCCGTGCCCGTCCAGCACGTGCCGATCCACGCAGTTGTAGGCGACATTGAGGCGTCCGCCGACGAACCACTGGGCGACCGGCGCGTCCGACCAGTCCAGCACCTGCGTCCACGGCTGCTCCCAGTGCAGCCGCCGCGCCTGCTCGGCCCAGAACTCGAGCCGGTCGGTACTGGCCGAATCATAAAGGGCCGCATCGGCGTTGGCGGCCGCGGCGAACTCCGCCGGAGGCGGGTAGGCCGCGTGGTCGGTTGCGCTGGTCACGGGGAAACTCCTATCGGGGAATAAAGGAAGTTGGGCCCCGGCCTCCGCCGGGGCCCAACCTAGCGCCGCGCCGTTGCGGCTGTTTCGCTTACCGGGCGATCAGTGCGCGATCGCCTTCTCAGCACCGACACCGGTGAGCGAACGAACTTCCATCTCCGCGGCCAGAGCCTGGTTCTCGGGCTTGCGGCCACCGACGAAGGTGCCGATCACGCCGAGCGCGAAAGCCAGGGGGATGGAGACGATTCCGGGATTCGACAGCGGGAAGTAGTCGAAGTCGTAGTTGGACAGCATCGCGGTCTTGTTGCCCGACACCGCCGGGGAGAACACGATCAGCACGATGGTGGAGATCAGGCCGCCGTACATGCTGAACAGGGCGCCGGTGGTGTTGAACCGCTTCCAGAACAGCGAGTAGAGGATGGTCGGCAGGTTCGCCGCCGCCGCGACCGCGAAGGCCAGCGCCACCAGGAAGGCGATGTTCTGGCCGTTGGCCAGGATGCCCAGGCCGATGGCCAGCACGCCGATCACCACGGCGGTGATCCGGGATACCCGCACCTGCTTGTTCTCGTCGACGTTGCCGCGCTTGATGACTCCGGCGTAGATGTCGTGGGCGAAGGACGCCGAGGCGGTGATGGTCAGGCCCGCGACCACCGCGAGGATGGTGGCGAAGGCGACCGCGGAGATCACGCCCAGCAGCACCACGCCGCCGAGTTCGAACGCCAGCAGCGGGGCCGCGGAGTTCTGCCCGCCGGCCGCGGCCAGGATCTTGTCCGGCCCGACGATCGCCGCCGCGCCGTAGCCGAGCACCAGGGTGAACAGGTAGAAGGCGCCGATCAGGCCGATCGCCCAGACCACCGAGCGCCGCGCCTCTTTGGCGGTGGGCACGGTGTAGAAGCGCATCAGCACGTGCGGCAGACCCGCGGTGCCGAGCACCAGCGCCAGGCCGAGCGAGAGGAAGTTCAGCTTGGAGGTGGAGCTGCCGCCGTACTGCGCGCCGGGGGCGAGCACGTCCCGGGAGGCGACGGCCTTGTTGGCCGAGTCCGAGACCACGTCCTGGGCGGAGCCGAGCAGGTCGGAGAGGTTGAAGCCGAACTTCGCGAACACCATGATCGTCATCGCGCCGGCGCCGGCGATCAGCAGCACCGCCTTGATGATCTGCACCCAGGTGGTGCCCTTCATGCCGCCGACCAGCACGTAGACGATCATCAGCACGCCGACCACCGCGATCACCACGGCTTGGCCGGACTTGCTGGAGACATCGAGCAGCAGCGCCACCAGGCCCCCGGCGCCCGCCATCTGCGCGAGCAGGTAGAACAGCGACACCGTCAGCGTGGTGAGCGCGGCCGCAGTGCGCACCGGGCCCTGCTTGAGCCGGAAGCTGAGTACGTCGGCCATGGTGAATTTGCCGGTGTTGCGCAGCATTTCGGCGACCAGCAGCAGCGCTACCAGCCAGGCGACGAGGAAGCCGATGGAGTACAGGAACCCGTCGTAGCCGTAGACCGCGATGGCGCCGGCGATGCCGAGGAAGCTCGCGGCCGAGAGGTAGTCGCCGGCGATGGCGATGCCGTTCTGCGGACCGGAGAAGCCGCGGCCGCCGGTGAAGTAGTCGGCGGCGGTGCGGGTGTTGCGGCTGGCCCGGATCACCACGACCATCGTGACGAGCACGAACAGGGCGAAGATGCCGATATTGGCCAGCGGCTCGCCGACGGTCTCGGCGGCCAGGTATTGCGTGTCGGCGAGCTTCATGCCTTATCGCCTTCCAGGTAGTTGCGGATGGCGGCGGCGCGCGGGTCCAGTTCCTTGTTGGCGAACCGGACGTAGAGGCCGGTGATCACGAAGGTGGACAGGAACTGGCCGAGGCCGAGCAGCAGACCGGTGTTGATGTTGCCGAACACCTTGGTCGCCATGAAGTCGTGGGCGTAGGCCCCGAGCAGCACATAGCTCACGTACCAGAGCAGGAACAGCGCGGTCATCGGGAACACGAAGCGCCGCAGGCGACTCCGCAGCTCCTGGAATTCTGGACTCGATTGGACCTCGGCGAATTCCTCCGCACTCGGCACCCGGGGTGGCTCCGAGCCGCCCTTGTCGAGATCGATACTGCTCATCAGGTGGATCCTCGCTGTGACGTGGCTTACTGCGCTGAACGGTAACCGGACGTCCATGAGGTTTCGGTGGTGTGGCCCAGCTCACTCCGTGAAGGTGCGGGATTCTGCGGCGAACGGTCGTCCGCCCGCGACGAACGGTCGGCCGCCGTGGAGTCCGGGGAGCTATCCGGAATGCAGCCGGCGTTCCCGGTCCGCGCCCATGCCCAGGTGCTCGGGCGCGTGCATCCGGACGAACACCCGCCCGACCGTGCGCGGGCCCAGGCCCCGGGTCATCTTGCTGACCAGGATCATCGTCAGGAACGCCAGCGGCACGCTGATCGCCGCGGGATAGCCGAGAATCGCGGCCGGCCATCCCCCGGCAACCGTGCCGGAGATCCCGCCGGTGACCGAGACGACCGTGGCGCCGCCGGACACCAGCCCGCCCGCGACCAGCCCCGCCGCCGCGCCGCTCGCGGTCAAACCACGCCACCAGATGCCCAGGATCAGCAGCGGGCACAGCGTCGAGGCCGCCACCGAGAAGGCCAGCGCCACCGTGCGGGACAGGTCCAGCGAGGTGACGGTCACCGAAAGCACCAGCGGCACAACACCCGCCGTCAGCGCCGCGATCCGGAAGTCGCGGATGCGCCCGCGCAGCATGTCGGTGCTGAGCACGCCCGCGATGCTGACCAGCAGCCCCGAGGAGGTGGACAGGAACGCCGCGATCGCGCCCGCGGCCGCCAGCGCGGCCAGCAATTGCCCGCCGAGGCCGTCGAGCACCGAACTCGGCAACAGCACCACCGCGGCGTCGGAGGTGCCGGTGATCAGCAGTTGCGGCACATAGAGCCGGGCGAAGGCGCCGAGCAGGATCGGGCTCAGATAGAACAGCCCCACCAGTCCGATCACCGCCAGCGCCGTCGAGCGCGCGGCCCGGCCGTCGGGATTGGTGTAGAACCGCACCAGCACATGCGGCAGGCCCATGGTGCCCAGGAAGGTCGCGATGATCAGCGAGTACACCTGATAGGTCGGATGCCCCCCGCCGAATCCGCCGCCGGGGCTCAGCCAGCTCGCGCCGTCCGCGGGCGCGCCGGCCACCACCGGCACCGCGGTGCCCGGTTCCAGCACCAATTCGGTGCCCGACCCGAGTTCGTGTTCGCCCGCCGCCAGGATCACCGTGCCCGCCAGCGGCCGGCCGTCGAGGGTGCCGCTGATCGAAACCTGTTGCGGCGCGGCCACCTGCACCACCACATCGGTGCTCACGTCCACCGTGGTCCGCACGGTGACCACCGGGGGAGCGGGCGAACCGAGCGGCCGGTCCTCGGCGAGGAAATGCCCGAGCAGCACCAGCGCGGGCAACGCCACCGCCGTCAGTTTCAGCCAGTACTGGAACGCCTGCACCAGCGTGATCGACCGCATCCCGCCCCCGGCGACGTTCGCGATCACGATCGCCCCGACCGCCACCGCGCCCACCCAGCTCGGCACGCCCAGCAGAATCCGCAGCGTCAGGCCCGCGCCCTGGAACTGCGGGATCAGATACACCCCGCACACCAGGACCACGACCACCGCCGCCAGCCTGCGCAGCCGCACCGAACCGAGCCGGAACTCGGCGAAATCCGGCACCGTGTAGGCCCCGGAGCGCCGCAGCGGCGCGGCCACGAACAGCAGCAGCCCCACGTATCCCGCGGTGAAACCGACCGGGTACCACAGCGCGTCGGCTCCGTATTTCGCGATCAGGCCCGCGACACCGAGAAACGAGGCCGCGGAGAGGTATTCACCCGAGATCGCCGCCGCGTTCCAGCGCGGGCCGACACTGCGCGAGGCGACCAGGAAGTCGGAGGTGGTGCGCGCCATGCGCACCCCGTAGGCCCCGATCGCGACCGTGGCCAGGGCCGCGCCGAGCAGCGCGCACACGGTCAGCAGCGGTGCCGTCCCCATCAGCGGGGCCGCCCGGCGGCAACCGGATTCGCGGCGACGTGGTGGACGCGCATCCTCAGTCCTCGGCCAATTCGAGGAAGTCGTGCTCGTTGCGTTCGGCCAGGTGGCGGTACAGCCAGCCGACCGCGTACAGCGCCGGATACACCGCGAACCCCAGCAGCAGCCAGGGCAGGCGGACGCCGAGCACCACCAGCGAGCCGATGGCCTCGATCCGGAAAAGCAAAGGCAGCGAGCACAAGACGAGCACCGTCACCAGGGCCATCCGCAGGGCCAGGCCGAGCTGGGCGCGGATCAGGCCGCCGATCAGCGCCTCACCCATTTCGGTCTGCTCGGCCACCTCGAGCCTGGTATGGATGCGGCGCGCCCCGCGCCGCTCCGCCAGCACGACGCGTTGCCGGACCGGCCGTTGCGGCCCGGTCACCGCGCTGCCCCGCGCAACCCGGCACCGCCGCCGGATCGCTGCCCGCGCCTCGTCGCCGCCCGGCCGGGCACGCCCTGCGGCAGATCAGCTCCGGTGCTCATCGATGCGTCCTCGGCGAGCGCGGACCGTTGATCAGCCGCTGCTTCAACTCCCGGACCTGGCGGCGGCTGACCGGCAGCTCCACCGCCGCGGCGTTGCCCTCGGCGCGCAGGCAGACCACGGTGCCGGTGCCGACCGAGCGCAGGCCCGTCACCAGCCGCAGCGCCACCAGGTACGAGCGGTGCACGCGCAGGAAACCGGCGTTCTCCCAGCGGGATTCGAGGGCCGAGAGCGGAATCCGCACCAGGTGCGATCCGTCGCTGGTGTGCAGCCGGGCGTAATCGCCGTCGGCTTCCACCCAGCTGACGCTGGAGCGCGGGACCAGCGTGGTGACCCCGCCCAGTTCCACCGGGATGACCTCGTTCGGGTCCGCGCGCGGCAGCTCCGCCGCAGGCGCGCTGGATTCGACGACCGCGCCCCGGGTCCCGGCGATGCGCCGCACCGCCTCGGCCAGCCGGGCCTCGCGCAGCGGCTTGAGCAGATAGTCGACCGCGCCCAGATCGAAGGCCGCGACGGCGCGGTCGTCGTGCGCGGTCACGAACACCACCGCGGGCGGGTGGGCGAATTCGGACAGGATCCCGGCCAGTTCCATCCCGTCCAGACCCGGCATGTTGATGTCGAGGAAGACCGCGTCGACCGGGTGCGCGCGCAACTCGCGCAGGGCGGCCGTCGCGTCGGCGGCCTCGTGGATCTCGCCGACGCTGGGCTGGGCGCGCAGCAGATAGACCAGTTCGTCCAGCGCGGGCTTCTCGTCGTCCACGGCCAGCACGCGCAAGGTGCCCGCCGCACTCTCCGTGGTCGGTGTCACAATCGCTCCATCGTAGAGGGTGTCACGCCTGGATACCCGCCCGGAACTTGGGCACACGCAGACTCACCTTGGTGCCCGCGCCCGGCGCGGTGTCCACGATCAATCCGTAGTCGTTGCCGAACGCGGCGCGCAGCCGATCGTCCACATTGGCCAGCCCGACGTGCGCGGATTCGCCGGAACGCGCCGGGCCGGAGCCGGTTTCGACGGCGTCGAGCGCGCCCGAGCGCAGCAGTTCCGGGTCCATGCCCGCGCCGTCGTCCTCGACGCTGATCACGCAGTCGGTGCCCGCGTCGTCGGCGACGATGCTGATGGTCCCGCGGCCGCCGGCTCCGGCCAGCCCGTGCCGCACCGCGTTCTCCACCAGCGGTTGCAGGGCCAGGAACGGCAGGACCACCCCCAGCACCTCGGGCGCGATCTGCAATCGCACCTGCAGCGCGTCCCCGAAGCGCGCCCGTTCCAGCGCCAGATACCGCTCGATATTGCGCAGTTCGTCGGCCAGTACCGTGAACTCGCCCGCGGCGCGGAAGGAATAGCGCGTGAAATCCGCGAACTCCAGGATCAGTTCCCGTGCGCGATCCGGATCGGTGCGGACGAACGAGGCGATGGTGTTGAGCGCGTTGTAGATGAAATGCGGGCTGATCTGCGCCCGCAGCGCCCGCACCTCGGCCCGGTCCAGGCGCGCCCGCGAGGCGTCCAGCTCCGCCAATTCCAGCTGCGCGCAGGCATATCGCGCCACCTCCGCGACCGCCCCGAGTCGCCCCGGCCCCGGCTGCCCGGTCGTCACCACCCCGAGCGCGCCCGCCACGCCCCCGTTCTCGCTGAGCAGCGGCTGCGCGATCAGCGTGCGCCCGGAGTGCTCGGCCCGCCCCGGCCCCGGCACCAGCACCGGGCGCTCGGTGGCGACCGCGCGCTGCGCGGCGTCGGTGAAATACTCGGCCAGCTCGGCGTGCGGGCCGTCCCAGGCCAGCAGCGTCCCGTCCGCGTCGCTGACGCCGAGCGCCTCCCCGCCGGTGAGTTCGCGCAGGTGCGGGGCCGCCTCCTGGGCCGACCGATCGGTCAGCCCGCCGCGCAGCGGGCGCGCCGCCTTGGCCGCGGTGTGCAGCGCCGAATAGACCGCGCGCTCGGCGGGCGTGGTCACCACCCGCCGGGTCCGCGACCAGACCAGCAGCGCGCACGCCAGCAGCACGGCCGAAACCGTCACCGCCACAACCGCCGTCGTCATCGGCGGCCGCGGTGCTGCTCGGCGGGCCGGAAAACCAGCGGTAGGGGCATCCGCTGATTATGTCTCCCGGCACCGGCCGCGACCGTCATTCCACACTCCGCCCGCGAATGCCGAAGCGTTGCCCGGCGGCTTTCGGACATCGCACTAGCGGTTTTCCGCCGCGTACCGCGACGCGCCGGTGATCTCCACCACGACGCGCCGAAGATCGCCCGGACCCCGCGCGCCGGTGCGAAACCCTGTCCCCGGGGACGCATACACTCCAAGCGCCAACCCCCGTCGAGCCATTGGGAGGGAAGAGCGTCTTGGCTGCCTCGTCCGGATCGTTCGTTCACCTGCACAACCACACCGAGTACTCCATGCTCGACGGTGCGGCCAAGATTTCTCCGCTGTTCACGGAGGCGAATCGGCTCGGGATGACGGCGGTCGGCATGACCGACCACGGGAACATGTACGGCGCCTCGGAGTTCTACAACTCCGCCAAGAGCGCGGGCATCACACCCATCATCGGCATCGAGGCCTACATCGCGCCCGCCTCCCGGTTCGACACCAAGCGTGTGCTGTGGGGCGATCCGAGCCAGAAGAGCGACGACGTCTCGGGCTCGGGCGCCTACACCCACATGACGATGGTCGCCGAGAACGCGACCGGTTTGCGCAACCTGTTCAAGCTGTCCTCGCTCGCTTCGCTGGAAGGTCAGCTGGGCAAGTGGGCGCGCATGGACGAGGAGATCATCGCCGAGCACGCGGCGGGCATCATCGCCACCACCGGCTGCCCGTCGGGCGAGGTGCAGACCCGGTTGCGCCTGGGGCACGACCGCGAGGCGCTGGAGGCGGCCGCCAAGTGGCAGGAGATCTTCGGCAAGGAGAACTTCTTCCTCGAGATCATGGATCACGGGCTCTCGATCGAGCGCCGGGTGCGCGAGGGCCTGCTCGAGGTCGGGCGCAAACTCGGCATTCCGCCGCTGGCCACCAACGACTGCCACTACGTCACCAAAGATCAGTCGACCAACCACGAAGCGCTGCTGTGCATTCAGACCGGCAAGACGCTCAGCGACCCGACCCGGTTCAAGTTCGACGGCGACGGCTACTACCTCAAGTCCGCCGAGGAGATGCGCGCGATCTGGGATGCCGAGGTGCCCGGCGCCTGCGACAACACGGTGCTCATCGGTGAGCGGGTGCAGTCCTATGACGAGGTCTGGCAGCACCGCGACCGGATGCCGATCTTCCCGGTCCCCGAGGGCTACGACCAGGGCACCTGGCTGCGCCGCGAGGTCGATCTCGGGCTGAAGCGCCGCTTCCCCGAGGGGGCCCCGCCGGAATACCTCGATCGAGCCCAGTACGAGATCAGCGTCATCCTGGAGATGGGCTTCCCGGCCTACTTCCTCGTCGTCGGCGATTTGATCAAGCACGCGCACGAGGTCGGCATCCGGGTCGGCCCCGGTCGTGGTTCCGCCGCCGGCTCGCTGGTCGCCTACGCGCTGGGCATCACGAATATCGACCCGCTCCCGCACGGTCTGCTCTTCGAGCGGTTCCTCAACCCCGAGCGCGTGTCGATGCCCGATATCGATATCGACTTCGACGATCGCCGCCGCGGTGAGATGGTGCGCTACGCGAGCGAGAAGTGGGGCACCGACCGGGTCGCCCAGGTCATCACCTTCGGCACCATCAAGACCAAGGCCGCGATCAAGGACTCCGCGCGAGTCCTGTTCGGCCAGCCCGGCTTCGCCATCGCCGACCAGATCACCAAGGCGCTGCCGCCCCCGATCATGGCCAAGGACATCTCGGTCGCGGGCATCACCGATCCGGAGCACGAGCGGTACAAGGAAGCCGCCGAGGTCCGCGAACTGATCGGCAGCAACCCGGATGTCGCGAAGATCTACGAGACCGCCCGGGGCCTGGAAGGACTGATCCGCAACGCGGGCGTCCACGCCTGCGCGGTCATCATGTCCTGTGATCCGCTGACCGATGCCATCCCGGTGTGGAAGCGGCCGCAGGACGGCGCGCTGATCACCGGCTGGGATTACCCGTCCTGCGAAGCCATCGGTCTGCTGAAGATGGACTTCCTCGGTCTGCGCAACCTGACCGTGCTCGGTGACGCCATCGACAACGCGAAGATGAACCGCGGCGTCGATATCGATCTCGATACGCTGCCGCTGGACGACCAGGCCACCTACGAATTGCTCGCCCGCGGCGACACATTGGGTGTGTTCCAGCTCGACGGTGGCCCCATGCGCGACCTGCTGCGCCGCATGCAGCCCACCGCCTTCGAGGACATCGTCGCCGTCGGCGCGCTCTATCGCCCCGGCCCGATGGGCATGAACGCGCACAACGACTACGCCGACCGGAAGAACAACCGGCAAGAGGTCAAGCCGATCCACGAGGAACTGGCCGAACCCCTCAAGGAAATCCTCGGCGAGACCTACGGCCTGATCGTCTACCAAGAGCAGATCATGCACGTCGCGCAGAAAGTCGCCGGCTACTCGCTCGGTCGAGCGGATATTCTGCGCCGCGCGATGGGCAAGAAGAAGCAGTCCGTCCTGGAGGCCGAATTCGAGGGCTTCGAGGCGGGCATGCAGGCCAACGGCTTCAGCAAGCCCGCGATCAAGGCCCTGTGGGACACCATCCTTCCGTTCGCCGGCTACGCGTTCAACAAGTCGCACGCCGCCGCCTACGGTCTGATCTCCTACTGGACGGCCTACTTCAAGGCGAACTATCCCGCCGAGTACATGGCCGCCCTGCTGACCTCCGTCGGTGACGACAAGGACAAGGCCGCCGGCTACCTGGCCGACTGCCGCCGTCTCGGCATCACCGTGCTGCCGCCGGACGTCAACGAGTCCGAGCTGAACTTCGCCTCGGTGGGCACCGACATCCGGTTCGGTCTCGGAGCCGTGCGCAACGTCGGAGCCAATGTCGTCGCCTCGATCATCCAGGCGCGTAAGGACAAGTCGAAGTACACCGAGTTCTCCGACTACCTGAACAAGATCGACTCGGTGGCCTGCACCAAGAAGGTCACCGAATCCCTGATCAAGGCGGGCGCTTTCGATTCGCTCGGGCATCCCCGCAAGGGCTTGATGCTGATCCACTCCGACGCCATCGACGCGGTGATGACCACCAAGAAAGCCGAGGCGATCGGCCAGTTCGATCTGTTCGGCGGTGTGGACGCCGACGACTCGATCGCCTCGGTCTTCAATGTCGCCGTCCCCGACGACGAATGGGAGACCAAGCACAAGCTCGCCCTCGAGCGGGAGATGCTCGGCCTCTACGTGTCCGGCCATCCGCTCAACGGCGTCGAGCATGTGCTGGCCGCCCAGGTCGACACGCAGATTCCGGCGATCCTCAGCGGCGACGTCTCCGACGGCGCCCAGGTCACCATCGGCGGAATCCTCGCCTCGGTGAACCGCCGCATCAACAAGAACGGCCTGGCCTGGGCCTCGGCCCAGCTCGAGGACCTCACCGGCGGCGTCGAGGTGCTGTTCTTCCCGCAGTCCTACTCGGTCTACGGCATGGATGTCGTCGAGGACGCCGTCGTCCTGGTCAAGGCCAGAGTCTCGGTTCGCGACGACCGAATCTCGTTGATCGCCAACGACCTCGTCGTCCCCGACCTGTCCGCGATCGGCGTCGCCAAACCGCTCTCGGTCATCCTGACCACCCGCATGTGCACCCCCGACAAGATCGGCGAACTCAAGCGAGTGCTGTCCCGCCACCCGGGCACCTCCGACGTGCACCTGCGCCACGTCGGCGCCCGCGAGAAAACCACCCTCCTCAAACTCGGCGACCACCTCCGCGTCTCCCCGTCCTCGGCCCTCATGGGCGACTTGAAGGCACTGCTCGGGCCGGGCTGCCTGGGCGGCTAGCGAACGTCGAGGTCCGGGCGGCGAAATACCCGGACAGGGGAAGCCGGGACAGTTGGGGGGATTTTCGGTTGCGTGCGGGATTCGGAAAGAAGACAGGGAGCGGGGCGTGGCTGCCTCGGATGCAAGCCGACGTCATCAAGGCGGGGCTCGGCGAGTCCCGGTGGGGGGTCGGCTGGTTCGTGGTGCTGACGGCCATCGCCTCGGCGTGCACGATGGCGAGTCCGCTGATCGTGGCGCGGGTGGTGCAGGCGCCTGGTCCGAGCGGGCGGCTGGTGCTGGTGTCGATCGCGCTGTTCGCGGGTGCGATCGCGGCCGCACGGTTCTTGCAGGACATTCGGGTGGTCCTGACGAATCGGATCCAGCAGCGGGTGGCGAATCTGGCGAATACGGCGGTGCTGCGGCGACTGCTCGCCGCGGACAGCGCGCTACTGGATTCCAATAATCCGGCGCGGATCGCCACCGTCGTGCAGACCTTCAATCAGTCGAACAAGATGTACGTGCAGATGTTCCTGATGGTGATCGTCGGCGGCGCGTTCGATATCGTGCTGTCGTTCCTGGTCATCGGCAGTTATGTCAACTGGACGATCGGTATCGCGGTCGTGGTCTACGGCTCCCTGACCACCTGGCTGACGTTGCGTGCCAACGACGCCACCACCAAGTATCTGCAGCTGGCCCAGGCCAAGAGCAACGAGGGCGCGAACCTGCTCGGCAACATGATCGCGAATGTCTTGTCGCTGAAGATCTTCCAGGGTATCGAGTGGGGTGTGCGGGCGAACGACGGGCTCTTCCAGGAGTCGCGTCGAGCGTGGGGCCGGTTCTACAGCCGGCGGGTGAAATTCGGCGGCATGCAGAGCGGTCTCCTCTTCGCCCAATACCTCCTGGTCTTCGGTCTGCTGTTGTGGGCGGGCGGCGCGCAACTCGGCCAGCTGGTGGTGCTGGTGCTGGTGCTCACCCAGCTCAACCGTCCGTTCGAGATGATGGCCACGGCCATGCGCGATTTCGTCGTCGCCAAGAGCATGGCCACCCCGCTGCAGGAGCTGCTCGACGCGCATACACCGCCACCGGACGAGGCGGTCGCTGTCCTTCCCGAGCATGGGGAACTGGAGGTCGTCCTAGACGAGGTCGGTTACGCGTACAGCGCGGAGGGCGAGCCGGTACTGCACGGTGTCTCGACGACATTCCGTGCCGGCCGGGTCAACTTCATCGTCGGCCCCTCAGGGGTCGGTAAGTCCACGCTCATGCGGTTGCTCCTGGGCACCCGCAAGGATTACCGCGGCTCGATCACTGTCGGCGGCGTGGAATTGTCGACCCTGCATTCGAACTCCTACTGGAGCGACGTCGGCTACGTGCCGCAGGATCCGATGATGATGAACGCCAGCATTCGGGAGAATGTGCTGTTCGGGCGCACGTTCACCGATGCGGAGGTGCGCGACACCCTGGAGTCGGTCGAGCTCGGCGCCAAGCTGGCCGCCCTCGACGAGGGCCTGGACTTCCGGATCGGTGAGCGAGGTGCGCTGCTGAGTGGCGGCGAGCGCCAACGTCTCGCGCTCGCCCGCGCGCTCATCGGCAAGCCGCGAGTGCTGCTGCTCGACGAACCCAGCTCGGCGCTCGACGAAACCACCGAAGCGAGCATTTTCGAGCAGCTCCGCGCGAGCACGCACCGGATGACGACGATCGCGATCACCCATCGAACCGGCCTGGTGCAGTCGTCCGATTCCGTACTGTCGCTACACAACTCGGCGAAGGTCGCTATCGCAGTCGGCTGAAAAAGCACTAGAGGTACTCGGCTACCACCTCGTAGAGGGCGGGATGGGCGGTGGCGACGGTTTCGGCGCGGGCGACCGAGGCGAGGATCGTCGGGTCGGCGCCGGCCGCGGTGCAGGCTTCGGCGCTGTCCCAGTGCGCGATGTTGACGAGTTGGAAGCGGCTGTCCGGGAGGAGGGCGCGGTGCAGGCGGACGTCGCGGAAGCCGGGGGCGGTGCGCAGGCGGCGGGCGCGGTCGCGCCATTGGGCGATGAAGTCGTCGAGGGCGGTGGCCGGGAGTTCGATGACGTTGATGAAGGTGACGCCGTCGTCGGTCATGTCAGTCGTTCCATTCGCTGCTCGCCAGGATCATGTCCCAGGTGAGGTAGGGGGCTTCGGGGTGGCGCTGGTGCAGGATGAGGCTCGCCAGCGAGGCGGGCGGGGCTTTGCGGGGGTCGGCGAGGGCCTGGTCGAGGATGGCGGTGGTGAGGGATCGGGTGCCGCCGAGACGGGGGTAGGCGGCGTGGACCCGGTCGGCGAAGCCGGGCGGGAACATGTCGGCGCTGCCGGCGACGTCGGCGCCGATGCCCTCCTGGGCGATCCAGATGGCGGCGGGCCGGCGGCGGCGGAAGACCGGGGAGTCGCTCAGGCCCGAGGTGTGCGCCGCGATGGCGTCCCACACGGTGTCGATGAGGGTGTCGTCGGCGCCGTGGTCCTCGAGGAAGCGGGCGGCGTAGTCGGCGCCGTCCAGTTCGAAACGTTGTGTGCCGTTGGCGATCTCGGACAGGCCCAGGTCGTGCAGGGCGCAGATCAGGTACATCGCTTCCTCGTCGTAGTCCGTGCCGGGAGCCAGGCCCTGCGCGGCGGCGAGGGCGCGGCCGAACAGGAAGCCGCGCACGCTGTGGTGACGCAAATACGGATCCAGGGTGGTCGCGATCAAATCGGCAGCCTTGTCCGTCAGCGGGGTCGACGGTAGTTCCAGCGCGATAACCGGTGTTTTGGACATAGGTGTCTCCTCGGAGGGTGGGGGAGTGGGAATTCAGTGCGTCCGGAAGCGGGCGCGGTAGTCCGTCGGGGTGGTGCCGAGCACCTTGAGAAAAGCGCGGCGCATGGTCTCCTCGGAGCCGAAGCCGCACCGCCGGGCGATCGCGGCGACCCCGCCGGTCCCGCTTTCGAGCAGCTGCTGAGCGGCCTCCACCCGCACCCGCTCGACGTACTGGCCGGGCGTGGTGCCGACCTCCCGCCGGAACAGCCGCGTCAGGTGCCGCTCACTGAGCGCGGCCCGCGCGGCCATGGCGGCCAGGGTGTGATCGTCGGCGGGGTCGGTGACCACGGCGTCGATGACCTTGCGTAACAGCGGGTTACGGGCGGTCTCGGCGTCCGCGCGGACGCTGAACTGGGATTGGCCGCCCGGCCGGCGCAGGAACACGACCAGGTATTTGGCCAGTTGGCGGGCCACCTCGGGCCCTTCGTCCTCCTCCACCAGCGCCAGCGCCAGATCGATCCCCGCGGTCACGCCGGCGGAGGTGTAGATCGGCCCGTCGCGCACGAAGATCGCGTCCGGCTCGACCCGGATCGACGGAAAGCGTTGCGCGAGTTCGTCACACGCGTGCCAGTGCGTGGTGGCCCGGCGGCCCTCCAGCAGCCCGGCCTCGGCCAGTACGAACGCGCCGGTGCAGATCGAAGCGACTCGCCGTGCCGCACCGGCGATGTCGCGCACGCCCTGGACCAGGTCGGGGGAGAGCGTGTCGGTGAAGGCGTAGCCGGGCACCAGTAGCGTGTCGACCGCGTCCGTGAAATCCGCGAGCGCGCCCGCAACCCCCAGCGGCGCACCGAAATCGGTCTGCACCGGCTTGCCGTCCACCGACGCCAGCAGCACCCGCCGCCCGGCCCAGTGCAGCACCTGCACCGGGCCCGCGATGTCGAGCACGGGCGACCCGTCGGCCACCGCCACCACCACATCGCCCGCTCGCATATCCCGAGTCTCAGCCCTGGGGGCCGTGTCCACAAGGACACGCAACCCACAGATCCGGACCTACTGTCCGGCGGTCACTCCCGCACCGTGATCGACAGGCTCGGTTTGGTGGCGCCGGCGCCGGGATCGGCCCGCTCCCAGACCACGTCGACCATGGGCGCGAGCAGCAACTCACCGAGCTGGCGGACCAGCACGGTGACGATCTGGCTGGAGTCGGACCGGGTGGTGGAGGCCAGGCCGGCTTCGCGCAGGCCGGTGACCTCCCGGCGGGTCAGATCGATGAGCGCGTCGAGCAGGCCGAGCCGTGCTTCGGCGGGTTCGAGCAGCGCGCGCCGGATGTAGTTCACCACGGCGGGATTGGCGTGCAGCATCTTGCGGACCGCCTCGTCCCGGGCGCCCGCGACCTCGCCAGCCGTGCCGGTGGCGGGCACGGACCCGACGGCGGCGGCGAAATAGTCGACGACCAGCAGGTCGACGGCGTCGCGCAGGCCCTCTTTGGTCTTGAAGTGGTGCTGAACCAGGCCGAGGGTGACGCCGGCCTCGGCGGCGACCGCGCGCAGCGAGACCCGGTCCGCGCCGTGCTGGGCGAACAGATCCATGGCGGCGTTGCGGATGCGCGCTTTGGCGGTCAGGTCCTCGTTGGTGGCCCGGGGGTTCAGCATCGGTCCTCACTTGTCGGTTGGGCGGTGATTCTACGGGCTGTAGTACGCGACCCCGGGTTGCGCACCGCCTCCGATGCGGGCGTATGGCGTGCCTGGTCGGGTGATCGCTTTACATTGCTAAAGACCTGTGTACTGTACAAGTGTATTGTCGGATCGAGGGAGGTCCCATGTCACCCCTTGCCGGAGTCGAGGTCGTCTCGCTCGCGGTGAACCTGCCCGGCCCGCTGGCGGCCGCGCGACTGGCCGAACTCGGCGCGCGCGTGCACAAGGTGGAGCCGCCGGCCGGCGATCCGCTCGCCGCGGCCGCCCCGGACTGGTACCGCGCGCTGATCGAGCACCAGGAGGTCATCGCCCTCGACGTCAAACAGCCCGGTGACCGCGCCAAGCTGGACGACCTGCTGGTGACCGCCGACCTGCTGATCACCTCGATGCGCCCGACCGCGCTGGCCCGGCTCGGGCTGGCCCAGCCGCAGCAGCGGTTCCCGAAACTGTCGCTGATCGAAATCGTCGGCCACGCCGAGGATCCCGAGGTGCCCGGCCACGACCTGAACTATCAGGCGGTGCACGGCACGCTGACCCCGCCGCAGATGCCGTCGGTGCCGATCGCCGACATGCTCGGCGCCGAGCGCACGGTCTCCACCGCCCTGGCCGCGCTCGTGCGGCGCGCGGAATCCGGTGCCGGACAGCCCTATCGGGTCGCCCTGGAGGAAGCCGCGGCTCGCGCCGGCGACGCCGTCCGCTACCGGCTCATGGGTCCCGGCGCGGTTCTCGGCGGCGCGTTCCCCGGCTACGGCATCTATCCCTGCCGCGACGGGCACGTCGCCCTCGGCGCGGTGGAACCGCACTTCTTCATGCGCACCCTGGAACTCTTCGGCGCGGACGGCAGCCACGACAGCCTGCGCGCCGCCTTCGCCGACCGGACGGTCGCCGACCTCGAGGCCCTGGCGGCCGCGAACGACCTGCCCCTCAACGGAATCCACACCCCCGCCGCGAACGGAAAGTAGTACAGCGATGTCCGAACTCTTCCCCGATTACCGTCCCACCTGGGAGACCGATCAGCACCGCGAGCTGCGCAAGCACACCGCGCAATTCCTGCGCAAGGAGGCGGTGCCGAACCGTGAGCGCTGGTCCGAGCAGCATCACGTCGACCGCGAGTTCTGGAACAAGGCCGGCGACGCGGGCCTGCTCGGGCTGGATCTGCCGGAGGAATTCGGCGGCGCGGGCGGCGATTTCGGCTACCAGGCCATCGTGCAGGAGGAACTGGTCTACGCCCACGACAACGGTTTCGGCTTCTCGGTGCACTCGCCGATCGTGTCGCACTACATCCACAAGTACGGCAACGAGGAGCAGCGCCGCAAGTGGCTGCCCGGCATCATCAGCGGTGAGCTGGTGCTGGCCGTGGCGATGACCGAACCGGGCACCGGCTCGGATCTGCAGTCGGTGCGCACCACCGCGGTGCGCGAGGGCGACCACTACGTCGTCAACGGCTCGAAGACCTTCATCTCCAACGCGACCCACTGCGACCTGCTGGTGATCGTGGCCAAAACCGATCCGAGCCAGGGCGCGGCGGGCGTCTCGCTGATCGTCGCCGAGACCGCGGACCTGCCCGGGTTCGAGCGCGGCCGGGTGCTGGCGAAGATGGGCCAGCACGCCCAGGACACCCGCGAGCTGTTCTTCTCCGACATGCGCGTTCCGGTCGCGAACCTGCTCGGCGAGCAGGAGGGTCTGGGCTTCTACCAGCTGATGGAACAGCTGGCGCGGGAGCGGCTGATCATCGCGAGCCTGTGCTCGGCGCTGGCCGAGGCCGCCGTGCTGGAGGCGCTGCGCTACTCCCGGGAGCGCGAAGCGTTCGGCCGCCCCATCGGCAAGTTCCAGCACAACGCCTTCACCCTGGCCGAGGTCAAGACCGAGGCGCTGGCCATCAAGACCCTGGTCGACTACGCGATCCAGCAGTACATCGACGGCAAGAACGATCCGTCCACGGCGTCGATGGCCAAGCTGTTCGCCGCGGAGACCTGCGACAAGGTGGTGGACCGCTGCCTGCAGCTCTTCGGCGGCTACGGCTACATGATGGAGTACCCGATCGCGAACATGTACACGGGTTCGCGGGTGAACCGCATCTATGGCGGCACCAGCGAGATCATGAAGGAGATCATCTCCCGATCGCTCTAGGGTTACTGCGAGGTCGTCTTCGTGGGTCGCACCACCAGGACGACGCGGCGTTCGGCGTCGCCGACCGGCCGCTCGTAGTCCAGGCCGTAGCGGCGGGCGAGTACATCGAAGAACTCGCCCGCCGGATCCGGGTCGACCCGCTCGACGACGCCCCGGATCTCCAGGTACCGGTACGGCTGGTCAGGATCGTTGACCGAGAACGAGACGGCCGGATTGGCGACGACGCTGCGGTGCTTGCGCCGGTCGCGGGTGGTGGTGAAGCGCAGGAACTCGCCGTCCCAGAGCGCCCACATCGGGTTGACCTGCGGCTGCTGATCCGGGCCGGTGACGGCGAGGTGGCCGAAGAGCGGGCGGGTGAGCAGGTCTTCGTGGGTTTCAGGTATCACGGTTGGATACCGTATCAAAGCTTTTATAGATGTACACTCCTTGGTATGGGAATGCCCGCTGGTGACCGCCTCGGCCTCGATGTGAAACGCGCCGAGCAAGCCCTGCTCGCCGCCAAGCACGCGGCGGTGAAACCGCTGACCGTGCCGCAATACGCCGCGCTGTTCGCGCTGTCCAGCACGCCGGGCGCGTCCTCGGCGGCGCTCGCGCGCGCCTGTCTGGTCACGCCCCAGGCGATGACGGTGGTGCTGCGGAATCTGACCGAACTCGGCTACATCGAGCGCGCCCCGCACCCACTGCACTCCCACGTCCTGGAGACGCACCTGACCGCCGCGGGCAAGCAGGCCCTGGCCACGGCGGACGCGGCCGCCGTCGCCATCGAGCGCCGCATCGCCGCGGCGTTCACCGCTGCCGAGCGGGACACGCTGCGCGAGCTGCTGGCCCGGTTCGTCGCCGCGATCGAACAGACCTAGGGTGCGACGGCCACGCCGAGCGTCAGCGCGGCAACGGCTTTCGGCCCGTCGGCGTAGAACTCCTGGGCCTCGCGGATCTCGAACCCGGCCCGCTCGACCAGCTCGCGGATCGGCCGGTTCAGATTGCAGCCGCCCGCACACGCCTTCTGGAGCGGGTTGAGCCGGTGCTGCCATTTGCGCACGCTCGCGTCCGGGGCCAAGCCGTGCTCGACGAAGTGGAACGTGCCGCCGGGCGCGAGCACTCGGCGCACCTCGGCCAGTGCGGCGCCGGCGTCGGGAATCGTGCACAGCGTCCAGGTGGAGAGCGCCGCGTCGAAACTGTTGTCCCCGAACGGGAGCGACTGCCCGTCCAGCCCGGCCCGCTCGATCGGGACGGTCGCGCGGGCGAGCCGCTTGGCGGCCAGTTTCCAACCGAGGTCGGCGGGCTCGACCGCGCTGACCGAGGTCACCCCCGCCGGGTAGAACGGCACGTTCAGGCCCGAGCCGAAGCCGATCTCGACCACCCGCCCGTGCAGCCCGGCGCAGACGCGTTCGCGCTGCGGATCGTTGACGCCCATCCCGCACGCCAGCTCGACGAGCCGCGGCACGATCTGCTCTCCGTAGAATCCCACCCCTCCACTGTGCCGCCGGAACGATCTCGGCACCATAGGGGGAGACCCTGAATCCGGCATGCCATGCTGGCCCGGTGACTGTGTTCGAGGTGTGGGCCCCGCGAGCGACGGTGGTGCGGCTGCAACTGGCCGGCACCGTGCACGCGATGGAACCCGAACCGGGCGGCTGGTGGCGCGTGCGGCGCCCCGCCGCCGACGGCGACCGCTACGGCTTCCTCCTCGACGACGACCCGGCCCCGCTCCCGGACCCGCGCTCGCCCCGGCAACCCGACGGCGTGCACGCCCTCTCGGCGGTGCACAGCCTGGACCCGGCGGGCTGGACCGACCAGCACTGGACCGGCCGCCCGCTGCCTGGCGCGGTGTTCTACGAACTGCACGTCGGCGCGTTCACCCCGGAAGGCACCTTCGACGCGGCCATCGGCAAGCTCGAGCACCTGGTCGAGCTGGGCGTCACCGTGGTCGAGCTGATGCCGGTCAACGCCTTCGACGGCACTCACAACTGGGGGTACGACGGCGTCGGCTGGTACGCGGTGCACGAACACTACGGCGGCCCGGACGGCCTGCAACGCTTCGTGAACGCCTGTCACGCAGCGGGTTTGGCGGTCGCGCTGGACGTCGTGCACAACCATCTCGGCCCCTCCGGCAACTACCTGCCGCGCTTCGGCCCGTACTTGACCGAGGGCCGCAACACCTGGGGGCAGAGCCTCAATCTGGACGGCCCGGACTCGGATCCGGTGCGCCGCTTCGTCCTCGACAACGCGCTGCGCTGGTTCCGCGAATTCCACCTCGACGCACTGCGGCTCGACGCCGTCCACGCCCTCGTCGACCGCACCGCCACCCATCTGCTCGCCGAATTGGCCACCGAGACGGAAACTCTGGCCGCACACCTGCGCCGCCCCCTCACCCTGATCGCCGAGAGCGACCTCAACGATCCCCGCCTGATCACCCCGCGGGCGGCGGGCGGTTACGGGCTGACCGGGCAGTGGAACGACGACCTGCACCACGCCGTGCACGCCGCGGTCTCGGGTGAAAGGCAGGGCTATTACGCGGATTTCGGATCCCTGGCCACACTCGCCCGGACGTACACGCACGGGTTCTTCCACGCCGGAACCTATTCCAGCTTCCGCGGCCGCACGCACGGCCGCCCGCTCGACCGGAACCTCGTGCCCGCCAGCGCGTTACTGGCCTACACCTGCACCCACGACCAGATCGGCAACCGCGCGCTCGGCGACCGGCCCGGTGACTACCTCGACGAGGGGCAACTCGCCGTCAAGGCGGCGCTGGTGCTGTTCTCGCCGTACACGCCGATGCTGTTCATGGGGGAGGAGTGGGGCGCGCGCACCCCGTTCCAGTTCTTCACCTCGCACACCGATCCGGCGGTCGGCGCGGCCACCGCCGCGGGCCGCGAGTCCGAGTTCGCCGACCACGGCTGGGCCGCCGGGGACGTGCCGGATCCCCAGGACCCGCAGACGTTCCAGCGCTCCAAACTGGACTGGACCGAGCCAGAGAAATCCGCCCTGCTCGACTGCTATCGCGAGTTGCTCGCCCTGCGCCGCGACCGGCCCGAGCTGACCGATCCCTGGCTGCCGCGGGTGCACACCGATTTCGACGAGGACGCCCACTGGTTTCTGGTGCGCCGCGGTGCGCTGCTGCTGCTCTGCAATCTGGGGTCCGCGCCGGTCCGCGTCCCGGCGATCGGACGCGAGGTGCTGTCCTGGGGCACGCCGTCGCTGGCTCCGGAGCACACGTTGCTCCCGCCGCATTCGTTCACCATCCTCGAAGCGGACCGGTGAACTCGTGCGTAAATCGTTATCGCTCAGTGGGATAACTGTCCGAGACGGCCATTGCCGAGCGTGATCTCCGCCATTACCGTGGAGTAATGAGCAACGTGGCTGCATCCGGGGACCTGTCCGACCTACCGGAGGGGGTGGGCGGAAGCGCGGCTGCCGAATTCGGCCCGCTGGTCCGGGCCTTCGCTCGAACCTTCGGGCATCGCCGGGGTGCGGGCGCCGGATTGGTGGTGCAGCGCCACGGTGAGACCTTGGTCGACATCTCCACCGGTTCCGCCGCGGGCAAGCCGTGGGCCGCGGACACCGGCTCGATCATCTTCTCGGCCACCAAAGGCATTGCCGCCACGGTCATCCACCGCCTCGCGGATCGCGGGCTGATCGATTACCGGGCGCCGATCGCGGAGTACTGGCCCGAATTCGCCGCCAACGGCAAGGGTTCCATCACCGTCGCCCAGGTGCTCACGCACAGCGCGGGCCTGTCCGGCATCAGCGGCCTGGCCGCGAATCCCACCGAGATCCTCGATCACGAACTGATGGAAGCGCGGCTGGCGGCGGCGAAACCCGATCGCCTGCTGGGCTCTCCGGCCTATCACGCGCTGACGCTGGGCTGGCTGCTGGCCGGGCTGGCCCGCGCGGTCACCGGGCAGAGCATGGCGACGCTGTTCCGCACCGAGGTGGCCGAGCCGCTCGGCACCGACGGCATCCATCTCGGCCGCCCCGCCCCCGGAGCCCGCGTCAGCTACGCGCCGCTGGCGGGCAATCAGCTGAGCCTGCTCGGCCGGCCGCTCGGCGCGCTGCTGCTCGCGCGTTCCTACGGTTTCCCGGGCGCGGCGGGCGCGGCGGCTCGCGCGCTGTTCATGCCCGGCATGGAAGGCATTCTGGAGGGCGAGGATCCGCCGATCCTGGCCACCGAGCTCGCCGCGGGCAACGGCGTCTGCACGGCCGAGGGCCTGGCCACGCTCTACAGCGCGCTCGTCGAGGGGCGCACCGCGCAGGGGCAGCAGTACCTTTCGCCGGAGACGGTCAAGGCGATCCGTCGGATCCGCAGCTACAAGGTCGACCGCACCCTGTTCTACCTGCCGATGATGTGGCACCTGGGTTATCACTCGCTGCCCACCGCGGGTGCGCGCGGCGGCTTCGGGCACATCGGGCTCGGCGGCTCGTTCGGCTGGGTGGAACCGCGCCTGGGCGTGTCGGTCGGCTTCGTGCACAACCGGCTGGCGCTGCCGCAGATGGGCGTGGACCAGGTCGCGGCCATGTGGCTGCTGCCGCTGACCATCAACTGCCTGCGCGCGAGCAAGCGCGTCGTGGTGGACACGCCGCGCGAAGCGGCGGCATAAAGGACGACCGCCCGGTCCGAGTGGCAGCGGACCGGGCGGTAGTCGGGTCAGGTCAGATAGCGGTAGGCCGGTGAGCCCGGTTCCAGCCGCTCACACTGGATCGGCGATTCCCGCATGCGCTCCAGCAGCGCCGCCAGGCCCTCCGGTGCGCCGAGTTCGATGCCGACCAGCGCCGCACCGGTTTCGCGATTGTTGCGCTTGACGTACTCGAACATCGTGATGTCGTCGTCCGGGCCGAGCACCTCGTCGAGGAAACGCCGCAGCGCGCCGGGCTCCTGCGGGAAGTCGACCAGGAAATAGTGCTTGAGCCCGCGGTGCACGAGCGAACGCTCGATCACCTCGCCGTAGCGTGACACGTCGTTGTTGCCGCCGGAGACCAGACACACCACCGTCGCGCCGGGCTCCACCTCGACCTCGGCCAGTGCCGCCGCGGCCAGCGCGCCCGCGGGCTCGGCGATGATGCCCTCGTTCTGGTACAGGTCGAGCATGGCGGTGCAGATCGCGCCCTCGTCGACCGTCATCATCCGGAAAGAGCCCGCGCCGCTGAGGGTCTCGGTCGCGGTCAGTAACGGCAGCGAGGCGTGCGAACGGGCCCGGCCGCCGAAGCTCGCCGCCGCCGCGTACGGCAGCGCCCCGATGCGGCGCACCGCGGCGCCGTCCACGAACGGATCGATCTCGGGCAGCGTCACCGGGCCGCCCGCGACCAGCGCCGCGGTCATCGAGGCCGCGCCGCCGGGCTCGGCGGCGAGCAACGCGGTGTGCGGCGCCCGCTCGCGCAGGTAGGTGCCGATGCCGGCCAGGCAGCCGCCGCCGCCGACCGGGACGACCATCAGATCCGGTGCGACGCCGAGCTGTTCGAGCACCTCGGCGGCGATGGTGCCCTGCCCGGCGGCAGTGCGCGGGTCGTCGAAGGGGGGCACCATGGTCGCGCCGGTGCGGGCCACGTCGTCGGCGGCGGCCGCGGCCGCGGCGTCGTAGGTCTCGCCGATCGCGATCAGCTCCACGAACTCGCCGCCGTGCACCTTGATCCGGTCGCGCTTCTGCTTCGGCGTCGTGGTCGGCACATAGATGCGGCCCTTGATCCCCATCGCCTGGCAGGCGAAGGCGACGCCCTGCGCGTGATTGCCCGCGCTCGCCGCGACGACGCCGGCGGCGCGCTCGGCGTCGGAGAGCTGCACGATCAGGTTGTAGGCGCCGCGCAGTTTGTAGGAGCGCACCGCGGTCAGGTCTTCGCGCTTGAGGTAGACCTGCGCGCCGGACAGCGCGGATAGCCGGGGGCTGAACTGCAGCGGAGTCGGCTCGATAATGTCGGAAATTCGCTTGGCGGCCGCGTCGATCTCGTCAGCGGAGAGCGCTGCACGGGAAGTGGACTGATCGGTGATCACATCAAGCGGATTGGACACCCGAAATATGCTGCCACCCGCCGCATCGGGCGGATGCGGCGGGTGGGTGAACAGGGCTTACGCGGTTATCGCGGTGTAAGCACGAAAACCGGGATCTCGCGGGTGGTTTTCTTCTGGTAGTTGGCGTACTCCGGCCAGACCGCGACCGCGCGCTCCCACCACCGCGCCTTCTCGTCACCGGTGACCTCACGCGCGGTGTAGTCCTTGGTGTCGGTGCCGTCGCGCAACTCGACGTGCGGGTGCGCCTTGATGTTGAAGTACCAGACCGGATGCTTGGGCGCGCCGCCCAGCGAGGCGACGACCGCGTACTCGCCGTCGTGCTCGACCCGCATCAGCGGGGTCTTGCGCAGGAGCCCGGTCTTGGCGCCCTTGGTGGTCAGCAGGACGACGGGCTTGCCCTGCAGTTCGGTGCCGTCGGTGCCGCCGGAGTTCTCATACGTTTCGGCCTGCTCACGGGCCCAATCGGAGGTGCTCGGTGCGTATTCTCCTGTAAGTGGCATACCCGGGGAAACGCGTGCCGTCGCGCTCGTGTTCCCCGGAGTGTCCGCTCGACCACAAACCTTGATGTTCGGTGGCCCGAACTTTGTCCTCCGTCTATCCTGAAGACATGAAGACGGCTCACCCCCACACGGTTGACATCGCGGGCACCGCGTGGCCGCTGTACAAGCTCGAGGCGCTTGCCGCGGGTGTGCTGGTCGCCGTCGTTCTCGCCGTCGTCACGGGGGCGCCGCAAGTGGCCGTCCTGCTGGGCGCCGCGCTGGCCGTGGTTCGCTGGACGGCGGGTTCGCTCGGCGCGCGCCGGGCCGCCGCTCCGTTGAGGCCCGACCGAGTGTTCGCCGCGCACTGAGCAGATGACCGCGGTCTCGCCGGGAAATCGCCGAGCACCGCGCGCGCGGCGAGGGCCGCGTCAATCCAAGGCCAGCCCGGATAGTTCGCCGCGGGAGACGACCCCGAGCTTCGGATAAGCCTTGTACAGGTGGTGCCCCACCGTGCGCGGACTCAGGAACAGCTGTGCGGCGATGTCGCGATTGGACAGACCCTGGGCGGCCAGGCGCACGATCTGAAGTTCCTGCGGTGTGAGCGCCGCCAGCACGCCCGCTACGGGCCGGGCTGTCGTGCCCGCACCCAGTGCGGCGAGTTCGGTCCGGGCTCGGTCGGCCCAGGGCGTCGCGGCGAGCCGGTCGAAAGTCTCCAGCGCGGGCTGCAGCTGCGTCCGGGCGTCGACCTTGCGCCGTGCGCGGCGTAGCCACTCGCCATAGAGCAATTGCGTGCGCGCCTGCTCGAACGGCCGCCCACCCAGCTCGAGCGCGGATCGGAAATGCCGTTCGGCGCTCGAATCCGGCGCGGTCAGGGCGCGGCAGCGGTGCGCGAGGGCGGCGACCCACGGCTGAGCAGAGTTCGCGGCCCAGGTTTCCAGGCGCTCGAGGGCGTCGCCCGCGCGTTCCGCAGCGCCGAGCCGGACCGCGGCCTCGAGCAGATCGGGGAGCGTGCGCAGACCGATGACGTGATGCGCGGCGGGCTCGACCGCGAGTAGTTCGAAGCGGCCCAGCGCGCTGTCGACCTTGCCCTGACCGAGTTCGAGCAGGCCGAGCGCCGCGTGCGTCCAGGTGGCGCCCGGGGCATCGGCACCGCCGAGCTCCTCGGCCAGCGCCTGCCCGGCCAGCGCGCGGCACTGCTGCTCCGCACCTTCCAGCGCGGCCAGATAGGCCAGGCAGGCCGCCTGCTGGCTGACCCAGTGCGCCTGGCCGATATCGCTCGCGATCCGCAGGCCCTCGGTCGCCGCGAGCCGGGCCTCGGTGGGCCGGCCCAGCGCGACCTCGGCCTCGGCGCGGAAGAACAGCAGCGTGGGCAGCAGGGCGAGCCGGCCCTGCTCGCGGCATTCGGCGATCAGTTCGCGGGCCAGCTCGGTGACCTGATCGTCCTGTCCCACCACCAGTCCCGTGCCGCACATCTGCACCAGATCACGCGGACTGTCGGCCCCGTTGCGCCGCGCGGCGGCGGCCGCGGCCCGCAGGTCGACGGTGTAGCGCCCGGTCATGGCGGCGACGGTGTAGCGGCTGATCGGCGTCAGCGGTTCGCCGTCGGGCAGCGGCACGGCGCTCAGCTGCGCGGCGACCTCGTCGAGCTCGCGCGCGCCCAGGTACCAGGCGGTGTGTACCGCCTGGCCGAGCATGCGGGTCGCCCGCACCGGATCGAGCGCGCGCACGGCGGCCGCCCCGTCGAGCAGCCGGTGGTGCGCCGACTGCGGCTTGCCCGCCCCGAATTCCGCGGTGGCGCTGACCAAGTCGAGCCGCGCGCGGAGCAGCGGATCGGCGGTCTGCGCCGCGGCCCGCTCGGCCAGCACCTGCGCGCGCGCCAATTGCCCGGCCTCACCGGCGGTTTCGGCGGCGGCCACCAGCCGCCGGACCCGCGCCACGGGATCGGTGCTCAACCCGGCCGCGCGTTCGTAGGCGGCGACGGCCCCGGAGTAGCCGCTGCGCCGCCGGGCCCGGTCGGCGCTGTCTTCCAGTGCGGCGGCGGTCTTCTCGTCCGGCCCGGTGGCCGCGGCCGCCAGATGCCAGGCCCGCAGATCGGCGTCCTCGGGCGCGGTGCGGGTCGCGGCGAGCGCGGCGTGCACGGCCAGCCGCTGCGCCAGCGGCGCGCCCTGATAGACGGCCGAGCGCAGCAGCGGATGCCGGAACCCCACCGTGCGCCCGTCGGTGTGTGCCAAGCCCGCGTCCGCGGCCGCCTGCAGATCGCCCACACCCGCGCCCAGCGTCTCGCCCGCGCGCAGCACGACGGCGAGCTCGTCGGTCCCGGCCGCGGCGGCCACCAGCAGCAGCGTCCTGGTCGCGACGGGCAATCGGCTGACCTGGCCGTGGAAGGCCACCTGCAGGCGCTGGGTCAGCGGCAGCGGATTCGGACCGGACCCCGGCGCCTCGGCGGCCAGGACGGCGGGCAGTTCCAGCAGCGCCAGCGGATTGCCGTACGCCTCGGTCAGCAGCCGGTAGCGCACGGCGGGCGCGAGGTCGGGCGCGCGGCTGTCCACCAGCGCCGCCGCCGCGTCCTGGCGCAGCCCCGCCACGCGCAGCTCCGGCAGACCCGGCGCGGGAAAATCGTGCTCACCGGCGCGGGTCGCGAAGATGACCGCCACGCCCTCCGCGTCCAGCCGCCGCGCCACGAACAGCAGCGTCTCGGCGCTGGCGCGGTCCAGCCAGTGCGCGTCGTCGATCAGGCACAGCAGCGGCCCCTCGGTGGACTCCTCGGCCAGCAGCGACAGCACCGCAAGCCCCACCAGCATCCGGTCGGACGGGGAATCGGCCGCCCCGTCGTCCAGCCCGAACGCGGCGCTCAGCGCGGAGCGCTGCCGGGCGGGCAGTGTGTCGAGCAGGGCGAGCCCCGGCCGCAGCAGCAGGTGCAGCGCGGCGAAGGGCAGTTCGGCCTCGGACTCGACGCCGGCGCTGCGCACCGTGGGAATGCCCTGGGCGGCGGCGTAATCCAGCAGGGCGGTCTTGCCGATGCCCGGGTCACCGCGCAGGATCAGCGCGCCGCTGCGGCCCGCGCGCGCCGCGGCGAGCAGCCGATCGATCTCCGCTTGTTCGGCTTCTCGTCCGTGGAGCATGGTCCTCACGGTAGCTGTCGTGGAAAAATGCTGGCCTTAGCGGCCCGGTGCGGTATTTGATTAACGAACACCGCGAGGCTCCCGATGATTCGGGTAGTCGAGTACGCAGGTTTCGCAGGGGATCAGAGGGGACGATTTGCCCATGAAACGCTTGGTGGTGTGCTGTGACGGCACCTGGAAAGCCGAGAACAGCGAAACGGTCTCGAATATCGTCAAGATCGCGCAGACGATCCGCCCGCAGGCTCCGGGCCCGGACGGCGAGCTGATCCGGCAACACGTCATCTATGTATCCGGCCCGGGCGCACGGGGATTCACGGCCGACCGGCTGATCGGCGGCGCGTTCGGCCTCGGCCTGGAAGCCAACCTGTCCGCCGCCTACTGGCAGCTGGCGATCAACTGGGAGCCCGGCGACGAGATCTTCGTCTTCGGTTTCAGCCGCGGCGCCTACACCGCGCGCAGCCTGATCGGCCTGATCGATCGGATCGGCATCATGACTCCGGAGGCCATGATCGGCGGCTTCTACCCGCAGGCCTTCAAGATGTATCGGCGGCGCGCCAAGAGCCGGCTGCTGTGGTGGCGGCGCCCGCCCGCCGAGACGGCCTGGCAGAACTTCCGCGCCGAGCACAGTCACCCCCGCTTCGACATCGATTTCATCGGCGTATTCGACACCGTCGGTGCGCTCGGCGTCCCGGGCCTGACCGCCTGGCGGCACCGCTTCCACAACACCGATCTGTCCGAGCGGGTGCTGTGCGCGCGGCAGGCGCTGGCCATCGACGAGCGGCGGCGCAATTTCGAACCCTGCCTGTGGCAGGTGCCGGTCGAACTGGGGCGCAAGTACCGGCGCATCAAGGATCGGCGCGGCGATCGCGTCAAGCAGGTCTGGTTCGAGGGCGTGCACAGCGATGTCGGCGGCGGCTACGCCGAATGCGGGCTCTCCGACATCACCCTGCGCTGGATGGTCGGCGAGGCCGAGGTCGAGGGCCTGGCCTTCGACCGGGAGCGCTTGGACGACCTGTCGGAGTGCTGCGCGGACAAGGAGCAGCACCTGCTGCGGCACGACTCGCTGGGCCCCGCCTACGTGGTGCTGAACGCCCTGCGCACGCTGCGCGGCGCGATCAGCCGGCTGGGCCCGCGCCCTCCGGTGCCGCCGCGGTTCTACTGGAACTCCTGGCGGCGGATGCGGGTGACCAACGACCACGGCGTGCTGCTGGCCTCCACCGTGGACACGAGCACCGGCTACGAGCCCTACAACCTGCGGCACTGGCGGCACGACCTGGGCGGTTCCTTCCCGATCGAGCTGATCGAGACGATCCCCCCGACGGACGCGAGCGTCGTCACGCCCGACACCTGCGCCGAGTCAGGACCGGACGAGCAGCGCGACGGGCAGCCGGGTGAACATCTTTTCCAGCCGGACCCGGCCCGCGAAGGTATGGCCGGTGAGCCGGTCGGTCCAGGTGCCCTGCGGTAGCTCCAGCGTCGTATCGCCCCAGCCGGTCTCGCTGAGCCCGACCGAATGCCGGGTGGCCGCCACCAGCACCTCGGCCGGCTCGCCGACCTTGCCGCGGGTGAAGCTCACCAGCCGGCGGGCTTGCTCGCCGGCGGCGAACAGCGGCTGATAGGTGCCGCTGACGAAGCAGTCCGGCCGTTCCCGGCGCAGCCACAGCGCGTAGGCGACGATCCACATCTTCGCGGCCCCGCTGGGATCCAGGGCCGGTGTGCCGGTGAGCGATTGCAGCATGCCGGTGCGGGCGGAGAAATCCACGGGGCGGCGGTTGTCCGGGTCGACGAGCGAGTCCTCCCACAGTTCGCAACCCTGGTAGAGATCCGGGATGCCGGGGCCGCACAGCTGTAAAAGCTTCTGCGCCAGCGAATCCGACCAGGCGTGCGGCGCCAGATCGTGGGTGAGGTCGCTGAGTTCTGCGCCGACCGGGCCGTCGATGACCGCGTCGATCCAGCCGTGCACCGCCGCCTCGAACTCGGTGTCCGGATCCTCCCAGCAGGAGCAGGTGCCCGCCTCGCGCACGGCCTTCTCCGCGAACTGATGCAGCCGCTCGCGCAGGCCCGGCACCGAGGAGGCCGGGCGGCCGTCAGCCGGCCAGACTCCGAACATGTTCTGCAGCAGGAACAGCGCGGTCGCGCCGTCGGGTGCGGGCGTCAGCTCCAGCCAGGCGTCCACCGCGCGCGACCAGATGCTGGCGACCTGGGAGAGCACCCCGATCCGGGCCCGCACATCCTCGCCGCGCTTGGTGTCGTGCGTGGACAGCGTGGTCATGGTGGCCGGCCAGCGCTGGGCGCGATCGATATTGGCGAGGTGGAACTCGTTGAGCGAGTGGCCGAATCGAGCCGGATTGCCGCCCACCTCCTGCAGCGACACCAACCGGGCCGCCCGGTAGAACATGGTGTCCTCGACCGCCTTGGCGGTCATCGCCCCGCACACCTGCCCGAACCGGACCGCCGCCTCGCCGTCGGTGCCCAGTGCGGCCACCAGCACCGACAGCGGCCCGGTCAGCTCGGCGTTGCGCCGTTCGACCTCGGCGATGATCGCGCCGGTCATCCCGGCCAGCGGCGCGTACTCCACCCGGTAGACCGGCATGAACGCCAGCACCTCGATGGTGGCGTTGGTGAGCGCGAGGGTGTCCGAATCCGGCACGCCCGCATCGCGTTTGATCGCCTCGACCAGCCGCCGCACCTCGGGGGCCAGGATCGACTCCGCCACCGCGCGTTTGATGCGATGTTCGGTCTCGCCGAACCACGCGCGGTCGCTGCCGTGGCCGGCCACGCGGCGGGACAGCTCGGTCAGCGCCTGTTCCCCGGCCGGGTCGATGAGCACGCCGCCGAGCCCCGCCAGCGCGTCGTAGCCGGTGGTGCCGTCCACCGGCAGCGTCGGGTCCAGCGGCTCCCGGTTGGCCAGGATCTTCTCCACCAGCAGCAGCCGGTGCGGGCCGATGAGCTGGCGCAGTTTGGCCAGATACGCTCCGGGATAAGCCAATCCGTCCGGATGGTCGACTCGCACGCCGTCGATGAGGTCGTGCTCGCACCAGGCCGCCAGCTCGCGGTGCGTGGCCTCGAACACCTCCGGATCTTCCTGGCGCAGCGCGGCCAGGCTGCTCACCGCGAAGAACCGGCGGTAAGTGCACAGCCCCGCCTTCCAGCTCACCAGCCGGTAGTGCTGCTTGTCGTGGATGCGCAGCGCGTTGTCGCCGTCGGTGTCGGGCGCGATCGGGAATCGCATATCGTGCAGGGCCAGCAGGGGTTCGGGGCCGGAGCGGTCCACCGTCAGCTTGGCCGGATCGTTCTCGCTCTGCAATACCGGCAGCGCCAGCCGCCCGCCCGCGCCGTTGCCCGCACTCCAATCGATGTCGAAGAAGTGCGCGAACTTCGATTCGCGGCCGTTGCGCAGGACGTTCCACCACCACGGGTTCTGCCGCGGATCGGCGACGCCGACATGGTTGGGCACCAGATCCACGATCAAGCCCATACCCCGGCTGCGCACCTCGTCGGCGAGCGCCTTGAATCCGGGCGGGCCGCCCAGCGCCGCCGAGACGCTGGTCGGGTCGGTGACGTCGTAACCGTGCGTCGATCCGTGCGCCGCGGTCAGGATCGGCGACAGGTACAGATGCGAAATACCCAGCTGCTGTAGGTATTCCGCGATGGCGCGGGCGTCGGCGAAGGTCAGCGCGTCGGGGCGCAGCTGTAACCGGTAGGTGCTGCGGACCGGTGTCGGACGGGCCCGGATGCCGGGCTTGTGCAGTGGATCGGTGTTTGTTGGTTGCATCGCGGAGCGATTCCGTGTGGGTTTTTGGTCGGGCGACGGGTGGGCCATGGGCGTCAGGCGGTGCAGGCGAGGACGAGCAGGCAGCGGGCAGGAACATCGAGCGTGGCGGCCGCCGGATAGGTGGCCTCGGTGTGTCCGTTGGGTACCGAACAATCCAGTGCGACAGACCATTCGACGCCGTGCTCGGCGCCGGGGATGACGAAATCGACCGCGTGGTCGTGGGCATTGAAACACAGCAGGAACGAATCGTCGGTGATGCGTTCCCCGCGCGGGCCCGGTTCCGGAATACCGTGGCCGTTCAGATACACGGTGAGCGCCTTGGCGACTCCGCTTTCCCAGTCCGCGGCGGTCATCTCGACCCCGGCCGGGGTGAACCAGGCGATGTCGTGGACGTCGTCCCCGGAGCGGACCGGACGGCCCGCGAGGAAGCGCCGCCGCCGGAAGACCGGGTGCCGGGCGCGCAGGGCGACCACGCGCCGGGTGAACTCGAGCAGGTCCGAATTCGTCTGCGCCAGTGACCAATCCATCCAGGCCAGCGGCGAGTCCTGGCAGTAGGCGTTGTTGTTGCCGTGCTGGGTGCGGCCCAGCTCGTCGCCGTGCGCCAGCATCGGCGTGCCCTGGCTGAGCACCAGCGTGGCCAGCAGGTTGCGGGACTGCTTGGCGCGCAACGCGAGGATCTCCGGATCCTCCGTCGGCCCCTCGACGCCGCAGTTCCAGGAGCGGTTGTAGTTCTCGCCGTCGCGATTGTCCTCGCCGTTGGCCTCGTTG
The DNA here is from genome assembly GCF_040655395.1 of Nocardia sp. NPDC050435. Lineage (NCBI taxonomy): Bacteria > Bacillati > Actinomycetota > Actinomycetes > Mycobacteriales > Nocardiaceae > Nocardia > Nocardia sp. NPDC050435. Next base: position 848,551 of record NZ_JBFAJW010000003.1, read on the forward strand.
TGCTTGTCGTTGTAGGACACCAGATCCCGCAGCGTGAAGCCGTCGTGCGCGGTCACGAAGTTGATGCTGGCGCTCGGGCGGCGGCCGGTCACCTCGTAGAGATCCGAGGAGCCGGTCAGCCGGGAGGCGAACTCGCCCAGCGTCGCCGGCTCGCCGCGCCAGTAGTCGCGGACGGTGTCGCGGAACTTGCCGTTCCACTCGGTCCACTGGCCCGGAAAGTTGCCGACCTGGTATCCGCCCTCGCCGACATCCCACGGCTCCGCGATCAGCTTGACCTGGCTGACCACCGGATCCTGTTGCACCAGATCGAAGAAGGTCGAGAGCCGGTCGACATCGTGCAGCTCGCGGGCCAGGGTCGCGGCCAGATCGAAGCGGAACCCGTCGACGTGCATCTCCAGCACCCAGTACCGCAGCGAGTCCATGATCAGCTGCAAGGTGTGCGGGTGGCGCACGTTCAGGCTGTTGCCGGTGCCGGTGTAATCGACGTAGTGCGCGGGGTTTCCCTCGTCGAGCCGGTAGTAGGCGGCGTTGTCGATGCCGCGGAAGCCGAGGGTCGGGCCGAAGTGGTTGCCCTCGGCCGTGTGGTTGTACACCACGTCCAGAATGACCTCGATGCCCTCGGCGTGCAACGCCCGCACCATCGCCTTGAATTCGGTCACGGCCGCGCCGCCGCGCGGACTGGCCGCGTACTCGTTGTGCGGGGCCAGATAGCCGAAGCTGTTGTAGCCCCAATAGTTTCGCAGGCCCTGGTCGAGCAGGACCCGATCGTGCAGGAACTGGTGCACCGGCATCAGCTCGATCGCGGTGATGCCCAGATCCTTCAGGTGCGTCACGACGGCCGGATGCGCGATGCCCGCGTAGGTGCCGCGCAGTTCCTCGGGAATCTCCGGATGCGTCATCGTCATACCCTTGACGTGCGCCTCGTAGATCACCGTCTCGTGATACGGCCGATTCGGCGGGCGGTCGGGGCCCCAGTCGAAGAACGGGTTGATCACCACGCCGGTCATGGTGTGGCCCAGCGAATCCAGCCCGTAGGTGTAGAGCGAGGGGTCGTTGCCGAACTCGCCGTCGAAGGCCTTGCCGTAGGGGTCGAGCAGCAGCTTGCTCGGATCGCACCGCAGGCCGCGATCCGGATCGTAGGGGCCGTGCACCCGGAAGCCGTAGCGCTGTCCGGGCCCGATGGTCGGCAGGTAGGCGTGCCAGACGTAGGTGTCGACCTCCTCCAGCGCCACCCGGGTCTCGGTGCCGTCCTTGGCGACCAGGCACAGCTCGACGGCGTCGGCGATCTCGGAGAACACCGAGAAGTTGGTGCCCGCGCCGTCGAAGGTGGCGCCGAGGGGGTACGCGGTGCCGGGCCAGACCCCGAGCGGCGTCACGTCACCGGGTGCTGGGTCGGGCTGGGGCATAGGTCGACACTAGCGGCCCGAGCAGCCCGGTCCGTGCGGGGTGGTTGCCGTCACTCGGCGCTCAGGCCGCGATGCCAGGTTTGTCCGATCAGGTCGTGCCCGAAGCTGTGATGCGGGGCGGATTCGGTCAATCGGAAGCCGGCGCGCTGATAGATGCGGCGGGCCGCGGCGAGCACGTCGTTGGTCCACAGCACCATGTCGGTGTAGCCCGCCGCCGTCGCGAAGCGCAGGCATTCGGCGACCAGCGCCGAACCCACGCCCAGCCCGCGCGCCGACGGCTCGACCAGCAGCAGACGCAGGCGGGCGGTCGTCTCGTCCTCGGCTACGCAGAACACCGCGCCCACCGGAGCTCCGCCGGACTCGGCGATCCAGGCGCGTTCGCGGCGCTCGTCGTGCGAGTCGAGGAAATCCGCGACGATCTTGGTCACCAGGGTTTCGTAGCTCGCGTCCCAGCCGTACTCGGCCGCGTACAGGGCGGCGTTGCGTTGGATCACCCAGCCGTAGTCGCCGGGTTTCGGCGCGCGCAGGGTGAGCGCGGGCGGCTCGGCGGGGCCGGCGGCCCGGTCCAGGAGCTGCTGGATGGTCGTCATCGCGCGGATCAGCTTCGCGCGGTCCGCGGGTGGGTGCGGCTCGAGCAGTTTCCGGACGTCCAGGCCCGAGCGCTCGTTCAGGATCGCGAACTCCGCGCGCCCGCGATCGGTGAGCCGCACCTCCTGCCGCCGGCCGTCGCTGCTGGATCGGCTGCTCTCGATCAGTCCCCGGTTCTTGAACCGGGTCAGGATGCGGCTCAGGTAGCCGGGATCCAAGCCGAGCGCCGTGCGCAGCCGGATCGCCTCGGTCGAGCCGGAGGTGGCGAGCTCGAACAGGATCCGAGCCTCGGTGAGCGAGTACTCGGTGTCCAGCAGGCCCGCGCCGAGCACACCGATGACCTCGGTGTAGCGGCGGTTGAAGGCGCGGACGGTCGCGATGTCGGCGGCGGTGGTCACGGCGGCTCCTCGGAATTCTTTGACTGAGTCAAAGAATAAGGCGCAGTCCGGAAGTGGGCGAGTGAATTCGGCGATTGCCCATGTTCTTTCGGATCCCGCGAGCTCCGGTGGTAACTTGAACGGCGTTCAAGCCGTCTCGGCGAGGCCGGGGCGGGTCACTGCACCGCGAGGATTCCTGTGGCACTGACCCCTGATGAAATCACCGCTCTGGACGCCGAACACGTGTGGCATCCCTACGGCGGGTTCCCCGCCACGACCGAACCGCTGGTCGTCGCGAGCGCCGCCGGCACCCGGCTCACCCTCGCCGACGGCCGCGAACTCGTCGACGGGATGAGCTCCTGGTGGGCCGCCGTGCACGGCTACCGGCATCCGGTGCTGGACGCGGCGCTGCTCGAGCAATCGCGGCGGATGAGTCACGTGATGTTCGGCGGGCTCACCCACGAGCCCGCCGCCCGTCTCGCCGGACTGCTCGTCGAACTCACGCCCGCCGGATTGGACAAGGTGTTCCTCTGCGACTCCGGATCGGTATCGGTCGAGGTCGCGGTCAAGATGTGCCTGCAGTACTGGCGCGCGCTCGGCCGCCCCGCCAAACGCCGGCTGCTCACCTGGCGCGGCGGCTACCACGGCGACACCTTCAGTCCGATGAGCGTGTGCGACCCCGACGGCGGCATGCACTCGCTGTGGACCGACGTCCTCGTCGAGCAGGTCTTCGTCCCGATGCCGCCGGTCGACTACCGGCCCGAGTACGTGGCCGAACTGGAACGCGCCTTCGCCGCGCACGCCGACGAACTCGCCGCCGTCATCGTCGAACCCGTGGTCCAGGGCGCCGGCGGGATGCGCTGGCACGATCCGCGCTACCTCACCGACCTGCGCACCCTCTGCGACCGGCACGGCGTGCTGCTGATCTTCGACGAGATCGCCACCGGGTTCGGCCGCACCGGTGAGTTCTTCGCCGCCGACCACGCCGGCGTCAGCCCCGACGTGCTGTGCGTCGGCAAGGCCATCACCGGCGGCTACCTCACCCTGGCCGCCGCCCTGTGCACCGCCCACCTCGCCGAAACCATCAGCGCCGGGCACGGCGGCCTCATGCACGGCCCCACCTTCATGGGCAACCCCCTGGCCTGCGCGGTCGCCATCGCGTCGATCGAACTGCTGCGGGAACGGGACTGGCGGTCGGAGGTGCGCCGGATCGAAGCCGAACTGGAGGCGGGCCTGGCGCCGGCCCGCGCGCTGCCCGGCGTCCGGGAGGTGCGCGTCCTCGGCGCGATCGGCGTCATCGAGCTGGACCAGCCGGTCGACATGCGTTCCGCCACCGCCGCCGCGGTTGCCGCCGGAGTGTGGCTGCGGCCGTTCCGCAACAACATCTACGCGATGCCGCCGTTCATCAGCACCTCGGAGGACATCGCCGCGATCACCGCGGGCATGTGTGCCGCCGCGGCGGCGAATTCGAAATGAGGGTGTTGACTTGAACGGCGTTCAAGTAGGCTGCGGAGCTGTGACTACCGATCCGCTGAGTTGGTTGGACGAACGGGCCGAAGCGCGTGTGGGCGCGGGGTTGCGGCGGGAGCTGCGGCCGCGAGCCGCGGAGTCGGCCTCGATCGACCTGGCCTCCAACGACTATCTCGGACTAGTGCGGCACCCCGAGGTCGTCGAGGGCGCGGTGGCGTCCGTACGCCGCTGGGGGACCGGGTCCACGGGGTCGCGGTTGGTCACCGGCACCACCGCCGAGCACGCGCAGCTCGAAACCGAGCTGGCCGATTTCGTCGGCGCCGAAGCGGGCCTGGTCTTCTCCTCGGGCTACACCGCCAACCTCGGCGTGGTGACCGCGCTCGCCGGGCGCGGCGCGCTCGTCGTGTCCGACGCGGGCAGTCACGCCTCCCTGGTCGACGCCTGCCGGCTCTCGCGCGCCCGGGTCGAAATCGCCGCGCACTGTGACGTGGACGCGGTGGACCGGCTGCTGGCCGCGCGCACCGAGGAGCGTGCGCTCGTCCTCACCGATTCGGTGTTCAGCGCCGACGGCGATCTGGCCCCGCTGGCCGACCTGCATCGCGTCACCAGGGCGAACGGCGCGGTGCTGATCGTCGACGAGGCGCACGGCATCGGCGTGCGCGGCACCGGCGGGCGCGGGCTCGTCGAGGAAGCCGGCCTGGCCGGGGAACCCGACCTGGTCATCACCGCCACGCTGTCCAAAGGGCTTGCGGCACAGGGCGGGGCGGTGCTGTCCAGCGAACGCGTGCGGGCGCACCTGGTCGACGCGGCGCGGACCTTCATCTTCGACACCGGCCTCGCGCCCGCCGCCGTCGGCGCGGCGCGGGCCGCGCTGGGCCTGCTGCGCCGCGAGCCGGAGCTGGCCGCGCGGGTGCTGGAGCGTGCCGCCGACATCGCGCGCATCGCCGGTGTGCCCGCGCCGCCGTCGGCGGTGGTCTCGGTCGTCCTGGGCAAAGCGCAGGTCGCCTTCGACGCCGCTCAGGCCTGCCGCGCCCGGGGCCTGGACGTCGGCTGCTTCCGTCCGCCCTCGGTACCCGAAGGCACGTCGCGCCTGCGTCTCACCGCGCGTGCCAACCTCACCCCCGCCGAACTCGACACCATCGCCGCGGTGCTCGGCGACGTGCTCGCGCAGGCGCGCGGACTCGAGGCGGTGTCCGCGTGAGCGTGCTTCTCGTCACCGGCACCTCGACCGATATCGGAAAGACCGTGGTCACCGCGGCTCTCGCCGCCACCGCAGCCGCCGCGGATCTGTCGGTCGCGGTGTGCAAACCCGCGCAGACCGGCGTCGCCCCGGGGGAGCCCGGCGACCTGGCCGAGGTCGAGCGGTTGAGCGGTGTGGGGCGCGGGGTCGAACTGGCCCGCTACCCGGATCCACTGGCGCCCGACACCGCCGCGCGGCGCAGTGGCCTGCCGCTGCTGACGCTGGAAGAGACTGCCGCCGCGATCAAGTCGCTCGACGACGCCGATCTGATCCTGGTCGAGGGCGCCGGCGGCTTGCTCGTCCGGATCGGTGATTTCACCTTGCTCGAGCTGGCTTCGGCCTTGGACGCGCCGGTGCTCCTGGTGACGGCGGCGGGCCTCGGCACGCTCAATCACACCGAGCTGACGACGCGGCTGCTGGCATCGGCCGGTGTGCCGTGCGCGGGGTTGGTCATCGGATCCTGGCCGGAGACACCGGATCTGGCCGCGGAGTGCAATCGCACCGACCTGCCGCGGTTGACCGGAGTCGAACTGGTCGGTTCCGTGCCGGCCGGGGCGGGCCGATGGGATCGGGAGCGGTTCACCGCGTCGGCGCCGGGGTGGTTCCAGCCCGGCTTCGCGGACCGGGTCCTCGGCGCAGCAGGCTGAAACACGCCGTCTACCTGCGGATTTGACTTTGCGTTCGCCGGCACGTAACTTTTATCGAGTCAGAGCGACACGGACACCGACCCGGAGCCTAACGGCCTGGGAAACGAGGTAGTACGAGGAACGCCTGGCGATCACACTAGCTCGACTAGGACCCCAGATTTGGATCTGGGTTACTGGCTGAGCTAAGCTGTTTAAGTTGCCTCGTTGAAACCCCCGAGAGATCGAGTGGCCGATGCGTGTGCGTGTGTTCTTTGAGAACTCAATAGTGTGTCGATGAATGTCAGTGCCAATAATTTATTGGTTCCGATTCCTCATACCCCCCGGTTGACGGGATCGGACATTTAGTCAGCAAATCTTTTTGCTGGCGTTTTGTTTTGCCAAGGTTTTCGGACTCTGGTTAATTCTTCTGATTGCACCTTCGGGTGTGGTTGAGAGTCTTCAACGGAGAGTTTGATCCTGGCTCAGGACGAACGCTGGCGGCGTGCTTAACACATGCAAG